>NZ_JBIVHS010000007.1:0-344571 GCF_044749365.1 Kitasatospora sp. NPDC089509 | reverse complement strand
GCCCCCGCCCACCCCCTCCCCTTGGTCCCCCCCCCGCGTGGGGGCATGGCCGCCCGCCCTACCCCCCACTCCTCTTCGTCTGTCGGGGGTTTGGTCCGGCTACACGCCCACGGCCGTTCCGGCGTGGGCTTCGGCGGACTGGAACGTGTCGTCGCCCTCGAACCGCGCGCTGGCGCCGGTGGTGAGGGTGCTGGCGACGATGACCGGATCGAGGAGCTTGGAACCGGAGTTCAGGCGGGCGATGCCGCTCTGGTCGGTGGTCGCGCTGCCGACGCGCTGGCCGCTGGCGGTGCTGAAGAAGGTGATCTCCCGCCCCACGATCGGCTTGCCGTCGGCGTCGGTGAGGGTGGCCTCGAAGTCACCGCTGATCGGGGCGTTGAGGAGGGCGTGGCCGGTGACCGTCCGCGTCTTCAGATGGACAGGCTGCTTTTCGGAAGTCATGGCGTAATCTCCCGGATGCTCTGAGCTACCTGATTCCACCGTAGTCACCCGGACGGCCCACGGCATCCGGGGCGGATCGCGGTCGTCCGGGGCCGGGGCGCCCGCCGGCTGCGGACGGTCGCCCCCGGTGGTCTTCCTCCGGCCGAATGAATCAGCAGATGATCGTACGAGCGCATGTTTCCGCAGGTGGGCGCGGTGTTTCCGCGCGTGCCCCGCCTGGTGCCCGGCGCGGCGCACCTTGCTTCGCCGTCACGGTGCGTCGCTACTTGATCGCGGCGGCCTGCCCGAGGTCCGTCCCATCGATCAATCGCTCCACGGAGGATCATCATGCGTACGATTCAGCGCGTCCTGGCCGTCGGCGCCCTCGCCGCCCCGCTCGTGCTCGGCTGTGCGGGCCTGGCCTCGGCCCAGGAGGGCTTCGACGCGAACTACGGACAGGGCCAGTTCCTCGCCGACGAGAACGGCGCCGGGGTCGCGGGCACCCAATCCAGCGTCAGCAGTGACGGGGTCCAGCACACCGACTTCTTCGTCTGGTCCGACGACACCGGCGTCACCGGCGCGTTCACGGGTTCGGGCGCCACCTGGCAGAACGGCTGACGCGGCGCACGCCCCCCCATCAACGGCCCACCGCCCGACCGGCGGTGGGCCGTCGGCATGCCGTCGGCCCGGACGGCACTACGCTCTCCCCATGCTGTCTGTGGTGGTGGCCCCCTGGGAGGGCGATGCCGAGCCGGTGTTCCTGCGGGCGCCGGACGAACTGCACGATGCCGCGAGCACGATGAAGGTCGCGGTGCTGGCGGCGCTGGCCCGCGGCGGGGTGAACCTGGACGCCGAGGTGCCGGTGGTGAACCGCTTCGAGTCCGTGGTGGGCGGGGAGTTCGGCAACGATCCGGACTGGGACAGCGATCCGCTGCCCTGGGAACTGCTGGGCACCCATGTGCCGCTCCGGCTGCTCGCCGAGCGGATGATCACCCACTCCTCCAACCTGGCGACCAACCTCTGCCTGTCCCGCACCGACCGGTGGGCGGTGGCCGAGGTGTGGCGCCGGGCGGGGGCGACCCGCAGCGCCACGCCGCGCGGGATCGAGGACTACGCGGCGCGTGCGCAGGGCGTGCACAACCTGGTGAGCGCCCGCGACCTGGTCCGGCTGCTGCACTCGCTCGCGGACGAGCCGGAGTTGCTGGCGCTGCTGGAGCGCAACGACTTCCGGGTGGACGTCGCGGCGGGCCTGCCGCCGGGCACCCGGATCGCGTTCAAGAACGGCTGGGTGCCCGGCGCCCGGCACGCCGTCGGCCTGGTCCACCCCCGGGACTGCCCGCCGTACCTGATCGCGGTCTGCTACACCGGCCCGCTCGCCGACGGCAGCGACCGCACGGACCCGGCGGCCCGACTGCTGGCCCGGGTCTCGGCGGAGGTCTGGGCGCGCCGTCGGCAGATCAGCGGCTGATCGCGGGCGCGGCCTTCGTCCCGGGCCCGGGACGGCTACCTGGACGGCTACCGCTCCGCACCCGACAGCACCGCGTACGCGCGGACGGGGAAGGACCCCATGCCCGCGACGGCGGGTGGCGCGGCGTGGAAGCGGAACCCCTCCGGCGGTAGTTGCTCCAGCCCGCGCAGGTGCTCGACGAGCGGGATGCCCGCCTCCAGCAGGGCGGAGTGCGCGGGGCGGGCCAGGTCGGTGGTGTCGTCGATGTTCAGCGAGTCGATGCCCACGAGGGCGGGCCGCTGCGCGACGAGCCAGGCGGCGCCCTGCGCGCTGAGAAAGGGGTGGCCGCCCGCGCCGTAACGGTCGGTGCCCCAGTGGCGGTCCCAGCCGGTGCGGATCAGCACCGCCCGCCCGGTGACCCGGTACGGCAGCAGCGCGCTCGGGTCGACGGCCCGGTCGGGTGCGTCGAGGGCCGGGACCACCAGCCCGTCGAGGTCGACGAGTCCGGCGAGCGGAAGCCCCGCGAGGTCCGGCCCGTCGGGGAACCGGTGGAAGGGGCTGTCGAGGTAGGTGCCGGTGTTCGCGACCATCGAGATCCGGCCGATCTGGAACTCGGTGCCGGGCGCGTAGTGGTCGCGGGAGTCCTCCCGCGAGAGGTGGACGCCGATCTCGGGTGCGGGCAGGCCCGGGTAGGTGACCATGCCGTGCCGGATCGGGTGGCTCAGCTCGACGACCCGTCGGCCCGCGCTGTGCGGGGCCGACGGGTCGCTGGTCCGGCTGTCGTGCCCGGTGTCGTCCGTCGTCATGTCCACGATGGTCGACGATGCCCGCGGCCACCGCAACAGGCCGTCGACATCGGCTTGTTGGGGGCGTCGGGTCGACGGCCGACGTGGGGGCTCAGTACGGCTTGACCAGGACGTGGGCCGCGCCGGGGATGCCGATCTTGAGCAGCTCGTCCTCCTCCGCCGTGGTGGGCGTGCCGGTCTCCTGCTTGAGGACGGCGCGCGACAGCGCCTGGACCCACATGGCACGCGGGCGGCGGCGCTCCTCCCAGGCGGCGAGCGCGGCCGGGACGTCCGCCGCCGCGTCGAGGCTCTCGGCCAGCACGAGGGCGTCCTCGACCGCCATCGCCGCGCCCTGGGCGAGGTGCGGGGTGGAGGCGTGGGCGGCGTCGCCGGCCAGGGCGATCCGGCCGACGTGCCAGGGCTCCTCGACGGTCACCTGGGAGATCCGGGAGTAGACCACCGCGGCGGGGTCGGTGACCTGGGCGAGGGCCTCGGCGATCGGGCCGCCGAACCCGGCGAGGCGCTCGCGGAGCTGCTCGTGGGCGTGCTCCGGGTCCGGACGGAAGTCCTCGGCCTCGGCGAACACCGAGCCCAGGTACATGAGTTCCTCGCTGATCGGGGTGAGCAGCGCCTTGGCCCGCTGGTTGCCGGCCGACATCACCACGCCCCGGACCTCGGGCGAACGCGGCAGCGTGACGCGCCAGTTGGCGAAGCCGGTGTACTCGGGGGCGTACCGCTCGCCGTACAGGTGCCGGCGCAGCGGCGAGCCGATGCCGTCGAAGCCGACGACCAGGTCGTAGCGGTCGGCGTGGCCGTCGTCCAGGGTGACGTCGACGCCGGTGCCGTCGTCCTTCACCGTGGCGATGGTGGTGCCGAAGCGCAGGACGGCGCCGGCCGCGGTGGCGGCGTCGGCCAGCACCCGGGCCAGGGCGGGCCGGGGTATGCCGTTGTTGGAGGGGGCGTCGCCCATCCGGGGCTGGGGGATCCGGGCGACGGTGGCGCCGGCCGGGTCGCAGATGGTCAGCACCTCCCACTCGAAGCCGGCCGCCAGGCAGGCGTCCAGCACGCCGATCTCCCGCATCACGTGCAGGGCGTTGGAGGGCTGGATGATGCCGACGCCGAGGGCTTCCAGCTGGTCGCGCAGTTCGGCGACCTCGACGTGGTGGCCGCGCCGGGCGAGGGCGGTGGCGAGGGTGAGGCCGCCGATGCCGCCGCCGTGGACGAGGACGCGAAGGGGAGTGGTCATGGCAGGGGGCTCCAAAGAACGGGCTCAGCCGACCGGCGTGGCGCCGGCGAGTTCCATCAGGTGGTCGACCAGGGCGAGCAGCAGGTCGCGGCCGAAGCCGCGCTCCCGCACGTCGCCGATCAGCATCGGCACCTGCGGGTCGAGGTCGAGCGCGGCCCGGATCTCGTCCGGGGTACGGGTGTTGTGGTGGTGGAAGCAGTTGATCGCGACCACGAACGGGATGCCCCGGCTCTCGAAGAAGTCGATCGAGGCGAAGCTGGTGTCCAGCCGGCGGGTGTCGGCGATGACGATGCCGCCGAGGGCGCCGTTGACCAGGTCGTTCCACATGAACCAGAAACGTTCCTGCCCGGGCGTGCCGAACAGGTAGACCACCAGCTCGGGGCTGACGGTGATCCGGCCGAAGTCGAGGGCGACGGTGGTGGTGTCCTTCTGGTCGACGCCGTCCAGGTCGTCGACGCCCACGCTGGCCGTGGTCAGGTACTCCTCGGTGCGCAGCGGGGCGACCTCGCTGACCGAGCCGACCAGGGTGGTCTTGCCGACGCCGAAGCCGCCCGCGATCAGGATCTTGACCGCGGCGGGAGCGGCAACGGGGGTGGCGGAGTGCGGTGTTGCCATGGCTTAGAGTCTCCGGAGTCCTTCGCGTACGGCCGTGAGCAGGCCGAGGTCCACGCCCCCGGCGGCGCGTGCCACCGAGAGCGGCGCCCGGGCCTTCAGCAGGCCCTGGGCGACCAGGTCGCCCAGCAGGATCTTGGTGACCGAGACCGGGAGGTCCAGGTCGGCGGCCACCTCGGCGACCGCGGCCGGGCGCCGGCAGCGGTCGAGGATCCGCCGGTGCTCGGGCTGGAGGCCGCGGGTGCCGGTGCGGCTGCCGCGCGCCAGGGCCGCCCCGGCCTCCTCCTCGGCCGTGGTGAGCACGGTGATGAGGGTGAGGTCGTCGCGTTCGGGTGCGGTCCGGCCGCGGGTGATGGTGTACGGGCGGACCATGACGCCGGTCTCGTCCTCGGCCCCGGGCTCCTCCAGCTCGCTCCAGTGCGGCACCCGGCCGTGCGGCCAGGTGCTCCCCCCGTCGCTGTGCGGGCCCACCGTGGTCAGCCCCGGTTCCGGGAGGCGAAGACGTCGAAGGACGCGGGGGCGGCCTCGGCCCGGACCGGGGTGGTGAGCTTCTGGCCGACCTGCTGGACCAGGGTGTGCATGGCGACGGACATCACCTCGGCGTCCACCTCCTGGGAGGCGACCACGGCCAGGTGGGTGCCCTGGGCGGCGGCGATGACGAACAGCCAGCACTCGGCGAGCTCGACGATCACCTGGTGCACCGGGCCGCCGTCGAAGAGCTGGCCGACGCCGCGGGCGAGCGACTGCTGACCGGTGGCGACGGCGGCGAGGCGCTCGGCGTCGGCGCGCTCGATGGTGCGGGAGTGACTGACCACGAGGCCGTCGTCGGAGAGCAGGACGGCGTTGCGGGTCCCGGTCACCGAGTCGACGAGTCCGTCCAGCAGCCAGTCCAGGTCCTGGTGGGTGGCGGTCGTGCGGTTCATGAGTGGTCATCCGTTCGTGTGGTTCGGGGCGCCGCGGCCGGCAGGGCCCGGGGGGAGGGGGCGGACGCGGAGCTCGGGGGGCCGGCGGGCAGTGCGGGGGGAGCCGGCGGGGTGCTGGGGGCGGGCAGCGGGTGTTCGCCGCTGTCCTGGGCCCGGGCGGCGCGGGACTGGCGCTGGAAGGCGCCGATGGCGGCGCCCGAGCGACGGACGGGGCGCTCGGCGGGGTCGGCGCGCTCCGGCCCGGCGGGCTGCGCCGGGGGCGTCCCGGCCGGCTGCCCGGCGGCCGGATCGACCCACTCCTGCCGGGTCGGCGGGGGTACCCGCAGCTCGGCGGCCAGGCTGGCCTGCCGGACGCGCTGCGGCAGCGGCGGCTGCCCGCCCTCGACCGGGCTCACCGGTACGGCGGAGGGGTACTCGCGGTGCCGGCGCCGTTCGGCCAGCCGGTAGTGGTCGGCCGGGCGGTACTGCTCGTCGGCGTACGGGGCCTCGGCCTCGGTGACCCGGGCGTAGGCGATGTCCGGGTAGGCCGGGGCCTCGGGGACGGGGGCCGGGGCGGCGGTCGTGCCGTAGACCGGCGAGGGGTCGGCGGGGGAGCTGTGCTGGATCGGCTGCTCGGGGAAGCCGGGCCGGTGGGGCTGGTGGTACGGCGGGCCGGGCTCCGGGAAGGCCGGTTCCGGGAACACCGGTTCCGGGGCGGCCGGGGCCGGGAACGCGGTCTCCGGGAACGCCTGTTCCGCGACCTGCTGCCCCTGGTACGCCACACCGACGCCCACCACGGACACCGGCGCCTGGACCGCCCCGAAGGCCTCCACCGGCGCGACCGGCGCCCCCACCGGCTGCGGCACCTCGTCGGAGGCGGAGCGCAGCGCCCGGCGCGAGCGCCGGACCAGCGGGATCGGTTCGACGGGCGCGGCGTCCGGCAGCCCGGTGTCGCCGTCGATGACCAGCTCGTCCGGGACGAGCACGACCACCCGGGTGCCGCCGAAGGCGGACGGCCGGAACTCGATCTTCAGCCCGGTCAGCGCGGCGAGCCGGGCGACCACGTAGAAGCCGAGCCGGATGTCGTCGGCCCGGGCCAGCACGTCGGTGCGCGGCGGGCGGCTCATCAGTTCGTTGGCCGCGTCGTACTGTTCCGGGTCCATGCCGAGGCCGCGGTCCTCGATCTCGACCGCGAGGCCGCGACCGACCATGGCGGCCCGGACCTCGACCGGCGTGGGCGGCTTGGAGAAGGTGGTGGCGTTCTCCATCAGCTCGGCGAGCACGTGGGCGACCGGTCCGACGGCCCGCTCGGAGAGCCACGGGTGGCCCTCCACGTCGATCATGATCCGGCGGTAGTCCTGCACCTCGCCCTGGGCGGAGCGCAGGACGTCCAGCAGCGGTACGGGCTTGCGCCAGCGCCGCTGCGGCTGGCCGCCGGCCATGATGACGAGGTTCTCCTCGTAGCGGCGCAGGCGGGCGGTGAGGTGGTCGAGGTCGAACAGGCCCTCCAGGACCTCCGGGTCCTCGTGCTTGCGCTCCAGCTCGTCGAGCTTGCGCAGCTGGCGTCCGATCAGCAGCTGGGTGCGGCGGGCGATGCGCTGGAGCAACCGCTCGAAGCCGCGGTGCTGGTCGGCCTGCCGGACGGCGGCCTCCAGGGCGGCGGAGCGGGCCAGGTTGAGCGCCTGGCCGAGCCGCGCGATCTCGTCGGTGCGGGCGCCGCCGCCGTGGGTGCTGACCGGGACGGTGGTGACGGCGCGGCTCTCGGCCTCGGCGTCGACCTGCTCGCCGCGGCCGAGGCGGTCGACCACCTCGGGCAGGGTGCGCTCCATCTCCTCGGCCTGGACCTGGAGTTCCTTGATCCGGCGGCGCAGCGAGCGGCTGAGCCGCCAGGAGGCGATGACGACGGCGACGACGGCGATCAGACCGATGACGGCGGTCAGCACCACGCGGGTGAGCAGGCCGAGGATGGTTCCCTTGCCGACCTCGACGATGGCGCTGGTGCGGGCCTCGATCACCTTGACCAGCTGCGGGTTGAGCTGGTCGACGGCCTGGCGCCACTGGTCCTGGACGGGCGGCAGTTTGACGCTGCCGTTGGACTCGGCGGCGATCGGCCGGGTGAGCTGCTGTTCGACGGCGGACTTGGCCTGCCAGGCGGGGCCGGTCATCAGGTCGTGCCAGCCGGCCGCCTCGCCGTCCGGGATGTACGGGAGGACCTGGACGGTGAACAGGTGGTCCTGGGCGCCGATCAGCTGCTGGACCTGCTGGTAGTCGGCGGTGCTGAGCCGTCCGCCCGGCCAGCCGCGGGCCAGGATGGCGTCCTCGCGGGCGAGCATCTCCTTGGCCCAGAAGGAGTTCACCAGGGTCTTGGAGACCCAGGTGACCTCGCCGGCGTCGACGTGGCTGAGCGCGGTGAACAGCCGCAGGTCCACGGCGATCAGGTCGGTGTAGTAGGTGAAGAGGGTCTGCTGGTCGATCGAGCCCTTGTCGACGGCGGTCCGTTCCTCGCCGAGCCGGCCCATCGCCTGCCGGGCCTCGGCGACGGCGGAGCGCACGTCCTCGGGTGCGTGGTCGGTGCTCTCCCCGGACAGGGTCTGGAACTGGCGCACCGCGTCGTCGGTCAGCTGTCGCTGGCGGCGCAGTTGGTCGGTGTTGCCGCCGGGCCGGGCGAGCGCCTCGGCGCTGAGCCGGCGCTCCTCCTGGAGGTTGTAGTAGACGATGTTGGACGGCTGGCCGGCCTTCTGGGCGAGCATGCCCTGGGCGGCCTGCCGTTGGAAGTCGAAGACGGTCTCGCCGCTGGTGACCGCCCAGAGGGTGACCAGGGCGAGGCTGGGGACGACGGCCAGGACGAGCAGCGCCGTCCGCAGGGACAGGCGTGGACGCCTGCGGGGGGTCTTCGGCGCCGGGGGCCGCCGATTCGCACGCGCGCGCAGAGCAGACTCCTTGGGACTGGCGGCCGGCCGGTGAGGGGCGGGCCGTCCGGGCACGGGCTTTTGACGAAGCGATACTAGTCATATCGTGTGATTGGAGTGAAAGCCCGTTCGCTGCCTAGGTGGTACTTGGGCACGAACCGGACACAATGTCACCCGCACGTTGACCGTTTGTGCTCGAAGCACCCGCTTCCAGCCGTGCCCGTTCCATCCTCGGGGTGGCCCGCAGCCGCTGGATGGACTCGGTGTGAAAACTGTGTGACGCCCCGGCAGCCCGTCCCCGTCCGCCCGGCCGCCCGTCCCCGCTTGCCCGACTGCCGGCCTCCTGAGCGGCCCTCAGGAGGCCAGCAGTCGGGCCCGGGTCGCCTCCAGCTCCGCCGCCAGCACCCGCCCGGCCTCCGCCGGATCGCCCGCGTGCAGCGCCCGCACCAGCTCGGCGTGGGTGTCGTAGCCCTGGTTCGGGTCGCCCTCGCGCAGCCCGAACAGGCCGACCAGCTCGACCAGGTGCTCCCGCAGGATCGGGGCGAACTGGGCGAACAGGTCATCCAGGACGGGGTTGTGGGCGGCGGCCACGATCGCCGTGTGCAGGGCGATGTCGGCCTCGACGAAGTCCTTGTCCTTCGCCCCGCCGGCGGCCCGGCGCGCGGCCAGCGCGGCGTCCACGGCGGCGAGGTCGGCGGCCGTGCGGCGCTCGGCGGCCAGTCGGGCGGCCTGCACCTCGACCATGGTCCGCACCTCGTAGATGTGCGCCAGCTCGGCGGCCCGCAGCCGGGTGGCCCAGTCGTCCCCGGTGCTCGGGCGGTCGGCGGTCACGAACACCCCGGAGCCCTGCCGGGCGTGCACCATCCCGGCCGCGGCGAGGGTGCGCAGCGCCTCCCGGACGGTCGAGCGGCCGACGCCCAGCTCCTTGGCGAGCGCCACCTCGCCGGGCAGCTTGCCGCCGACCGGCCACTCGCCGGACCGGATCCGCTCCTCGATCTGCGCGGCGGCCTGTTCGGCGAGGGGGGAGGGGCGGAGGGCGGGCATCGTCGTCACCTGTCGGGTTGTCTGAGGACTTCTCTTCTGGCTACTCTACCCGGCATGAAGCCGTGGAGCGCCCTCCTTCTTGGTGGCCGCAGCGGGGCGTGACCTGACCGGCACCCCGCTGCGGGGCGCCGTCCTGCCGGTCCCCGGCCTCCCGTCATGAGGACAGCCCCGTGCGATTCCCGACCCTGCACGCCCCCGCCGGCCCCGTCCCGGCCGACGCCCCCGCCTGGAACCCCCAGCGCGGCGGCGCCATGCCCTCCCACCGCTACCGCCCCGCCCACGAGCGGGTGCACGTCCCCGCGCTGCTGCGCCGCTGGCCCGGCCGCCGGATCGAGCGCGCCCCGCTCTGGGTGCCCGTCGACCTGCGCGACGGCAACCAGGCGCTCGCCGAGCCGATGGACCCGGCACGCAAGCAGCGGATGTTCGACCTCTTCCTGGCCATGGGCTTCAAGGAGATCGAGGTCGGCTACCCCTCCGCCAGCCGCACCGACTTCGACTTCGTCCGCCGCCTCGCCGAGCACCCCGAAGCCCTGCCCGCGGACGTCACCGTCGTCGTCTTCACCGCCGCCCGGGCCGACCTCATCGACCGCACCTTCGAGGCCGTCGAGGGCCTGCCCAACGTCGTCGTCCACCTCTACACCGCCACCGCCCCGCTCTGGCGCGAGGTCGTCCTCGGCAAGGACCGGGCCGAGCTGCGGGCGCTGATCACCGCGGCCGCCGAGCGGATGGCCCGGCTCGGGGAGGGCCGGGACGGCCTGCGCTTCCAGTTCTCGCCCGAGGTGTTCAACCTGACCGAGCCGGACTACGTGCTGGAGGTCTGCAACGGCCTCAGCACGCTCTGGGACGCGAGCCCCGACCGGCCGGTCGTCCACAACCTGCCCGCCACCGTCGAGATCGCCACCCCCAACGTCTACGCCGACCAGATCGAGTACCTCGACCGCCACCTGGAGCGCCGCGACTCCGTCATCCTCTCCGTCCACCCGCACAACGACCGCGGCACCGGCGTCGCCTGCGCCGAACTCGCCGTGCTGGCGGGCGCCCAGCGGGTCGAGGGCTGCCTGTTCGGCAACGGGGAGCGGACCGGCAACGTCGACCTGGTCACCCTGGCACTCAACCTGCACACCCAGGGCGTCGACCCGATGCTCGACCTCTCCGACATCGACGAGATCCGCCGCACCGTCGAGCACTGCAACCGGCTGCCCGTGCACGAGCGGCACCCGTACGTCGGCGACCTGGTGCACACCGCCTTCTCCGGCACCCACCAGGACGCCATCAGGAAGGGCTTCGCCCGGCACGCCGAGACGGCCGCCGACCTCGGCCTGCCCGAGCGCGAGGCGCCCTGGTCGGTGCCCTACCTGCCGATCGACCCGGCCGACCTGGGCCGCGACTACGAGGCGGTGATCCGGGTCAACAGCCAGTCCGGCAAGGGCGGCATCGCCTACCTGCTGCAGACCGGCGCCGGGCTGGAGCTGCCCCGGCGGCTGCAGATCGAGTTCGCCCGGGTGGTGCAGGAGGCGACCGACGACAGCGGGCGCGAGGTGACCGGGGAGGAACTGTACGGGCTGTTCCGCGCCGAGTACCTGGACCCGGGGGCGGAGCGGGTCTGGCGGGTCGGCGAGGACCGGGCCGGCGAGGACCGGGCCGAGGTGGACGGCCGCCCTGGCACCGGCGCCGGACCAGTGGCCGCGGTGGCGGACGCGGTCGGGGTGGAGATCCTCTCCTTCAACGAGCACGCCGTCGGCCCGGGTTCGGGCGCGGACGCGGTCGCCTACGTCGAGGCGCGGGTCGGCGGCGCCGTGGTCTGGGGCGCCGGACGGGACGCCTCGGTGCTCACGGCGGGCATCCGGGCGGTGCTCAGCGCCGCGGAGCGGGCGGCCGCGCGGGCGGAACCCGCCGGGGCCGCCGCGTCCCAGGGACGGCTTGGGAAGCGGGGACGCTAGCGGGACGTCCGTGTGCCTCCTAGCGTCTCCCGACAGCGGCCGCTCGCGGTCGAACCGCCGTCGCGGCCGCCGCTTCCCTCTCCTGCGCCCCGCGCGCCGTCCGTCAGTGAGGAAACCTCATGAAGCGCATCCCGGCCATCGTCGCCGCGATGTTCGCCGCGATACTCGCGGCACTGCTCGTCGCCCCCGCCGCCCAGGCCGCGAGCTGGCCGCTCGTCCGCAACGGCGACCACGGCGACAACGTGTCCACGGTCCAGTACCTGCTGAACGCCCACGGCGCCGGGCTGTCCGTCGACGGCGCCTTCGGCCCGGGCACCGAGGACAAGGTCAAGAGCTTCCAGAGCTCGAACAACCTGAACCCGGTCGACGGCATCGTCGGCGGGGACACCTGGTCCAAGCTGATCGTCACCGTTCGCAAGGGCGACAACGGCGACGCCGTCAAGGCGCTCCAGGTCCAGCTGAACGCCCACGGCGCCGGCCTCGCCGTGGACGGCGCCTTCGGCGACGGCACCGACGGCAAGGTCCGCAGCTTCCAGCAGTCCGCCGGCCTGAACCCGGTCGACGGCATCGTCGGCCCGGCGACCTGGGGCGCCCTGCTCGGTGGCGGCGGCAGCACCGGCGGCGGTGGCAGTGACACCCTGACCCAGTCGCAGGCCGCCTCCATGCTCTCCGGCGCCGGCATCACCTGGTCCTCCTCGGGCAACTGCTCCGACCGCAACAGCAGCAGCTGCACCTCCTTCGACGGCATCCGCCGCACCACCGTCAACGGTGCCATCAACCTCAAGCACGCCGTCGGCGGCTGCGCGCTGAACATCACCGGCGGCACCGAGACCGGCCACGCCAGCGGCACCTACAGCCACGGCACCGGTTACAAGATGGACTTCGCCATGTCGGGCTGCCTGACCGACTACATCCACGGCACCTTCACCCACAGCGGCACCCGCGGTGACGGCGCCGACCTGTGGACCGCCCCCTCCGGCAACATCTACGCCAACGAGGGCAGCCACTGGGACGTCACCTTCCTGAACTGACGCCCGCGGCAACCGCAGTGCACCAGGGCAGGGCCCGCCGGACACCTCCGGCGGGCCCTGCCCCGTTGGCGTTCGTCGCCCCCGGGTACCCGGCTTCGGATCCGGCCTCCGGGTGGCCGACACTGATCACCGGGCCGCCCGCCCCGGTCGGCCGGTCGGCCCGGTAAGTTCCGCCCAGTTCCGGTCAGTTCCGGTCGACGAGGAGCCTCCGTGTCCGCCCTGCTCATCCTGAACTACGACGTCACCGACCCCCGGCGCCTGGACGCCTACCGCCAGGCCGCCACCCCCGTCCTGCTGGGCCCGGGCGAGCTGGTCGCCAGCACCGACCGGACCGTCCACCTGGGCGAGGGCGGCCGCCCGCCCGGCGGCACCCACACCGTGGTGCTGCGCTTCGCCGACGCCGAACAGGCCCGCGCCGTCTACGAGTCGGAGGCTTACCGCGAGCTGCTGGAGGAGCGCCTCGCGGCCACCGTCCCGTTCACGGCGATGATCGTGCCCGCGCTCTGAGGCGTCGGTTCGCCGGCCGCTTCCCGGGACGGGCCGGACCCGTCCCGGGAACGGCGGGACGGTGGAGGGACGGTGCGGCGGGGCCCGAGAGTGAGGGCGTTCATCCATCGCCCCACCGCCCCATCGTTTCGGAGGACTCCGTGCGTTCCCTCACCCGCAAGGCCGCCACCGTCGGCGCCACCCTGGCCCTGGCGATGTCCGGAGCGGTGCTCGCCGCGGTCCCGGCCTCCGCCGCCACCAGCTGCTACGCGAGCAGCTGCACCGGCCTGGACCCGGCCACCACCACCTGCGCCAACGACGCCGTCACCGTGCTCACCGACGGCCCGCTGGAGCTGCGCTACAGCCCGTCCTGCCGGGCCGCCTGGGCGCGGGACCAGCACGCCGTCCCCGGCGAGTCCGTGTCGATCCGCAACCACCAGGGCGACTACTGGGACTACGGCACCACCAACTACGGGGGCGGCAACACCTGGTCCGCGATGGTCAACGACAAGGACATCCAGTCGCAGGCCCACTCCAACGGCACCAACGGGACCCACCAGACCGGCTGGTACTAGCCGACCGCACCGCGGCCCCCGTCGAGCGCTCCGCCCGACGGGGGCCGCGCCGTGAGCGGGCATCGGGGGCGACGACTGCCATAGTGATCGACGGTAAGCGCTAGGTGGCGATGTGTCACTGAACGAATCGGAGATCGACGTGTCGAACATCCCCAAGTACCTCAAGTACACAGAATCGCACGAGTGGGTGCAGAAGGAGGACGACGGCACCTTGTCGGTCGGCCTCACCGATCACGCCCAGAAGACCCTGGGCGACATCGTCTTCCTGGAGCTTCCCAAGGTCGGCTCCCGGTTCGAGGCCGGTGACGCGATCGGGGTGGTGGAGTCCGTCAAGGCGGCCTCCGACATCTACACCCCGCTCACCGGCGAGGTCGTCGCCGTCAACCAGGACGTGGCGGACGCGCCGGAGGACGTGAACGGCGACCCGTACGACGCCTGGCTGTTCAGGATCAAGCTGGCCAAGGGCGCGACCACGGACCACCTCCTCGACGCCGCCGCCTATGCGAAGCTCCTCGACTGAGGCCGGCCGGCGGGGGTCGGACGGGCGGTGGCGCTACGTGATCGACAGTCCGTTCGGGGCGGTGTGACGGGGGACGGGCACCGGTCCGGCCCGCCGCTGGTGCGCGGCGGGCCGGTGGGGGAGGGCCGCTACTTCTGGTAGAGGGTCCACTGCTGGTTCGAGAAGCCGAGCGACAGCTCGGTGGTCACGGCCTGGTCCACGCCGTTCGCCTGGAGGACGTAGTCCTCGTACTTCGCGCTGGCGATGGCGGTCGCATTGGCGCCCAGCTCGACGTACCACCGCTGGGCGAGGTCGTTCGCGTTGCAGGCCCGCTGGACGACGACCTTGCCGGGCCCGTTGGTCGTGACGCACTTGCCCCAGTGGCTGCCCTTGATGGTGTAGGTGCCGTCACCGAGGGGAGTGAGCGTCCAGATCTGCCAGGTGAGGTTGGGGTCGCGGGTCCAGACGTCGTTCCCGAGGTACTCGTCCAGGTTGCTGCTGTCGCTCTGGACCTGGAGGGATCCGGTGACCGGGACGGCGGCCGAGGCCGTGGTGCCGTTCATGACGGCGAGGCCGGTGAAGGAGACGGCTGCCGCGATGGTCGCGACGGCCTTGTGGCTGAGGCGCACTGCTTCTCCTAGATTCGGGGTGTCAGCGGGCCCGATGTGGCCCGCTCGGCCCTGAAGCTAGGTCGGCGAGAGAGGTCGTTTGTAGGCGACTCGATGAGGGTAGGCCAACTGGTTCGGGGTTTCACTGGGAAAGCTCAGCTGCGGTGGACCGTCGGGCTCAGGTCGTGGTGGCGGTCGCGGCGAAGGCCACGAAGGCCTCCCAGGCGGCGGGGGTGAAGGTGAGGTGGGGGCCGCTCTTGTCCTTGGAGTCACGAACGAGGACGGCGGTGGTGGTCTCGGCGACCTCGACGCACTGGGCGCCCTCGTTGGTGCTGTAGCTGCTCTTGCGCCAGGCGACCTCGACGCAGTTCGCGTCCTCGTTGGTGCTGTGGCTGCTCTTGAACCAGGCAGGCTGCATGCTTTTGACGGTACGCCAACGGCCCGCCGCCCGGTAGGCGGTGGGCCGTTGAGAAGAGGTCGGTCAGACCTCGGCGGTGGCGGCGAACGTCACGAACGCCTTCCACGCGGCCGGCTCGAAGGCCAGCTGGGGGCCGCTCTTGTCCTTGGAGTCACGCACGTGGACGACACCGGGTGTCTCGGCGACCTCGACGCACTGGGCACCTTCATTGGTGCTGTAGCTGCTCTTGAACCACGTCAGCTCGGACATGTTCACCGCTCTCCCAAGATCGTCTCGATCAAGGCCAGGGACTCCCTCATATCGAGCGCCTGCGCCCGGAGGGTGCCGTATCGTGCCGCCATCTTACGGACTTCCTCGGGGTCGGTGATCAGCCTATTTACGTGTTGGATTTCCACGTACGCGATCTGGGGACGCCCGGGCGGGGTGAGGAGAGTGAAGGGCCCGCCCATGCCAGCGTTCTGGGCCTTGCCGAGCGGCATCACTTGGAGTTCTACGCCTCGGATCTCAGCCACCTTGAGCAGGTGGCGAAGCTGGTCACGGTAAGTGTCCGGATCCCCTAGCGGCCGCCTCAAGGTGCTCTCGTCCAGCACCCAGCTCATGACCGGCAGGGGCCACTTGGTCAAGATCTCCTGGCGTGCCATTCGCGCGGCCACCCACTTCTCGACCTGCTCCACTGAGAGCCAGGGCCTACGCATCTCGTACAGCGCTCTGGCGTGCGCTTCGGTCTGGAGAAGACCGGGGATGGCGAACATGCAGTACTCGTGGATCTCCAAGGCCTTCGCTTCTTCCTGCGTGAAGTCCTTGTTGAATGCAGGGTTCCGTGCAGCCAGCCGGACCTTGGCCTTCATCACGTCGTCCGCGACCACCCTCAGCGCGCCACCCGCGTTGAGGACGCCCTCGGCGGCCGTCAGGAACTCGATCCTCGCCGTCCGGACGCCCCGTTCCATCGCGCCGATCTGGGCCTCGCTGTACCCGGTGAGCTTGGCCAGCTCCTTCTGGGTGAGCCCCGCCCGCTCCCGGAACAGCTTGATCAGCTTTCCCACCGCGCTGTAGAACTCCGCGACCCCGTCGAAGTCCTCCACCGGCTCGTCGTCCTCGAAGACCGTGCGCTCGACGCCGCTCACAGCCATCACCCGCCCTTTCGATCGATTAATCCGGGCGACCCACCCGGCGAACTGTCCGCACCCATACAGACACTCTGAGTGTCCGTCATCCCCATGGTCAGGGTACGTCCGTCCCGTCACGCTTTTCGCCATGACGACCGAAATCCCCCTCGACAGACCCCGCCCCCACACCACCACGCTCCCCGCCACCCCCAAGGGCGCCGCGACGTGCCGACGCCTCGCCAGGCGTCAACTCACCACCTGGGGACTGAACTCGACGCACACCGAGCCCTTCTACTCGGCGCTCTTGATCGTCGCGGAGCTGGCCGCGAACGCGATCACGCACGGACGCGTTCCGGGGCGCGGGTTCGAGCTGCACCTCGCCCTCACCACCACCGTGCGCCGGGGCACCACCCTGCGGATCGAGATCAGCGACTGCCGGGGCGACAAGCTGCCCGTCCTCCCCACCACCCACAGCCCCAACTCCCAGTCCGGGCGCGGCCTCACCCTCATCGACGCGCTCTGCGACCGCTGGGGCACCATCCCGCGTAGTCCCAACTCCAAGACCGTCTGGGCCGAACTCGACCTCACCGCCCCCGCTGCCCTCGATGCTTCCTGAACCCCGCGATAGCGCGGCCCCGGGCGGCGCGATGCTCTGCACGATCCTCCCCTTCGCGCTCCTCATCGCTCTGCTGGTCTGGGCCTACCCCCTCACCGCGCACCACCGTCACCACCCCAATCACGCCACCCCCCAACCCACTTCGAGCCCCACTGCCACCCCGTAACGCACGAGGAGTGGGAAGTCGGTCCGGCCGACTTCCCACTCCTCGTCGCGTGTAGCCTGCCGTCCCATGCAGAGCCGCACCCGAATCCGCCTGATCGAGCCCGCCGACGCCGTCCCGATCGCCGCGCACCGGGCGCGCGACATCGACGCCGAGGCCTTCCGCCGGTACGAACCGGCCCAGCCCCCGGAATTCTTCACGGCGGACGGTCAGTTGGAGCGGATCCACCGCCTTCTGGACGGCCACCGGGCCGGCACCGCCTGGCCGTGCGTGGTACTCGACCAGGACGGCCAGGTGATCGGGCAGATCACCGTCACCGGCATCCTGCCCCAACCCCATGTGCGCCGGGCCTCCCTCGGCTACTGGATCGCCACCACCGCCGAGGGCCAGGGGCACGCCGGACGGGCCGTCGCCCTCGCGCTCGCGCTGATGACCGACGAACTCGGCCTGCACCGCGTCGAGGCCGGCACCCACCTGGAGAACATCGCCTCCCAACGCGTCCTGCGCCGCAACGGCTTCACCCCGTACGGCGTCGCCCACTCCTCGATCCACCTCGACGGGCGGTGGCACGACGGTCTGCTGTGGGAGCGCATCCTCGGCGACTGAAGCGTGCCTCTTCGACGGCCGGTCAGGGACGCCAGTCCTCGCGATCACGCCCGGCGGGCCTGTCCGACCACCTCGCTACGCTCGCGCCGTGAGCATCTCCCTCTACTACCGCGCGAGCCGGGCGGCGGCGATCACGCCCGCCGAGACGGCCGCTGTCGAGCGCATCGTCGCCGCGCACAGGTCGTCCTTCCCCTACGAGGACGAGGACGGGCTCCACCTGTACGACACCGCCGGTGGCGAACCGGAGGAGGTCGTGGCCGGGTCCACCAGGATTCCGCTCGACCCCGCCCGGGTGCTGCCGGTGATCGCCCAGGTGCTGAGCTCCGTCACGGAGTTGCGACGCGCTCTGCCGGGCGCGGACTGGCACGTGCACCTGGACGACCTCGACCTCCCGTGGGACGAGGGCGAGGGCTACGCCCTGCCCGCGGATCCGGGCGGCGCGCGTCCCGGGGGGTGAGGCGACACGTGGGGGAGTCCCGGGCGGCGGGCCCGTGATCGGCGGTCAGATCAGGAGCAGGGTCTTGCCCAGGGCCGTCCGGCCCTCGATCGCGGCGTGGGCGTCGGCGGCCCGCTCCAGCGGGAAGGTCTGGCCGATGACCGGCCGGACCCGGCCCGCGACCGCCTCCGCCATCACCTGTTCGGCCCACTCGTGCATCCGGGGGCGGAACCCGTAGAGCTGCTCGATCCCGATCACCTCTACTTCGTTCTTCCGTGCCTCCTCGGGCTCGATCGCCGTCAGCCCGCCGCTGGCGGCGCCGTGCACGGAGAACCGGCCGTGGCGGGCCGTCAGTTCGAACGCGGCCCGGCCGATCTCCCCGCCCACGCCGTCGAAGACGACGTCGACCCCCGCGCCGCCGGTCGCCCGGCGGACCTGCTCGGGCCAGTCCGGTGCGGAGTAGTCGACCGCCGCGTCTGCTCCCAGGCTGCGGATCAGGTCGAGCTTGCGCGCCCCGCGGGCCAGCCCGATGACCCTGGCCCCGGCCACCCGCGCCAGCTGGACCAGCAGGCTGCCGACCCCGCCGGCCGCCGCCTCCACCAGCACCCAGTCCCCGGGGGCGATCCGGGCCCCCGCGACCAGGCCGGTCGCGGTGCTGCCGTCCGTGTGCAGGGCGGCGGCCGCGCGCAGGTCCAGCCCTTCGGGCACCGGGATCAGGCCCTCCGCCTCGGCCGCCACCCGCTCGGCGAAGGCACCCGTCGCCCCGGCGTCGGCCAGCACGGGCCGACCGAGCCAGCCCGGATCCGTCCCGGCGCCGACCGCGCTCACCCGGCCGGCCACCATCCCGCCCGGCACGTACGGCAGTTCGGGCTTGGCGTGCCACCGGTCGACGCCGCGACGGATCCGGGTCTCGACGAATGTGATGCCCACGACGGACACCTCGACCAGCACCTGCCCCGGTCCGACCACCGGCTCCGGCGCCTCGCCCGGAACCAGCACCTCCGGGCCCCCGAAACGCACTGCCTGCACCGACCGCATGCTGATCACTCCCTGTTCTGGTGTCGGCGACTCCGACGTCAGGGATTCTTCGACCTCAAGTCGGCTTGAGGTCAACCCTTGATCGTCGGGCCCGGCCGGGCGTCGACGGTCGGGGCGTCAGGCGGGCAGTCGGCCGTCCAGGGGTGTCGGCGAGCCCGCAGGGAGCTTCGCTTCGTGGTGGCGCAGCAGCGCCCTAGCCGCGAGCAGCGCGACCGGGACGGCCACGGCCGGCACCGTCCACCACGGCAGGCCGGCCCAGAACGCGAGCACGGCGGGCGCGGCGCAGATGACCAGCGTCAGGAGGAAGAGCGGCCGGGCCAGGGCGGGTACGCCGGGGCGGCCGGTGAAGTGCATCGCGCCCAGGGCGGCGGTGAACACCGCGACCAGCGCGGCGAGGGTGCCCACCCCGGCGGTGAACTGCACCTCGTCGCGCGGTGCGTCGTAGGTGGCCTGGGTGACGCCGGCCTTCTCCAGGCGCATCACCTGTCCGCGCCACACCGTGCCGTCCACCCGGTCACCGGGCTTCAGACCCTCCAGCACCGGCCCGGCGTCGCCGAACCCCGTCTCGCCGCTCCAGTACGGTGCACCGTCCAGCGTCGCCCGGAACTCGGAGCTCTTGCCCGCCCTGTGGACGACGGTGCCGTTGACGGTGAACGGCACGGTCCGCACGCACTCCTCGACCGTCGCGCCCGGGCTGTCGGCCGGGCAGGTCGCCGCGGTCGTGTACGCGCGGTACCGCTCGGTGTCGTTCGGCAGCATCACGGCGAGCAGGTACCAGGCGACCGCCGCCGGGGCGAGCGCCGTCACGGCGAGCAGTGCGCCGCCCACGCGGGTCGATGCTGAGGGACGGTGGGTCATGACGGTTCTCCCCGTGGTCCGGTGGGTGGCCGGGCCGCCCTGGTCGCCGTCGCCGGGGCGTGCCGCCCCGCCCCTTCCGGGGCCGGACGGCACCGGACGGCCGGAACGCCGGACGGTGTCGCAGTTCTCGGAATCGGTTCGGAGTCCGCCGAAGCCCTCCGGCGAGCGGGCCGGAGTCGGCGGCCGCAGGGGCGGACCTCGCGTCGAGCGCCATGCACACCACCCCCGGACCGGCCTTCGGGCACAACTGTCCCTTGCTCGCCGACCAGGCTTCCCGGCACTCCTTCGTGCACGCTACCGGACTCCGACCTTGCTTCGCACGGGGGTTCGGCCGGGCGTTCGAGCCGGTTCGTACGACCGAACACCGCTGGTGACCGGCCGTGCGCGGGGTGCTGATCTTCGCCCGTACGGCGTCCCGCACCCCGCGCGTCACGGACCCCGAGACCCCGTCATACCTGGGTGCCACGCGCCGACTTGGCTCCCCGGTATGACGGCTCGGGCCGCACCCCGCCCGTAGCGTCGGTGGCCGTGGCGCGGGACCGCGCCGGAACGAGGAGGAACAGCGATGGGCAGGCGCGGACGGGGCGTGGCGGCGGTGCTGCTGGCGGCGACGGTGACCCTGGGCGTGGTGGTCGGCGCGCCGGGCGCGATGGCGGATGCGACAACGGGTCGGGGCGGTGGGTCATCGGCCCATGCCGCGCTGCCGCGACCGACCGGGCCGTACCCGGTCGGCACGACGGCCCTGCAGCTCACCGACGACGGCCGGGACGACCCCTGGCAGCCCGGGCAGCACCGCAAGCTGATGATCAGCTTCTGGTACCCGACCGCCCGGCCCGCCACCGGCGCCGACCGGGCGCCGTACATGGTGCCCGCCGCCGCCGAGCACTTCGGCAGCGCGGGCAGCGTCGCGCAGACCCAGCACCTCTTCGAGCCCGGCCGCACCGACTGGGCGGGCATCCGCACCCACGCCCGCGCCGATGCGCCCGCGTTGCCCGGCCTGCCCGGCTCGTCCGGTTCGCCCGACGGCAAGCGGCCCGTCCTGCTGTACGAGGCCGGCCTCGGCGACCCGCGCACCTGGAACACCGAACTGGTCGAGGACCTCGCCTCGCGCGGCTACGTCGTCGTCACCGTCGACGCCACCTACGAGGCCTCCGAGGTCGCCTTCCCCGACGGCGAGTTGGCCACCTCGGTGATCCCCTCGCTGATGGTCCCCGGCACCGACATCGGCGCCCTCCTGCGCAAGATGCTGCAGGCCCGGGTCGACGACACCCGGTTCGTGCTGGACCAGTTGGCCGGGCTGCGGGACGACCGGCGGCTGCCGGCCGGCCTCGGCGCCTCCCTCGACCTCGACCGGATCGGCATGGTCGGCCACTCCGGCGGCGGTTCCGCCGCCCTCCAGACCATGCACGACGACCCGCGCCTCAAGGCCGCCGTCAACCTCGACGGCCAACTGCACTTCCCGGGCCCGGACGGGCAGACGGGGGTGAATCTGACCAGCGTCGCCGCGGACGGCCTCGACCGGCCGTTCCTGCTCATGGGCACCCAGGAATCCGACTCCGGCAGCTACCACAACCAGCCCGGCTGGGACGCCCTCTGGCAGCACAGCACCGGCTGGCACGCCGACTTCACCCTGAAGGGCTCCCGGCACGGCTCCTACACCGACTCCGAATCGCTGCTGCCCCAACTCGCCCGCCAGGGCGCGATCAGCGGCACCCAGCTGACCCAGGACATCGGCGACGTCCGCCCCGACCGCGCGGTGCTCGCCACCCGCTCGTACGTGGCCTCGTTCTTCGACCGCTGGCTGCGCGGCCACGACGACCACCTGCTGGACGGCCCGTCCGGGCGCTTCCCGGAGATGGTGCACGAGGGGTAGCGGGCGGCACCCCGGCTCACCTGGGAAGGCCGCGTGGCGGGTGGATGGGCGGCCCTCGGGGCACCCTGTGCGGGCCGTATTGGCCTGAACACGTCTACGGTGTCATCGGGCCCGGCTCCTACGCTTCCCTCCGAGCCCCGGCCGCTCGGCCGGGAACAACCACGGGGGGAGCGCTCATGCGCCTTCGCCATGCCCTCGCCGCGACAACTGCGGCCGCCGCACTTGCCTTGACCACCGCCGGAGTCGCCACGGCCGCACCGGAGTCGACGCAGTCCTGCGGCTGGTTCGACATCGGCAGCCCGGGCAACATCACGATCGGCGGCAACTACGCCGGGCAGGTCGAGCAGCAGTACGACGGCTGCGGCAACTCGCGCGGCCACTTCCAGTGGGCCGGACCGTTCCAGGCGAACTACGCGACGGTGACGGTCTTCATGTGGGCGTCCAACGGTACGCAGGCCGGCTTCTACACCGGCGACACCAACTCCAAGGACGTGTACTCGTACAACGTCGGCATCCACTCCACCAGCCCGGACGCGTGGGAGGCCTCGGCGACGGTCTCGGGATGCAACGCGACCGGCACGATGCACAACTACGCCGACGGCGGCACGTGGTGGGACCCGAACAACGCCTACTGCTGACCTGCGCCTGACCGAGGTGTGCCCGGGCACCGGCCGATGCCCGGGCACACCTCGCACCCGTACGGCGTCGCCCGTTCCGCGCCTAGGGTGATTCCTTCCGCTCGGGCCGGTCATGCGCCCCGGCCTGCTGGTAGAGCGTCACCAGCAGGCCGTGCACCGGCTCGCCGTCCGGCTCCTCCTCCGCCTCGTCGACCAGGGCGGCCAGTGCCTTGGCGAGCCGCGCCGCCTTGGCCGGGCTGAGCCGGATGTGGCGCAGGGTGAGCAGGTGGCCGACCGGGGAGCGCTCCAACTCCTGGGCCACGGCGCCGAACAGCGCCGCCGTGCCCTCGGGCTGCGGGTCGGCGACGACGAGCCGCTCGGCGGACCGCCGGTAGTACTTCTCGGTGCCGCCGCGCACCCGCCGGGTTCCCGCCTCCTGGATCAGCCCCGCCTCGCACAGCACCCTGAGGTGGTGGGAGACGCCGCCCTTGTTCACCCCCAGCTGCGCGGCGAGCCGGCTGATCGTCGACGGCCGGCTGCTCAGGGCGAAGAGCAGGCGCTGGCGCGTCGGGTGGGCGAGGGCGGTGTGCTGGGAGGGGGTGCTGATCCGCTGGACGTCGTCGACCGGTTGTTGGCTCATCGGATCAAGCGTTAAGTGTGATTGACGCTTTGACAAGCCGCTGGTCTACTCGCTGCCCATGACCTCCACCACACCCTCAGCCGCCCTGCTCGACACCGTCGCCGTCGTCGAGTCGATCGCCGACCTGGTCGCCGGGAACTACGTCTTCCCCGACGTCGCCCGCCAACTCGCCGACCTGCTGCGGCGCCGGAACACCGAGGGCGGCTACCGGGCCGACTCCGCCGAGGAGTTGGCCGAGGCCGTCACCGCGGACCTGCGGTCCGTCAACGGTGACCTGCACCTGGCCCTCAAGCACCACGCCGTACCGGTGCCGGCCGAGCGGGGCGCGGCGGTGCTCGCCGCGATGCGGCGGGACTTCGACACCTCGCTGGGCGGGGTCCCCCGGGTGGAACTCCTCGACGGCGGCGTCGCCGTCCTGGAGATCGGGCCCAAGATGTTCCCGCTGGACTGGGCCGCCCAGCCGCTGGCCGCGGCGCTCTCCCTGGTCGCCCCCGCCCGCGCCCTCATCCTGGACCTGCGCCGCAACACCGGCGGCGACCCGAACACCGTCGCCTTCGTCTGCGGCTACCTGCTCGACGGCCGCACCCACCTCAACACCCTGCTCTCCCGACAGGGGGAGCTCGCCGAGCAGTCCTGGACGCCCCCGTACGTCCCGGGTGCCCGCTTCGGCGCCGACAAGCCGGTGTACGTGCTGACCAGCGGGGACACCTTCTCCGCGGGCGAGGAACTCGCCTACGACCTCCAGCAGCTCGGCCGCGCCGAGACCGTCGGTGAGGCCACCCGGGGCGGCGCCCACCCGCGCGACGGCTGGACGGTCCACCCGCACCTGGAGCTCAGCGTGCCCGTCGCCCGCGCGGTCAACCCGGTCTCCGGCACCAACTGGGAGGGCACCGGCGTCCGTCCCGACGTGCCGTGCGACGCGGGGGAGGCACTCGACCGCGCGCTGTCGCTGGCCGTGGCGCGCCTGGCGTGAGGCCTGCCGGGCCTGGTCAGGGCTCGTAGGGGCCGCCCCGGAAGTACAGGCTCCGGTGCGCGCGGGGGTGGTCGCCGCGCTCGTACGCGGCATCGGAGCGGTCGCCGGGGGCCGTCCGGCCGGCCAGCTCCCGCAGCGTCGCCAGGCCCGCCAGCACCTCCGCGCGCTGGTCCGACCGCTTCATCCAGGCCGGCAGCCGGGCGAACATCGCCCCCGTCGGCCGTGCCCCGCCGCGCTCCCGCAGCCGCGCACCGACGTGCGCGGACAACGCGTCGACGTGCTCCTCGCCGTAGGCCCACAGGACCCGACCGGCGCACCGGGTCTGCAACCACAGCGGCCGCCGGAAGAACGGGTCCGCACTCCCGCCCGGCACCGCGCCCACCAGCCCGGCCCCCGACACCTCGGGCTGCCGGTCGGCGACGGCGCCGCACCCGCCGCAGGCCAGCCGGCGCGGCTGGAACAGCAGCTCGCCGTAGTACCGGGGCACGGCGACGCCCGGCCGGGGGACCACCAGGGCGCGGCCGCCGCAGCGCGGGCAGACCACGAGGATCCGGCCCGTGAACCGGGCCAACGAGACCCCCGGATCGTGGTGCCGGGAGGGGGTGGTGCGCGGCTCGGGATCCATGCCGGACAGCCTCCCAGGTGTCCTTGCCTGACCGGCACCGGATTCTGCCGTCGTCGCCGGTCCCGTCCTCCGGCAGCCGCCGCCACCTGCGGGATCGGTGCTGCGACGGGTGGCGGCGGCGGCCCGCCGGGGACGGTGGGGACGGCCGGCCCGGGGAATGTGCGGGGTAGTGTCATCGACCGGCGGCGAGGTCCTGACGGTTGCCGGGCAACTCGCCCGACGACGCAGGCCAGTTGGGCCGGTGCGGCCGCCGCGGTGCTCTCCCGCGTGGTGGGGAGGTGCCGCCGGGACCGGCCGATCCGATGCTCCCCGGAGTCCCGCCCCCGTGGGCTCCGGGGCCTTTCCGAGGAGTCCGCATGTCCCGCCTCCGATCGCTCCGGCCGCTGCTCGGCCTGGGCGCCGCGCTGGCCCTGATCGCCCCCGCGGGCCCCGCCGGCTCCGCGGTGGCCCAACCCGCGCACCACCGGGCCGAGTTCAAGGTGCTCGTCTTCTCCAAGACCGGCGCCTACCGGCACACCTCGATCCCCACCGCCGTCCAGGCGATCAAGGACCTCGGCGCCGCCCACGGATTCGCGGTCGACGCCACCGAGGACGACAGCGTCTTCACGCCGGCCAACCTCGCCCACTACCGGGCCGTCGTCTTCGCCCTGACCAGTGGCAACGTCCTCACCGACCCCGAGAAGGCCGCCTTCGAGGGCTACATCCACGCCGGCGGCGGCTACGCGGGCATCCACTCCGCCTCCGACACCGAGTTCGACTGGCCGTTCTACGGCCAGGTCGTCGGCGCCTACTTCAAGAGCCACCCGCACGGACAGTTCCAGGCCCGGGTGATCGTCGAGGACCACGACAACCCCAGCACCGCCCACCTGCCCGCCGTCTGGACCCGCACGGACGAGTGGTACAACTTCCGCACCAACCCCAGGAACACCGTGCACGTCCTCGCCTCCGTCGACGAGACCAGCTACGACGCGGGCCCCGACCGGATGGGCGACCACCCCGTCACCTGGTGCCAGGACGTCCAGGGCGGCCGGTCCTGGTACACCGCGATGGGACACGGTGACGAGTCGTACGCCGACCCGGCCTTCCGGGGGATGCTCCTCGGCGGGATCCGGGTGGCGGCGGGGGCCGCCGAGGCGGACTGCAGTCCGTCGGACGAGCCGGGGGACGGGTCGGGGGACGACAGCCAGTGAGCGGCGGTGGCGACGGGCGCCACGGCGAGTGCCGTCAGAGGGCGGTGCGATAGGCCTCCAGGCGTTCGGCGAGCTCCTTGGGGTGGCCGAGCATCGGGAGGTGGTCGCCGGGCATCTCGTCCGACCGGATGCCGAGTCGCTCGGCCGTCACCCGGCGCATGAACTCGGCCGGGAAGAAGCGGTCACCGGTCGCCAGCAGGGCCCTGGTCGGCACCTCCGGCCAGGCGTCCAGCGGCCAAGGGGCCCCGAACGGCGTTGCGGCCTGGGTGCGTTGGTGCCCGGCCAGCAGCTCGGCGGCGAGGGCCGGCGGGGTGTCGTGGAGGAAGAGGGAGAGCGGGTCCTCCTCGGCGCCCTCGGGCACGCCCCGGCGCCGGTCGGCCTCCTGCCGGGCCGGCCCGTACCCCGTGGCGTCCCACCACCGGCCGGGGGCCTCGCCCGGTGCCGGGATCTGCGCCTGCAGCATGACCAGCAGGTCCACCGGCAGGCGGTCGCACACCAGGGGGCCGGTGAAGCCGCCGAAGGAGTGCGCCACGACCACGAGTTCACGCCGGTCGCCGACCGCACCGACCACCGCGTCCGCGTACTCGGCGAGCCCGGCCGACTCGTCCTCGCACGGCAGGTCCGGCGCCACCACCTCGTGGCCCCGCCCCCGGAGCTCGGCGGCCAGCGGCCCCCAGCACCACGCATCCGCCGCCGCGCCGTGGACCAGCACGTACGTCGCCACCGTGCACCACCTCCGTCACCCGGAACCCACCGCCCACCGACGGCACTTCACCCACCGCAAGCTACCGCCCCGCACCGACAACCGGTGCCTCACCACGAGGGGGCGAGGTTGGCGAGGGTGTACGCCTCCGCGATGCCGAACACGCTTGCGCAGCGCGGGCACTCCGCCCGCCCGAACAGGTGACGGATGCCCTCGGCGAGTCGGGGCTGTCCGTCGCGCACGGCCGTGGCGTGCAGCCACCGGCCGAGGTCGGACAGGTCCTCCGCCGGCGCCGTTCGCAGCGCGCGCCGGTCGATGTCGCCGCGGTCCCAGTCCCGGATCGCCGAGTAGTGGCCGTGCTCGCCGATGGCGACGATCACCTCCGCGTCGCAGCGGGGGCACGGCACGGGGTAGAAGTCGTCGGTGAAGCCCTCCATGGCGGCGGCCCAGTGGTACTGGCCCGCGAGCGCGAGCAGGTCGCCGAAGGCCCGCTGGTAGTCGGACGGCCGGGACCGGAGCCGCCGGTCCGCGAGTTCCCGCAGGGCGGCGATCGCCTCCGTGCAGGTCGCGAGCAGGGCATCGCCGCCGTGGTGCTGCACGGCGCCGCGCATGATCGCGCAGGCCAGGTCGAGGGCCCGGTCTCGGTGCGGGGCCAGCGCCGCGAGGCGGGGAAGGGCCGCGAAGCTGGCCGGGGAGACGGTCTCCCCATGGAGGCAGAGACGGTCTCCCAGCTCGTCCCAGGCGGCTGGGTCGTCCGACCGTTCGACCAGCTCCAGCAGCGCCGGCACCCGCGCCGTCTCCCCGTGGGCGTCCATCACCTGCGTCCAGTTCGTCACCCAGGCATTCAACCGGCTACCGAATCCCGGGCGCGGCGGGGCGCGGCTCTGTGGGGCCGGTGGCGGTGGGGGTGGAAATCGGGGAGGCTCGGGCGCATGGTTTCGGTGGTGCAGAACGTGGCGATCGACTGTGCGGATGCCTATGGGCTGGCGCAGTTCTGGAGCAGGGTGACCGGCAGGCCGTTGGGGCCGGAGGACGGGCCGGGGGACCGGGAGGTGGCGGTGCGGCTCGCGGAGGGGCCGGTGCTGTACTTCAGCGAGGTGCCCGAGCCCAAGACGATCAAGAACCGGATCCATCTGTGCCTGCGCCCGGAGGACACCCGGGAGCGGGAGGTGGAACGCCTGTTGGCCCTCGGCGCCACCATGGTCGCCGACCGCCGCAACCCCGACGGCTCCGGCTGGGCCGTCCTCGCCGACCCCGAGGGCAATGAGTTCTGTGTGCTGCGCAGCGAGTCCGACCGGGCCGCGACGGGTTCCTGACGCCCGCGGGCGTCTCCTCGCGGCCCGGTACGGACCCGGGCCCCGGCGGTCGGCGGTCGGCGGCCGCCGGGGTCAGCCCACCCCGACCACGTTGGTCTGGGACAGCGGGAAGCAGGCCGGGGTCTCCTTGGTCAGGGAGATGTCCAGGGCGCTGACCGTCCCGGGGTGGAGCGCGCCCTCGGGCGCGGTGTCGAGCAGCAGCAGGCGCTCGCCGGGCGGGACGGCGGCGGGGTGGAGGATCGCGATGCGACCGTTGCGGGGGTCGAGCGACATCACCGCGTCCAGCCGGCTGCTGTCGGTGGTCACCGGGGTGTGGCAGGACGCCGAGGGCTTCATGACCAGGGCGGGCACCCCCACCGAGCGCAGGGCCTCCTGGAGCCCGGACCATTCGGCGCCGGTCAGTTGGACGGAGACGGTGCCGTCCTGGTTCGGGGTCACCGTGTAGGAGGCGGTGCTGAGCCGCACCGGGGTCGGGGCGTCGCCCGCCGCGGACCGGGTCGCGGTCGGCCCGGCCTGGGGGGCCTGGGCGGACGGCGAGGTGTCGGCCTGCGGCACCAGGACGGCCGCCGTGACGGCCGCGGTGACGGTGGCGGCCAGGCCGAGGCCGGTCGTCAGCAGCCTGCGGGTGGGGCGCGGCCGGAACGGGACCGGGGTGCCCGGGGTGGGGCGTTCGGCCGTGGCCAGGTCGGCGGCGCGGGCGGTGAGTTCGGCGCCGAGCCGCTGCTGGAAGTTCAGGGGCGTGCTCACGGGGCGACCTCCAGGAGGGTGTTCACGGACTCGTAGTCGGTGCCGGTCTGCGGGGCGGCCTTGCGCAGCTCGTTGCGGGCGCGGTGCAGCCGCACCCGGGCGGTGGCCGCGTTGATGCCCAGCGCCTTGGCCGCGTCGCGGACGGTCAGCCCGTCGACGGCCACCAGGTCGAGCACCGCGCGCAGCGGTTCGGACAGGGCGGCGTGCCGGGCGGCCAGGGCGCGGGCGTCGCGGGCCGCGTCGATGCGTTCCTCGATCGCGGCGACGTCCTGGTCGTCCAGCATCCGTCGGCCGCCGATCCTGGCCGCCGCGTGGAGTTCGCGGGCGTTGCCGCGGAAGTGCGAGGCCACGACGTTGCGGGCGATGCCGTACAGCCAGGCGGCGGGCGTGCCGCGGCGGGCGTCGTAGCCGTCGGCCTGCTCCAGCGCGGTCAGGAAGACGTCGGCCGTCAGATCGGCGGCCAGGTGCGGGCTGTCGGTGCGCCGGGTGACGAAGCCCAGCACGGTGTCGAACTGCTGCCGGTAGAAGACGGCGAACGCCGCCGGGTCGCGCGAGGGTGGGGCCGTTTGTTGCTCCGCTGACACGGGTGACTCCTTGGAACGACGATCACTGCCTTACGTCTCTACTTGGCTCCGGCCGTCCATGGCGTTACATCCGTCTCCGTCCTGGTCCCCTGTCGTAGCCCCGCCAGTTCCTCCGCCGAGAGCAGCAGCCCGCCCGCCGCCGCCGAGTCGCGGATGGAGGCGGGGCGGCGGGCGCCCGGGATCGGCAGGACGGCCGGGGACTGGGCCAGGTGCCAGGCCAGGCAGACCTGGTGCGGGCTGACGCCACGGGCGCGGGCGAGCGCGTGGAACGGGGTGTCGGTCGGGGGCGCGTCCGTGCCCGGGTCGTCGACGGCGCTGCGGGAGATGCCGCCGAGCGGGCTCCAGGGCAGGAAGGCCAGGCCGAGTTCGGTGCACAGGTCGAGGGTGTCCCGGGTCTCCTGGTGCGCGGGGGAGAAGCGGTTCTGCACGGAGACCAGGTGCGGGCCGAGGATCTCCCGTGCCGTGCGGATCTGCGCGCAGTCCACATTGGAGACTCCGGCCATCCGGATGGTCCCGGCGTCCACCAACTCCCGTAGTGCGCCCACCGATTCGGCGAAGGGGACGGTCGGGTCCGGCTTGTGCAGCTGGTAGAGGCCGATGGCCTCCAAGCCGAGCCGGACCGCTGAGGCCTGGGCGGCCCGGCGCAGGTGGCGCGGGTCGCCGTCGACCGTCCAGCTGCCGTCGCCGGGGCGGCCCCGGCCGCCCTTGGTGGCCACCAGGACCGGGGTGCCGTGACCGTGGGCGGCCAGTGCGCGGGCCACCAGCCGTTCGTTGTGGCCGAGTTCGTCCGCGTGCCAGTGGTAGGAGTCGGCGGTGTCGATCAGCGTGACACCCGCGTCGAGGGCGGCGTGGATCGTCGCGAGTGCCTGGTCCTCGTCCGGGCGGCCCTCGACGGACAGCGGCATCGCGCCTAGGCCGACGGCGCCGACGTGGACGCCGTCGATGTCGCGGGTGGCGCTGGTGGCGGGAGTCGTCCTGGTCGCGGTCATGCGCGGGCCTCCTTGACGGCCAGGGGCAGCCAGTCGGTGACGGGGGAGAAGGGGAAGCCGAGCCGGGCCGCCCGGCCGGTGTCCATCGCGTAGCAGCGGTCGAAGGAGAAGGGGGAGGGGGATGCTGCCGCGCCCGTGTCGAACACCGGCTCGGCGCCGACCTCATGGCCCACCACCGCGCACAACTCCCGTACGTCCAACGGCCCTTCGGATGCCGCGTTGACCGGTCCGGTGAAGTCCGCGGCCGCCGCCCAGGCCAGGAAGCGGGCCATCTCCGGCGCGTGGACGAAGGACGCGCGCTGTGGTGCCGGGTGGACGGCCACCGGCAGGCCGTGCTCGATCCGCTCCACGTAGTGCGCCAGCCGTCCGGTGAAGTCCGCGCCGCCGAGCACGTGCGCGGTTCGGACGGTGACCAGGTCGAAGGGTGCCTGCCGGGTGAGCAGCGCCTCCGCCTGGCGCTTGCCCTCGGCGTAGTGGGCGCTGGCGAACTCCTGCTCCTGCCACGGAAGTTGCAGGTCGACGGACTCCGTCGACAGGTCGAGTGCCTGCTCCGCGAGCGGTGGGCCGCCGGGTCGGCCGAGGTGGGCGTAGACCTCCACGGTGGAGGTGAGCAGATAGCGCGGGGTGCGCCCGGCGAACACCCGGGCGGCGACGGCGGCCTGGGCGGGGGTGTAGCAGACCTGGTCGACGACCGCGTCGAAGCGCCGTCCGCCCAGCGCGGTGCGCAGCGCCTCCTCGTCGGCGCGGTCGGCGCGCAGCCGGGTGACGCCGGTCGGGGCGGGGGTGGAGCCGCGGTTGATGACGGTCACCGCCGCGCCCGCGTCCCGGAGTTCCTCGACCAGCCGCCTCCCGAAGTAGCGGCTCCCGCCGATCACGCACACGTCCATGCTTCCGATTCCTTCCCTCGTCTCCGGCTTCCGCTGACCAGCCTGCCGTGGAACGTTCATCAGCAGTAGTGTGGAAGCAGTGGATCCGTCGTTAGGAGAACTGTTGATCGACGTCCAGCGGCTCGCGGTGCTCCGGGAGGTCGCCCGCCGCGGCAGCTTCAACCAGGCGGCCCAGGCGCTGCACTGCACCCCCTCGGCCGTCTCCCAGCAGATCGCCGCACTCGAACGCGGCCTCGGCACGCCCGTCGTGGCGCGCTCCACCCGTGGTGTCACCCTCACCGGCTCGGGCCGCCTCCTGGTCGAGGCCGCCGACGCGATCGCCGCCGAACTCACCGACACCCAGCAGCGGATCGCCCGGCTCACCGCCGAACGCACCGCGCTGACCGTCGCCGCCTTCGCCAGCGGCGGGCGGCGTCTGCTGCCCGAGCCGCTGGCCCGCTTCGCCGCCGACCACCCCGAGGTCGAACTGACCATCCTGGAAGCCGAACCCGAGGAGAGCCTGCCCGCCGTCCGCGAGGGCCGCGCCGACCTCGCCCTCGCCTACCACCTCGACGGCCCGCCGCCGGCCCGGCCCGGTGACCGCTCCGGGCTGGACTGGACCCCGCTCGGCGCGGACCCGCTCCGCATCGTGCTGCCCGTCCACCACCCGGCCGCGGCCCGCTACCGGGACCGGCCTGAGGCCCCGCACCTCGCCGAACTCGCCGACCAGCGCTGGATCCTGGGCTGCCGCAAGTCGGCCGGCCAACTCGCCCGGTACGCCGACCTGACCGGCGTCGAGCTGCGGATCTGCTGCACCGCGACGGACTACGAGTTCGCCCAGTCCCTGGTCCGGGCCGGCATCGGCATCGCGCTGATCCCCGAGATCGGCCTCGCCCCGCACCCGGACCTGGTCGCCCTCCCGCTCGCCGAACCCGGCCCGCGCCGCCACTTGGGGCTCGCCCTCGCCCGCCGCCGGCGCGGGCCCGTCGCCCGGCTGGCCGAGGAACTGGCCGCGCGCCTGGCCTCCCGGCCTGCCTCGGGGGTGCGGCCGTGAATTCGAACCGCTGCCGGAGGTGCGCGGACTGACCGACACCTGGTGGCGGGGCCCGACCCGCTGGTGGAGGTCCACGTGGGTGAGGCCGAAGCGCACCCCGCCGACCGCTTCTTCGCCCGCGGCCGCATCGCGCTGGTCTACTCCGGCCTCGACGACTGGGGACTGCGCGGAGGAGGCCCCGACTCCGGCGACCGAGGCCCCTCGGCTGGTCCCGGGGCGGGGTCGGTTAGGGCCGGTTGAGGCCCAACAGGCGGACCAGCTGGCCGAGTTCGGACTGGAACAGTTTGTCCGGCGCGAAGGTCTGGGCGCGCAGGTGTCCGTAGATCTCCAGGGTGACCAGGCCGTGCAGGTGTCCCCAGATCCGTAGGGCCAGGGCGACTCCGGCCGGGGGGAGGTCGGGGAACGCCGGGCGGACCTTGTCGAGCAGGCCGGGGTCGAAGTCGTCCCAGTCGAAGTCGCCTCCCTCTTCCTCGGCGGCCGGTTCGCCGTCGCTCCAGGCCGCGTCCGCGAGGGCTGCGATGCCGATGCAGACCCGCCGGGCGGCGTCCGGGGCGGCGCCGCCCTCGGGGGCCTGGTACCCGGGGACGGGGTCCCCGTAGATCAGCCGGAAGCCCTCGGGATTGACCAGTGCCCAGCCGCGGAAGGTGTGCGCCCAGGCCGTGATCCGTTCGGCCGGGGACCGGTCGGTGGAGCCGGCCCAGGAGGTGTCGAGGGCGTCGGCGAGCGCGGTGTAGACGTCCGCGATGAGGGCGGTGACCAGGTCGTCGCGGGTGGCGAAGTAGCCGTAGATCGCGTTGGCGGTCATGCCCATCTCGCGGGCGATGGCGCGCAGGGTGATCGCGTCGGGGCCGCCGGAGCGCATCAGGGCCAGCGCGGTGCGCTTGATCTCGGCGGTCGTCTCGGCCCGCAGCCGCTCGCGTCGTCCGGTGCTTCGGGTTGCTGCCACGGGCTCACCCTATCGCGCAGCTGTACGCCGTCACCTTGCTGATTGCCGTTCATAAACTTCACACCGTATAGTTTTCGCACGGCGTGAGGAGATCTCGTCCCGCGCCGTCCATTCGGCATGGCCACGCATGAATCAAGGGGAGAACCATGCACATCGGCGTCATCGGAGCCACCGGCACCGTCGGGAGCCGGGTCGTCACCGAGGCCCTCCAGCGCGGCCACCGCGTCTCGGCGTTCAGCCGCGACGCCTCCGCGATCACCGATCACCGCGAGAACCTGACCTGGGCGAGCCTCGACGTCTTCGACGCCGCCGGCGTCGCCGCCGTCCTGCCCGGCATGGACGTCCTGATCAGCGGCTACCAGCCCGGCAACGCCGCGCAGGACTTCGAGGACACCGTCCGCCGTTCGATCGCCGACCCGGCCGTCTACGCGACCGCCGCCCGGACCCTGCTCAAGGCCTTGGAGAGCCACCCGCGCACCCGGGTGATCGTCATGGGCGGCGCCGGCAGCCTGGAGCTCGAACCGGGCGTCGTCCGCGCCGACCACGACCACCTCCTCCACGCCGCGCTCGACGAACTCGGCCTCCCGCGCGAGTACGCGGCCGCCGTGCGCGGCCACCGCGCCGCGCTGGACGTCCTGCGGGCCTCGAACCGGCTCTGGACGTACTTCAGCCCCGCCGAGTGGATCGGCCCAGGTGAGCGCACCGGACGCTTCCGTGTCGGGGGAGACCAGCCCGTGCTGGACGCCGAGGGGAGGAGCCGGATCTCGGCCGAGGACGCCGCGGTCGCACTGGTGGACGAGGCGGAGCTGCCGCGCTTCGTCCAGCGCCGGTTCACCGTCGGCTACTGAGGCGGGAGCGTACGGAGCAGGAAGTCGGCCGGGCCGACTTCCTGCTCCGCCGGTTCAGTGCCACGGCGATGCGACGACACGGCGATGCGACCCGCCCGGTCCGGAATCCGCTGGCCCGGCGCCCGGCCGGGCGCCAGACTTCCCGTCATGCAGACGATCGACGAGCGCATCGCGTCCATGGCCCGCCAACTCGCCGAAGTGCCGGGCGTGGTGGGGGTGATGCTCGGGGGGAGCCGGGCGCGTGGCGAGCACCGGCCCGGGTCGGACTGGGATCTCGGCGTCTACTACCGGGGCGCACCCGACCTGGCCGCACTGCGGGCGCTGGCCGGGCCGGAGGTGGAGGTGGCCGGGCCCGGCGGCTGGGGGCCGTGGGTGAACGGCGGTGCGTGGCTGCGGGTCGACGGGGTCGCCGTGGACTGGATCCTGCGGGACCTCGACCGGGTCGAGCGGGTGTGGGCGGACTGTCGGGCCGGCCGTTACGAGGTCGGGGTGCAGGCCGGGCACCCGCTGGGCTTCTGGTCGCCCTGCTACCCCGGCGAGGTCGCCCTCGGGCTCGTACTCGCCGACCCGGCAGGGGAGTTGACCGCGCTCAAAGCGCGGACCGCCCGGTACCCCGAGCCGCTGCGCGAGGCCCTGACGGCCGGGGCGTGGGAAGCGGGATTCCTGGTCGACGTCGCGGCCAAGGGGGCCGCCCGGGGTGACGTCCTGTACGTCTCGCTCTGCCTGTCCCGGGCGGTGGGCGTCCTGGTGCAGGCGCTGTACGCGCACGACCGGCGCTGGTGCCTCAACGAGAAGGGCGCGCTCGCCGTGGCCGGGCAACTCCCGGGCGTGCCCGCGGACTTCGGCTCACGGGCGCGTCGTCTGCTGGGGTCCGTGGGGGAGGGGCCGGAGGTGTTGACCGCGACGGTGGAGCGGGCGCGGGAGCTGGTCGGGGAGGTGTCGGCAGTCCTGCGCGGATGACCCGACCGAGGACACACGCGTTCCCCGCCATTCTCAAGCTATAGCGCACGGGGGGCCTTGCCGCAAGGCCCCGGTCATGCCGCAGAATCTCCAACTCCAGGGCGGGCCTTGGGTGAACGGGAGGAATGACGACATGCGAGTGGTGCTGTCCACGTACGGGTCGCGCGGCGACGTCCAGCCGTTGGCGGGTCTCGCGGTGCAACTGCGGGAGCTCGGTGCGGAGGTACGGGTGTGCGCCCCGCCGGACGAGGAAGGCGCGCGACGGCTGGCCGCCGTCGGGGTGGAGCTGGTGCCGGTCGGGGAGTCGGCGCGGTCGGTGGTGCGCAGGGCGCTGCCGGATCCGGGTGACCTCCCCCGCCGGGTGGCCGCGATGGTCGCGGACTTCCACGCGGCGGTCGCGGCGGCCGCCGACCCGGGCGGCGCGGTGGTGGCCACCGGGATCTTCCCGGCCGTGGCCGGCGCCCAGGCGGCCGCGGAGACGGTGGGCGCCCGCTTCGCGTACGTCGCCCTCCAGCCGACCATGCTGCCCTCCCCGCACCACCGGCCGTTCGAGTTCCCGCTCCAGCCGTACCGGCCGGGGCTGACCGACAACCGGGAGCTGTGGGCGGACAACGTCCGGACCATGAACGCCCTGTTCCGCGAGCAGGTCAACGCCCACCGGGCCTCGGTCGGCCTGCCGACCGTGGACAACGTGCGCGACCACGTGTTCACCGACCGCCCCTGGCTGGCGACGGACCCCCTGCTCGGCCCCTGGCCGCAGCCCGCCGAGCTGGAGGTCGTGCAGACCGGCGCCTGGCTGCTCACGGACGACCGACCGCTGTCCGCCGAGCTGTCGGCCTTCCTCGACGCGGGCGGGCCCCCGGTGTACGTGGGCTTCGGCAGCATGCCGCTGCGCGGCGCGCCGGACGCCGCCCGGGTCGTCGTCGAGGCCGTCCGGCAGCAGGGGCGTCGCGTGGTGCTCGCCCGGGGCTGGGCGGAACTGGTCCCGGACGAGGGTGCGGAGGACTGCTTCGCCGTCGACGAGGTCAACCAGCAGGCGCTGTTCCCGCGGGTCGCCGCCGTCGTCCACCACGGCGGTGCGGGCACCACCACCGCAGCCGCCCTGGCCGGCACCCCGCAGGTGGTCGTGCCGCAGATCGTGGACCAGCCCTACTGGGCCGGGCGGGTCGCCGAGTTGGGCATCGGGGTGGCCCACGACGGTCCCGTCCCGACGGTCGAGTCGCTGTCCGCCGCGCTCAAGCGGGCCCTGGTGCCGGAGGTCGGCGCGCGGGCGGCGGAGGTCGCGGGCGGGATCCGTACGGACGGGGCGGCGGTGGCGGCGCGGCTGCTGCTGGGCTGATCCGCGGCCGGCCGGTGGCGCGGGAACGCGTGCGCGGGAACGCGTGTGCGGGAGTGGGAAGTCGGCGACGTCGACTTCCCACTCCCGCGACCTACTCCCGGAAGAACTGCTCACCCGAGTCCGGGAGTTGGACGTCGTTGCGGTCCAGGTACTCCCAGAGCTTCGCCTTCTTGCCTTCCGGCCGGGCCACCGTCACGTGCCGCAGCGGCGAGTCGCCCACGCTGACGAGCGGGGGCTCGGTGACCGTGCCGTCCGTCCAGGTCACCTTCACCCGGGCGATGTCGGGGCCGACGGCCAGCGTGACCACGTCGGCCGGAGCCACCGTGTCGCCCTTCCCGCGGTGGCCCGGCGCGCCCCCGGACAGGTACGCCCCGTTGCGGGGGTCGAGCTTGCCCGGAGACGGGGCGGTGCCCTCGGAGTCGTGGCCCAGGCGTTCCCCGTCCAGCGTGAAATAGGTGTTGGTCACGTCGACGTCGGGATCGTAGTACCGGTTGACGAAGTCCTCGGTCGGCCGGCTCAGCGTCTGGTCGAACGGGCTGCGGTCCTGCCACACCGCCAGCGCCTGCTCGTACGCCCGCTCCTTCGGCGCCGCCGGCCACAGCGCCTCCCACAGGATCCACAGCTTGCCGTCCGCCGTGGTGCCCTGCTCCAGGGGCACCCGGACCGGGGTGAGCGGGTCCCGGACCGCCGGGGTGGCGGCCGCCGACGGCGGGCCGCCGGTGCCCGAGCCGGGACCGCTGCCGGCCGGGACCAGCGGGTGGCCCGCCGTCGGCTCCGGCCGCAGTTCGGTGATCGCCCCGCCCGCCAGCACCAGCACCGAGGCCAGCGCCAGCGCACCGACCACCGACCGGCGGCGGCGCCGGATCCGCCGTCCGCCCGCCAGGATGTCCGCCACCGGCGCCGGGCCGATCCGCGCCGTCGACGCCGCCTCGGCCAGACCCAGTCCGACCCAGAGGTCGGAGTCCCGGCCCGGCCCGGCGCTCCCCGTGCCCCCCGCGTTGCCCACGTTCTCCATGCTCATACCGCCCCTCCGACCTCAGACCTGTCCTTGAGCTCCACCAGCGCCGAGACCTGCCGCAGCCGCCCGATGCCCTTCGCCGCGTGGCTGCGCACCGCACCCACCGAGCACCCCATCGCGACCGCCGTCTGGCTGTCGCTCAGGTCCTCCCAGTACCGCAGCACCACCGCCTCGCGCTGCCGCGGCGGCAGGGTCGCGAGCGCCGCCAACAGCGCCCCGCGCTGGTCGGAACGGGCGTAGCCGTCCTCCGACCCCGCCGCGTCCGGCACCGCGTCGACCAGCAGCTCCGGCGGCCGACGGCGCCAGCGGCGGGCGTGCTGGTTCACCAGGATCCGCCGCACATAGGCGTACGGATCGTCCGCCCGGCGCACCTTCGACCAGGCCGCGCAGGCCTTCTCCGCGGCGGACTGCACCAGGTCCTCCGCCGCGTACTGCTCGCCGGCCAGCAGGAACGCCGTCCGCAGCAGCCGGGGCCAGGCCGTGACGATGAACGCCTGGAACTCCTCGTCCCGTGTGTTCCTCGGTTCTCCCATGAGCACCTCCTCACCCACCCAGAGCCCGGGCGGGGCCGGAAGCGCTTACTCCTCGTGGAACTCTCCGTGGAAATGGTTCCGCCGGTGCGCCCCGCCGGCGCCACCGTCCGCCGGATGATCCTCTCCCACGACGACGCCGGGACCGGACCCGCAAGGATGTTCGGGACCGGTGCCGGGCCGAAGGGTGTGCCGTCGCGTTCCGGTACGCCCTTCCGGGTGACTATCGGCCAGCGGGGCGAAAGGCCGGACTCGAACGTGTGTCGGTGGCCATCATGGGTGGGTGCACTTCACCTCGGAGAGTGGTTCTGACGGCGTCTCGGAACGCCGCTTCGTCGTCGACGGCGTCCCCGGCCTGCTCTGGCAGCCGGACGGATCGGCCCTGGGCGGGCGCCCGTTGGTGCTGCTGGGGCACGGGGGCGGGCAGGACAAGTCGGGGCCGCGGGAGCGGGCGCGACGGTGTGCGGCGCGGTACGGGTGGGCGGCGGTGGCGCTGGACGCGCCCGGGCACGGGGAGCGGGCGCGCACCGCGCAGGACGAGCGGTTCGCCACCGAGATCGGGGAGTTGCTGGCGGCCGGGCGGCCGATCAGCGCCTGGGTGGCCCGGCACACGGCGGCGCTCGCGGAGCGGGCCGTGCCGGAGTGGCGGGCGGTGCTGGACGCGCTGGAGGGCCTGGCGGCGGGGGAGGGGATCGGGCCGGTCGGGTACTGGGGGTTGTCGCTCGGGACGGCGATCGGCATTCCGCTCGCCGCGGTCGAACCCCGGGTGGTGGCCGCGGTGTTCGGGCTGGCGGGCCACGCCACCCTGCTGGAACCGGCCGCCCGGGTGGCGGTGCCGGTGGAGTTCGTCCTGCAGTGGGACGACGAACTCCAGCTGCGCGAAGCCGCGTTGGCGTTGTACGGCGCGCTGGGTTCGCGGGAGAAGTCGCTGCACGCCAACCCCGGCGGCCACCTGGGGGTGCCCGACTTCGAGCTGGCCTCGGCGGAGCGCTTCCTGGCCCGCCACCTGCCGCGTGCCACCGGCTGAGCCACCCCACTCGGCGGGCTGAGCCACCCCGTTCGGCCGGCTGATTCGCCCTGTGGAGCCCGTTGACGGGACCGCACGCCAATGCGCCGCGCCGTGCGCACAATTCCGTCACATCACTCCCAGGCCTCCCAGTTTTCCCACAGTTTCGGATGTCCGTATTGCCGGGGCGGCGGGAATTTGTCGCGACTTGGTTGGCATGCTCATATTCCGGCGCTTGTCAGCAGTGAGTAAAACTTCGCAAAGAATTGCCCTTCGCAACCGCCCGCCCCGGGGTCGGAATCAACAGAATGTTGCAGCTCAGGGCAATGGTGGTCACCCGACGTGGATTTGGCGTGACCCGCCGTGCCCACCCCGTTCCACAATCCGCAGGAGTACGGTTCCCAACGAATCGCCGAACGGGCTCCCGAGCAATCTCCCGAGCCCCCTCGGCCGTACCGGGGAATTGGTGCGCCGCATGGGTCAGCTAAAGGGTGGGGAAGGAACCTCGGAAGAGGTTCCCGGTGTCGTCCGTCCGATATCCGTCAAGTTAGTCGTCGAAGTCCTGCGCGGGATCGCCCAGGTCGATTTCATGCCGTCCGCCGTGTGCGGGCTCTTCTTCGTCGCCGCACTGTTCGCCGCCGGCTGGCAGTACGGCCTCTACGGCCTGCTCGGCAGCGCCGTCTCCACGGCCGTCGCCCACGGCCTCGGGCTGCGGCGGGACACCGTGGAGGCCGGGCTGGCCGGGTACAACGGGTGCCTGGTGGCGCTCGCCTGTGCGGTGTTCCTCGGGCCCGGGCATCCCGCCACGGTGGTGGTCGCGGTGCTCGGCGCCGCCGTCGCGGTGGTGGTCGCCGCCGGGGTCGGGACGCTGCTGGCGGGGCGTGAACTGCCCGCGCTGACCGCGCCGTTCTGCCTGGTCGCGACCGCCGTGACGGTCGCCGCGCCCGGCTTCCGGCGGCTGTGGCCCACGGGTGCCGGACCGGCCGCGCTGCCCGTACCGGCGGCCGGGGGAACCGCGCTGAGCTGGGAACAGCTCTGGCACGGGTTCTTCGCCAACATCGGCCAGATCTTCTTCATGCCGCAGTGGTACGTCGGTCTGCTGTTCCTGGCGGGCCTGTTCGCGGCCAGTCGGCTCGCCGGGGCGGTGGCCTGCGGCGGCAGTGCCGTGGGACTGCTCACCGCCTGGGCGTTCGGTGCGCCGGCCGAGGCGGTCGGACAGGGGCTGCTCGGGTACAGCGGGGTGCTGGTGGCGCTCGCGCTGTGCGGGGTGTTCGTCGCCGCCGACGGCTGGAGCGCGGCCTACGCCGTGCTCGGCGCGGCCGCGGCCACCGTGCTGACCCCGGCGCTCGGCGCGGTCACCGCGCCGTTCGGCGGCCACGCCTTCACCTGGCCGTTCGTGCTGACCACCCTGCTGTTCCTGGCGGCGGTACCGGCGGTCCCCCGATTGCGTCGGGCCTGATCCCGCGGGCGCCCTAATCTGGTATTCCCGCTCCGGCGCTCGCGTCCCGGTCCCTCGGTCGTCCAACTCCCTTGTTTTTCATCTGACTTGTAATTCCGTCGGATTCTCGGAAAGGAGGAGTGGTTCCCGTGAATCTCTCCCCGCGTGAGATGGACAAGCTCTACATCTACGTCGTGGCCGATCTGGCCCGCAAACGCCGCGACCGCGGCGTCAAGCTCAACTACAGCGAGGCCTGCGCGCTGATCAGCGAGGCCATCATGGAAGGCGCCCGGGACGGCCGCACCGTCGCCGAGTGCATGGAGATCGGCAAGCAGGTGGTCAGCAACGCCGAGGTGATGCCGGGCGTGCGCGAGATGCTGCCGCTGCTCCAGGTCGAGGCCGCGTTCCTGGACGGCACCAAGCTGGTCTCCTGCCACGACCCGGTCGGTGCCTGACCGATGACCGTACGTCAGCCTGCCCTGGTCGTCCTGGCCGGTGGGCACGAGAGCGACGGCGGCCGGCACCTGGCCGACCTGACCGACCTGGCGGATCCGGCCGGGCGCAGCGGTCACGGGTTCACCGTGCACGCCACGGCCGCCCCCGGCCGTCCGTTGGCCGAAGCCGTCCGCTCCGCGCTCGCGGCCGGCGACGCACCGGTGTGCGTCGTCCCGATGACACTCGGACGGGACCCGAGACTGGTCGCCGACACCGCCCGCGCGTTGCGCTGGCTCGCCGCCGGCGAGGGCCGCGGACGGCTCGCGCTCACCGCGCCCTTCGGCGCCGCCGAGCACCTGATCGGCTGGCTGCGCGCCGCCGCGGCGACGGCCGGCGACGGGGACGCCGTCCTGGTCACCGCCCCGGCGGCCGGTCCCTTCGAGGACGCCGAACTGTTCCGGATCGCCCGCCTGGTCCGCCAGTACGGGCGGCACCACCGGGTCGAGGTCGCCTTCACCGGCGGCGACCCGGATCCGGCCGAGGGCGTCGAACGCTGCCGCCTGCTCGGCGCGGAGCGGGTCACCGCCGTCCCGGCCTCCTTCGGCCCGGCGCTGCCGGCCGCGCTGCTCGACGGCCCCGCCGACCGCGGCCCGACCGCGCACGTACGGGACGGCGGCCCGCTGCTGCGCCCGTCCGCGATCGCCGGGGTGGTCGCGGCCCGCACGGCGGCGGCCCTGCACCTGCTCGGCCACGGCGAGGACGGCATCCTGGCCGGCCTCGACGCCGAGCACGGCCACGGCTACGCCCACAGCCACGGGCCGGGCGACCAGTCCCACGGCCACACCCACACCCACGGCCACCCCCACGGCCACACGCCCAGCCACCCCCACGCACACACCCCCACCGAACCGGCAGAGAGGAAGGCCAGCCATGTCCGGTAGCGCCGCATACCTGTACGGCGACGACCCCGTGGAGATCAACGCCGGCCGTACCAAGGCCACCATCACGGTCAGCAACACGGGCGACCGCGCGATCCAGGTCGGTTCCCACTACCACTTCTTCGAGGCCAACCGCGCCCTCGACTTCGACCGCAACGCCGCCTTCGGCAAGCACCTCGACATCCCGGCCGGCACCGCCGTCCGCTTCGAGCCCGGCGACACCAAGGACGTCACCCTCGCCGAGTTCGGCGGGCACCGCCGCCTGGTCGGCTTCAGCAACCTGGTGGACGGCGGCGTCACCGCCCGGGACACCCGCGTCCGCGCCATCGACCGGGCGATCGCCCGCGGCTTCAAGGGCACCCACCTGGAGAACAAGGACGACGACCTGCACGGCAGGGACTTCCACACCCACATCCACCCGGAGACCCACGAGGAGGGCGACCGCTGATGGCCATGCTGTCCCGCAAGCAGTACACCGACCTGTTCGGCCCCACCGTCGGCGACCGCTTCCACCTCGCCGACACCAACCTGGTGGTCGAGGTCGAGAAGGACCACAACCAGGGCCACTACGGCGACGAGGCCGTCTACGGCGGCGGCAAGGGCATCCGCGACGGCATGGCGCAGGACCCGGCGGCGACCTCCGTCCAGGGCGCGCTCGACTTGGTCATCACCAACGTCGTCGTGCTGGATCCGGTGCTCGGCGTGGTCAAGGGCGACATCGGCGTCAAGGACGGCTTCATCACCGCCGTCGGCAAGGCCGGCAACCCGCACACCCAGAGCGGGGTGCACCCCAAGTTGGTGATCGGCCCCGGCACCGAGGTGATCTCCGGCGAGCACCTGATCGCCACCGCCGGCGGCATCGACACCCACATCCACTTCATCGCCCCGCAACAGGCCCAGGAGGCGCTGAGCAACGGCATCACCACGCTGATCGGCGGCGGCACCGGCCCGTCCGACGGCACCAACGGCACCACCTGCACCCCCGGACCGTGGAACATCGGCCGGATGTACCAGGCGGTCGAGGACCTGCCGGTCAACGTGGGCCTGCTCGGCAAGGGCAACGGCTCGCTGCCGGGCGCGCTGCGCGAGCAGGTCGAGGCCGGTGTGTGCGGCCTCAAGGTGCACGAGGACTGGGGCAGCACCCCGGCGGCGATCGACAGCGCGCTGAGCGTCGCCGACGAGTACGACGTGCAGGTGGCCATCCACACCGACACCCTGAACGAGTCCGGCTTCTTCGAGGACACCCTGTCCGCGATCGACGGCCGCACCATCCACACCTTCCACACCGAGGGCGCGGGCGGCGGACACGCCCCCGACATCATGCGGATCGCCGGCGAGCCCAACGTGCTGCCGTCCTCCACCAACCCGACCCTGCCCTACACCGTCAACTCGGTGGACGAGCTGCTCGACATGGTGATGGTCTGCCACCACCTCAGCCACGACATCCCCGAGGACGTCTCCTTCGCCGACTCCCGGGTGCGCGCCGAGACCATCGCCGCCGAGACCGTGCTGCACGACGAGGGCGTCATCTCGATCTTCTCCTCCGACTCGCAGGCCATGGGCCGGATCGGGGAGTCCTTCACCCGCGCCTTCCAGACCGCCCACCACTGCAAGGCGGAGCGCGGCAAGCTGGCCGGCGACAGCGAGCGCAACGACAACTTCCGGGTGCTGCGCTACCTCGCCAAGCTCACCATCAACCCGGCGATCGCCTCCGGCACCGCCGAGCACATCGGCTCGCTGGAGCCCGGCAAGCTGGCCGACATCGTGCTGTGGCCGATCAACTCCTTCGGTGCCAAGCCCAAGTTGGTCATCAAGGGCGGCCTCATCAACTGGGCGCTGATGGGCGACCCGAACGCCTCGCTGCCCACCCCGCAGCCGGTGTACTACCGGCCGATGTACGGCGCGCTCGGGCGGGCCAAGCAGGCCACCCGGATCACCTTCATGTCCCAGGCCGCCGTCGACCTCGGGGTGCCGAAGGAACTCGGCCTGGACAGCCGGGTGCTGCCGGTGCGGCACTGCCGCTCGGTGGGGAAGCAGCACATGGTGCGCAACGACGCCCTGCCGAGGATCGCGGTCGACCCGGAGACGTACAAGGTCACCCTGGACGGCGAGCCCGCCACCATCGAGCCGGCCCGCGAACTGCCGCTCAACCACCTGTTCTACCTCGCGTGAGCGGCGTCGCCGGGCCTGGTCCCGGTCCCGGTCCCGGTTCCGGGCCTGGTTCCGGTTCCGGTCCTGAGGAGGGTGGCGGCGCGGGCCTGGACGCCCTGCTGGTCAGCCTCCAGCTGACCGACTCGGCCTTCCCCAGCGGCTTCTACACCCTCTCGCACGGTCTGGAGGGCTACGCCCAGGCGAAGGCCGTCACCGCCGACACCATGCCCGCGCTGCTCGTCGACCTGCTGCGGCACAGCGTGGGACCGGCCGACGCCACGGCGCTCGCGCTGGCCCACCGGGCCGCCGCGGCCGGCGACTGGGAGCTGCTGGTCGAGACCGACCAACGGCTGCACGCCACCAAGCTCAACCGTGAGCTACGGCTCGCCGCAACCCGTACCGGACGCCAACTCCTGGACATCGCCCGGGAGTCGGTGGGCGGCGAGCCGCTGGAGCGGTACGCCGCCCTGGTCGCCGAGAAGCGCGCCCCCGGCTGCCAGGCGGTGGCCGCCGGGGTCGCCTACGCCTCGGCCGCCGTACCGGTCGAACAGGCCGTCGCCAGCGACCTGTTCGCCTTCTGCACCAGCTTCGTCGGCGCCGCGCTGCGGCTGCGGCTGACCGACCACCGCAGGGCGCAGGTGGTCCTGCGGGCGGCCGCCCCGGTCATCCGGGAGGTGGTGGCGGCCGCGCTGGTACGGGAGTTGGCGGACCTGGGCGGCTGCGTGCCGATCGCGGACGCGATGTCCGGCCGGCACGAGCGGGCCGAGGCCCGGCTGTTCGCGAGCTGAACCCACTCATTCCGTTTCTGCTTCCGCTGCTACTGCTTCCGCTTCCGCTTCTGCTTCTGCTTCTGCAAGGAGATCCGCATGACCGAGAACGTGCTCCGGGTGGGCATCGGCGGCCCGGTCGGTTCCGGCAAGACGGCGCTGATCGAGGCGCTGGTGCCGGTGCTGATCGCGCGCGGCCACCGCCCGGCGGTCATCACCAACGACATCTACACCCAGGAGGACGCCCAGCACGTCCGCCGCACCCTGGCCGGGGTGCTCGACCCCGAGCGGGTGGTCGGCGTCGAGACCGGCGCCTGTCCGCACACGGCGGTGCGGGACGACCCGACCATGAACCTCGCCGCCGGGGCGGAGATGCTGGAGCGCTTCCCCGACGTCGACACCCTGCTGTTCGAGTCCGGCGGCGACAACCTGACCCTCACCTTCAGCCCGGTGCTGGTCGACCTCTTCCTGTTCGTGCTGGACACCGCCGAGGGCGAGAAGATGCCCCGCAAGCGCGGCCCGGGCATCACCGAGTCCGAGCTGCTGGTCATCAACAAGATCGACATCGCCCAGTACGTCCGGGTGGACCTCGGCGTCATGGAGTCCGACGCCCGCCGGGTGCGCGAGGGCGGTCCGGTGGTGCTCACCAACTGCCTGACGGGGGAGGGGCTGGAGGAGATCGCGACCTTCCTGGAGACCTTCCGGAAGGTCCCGGCGTGACGACCCTCGCCCCGGGTTCCGTCCCCCGGCTGGACCCCCGGCACTACGAGCCCGCCCGGGTCCCGTCCGAGGTCCGCCGGTACGCCGGGACGCCCGACACCCTCGCGGTCGGGCGCCCCGGCAAGGTCGGGCTGCTGGAGCTGGCCTTCGAGCGGATCGGCGGGCGCACCGAACTCACCGGCCACTACCAGAAGTCGCCGCTGCAGATCATGCGCCCGCTGTACTTCGACCCGGCCCGCCCCGACCTCGCCGTCACCCTGCTGATGTCCACCGGCGGCGGCATCCTCCAGGCCGACCGGCTGCGCACCGACATCCGCTGCGGCGCCGACACGGCCGTCCACCTCACCACTCAGGCGGCCACCAAGGTCTACCGGATGGAGTACGACTACGCGACGCAGCTGGTCAACCTGGAGGCCGGGCCGGGCGCCTATGTGGAGTACCTGCCCGAGCCGGTGATCCCCTTCGTCGACGCCCGGTTCTACCAGCGCACCGTGCTCACCGTGGACCCCGGGGCGACGGTGCTGGCCGGCGAGACGGTGCTGGCCGGACGCCTCGCCCGGGGCGAGCGCAACGCCTACCGGGTGTTCGCCTCGGACCTCGAAGTCCGGCGCCCGGACGGCGAGTTGGTGGCTCTGGACACGGTGCGGCTGGAGCCCTCGGGCGGCGGCACGACGGGCCCGGCGGTGCTCGGCGGGCACGACGTGATGTCCAGCCTGTACGTGCTCAGCCCGCTCGCCCCGGCGGCGCGGATCGCCGACGTCCTGCACGAGGCGCTGGCGGGGCGCGGGCTGCTGTACGGGGTCAGCGTGCTGCCGCAGGACAGCGGCGCCTGGCTGCGGCTGCTCGACTCCGACACCCGGGCCTGCGCCGCCGCGCTGCGGGCGGCCTGGGACGCGGTGCGGCGGCTGCTGATCGGGGTCCCGGCGCCGGAGCTGCGGAAGACCTAGGGTCGCGCGGTCCGAAGTACCGTCGGCCTGGCTCTAGAGGTCCTTCTCGGCCAGCCGGGCGATCTGCCGGTGGCTGAGCTCGACCGTGCGGCTCATGTGCCGGAGCAGGAAGTCGAGTTGGTCCTCGCTGTCCTCGGCGTACATCGCCACCCAGTCGACGCTGAGGGCGCGCCACACCTCCCCGAAGCGCTCCAGCGCCTCGGGGAGCACGGCGACCAGCACCCGGCGCCGGTCCGTCTCGTCCCGTCGCCGGACCACCAGGCCGGCCTTCTCCAGTCGGTCGACCAGTCGGGTGGCCGAGCCGCTGGTGAGCCCGGTCAGCTCGGCGATCCGGCCGGTGGTGACCGGGCCGTCCTCCAGGGTGAGCAGGTTGAGGCACTGGACGTCGGTCGGGTGCATGCCGAGGTGGTCGGCGACGGCCTGGTTGAACAGCACGTAGGAGGCCAGGTAGCGGCGTGAGACCGGCCAGAGCCGGGCCATCAGTTCGTCGCGGGAGGGCGTCATGGGGCCAGGGTAACCGGCGGCCCGATCAAAAGTTGCGTCGCGCAGAGATATCTCCTTACATTGACTGCATGACGCAGATAAATGCTCGACTCCCCGTCGCCGTGACCGGCGCCACCGGCGCCCAGGGCGGCGCCACCGCCCGCGCCCTGCTCCGGGCCGGCCGTCCGGTCCGCGCCCTCACCCGCGCCGTCGGCTCCCCGGCTGCCCGCGAACTCGCTTCCCTCGGAGCCGAGTTGGCGTACGCCGACTTCGACGACCCGGCCTCGCTCACCGCCGCCCTCGACGGCGCCGGCGCCCTCTTCGCGATGTCCACCCCGTTCGGGACGGACCTCGACACCGAGATCCGCCAGGGCACCGCCCTGCTCGACGCGGCGGCCGCCACCGACTCCGTCCGGCACGTGGTCCTCACCTCCGCCAGCAACGCCGACCGCTCCACCGGCATCCCGCACTTCGACTCCAAGCAGCGGATCGAAGAGCACCTCGCCACCCTCGACCTGCCCTGGACCGTCCTCGGCCCGGCCGTCTTCCTGGACAACTACGCCAACGACTGGACCCTCCAGGCCCTGCGCGAGGGCGTCCTCCTCCTCCCGATGCCCGCCGACACCCCCATCCCGGTGATCGCCGCCGACACCATCGGCGCCTTCGCCGCCCACGTCCTCGCCCACCCGGACGGCTACACCGGCCGCCGCATCGACATCGCCTCCCAGTGGCGCACCGGCCACCAGATCGCCGCCGCCATCACCGCCGCCTCCGGCCGCCCGATCCGCTGCGAGCAGGTGCCGCTCTCCGTCGTCGAGACCTACTCGGCCGACCTCGCCGCGATGTTCCGCTACTTCCAGCAGGTCGGCCTCGCCATCGACACCGAGGCCCTGCACGCCGCCCACCCGACCGTCGACTGGCGCACCGCGGAGGCCTGGGCCGCCGACCAGGCCTGGGAGTTGTGAGCCGCACGCCGCGGGGCGGGAGCCCGGGCTCCGGGGTGGCGGGCGGTGTCACGGATGACGGACCTCCCCCCTACGATGACCGTCATGAATTCTGGGGGGCCGGGGCTCCAACTCATCGACGGGCGCTTCGAACTGGTGGAGCGTCTGGGCGGCGGAGGCATGGGTCTGGTGTGGCGGGCACGCGACACCGTCCTGCAGCGCGAGGTGGCACTGAAGGAGGTGCGCGCGCCGGATCCGGCCTACCTCGCCGGGGACCCGGGGGCGGCGGCGGTGCTGCGCGAACGCGTGCTGCGCGAGGCCCGTTCGCTGGCGCGGCTCAACCACCCGCACGTGGCGACGATCCACCACATCGTCGACCGGCCCGAGTACCCGCACCCCTGGCTGGTGATGGAGCTGGTCACCGGCGGCTCCCTGCACGACCGCCTCGCCCGCGGCCCGATGTCGCCGCTGGAGGCGGCCCGACTCGGCCGCGGCGTGCTCTCCGCGCTGAGCGCCGCGCACGCGGCCGGCATCCAGCACCGCGATGTGAAGCCCGGCAACGTCCTGCTGCGCCCGGACGGCAGCCCGGTCCTCACCGACTTCGGCATCGCCGCGCTGGCGGAGTCGCCCAGCCTGACCACCACCGGTGCCCTGATCGGCTCGCCCGAGTACATCGCCCCCGAACGCGTCCGCGGCGAGGAGGGCAACCCGGCCTCGGACCTGTGGTCGCTGGGGATGATGCTCTTCGTCGCGGTCGAGGGCTACCACCCGCTGCGGCGCGGCACCAGCCTGGCCACCCTCGCCGCCGTGCTGGACGAGCCGGTCCCGCCGCCGGTGCGGTCCGGGCCGCTGGGCCCGGTGCTGGCCGCCCTGCTGGTGCGCGACACGGCCGCCCGGCCCGACGCCTGGCTGCTCGACCGGCAGCTCGCCGAGGCCGAGTACGCGGCCGCGACCGCGGGGGAGGCCGGCACGGTCGGCACGGTGCGCCTCCAGCCGGCCGCCGGCACCGTACCGCCGCAGGCCACCGAGCGGGTCACCGGATACTCCGGCGGGTACCCGGGCGGACACCCCACCGGGTACCCCACCGGTGCGACCGCCGGGCAGACCTTCGGCCCGCCGCGGCCCCCCGCCCAGGAGCCGAGCGACGCGGGACCCCGCCCCGGCCGCAAGCGCGGCCGGCTGCGGTCCGGCTACCTGCTCCTGGTGCCGGTGCTGACGATGTCCGTCGTCTACGGCATCCAGTACTTCGCGGCCAAGGACGCCGGCAAGATCCCCGGCAGCGACACGCCCGCGCCGTACCCGGGCCTGCTCACGCCCGCCGGCGTCCGCGGCGCGATCCAGTCCATGAACCAGAAGGCCGGCGGCCGTCCCGTCCTGGAGTTCACGCTCCAGCAGGACTCCGGGGGCGTCGTCGTCGCGACCGCCGCGAACCCGAAGCTCTACGACTCCTTCGACTACCGCGACGGCAAGACCACCCAGGGCCTGCGCTCCGGCACCGTGGCCTTCGAGGAGAAGCCGGTGGACCTCCAGGCGGTCAACTGGGACGCCCTCCCGGCCCTGTTGCAGCGGGCCGACGCCGAGCTCGGCATCGCCCACCCGACCAGCCACCACATAGCCGTGCGCAACGCCCCGGGAATGGGCGACACCGGTCCGACCCTGCTGGTGTACGTGGGCGACTCCTACGGCAGCGGCTACCTGCGGGCGGATGCCAACGGCACCGTCACGAAGACCTATCCGCGCAGCTGACGGTCATCCGTCACGGTCACGGTCACCGTCACCGTCATCCGTCACCGGTCGGGCCGGCCCAACCGCTCCACGAACCTGCGCTGCCACGGCGTCTCCACCGCGTGCCGGCTGTAGTGCTCCCGCACGTAGCCGACCGCCTCCGCCGCCGGGACGCCGTCCAGCACCGCGATGCAGGCGAGGGCGGTGCCGGTGCGTCCCCGGCCGCCCGCGCAGGCGAGTTCGACCCGCTCGTCCGCGCAGCGCTGCCAAGCCTCGCGGAAGGCGTCGGCCGCGTCGGTGCGGTCGGCGGGGAGGCGGAAGTCGGGCCAGCGGACCCAGCGGGTCTCCCAGGGGAGCGGCTTGGGCGGGCGGCCCAGCAGGTAGAGGCCGAAGTCGGGGTGGGGGCCGGGCGGGAGCGGGTTGAGTACGCCGCGGCCGCGGAGCAGGCGGCCGGAGGGCAGCCGCAGCAGGCCGGGGGTATCGGGGGTCCAGGTGGGCATGTCGCCTCTCAGTCGTCCGCGCTCAGATGCCCGGGTGCCCGACGAGCTTCAGGCTGCGCTCCCACAACTCCGTACGGGCGCGCAGGTCGTAGGCCTGGCGGTTGGCACGCGCCTCGCGCAGGCGGTCGTAGTAGCGGCCGGTGACGCCGGCCAGGGCGGGGTCGGTGACCAGCCGGTGGGTGGCGGCGAGGCCGTCCTCCAGGCTGTCGATGCTGTAGCCGATCTCCTGGAGCACCATCTTGGTGGGCATGTACGTCGACGGGTGGAGGCTGTTGACGGTCACCTCGGCGGCGGGCACCCGGGCGGCCAGTTCGAGGCCGCAGGCGATCTGGGCGAGCTTGCTGCGGCAGTACGCGCTGGTCCCGCTGTAGTCGCGCTCCAGCATCAGGTCGTCGAAGTCGACCTCCTCCTGTCCGGCGGAGGCGACGTTGACGATGCGCGCGGGGGCGCCGGCCCGCAGCAGCGGCAGCAGTTCGAGGCTGAGCAGGAGGCCGGCCAAGTGGTTGACGGCGAAGCGCAGTTCGTGGCCGTCGACGCTGGTGCGGCGGGTGCGGCCGTCGGGCTCGCCGGCGCCGACGCCCGCGTTGTTGACCAGGGCGTCCAGCCGGTCGGTGGTGGCCCGGACCCCGGCGGCGAGGGCGCGGACCTGGTCGAGGTCGGCGAGATCGGCGCGCAGGGTGACGGGGCGGGCGACGCCGTGGGTCCCGGCGATCGAGTCGGCCGTGCGGTCCAGCTTGCCCTGGTCGCGGCCGTGCAGCAGGACGGTGGCGCCCTCGGCGGCGAGCCGGTGGGCGAGGGCCCGGCCGAGGCCGTCGGTGGAGCCGGTGACGAGGACGGTCCACGGCGGGGTGGGCGGGGTCATCGGGACTCCTGGGGCCGGAGGGGGACGGGGGACCGGTTCAGGATGCCACGTGCAGTCGCGAGGCGCCGGGCATTCCGGCCCGGTGGGCCAGCGCCGCCGCCTCGCCGCGCGAGCTGACGCCCAACTTGGCCAGGATGTTGGCGACATGGAACTTCACCGTGGACTCGCTGATGTGCAGCGCCTCGGCGATGTCCCGGTTGCGGCGGCCCTGGGCCAGCTGGTCGAGTACCTCCAGTTCGCGCGGCTGCAGCCCGTCCAGCGGATCGGTGGCGGCGATCGGCGCGGGCAGGCCGAGCGGCAGGTCGACGGTCACGGTGGTCCCCCAGCCGGGGACGGACTCGACGCCGTAGCGCCCGCCCAGGGCGGCGATCCGCTCGGCGGTGCGGTGCACGGCCAGGGCGTCGGCGGCGAGCAGCCCGAGGCCGTCGTCGCGCACCACCGCGCGCAGCGCGCCGTCCGTCGTGAATTGCCAACTCACGTGGAGCCGGGCCGGCTTCTCCTGTTCCAGCATCAGCATCACGGCGACCCGGACGGCGTCCCGGGCGGTGTGCGCGGTGTCCGCCGGGACGGACCGGGCGGCCTCCGCCGGGGGCGCGAGGTCCAGCCTGACCCGGGTGTGCCGCAGCAGCGGGCGCAGTTCCCGGGCGAGCCGGGCGAACGCGGCGTCGGCGGGCTCCTCGCTGAGCGTGCGGTCGAGGTCGGCGGTGTGGCGCAGGTCCAGCAGGGCGGTGACGGCCAGCTCGGTGGCGGCCCGGCGGGCGGCGGCGTCGTCCAGGTCGGCCGAGCGCAGCGGTGCCAGGATCGCGCTGAGCGTCGCGCCGTGGGTGCCGGTGAACTCGGCGGTGGCCCGGGCGCGGGCGTCGGCGGCGGCCCGGGAGGCCGCCGCCAGGCTGGGCGCGGCGTCGGTGGAGCGGTGGGCGGAGTGGGCGATCACCAGCTCGCACAGCTGCTGGAGCACGGCGAGCGCGGCGGGCGCCACCGGCTCGGCGTCCGCCCGGACCAGCACCAGGACCGCGCCCCTGCCGTCGCCCTGCTCGGTCGCGACCACCACCACCGGCCGGGCCCGGCCCGCGAGTTCGGCCTCGCCCTGCCAGGGCCGGCCGGTCGAGGTCGTCCCGGCCGCGCGCTCGGCCAGCCGGGACAGCTCCAGGCCGCTGGTGCCGCCGGTCAGCTCGGGCGGGCCGTAGGCGAGTGCGGGGGAGTGGGTGCAGACGCCGCTGAGGTGGGCGATCGCGAGGTGCGGGACGAGCGTGCGGACCACCTCCGACAGCCGCGGCATGAGGTCGGGCCGGGGTGTGCGCAGCACCTCGACGGCCCGCGCCAGTGCGTCCTCGGGTCGGCTCCAGTGCTGCTGCCAGGTCTCGTCCATGCACCCCAGCCTAGTCCGGGTGCCCGCGAGGGCCACCCCTCCCTTCGGCCAGGTCGAACTGTCCGAAGGACCGGCCGGAGCGAGGGGGCGGCCGGAGCAGGATGGAACCCGTCGGAACGAAACGGCGCCGGGCGATTCCCGGCCGGGTCCCGGGCCAACCCCCGGACCAGCCAAGGACGAAGAGGACCTCCCATGACCAAGGCCATCGCCTTCCCCCAGTACGGCGACGCGGACGTGCTGCGCCCCGTCGAGATCGAGCTGCCCGCCCCCGGGCCCGGCCAGGTGCGGGTCGCGGTGCGAGCGGTGGGCGTCAACCCGCTGGACCACAAGGTGCGCAGCGGCGCACTGGACGGCTTCTTCCCGGTCACCTTCCCCGCCGTCCCCGGCTACGAGGTGTCCGGGGTGGTGGAGGAGGTCGGCCCGGAGGTGACCGGCTTCGCGCCCGGCGACGAGGTGTTCGGCGCGCTGATGGGCGGCGGCTACGCCGAGCACGCGCTGCTGGACGTGGACCGGCTGGCGCACAAGCCCGCCACGCTGAGCTGGGAGGAGGCCGCGGCGATCCCGACCGTCGCCGAGACCGCCGAGCGGGTCCTCGCGAACCTGGGCGTCCGGGCGGGCGAGACGCTGCTGGTGCACGGTGCGGCGGGCGGGGTCGGCACGCTGCTGCTGCAGTTCGCCCGGGCCCGCGGGATCACCGTGGTCGGCACCGCGAGCGAGGCCAACCACGACTACCTGCGCGAGCTCGGCGCGATCCCGGTGACGTACGGCGACGGCCTGGCCGAGCGGGTGCGGGCGGCCGCACCGGGCGGGGTGGACCGGGCGCTGGACGCGGCCGGTCAGGGCGGCGTCCTGCCGCTGTCGATCGAGCTGACGGGCGGTGCGGACCGGGTGCTGACGATCGCCGACATCCCGGGGGCGGAGCAGTACGGCGTCCGCTTCACCGGTGGCGCCGAGGGCGAGCAGATGTACCACCGGGAGGGCCTGGACGCCGCGCTGGCCCTGCACCGGGCGGGCACCCTGCAGCTGCCGCTGCACCGGGTGCTCCCGCTCGCGGAGGCGGCGGAGGCGCAGCGCCTCAGCGAGTACGGGCACCTGCGCGGGAAGATCGTCCTCACGGTGTGAGGGCCTGAGAGTGTGAAGGTGTGAGGGCCTGAAGGTCTGACGGATGGAAGGCCCAAGGGCCTGCCGGCCGCCGGCCCGCTCGGTAGAGTCCCGTCCATGGTGACTGTGAACCCGGCGGGCCGGTTGGCCGGCCGTTCCTGTGTGGTGACCGGCGCGGCCAGCGGCATCGGCCGGGCCGTCGCGGAGCGCTTCGTCCGTGAGGGTGCCTCGGTGGTCGCCACCGACCTGGACGCCGAGGGGCTGGCCCGGCTGGCCGGACGCTTCCCGGGCGCGGTCGGCACGGTGGTCGGTGACGTGGCCCGTGACGAGGACGCCCGCCGGATGGTCGAGGCGGCCGTCGAACGCCACGGCCGGCTCGACGTCCTGGTCGCCAACGCCGGGGTGATCCCGCTGATGGACATCACCGAGGCGACCGCCGAGGACTGGGACCGGGTGATGGCCGTGGACGGCCGCGGCATGTTCCTCACCTGCAAGTACGCGATCGAGGCGATGACCGCCCAGCAGCGGCCCGGCGGTTCGATCGTCTGCCTGTCCTCCATCTCCGGGGAGGCCGGCCAGCGCGGTCAGGCGGTGTACGGGCCCGCCAAGTTCGTCGCCTCCGGGCTGACCAAGCACCTCGCCGTCGAGTGGGCGGACCGCGGCATCCGGGTCAACGCCGTCGCCCCCGGCACCATCGGCACCGAGCGGGTCGCCCGGCTGCGGGACGAGCCCGGCGGGCCCGAGTACCTCGCGGCGATCGAGAAGATGCACCCGATGGGCCGGCTCGGCGACCCGGCCGAGGTCGCCGCCGCCGTCCTCTTCCTCGCCTCCGACGAGGCCTCCTTCATCACCGGGGCCGTCCTGCCGGTGGACGGCGGGTACCTGGCGCAGTAGCGGCGGGCCCGGCACGGGGCCCTCGGCGCGGCGGGCGGTGCTCAGCGCACCGGGTCGGCGATCAGCTCGACCAGGGTCGACACGCCGTCGGCCCCGTGGCCGTGGTCGACCGCGCGGCGGGTGACCGCGAGGGCGGCGTCCAGGACGGTGGTGTCCAGGCCGCGGGCCCGGGCGGTGTGGGCGACGTGCGTCAGCCCGGCCGCCGCGGAGGCCACGCTGCTGCGGTCGCCCGGGTGCCGGTGTTCGTCCGCGCGGCGGGCGAAGTCCTCGATCACCGCGGGCAGCAGCTGCGGCAACCCCTGGGCGTACGGGGCGAGTTCGGCACCGCTGATGCCCTCGGTGCGGGCCAGGGCGAGGGCGTGGACCAGGCCGTGCACGGTGGTCCAGAACAGGTCCAGCAGGGCCGCGTCGAAGGCGGCCGCCCGTCCCTGGTCGGTGCCGACGTGCCGTACGGTGCCCAGCGCCCGCAGGGTCGGCCGGTGCTCGGCGAAGGTCCCGGCGTCGCCGCTGAGCAGGACGGTGCCCTCGGGGCGGCCGATGGTCGGGGTGGGGGTGAGGATCGCCGCGCTGAGGAGGCGGTGGCCGCGGGCCCCGGCCTCGGCGGCGTCGGCCCGGGCGTCCTCCGGGGTGATGGACGTGGCGTTGACGACCGTCCGGCCGCGCAGCGCCTCCCCGGCGTCGTCCAGGACGGTCCGGGCGGCGGCCCGGTCGCGGACGCAGAGCAGCACCAGTGGGGCGTCCGCCACCGCCTCGGCCGCGGTGGCGGCCACCCGCGCGCCCCGGGCGGGCAGGTCGGCCTCCCGGCCCGGGGTGCGGTTCCAGACGGTGACGGGGTGCCCGGCGGCGAGCAGCGCCCCGGCCAGCGCGCGGCCCATCGGGCCCAGGCCGAGGACGGCAACGGCGGTGGCGGAGAAGTGAGTTGACGACGGTGCGGAAGATCGTTCGTTCGGCATGGCGGTTACGCTAGACCTTCACGCCGACGGCAGAGTCAAGGCCGGTGGCCGTCGGTGCTCGGTGCTCGGTGGCCGGTGACGGGCGATGGGTGAGGGAAGAGGTGCCGTGATGCGGATCGGAGAACTGGCCCGGCGGACCGGGGTCACCCCGCGCGCCCTGCGCTACTACGAGGAGCAGGGCCTGCTCACCCCCGAGCGCCGCCCCAGCGGCTACCGCGAGTACGGCGACCGGGACGTGGACACCGTCCACGGCATCCGCACCCTGCTCGCGGCCGGGCTCAACAGCGCCGTGATCGCCGAGATCCTCCCGGGCCTGCCGCTCCCCGGGCAGCGCCGTCCCGGTCCGACCTGCCCGGAGCTGCTCACCGTGCTGGCCCGCGAGCGGGCCCGGATCACCCGGCAGATGGACCAACTGGAGGCCTCCCGGAAACTCTTGGACGCCGTCATGGGCGCGGACGCGCCGAGCGAGGTGATCCGTACGCCGCAGCGGTGAACGGGCCGGGTGGGCGGCGGCCGCGGGTCGGGCGAAAACGGGTGGCGCGTGCCCGCGCACCCGTGTTGAAGTGGGCGGATGGATTCTGATCATGTACTCGCCCTGTTCGACCAGCGGCTCCGGCGCGACGCGCGGCCGGACGGCCCCGGGGTCCGCGTCGAGCGCGACGGCGCCGTGGTGCGCCAGGTCGGCGGGGAGCACGCCTGGAACGGCATCGTCTGGTCCGACCTGGACGAGGCCGGGGCGGACGCCGCGATCGCCGCGCAGGTCGCCCACTTCGCCGGGCTGGGCCTGGAGTTCGAGTGGAAGTCCTACTCCCACGACCGCCCCGCCGACCTCGGCCGACGGCTGCTCGCGGCCGGTTTCACCGCCGAACCGGACGAGGCGCTGATGATCGCCCGGATCGACGAGCTGCCCACCGACGCGGCGCTGCCCGAGGGCGTCCGCGTGGAGCCGGTCGCCGACGCGGCCGGGGTGGACCTCATGGTCACGGCCCACGAGCTCGCCTTCGGCACCCCGGGGGACACCCTGCGGGAGCGGCTGCTCGACCACCTCCGGCACGACTCGGACACGCTCAGCATGATCATCGCGATGGCCGGCGACCAGCCGGTGAGCGGCGCCCGGATGGAGCTGAACCCGGGCACCGGCTTCGCCGGCCTGTGGGGTGGCGGCACGGTGCCCGCCTGGCGCGGCCGGGGCATCTACCGGGCCCTGGTCGCCCACCGCGCCCGTCAGGCCGCCGCGCTCGGCTACGAGTACCTCCAGGTGGACGCCAGCGACCAGAGCCGTCCCATCCTGGAGCGGCTCGGCTTCGCCCGGCTGAGCACGACCACGCCGTACGTGTACACGCCGTAGCGGCGGCCTGCCGCCTTCCGGCTCCCAGCCCGCGTCGCCTCCTGTGCGGCCCCGCCCCTCACGGCAGCCGCTCGACCAGCACCATCGCCGCGTCGTCGTCCAGCCGTCGGCCGACGTGGGCGAGCAGGTCGCGGCGCAGGCGGTGCAGCAGGACGCCGGGGCGTTCGGCCTGCCAGGCGGTGACCCGTTCGGTGAGCGGGTAGAAGCGGCGCTGGGCGTCCCGGGCCTCGATCACGCCGTCGGTGTAGATCAGCAGCCGGTCGCCGGGGCGGAACGCGAAGGTCTGCACCTCGTAGGAGACCGGGGCGAGCTCGCCGAGCCCGAGCGGCGGCGCGGGGTGGGGGGTGGTGAGGGTGGTGAGGCCCTCCGGGCGCAGCAGCAGCGGGGGCGGGTGCCCGCAGTCGATCAGGTGGACCAGTGCGCCGTCGTCGGGGATGTCGAGCAGGACGGCGGTGATGAAGGACTCGCCGCCCTCGTCCGGCGCGCCCTCGGGCGGGTCCGGGCGCCGGGAACGTTCGGCCTGCCGGCTCTGGGCCAGTTGGGCGAGGTCCCAGCAGACGCTGCCGTCCAGGTACGCGGCCAGGTCCGGCAGCTCGGCGTGCAGGTGGGCGGCGGCCCGGAAGGCGCCGAGCAGCAGGGCGGCGTCTCCGAGCGAGGACAGCCCCTTGCCGCGTACGTCGCCGACCAGCAGCCGGGTGCCGGTGGCGGTGCGGGCGGCCGCGTACAGGTCCCCGCCGACCTGCGCCTCGGCCTCGGCGGCCAGGTAGACGGAGGCCAGGTGCAGCGGCCCGATCCGCTCCGGCAGCGGGCGCAGCAGCACCCGTTGGGCGGCCTCGGAGACCGAGCGCACCCGGGCCAGTTCGCGTTCGTGCCGGTCGCGCAGCACCCGCAGGCCGACGATCAGCACCGAGACGATCACCTGGGCGCTCAGCTGGGTCTCGATGTTGGCGCTGGTGAGGCCGTCCCGGACGGCGCCGATGAAGGTGAGCGCGCCGAGCGCGAGCAGGGCGACCCCGGCGGTGGCCCGGGGGCCCGCGATCGAGGCGGTGAGGGCGGGGGCGACGATCAGCAGCGGCCCGAGGTGGATCTGCGGCGGCGAGAGGATGTCGACGACGGTGATCACGACGATCAGTGCGAGCGGCAGCGCCGTCATCACTCGGCGGTCCGGCCGCCAGGAGCGGCGGCGGGCGCGCGGACGGGGTTCATCGGGGCGCTGCCGGAGGGGCACCCCTCCTCTGTACACCGTGTGGGCGGTGGGGCGCACCCCGGGACGGCGGCCGGGCCCCAGCGGGTGGTCCGCCCGCCGGTCGGCGTGGTGCGTCCGGGGCCGGTCAGCCGTCCTTGCCGTAGCGGACCAGGTACGCGGCGAAGCGGGCGATGTCCTCGTCGGACCAGTCGGTGAAGCGGGCGGTGAAGGAGAGCCGGCGCTGCTCGTTGGCGTCCTGCAGCAGGGTGAGTCCGGCGTCGGTGGCGCGCAGGATCTGGCCGCGCTGGTCGTCCGGGTCGGCCTCGCGGCGCAGCAGGCCGAGCTTCTCCAGGGCGGTGACCTGGCGGCTGACGGTGGACTTGTCGAGCATGAAGTGCGCGGCCACGTCGGCGGCCCGGCAGCCGCCGCGCTCGGTGATCAGGTCGAGGATGCTGTACGTGACCAGGGAGAGGTCGGGGTGCAGCTGGGAGGCCTTGTGCCGGGCACGGCGGGCGAAGGCGGTCAGCTCGCGCTGGATGGTGTCGATGGACGACTTGCGGCCGGGCACGGCGTTGCTACCTCCTGGAGATTTGTTGCACTATACAACGGATTTGCCCGGAGTCGTGCGCGTCGGCGCCGCCCCGCCCGGGTCGTCGCCCGCCGGTCCGTCCGTGCCCCCGCCTCCGCCCGCGTCCCCGCCCGCGCCCCTGCCTCCGTCCGCGCCCCCGCCCGCCGTCCGGGCCCGCTCGGCCTGCCAGGCGCGGGCGGCCGCGATCCGGCGGGTCGCACTCGGGTGAGTGGCGAACAGTAGCTCAAGCACCCGGGGCGGGTCGACATCCGAGACGTTCACCACCGCCAGTCTGCGCTGCATCGCCACGAACTGCTCGGCGTCACCGGTCAGTTCGAGTGCGTGCCGGTCCGCCCTGGCCTCGATCCGGCGGCTCACCGCGCACTGCACCGGCCCCGACAGGGCGCCGATCAGCGCGGCGAGCGCGGCCAGCAGCGGCAACGCCCGCGGGTCGGCCGCGTCCGCCGCCCCGGCGGCCGACAACAGCGGGTGCCAGTTGGCCAGCAGGCCCAGCACGGCCACCGCCCCGGCGGCGCCCACCGCGCCGAGCGCCGTCCCGACCGCCACGTCCCGGTGCTTGACGTGCCCCAACTCGTGCGCCACCACCAGCTCCACCTCACGCGGCTCGGCGGCCGACAGCAGCGTGTCGTACGCGACGATCCGGCGGGTCGCACCCAGCCCGGAGACGTACGCGTTCAGCGCGGTGGTCCGGCGGGAGGCGTCCGCCACCAGGACGTCCCGGACCCGTACGCCGTCCCGCTCGGCCAGCGCCAGCAGCGCGGTCCGCAGCTCGCCCGGGGGCATCGGGGTGAACCGGTTGAACACCGGCTCGATCAGCAGCGGGTGGAGGAAGGACAGCGCGGCGGTCAGCAGCGCCGCGGCCCCCGCCGCCGGGAGCCACCAGTGCCGCGGCGACCAGGCGGTCAACGCGAACAGGCCGAGCACCAGCGGGAGGACCAGCAGCAGGGTGAGCGCCAGCGAGCGCACGGCGTCCACCGCCCAGCCGGCCCAGCCCTGGGTCACCAGCCCGTACCGGGCCCGCACGGTGCGGGCCCCGGCACCGAAGGGCAGCTGCAGCGCCTGGCCGAGCAGCACCAGGGCCGCCGCCCCGGCGAGCACCCCGGCCGTCCGGGAGCCGCCGAACCACCGGCCCGTCGCGGTCACCAGCGCGGCACCGGCCGGGCTCAGGCCCAGCACCAGGGTCAACGCCAGGCCCGCCAGGCGGCCGCCCAGCGCCCACGGCAGCTGGGCGCGGCGCAGTGCGCGGCCGCGGGCGCGCTCGGCGGGGGAGAAGACCGGCTCGGCGGGGGCGGCGGGGGCGGGCCGGCCGGGAGCGGTGGGCTCGGTTGACTCGGTCGGGTCCGTGGGGTCCGTGGGGGTGTTCATCGCTGCGGCTGGCTCCGGTGAGGTCGGGGGCGGTTCCAGCATGTCCTACCGCACGGTGCGGGCGCTCACCCGTCGCGTCCGCCCGGCGGCTCCGTGCGGCCCCGTGCGGCTCCCCGCCCCCGCCCGGGCTCCCGTTGCCGCGCTACTCCTCCGCCGGGCCGGTGGCCCCGTGGACGCCGGCGCGCAGCAGCTGGTGACCCAGGTCGACCAGGGCGCGGCCGACCGCGAACTCGTCGCCGACCGCCGCGGCCGGGGCGTCGCGGGGGTTGCGGCGGGCCAGGGCGTCGCTGTGCAGCACCTCGCCGTCGGCGTCCAGCACGGCGTGCACCCGGGTGGTGTCCCCCTCCTCGGCCAGGTGCAGGCTGAGCCGCCAGTCCTTGGTGCGGACGGTGCCCGGGGCCGGACCGTTCTCCGGCTCCGCCGTCGGTGGCCGTTCCCCGCCCGCGGTGGCAGCACCGTCCGCACCGTCCGCCCGGACGATCACCACCGGGCAGACCCCGTGCACCGCGCAGCGGGTGGACACCGAGCCGAGCAGCGCCCGGGCGAAGGTGCCCCGGCCACGGCTGCCGAGCACCAGCAGATCCGCCTCCTCGGCGGCCGCCAGCAGCACTTCGGCGGCGTGCCCCGGCAACAGGCTCTCCCGGATCTCCACCGGGTGCCGGGCGCCGACGACCTCGTTCACCTCCGCCGTCAGGGTGCGGTGGGCGGCCTGTTCGAAGCTCTCGTCCACCATCGGCGAGAACCAGCCGTACAGCGACGGGTACTCCCAGGCCGCCACCGCGTGCACGGCGGCGCCGGTGAGGACCGCCTGGCCGACCGCCCAGCGCAGCGCCGCCTTCGACGGCGCCGAACCGTCGATCCCGACCACGATCCGGCGCTCCCGGCCGCCGGGGACCGGTTGACTGCTGGCCATCACGCACCTCCTGCGGCATCCGGGCACGCCCGCGCGGCCCGCCCGCGGCCTTCTCCCTCCACGCTGCGCGCCGCCCGACCCGGTGCGCCAGGGACGCGGCGGCCAGGTCGGGCGGGAGATCGGGACGGCCGGGCCCGCCGGGACCTCGTGCCGCGCCGCCCTGCCGGGACCTTGTCCCGTGCCGCCCTGCTGTGTCCGGAATGTTGTGGGCAGGGGATCAATCCGTGGCGATTCGGTGGCATAGGCTGACCGCTCTTGCATCGACACCGGGGGGAACCACTCATGCGCCGTGCCGCGGCCGCCGTCGCCGTGTTCGTCGGGCTGACCGCCGTCGCCGCCTGCGGGCCGGACGATCCGGCGCCCGCCAAGGCCGCACCGGCCGCGTCGACCACCCCGGCCGCCGCCCCGCCCTCCGCCGGGACCTCCGGTACGGCTCCGGCACCGCTCCCCACCAAGGGCGGCGCGCCCCGCCCGGACGGCACCATCACCGTCGCCCTCGCCGGGGACGTCCACTTCGAGGGCCGCACCCAGTCCCGGCTGTCCGTCCAGCCGCCCGAGCCGGCCCTCGGTCCGATCTCCCGCACCCTCGCGGAGGCCGATCTCTCCGTGCTCAACCTGGAGACCGCGATCACCGGCCGCGGTGCGCCGGAGCCGAAGACCTACACCTTCCGCACCACGCCCAAGGCGCTGTCCGTCCTCAAGGACTCCGGCGTCGACGTCGTCTCGATGGCCAACAACCACGCCGTCGACTTCGGCGCCGACGGCCTCACCGACACCCTGGCCGCCAAGGACTCCTCGCCCATCCCGGTGGTCGGCGTCGGGCGCAACGCCAAGGAGGCGTACGCCCCGTACGTGACCACTGTGCGCGGGGTGAAGGTCGCCGTGGTCGCCGCCAGCCAGGTCGAGGACATCACCAACCAGAAGTGGCGGGCCGGTGCCAACAAGCCGGGCATCGCCTCGGCGCTGGACGTCCCCGCCCTCGTCGCGGCGGTGCAGGCGGCCAAGCAGCAGGCCCCCGTGGTGATCGTCTACCTGCACTGGGGCGAGGAGGGCAAGGCCTGCCCGACCGGTCCGCAGACCGCCGTCGCCAAGAAGCTGGCCGCCGCAGGCGCCTCCGCCGTGGTCGGCACCCACGCCCACACCATGGTCGGCTCCGGCATGCTCGGCAGCACCTACGTGGGGTACGGCTTCGGCAACTTCCTCTGGTACGGCACCTCCAACTACGCCTTCTCCAACGAGACCGGCGTCACCACCCTCACCGTCGGCGCCGACGGCAAGGTCACCGGCGAGGCCTTCGCCCCGGCCCTCATCGACGACAAGGGCATCCCCCAGCCCGTCACCGGCGCCGCCGCCGACACGGCCCTCAAGCGCCGCGACGGCCTGCGCGGCTGCGCCGGACTCACCCCGCCCCCGGCGGCCCACTGACCTCTCCGTCGCCTTCAACCGGTCTGCGGACAGCAGTAACTGACGACGCGTCGACCTGATCCATTGCCCCGCCCCCGCGACGCCCGGGGCCGGGGTTTTGGCACCGAGGCCGCCCGCCCCCTTCGTCGGGGCGGGCGGCCTTCGTGCGTTCGGGGCGAGTTGACGGTGGTGCACGGAGTCGGGGGTGCGTCCGCGTACGGGGGCTGACGGTGTGGTGCGGGGTCTCGGCGTAGGCGAACAGTTGTGTTAGGTTAGGCTTGCCTAACAACGCTGGTCGGAGGGGATGTCCTGTGGAGCGGTCCGAATTCGCCGGTGTCGTCGCGATGGTCACCGGGGCCCGGCAGGGCATCGGTGCGGCCGTGGCCCGGGCGTTGGCCGCCGAGGGGGCGGTCGTCGCGGCGGTGGACCGGAACGCCGGTCCGGCGGTGGGTCCTGAGGCGGTTCGGCCGTACGTTCTGGACGTCGCCGATGCGCAAGCCGTCGATGGGACCGTCGAGTTGATCGAGGACCAACTCGGGCCGATCGACGTGCTGGTGAACGTCGCGGGCATCCTGCGGGCCGCACCGGTCGTCGAACTCACCGACACCGACTGGGCGGAGACCTTCGCGGTCAACGCCACCGGGGTGTTCCACACCAGCCGGACGGTCGGCCGTCGGATGGCCGCCCGCGGCCGTGGCGCGATCGTCACCGTCGGGTCCAATGCCGCCGGGGTGCCGCGGGCCGGGATGGCCGCCTACGCGGCGTCCAAGGCGGCGGCCACCATGTTCACCCGCTGCCTCGGGCTGGAACTCGCCCGGTCCGGGGTGCGCTGCAACGTCGTCTCGCCCGGCTCGACCGACACCCAGATGCAGCGCGCACTGTGGGGCGAGGACGCCGAGGCGGCCGAACAGCGGGTGATCGACGGCGATTTGGCGTCCTGGCGGGTCGGCATCCCGCTCGGGCGGATCGCCGCGCCCGACGACGTCGCGGAGGCGGTGCTCTTCCTGGCCTCCGACCGCGCCCGGCACATCACCATGCACGACCTGTACGTCGACGGCGGCGCGACCCTGCGCGCCTGAGGCGCCCGCTCCCGGACCGGCCGGCCGTCCCCACCTGGCCGGCGCCCGCTTTCCGCATGCCCGCAGTCCCGCATGCCTGCAGTTCCGCAGTTCCGCATGCCCGCCAGTTCCGCATGCCCGTAGACCTTCGGACCCTTCGGACCCGTCCCAGACTGGAGAGAACGCCGTGACCACGGTGTACCACGCCCCGCCGACCCCCACCGACGGCGGTCCCGACCAGACGGCCATCGGCGCGGCCAGCGGCCTGCTCGGCCAGTACCGGGCCGACGCCGACGAGGCCTTCTTCGCCTCGCCGACCCGCACCCTGCTCACCGCCGGAGTGCACGCCCGGGTGCCGCAGGACGCCCGTCCGCTGCCCGTCCGGGTCGCCGAGACGCTGGCCGAGGCGCGGCGGGCCGGGGTGCAACGGCCGCTGGTGGCCGGGGCGGTGGCCTTCGACCACGGCAGCCGGGCCGAACTCGCCGTCCCCGCCGTGGTCCGGACCGCCGGGGCGCTGCGCGACGACCCGCTGATCGCGCTGCCCGCGCCGGCGGTCGCGGCGGCCGGGTGGCAGGTCCGCCCGGTCCCGGCCCCCGAGGCGTACGGGGCGGGCGTCGCCGCGGCCGTCGAGCGGCTGCGCGGCGGCGAGTTGAGCAAGGTGGTGCTGGCCCGCACGCTGGAGCTGACCAGTGACCGGCCGCTCGACCTGCCGGCCGTGCTCCAGCGGCTGGCCCGGCGCGACCCGGGCGGCTACACCTTCGCCGTGCCCGCCGGCGGCGGCCGCACCCTGATCGGTGCCAGCCCCGAACTCCTGCTCTCCCGGCGGGGAACGGCCGTGCTGGCCAACCCGCTGGCCGGTTCGGTGCCGCGCAGCGCGGACCTCGGCGAGGACGTACGGCGCGCGGCCGCGCTGCTGGAGTCCCCGAAGGACCTGCACGAGCACGCCGTTGTGGTGGACGCCATCCGGGCGGCACTGGCGCCGTACTGCCGCGCCCTGGAGGTGCCGGAGCGGCCCACCCTGGTGCGGACCGCCGCGATGTGGCACCTGGCCACCACCATCACCGGCGAGCTGGCCGATCCGACCGTCTCCGCACTGGAGTTGGCCTGCGCGCTGCACCCGACCCCGGCGGTCTGCGGGACGCCGACGGAGGTCGCGCGCCGGGTGATCGGCGAGGTCGAGCCCTTCGACCGGGGCCTGTACACCGGCATGGTCGGCTGGGGTGACGGGACGGGCGACGGCGATTGGGTGGTGACCATCCGCTGCGCGGAAGCGGACGCGGAGGAGCGGAGGCTGCGGGTGTACGCGGGCGCCGGGGTGGTCGAGCAGTCCCGACCGGAGGCCGAACTGGCCGAGACCAGCGCCAAGTTCCGCACCTTCCTGGACGCAGCGGGGGTGGCGCGGTGACCTCCCCGGATGCTGTGACCTTCCTGGACGGGGTGGCCTCCCCGGACGCGGTGACCTCCCTGGACGAGGTGCTGGGGGGATTCACCCCGTACCCGGCCGAGTTCGCCGAGCGCTACCGGGCCGCCGGGCACTGGCGCGGCGAGACCTTCGGCCGGATGCTGCGCGAGCGCGCCGCCGCGCACGGCGGGCGGACCGCCGTCGTCGACCCGGGCGGCCACGGGGTGGCGGCGGGGGAGCGGCGCTGGACGTACGCCGAACTCGACCGCCGGGCCGACCGGATGGCCGCCGGGCTGCTCGCCCGGGGCATCGGGGCCGGGGACCGGGTGGTGGTCCAACTGCCCAACGTCGCCGAGTTCTTCGAGGTGGTCTTCGCGCTGTTCCGGATCGGTGCGCTGCCGGTCTTCGCGCTGCCCGCGCACCGGTACGCGGAGATCTCGCACTTCTGCTCGTTCACGGGCGCGGTCGCGTACGTCGTGCCGGGGGTCGAGGGCGGCTTCGACCACCGTGAACTCGCCTCCCGGGTACGGGCGGAGAACCCCGCGCTGCGGCTGGTGCTGGTGGCCGGCGACGACCCGGGCGAGCACCTGCGGCTGGCCGACGTGCCCTGCGACGGTCCGGGGCCGGAGCGTGAACCCGCGCCCGGGGACGTCGCCTTCCTGCAGCTCTCGGGCGGCAGCACGGGCGTGCCCAAGCTGATCCCGCGCACCCACGACGACTACATCTACTCGCTGCGCGGCTCGGTCGAGCTGTGCGCGCTGGACGAGCGCAGCGTCTACCTGTGCGTCCTGCCCGCCGCCCACAACTTCCCGCTCAGCTCGCCCGGTTCACTCGGTGCGCTGTACGCGGGCGGCCGGGTGGTGCTCTGCCCGCAGCCCAGCCCGGAGACCGCCTTCCCGCTGATCGGGCGCGAGGGCGTCACCGTCACCGGGCTGGTCCCGCCGCTCGCCCTGCTGTGGCTGGACGCCGCCGAGCGCGGCGCCCGCGGCTACGAGAGCCTGGAGGTGCTGCTGGTCGGCGGGGCCAAGTTCAGCGCGGAGGCGGCCCGTCGGGTGCGCCCGGTGCTGGGCTGCACGCTGCAGCAGGTGTTCGGGATGGCCGAGGGGCTGGTCAACTACACCCGGCTGGACGACCCGGAGGAGCTGATCACCACCACCCAGGGCCGGCCGATCTCGCCCGACGACGAGGTCCGGGTGGTGGACGACCAGGACCGCGACCTGCCCGACGGCACCACCGGGCACCTGCTCACCCGCGGCCCGTACACCATCCGCGGCTACTGGAACGCCCCCGGGCACAACGCCGACTCCTTCACCCCGGACGGCTTCTACCGCACCGGCGACCTGGTCCGTCGGCTCCCCAGCGGCCACCTGGTGGTCGAGGGGCGAGCCAAGGACCAGATCAACCGGGGCGGGGAGAAGGTCGCCGCCGAGGAGATCGAGAACCACCTGCTCGCCCACCCGGCCGTGCACGACGCGGCGGTGGTGTCGATGCCCGACCCGTACCTCGGCGAGCGCAGCTGCGCGTACGTCGTGCTCCGCGCCGAGAGCCTCGAACAGCCGCCGAAGGCCGTCGAGTTGAAGCGCTTCGTCCGACAGCGCGGCCTGGCCGACTACAAGGTGCCGGACCGGGTGGAGTTCGTCGACGCCTTCCCCGCCACCGGCATCGGCAAGGTCAGCAAGAAGGACCTGCGGGCCGCCATCGCCGCCTCGCTCGCCGATCCCGCCTCCCCCGACCGTTCCTGACATCCGTCATCCACCCGAGGAGTTCGACCGCCGTGGGCCTGCCCCGCATTCCCTCCTATCCGCTGCCCGCCGCCGAGGAGCTGCCCGCCAACCGGGTCTCCTGGACGGTCGACCCGGCACGCGCCGTCCTGCTGGTGCACGACCTGCAGAACCACTTCCTGGACGCGTTCCCCGAGGGCGCCGCTCCGCTGCCCGAACTCCTGCACAACGTCGCCGCGTTGACCGGGGCTGCGGCCGCGAACGGCGTACCCGTCGTCTACTCGGCGCAGCGCGGCGGGCAGAGCCCGGCCGAACGCGGGCTGCAGCAGGACTTCTGGGGGCCCGGGCTTCCCGACGACCCGCGTGCGGTGGCGATCGCCGAGGCCGTCGCCCCGGCGCCGGGCGACACGGTGCTCACCAAGTGGAAGTACAGCGCCTTCGTGCGCACCGAGTTGGAGCAGCTGCTGCGCGAGCAGGGCCGGGACCAGCTGGTGATCACCGGGGTGTACGCGCACATCGGCGTGCAGGCCACCGCCTGCGACGCCTGGATGCGCGACGTCCAGGCCTTCGTGGTGGCCGACGCGGTGGCCGACTTCGGGCCGGAGGAGCACCGCGCGGCACTGGCGTGGATCGCCGGCCGCTGCGGCGTGGTCACCACCACCGGAGCGGTGCGGGGCGCGCTGGACGGTACGGAAGGGGACGCGAAGTGACGGGCACGGCCTTCACCGTGGAGCGGATCCGGGCCGAGGTCGCCGACCTGCTCGGCGAGGACCCGGCGGACATCCCGCTGGACGAGAACCTGGCGGACTGGGGGCTGGACTCGATCCGGCTGATGGCGCTCGCCGAGCGCTGGCGGGCCGAGGGCGCCGAGGTGGCCGTCCTGCGGCTGGCGGAGCGGCCGTCCGTCGAGGCCTGGGCCGAGCTGCTGGGCGCGGTCTGATGGCGGCGGTGGTACGGGAGGCGGGCCGACCGGCGTCGGAGGCGCCGGGCCTGGCCGCGGGTACGGCCGGGGTCTCCACGGAGGGGCTGGTGCTGCCGGAGCCGGCGCCGTCCGGTCCGGCGGTCGAGCATCCGGCCACCACCGTGGTGGGCCCGGTCGAGGCCCAGGCGGCCCGGACCCCGGAGGCTCCGGCGCTGGTGCGCGCGGACGGCGGGGTGGTGACGTACCGGGAGCTGAACGCCTCGGCCAACCGGCTGGCGCGGGCGCTCGCCCGGCGCGGCGCCCGGCCGGGGACGGTGGTCGGGGTGACCGCGGCCGGGCACCCGGAGCAGGTGCTGACGGCGGTGCTCGCGGTGGCCAAGTCGGGTGCGGCGTACCTGCCGCTGGACCCGGCGGACCCGCCGGGCAGACGGGAGTGGCTGCTCGCCGGGAACGAGCCGGTGTGCGTGCTGGGGGAGGGGGTGCCGGGGGCGCTGTCCGGGCTGTCCGGGCTGGACCTCGGCGGGGAGCTGGACACCGATCCGCCGCGGGCGCTCACCCCGCAGCACCTGCTGTGCGTCGGGTACGGCCCGGGCGGGCGCCCGGCCGCCGTCCGGCTGACCCACGGCGAGGCGGACCGGCGGGTGCGCGAGCTCCAGGCCGCCCACCCGCTCGGACCGGGGGACGAGGTGCTGCAACTCCGGCTGCCGCACTGGGGGTTCCTCTGGCCGCTGCGGACCGGCGCGGCCGTGGTGCTCGCCGAGGGGTGAGCGGTGGGTGGCGGCGAACAACTTTCAGCGAACAGATGACGGAAGACGGATGATGACATCTGTTCGCTGAAAGTTGTCGGCTGTTATCTGTTATCTGTTATCTGTTATCTGTTCGCTGAAATCTGAAATCTGTCAGCTGTCACTCGTCCGCCGTTACCCGGTCCGCCCCCGCGAGGTCCGCCCCCGCCAGGTCCGCCGCCGTCCAGGCCATCGCCACCGCCCCGTCCAGCAGGGCCCGTTCGGCCTCCGCCCCCACCGCCGCCTCGGCGAACGCCGCCTCGTGCGGCGCGCAGGCACCCCCGGTGATGTCCAGCACCGGATGGATCGAGGGCACCGCGTGCGAGACGTTCCCCATGTCCGTACAGGCGAAGGGTCCGCGCTCCACCGGCTCCGGCCGTCCCAGCGCCGCCGCGTTGGCCCGCCAGTGGGCGAGCAGCGCCGGGTCGGAGCGCATGTCCAGGTAGTCCGGCTCGGGTCGGCTCAGTTCCACCTCGCAGCCGGTGGCCAGTGCCCCGGCCCGGAAGCAGTCCTCGACCCGCGCCCGCAGGTGGGCGAGGTCCTCGGCCGCCGAAGCGCGGATCTCGTACTCGGCGCTCGCGTGGTCGGGGATCAGGTTCGGCGCCGTCCCGGCGGCGGTGGTGATGCCGTGCACCCGCCACTGGGGCGGCAGTTGCTGGCGCAGCAGCCCGAGCGCGACCTGGGCGACGGTGAGCGCGTCGGCGGCGTTGCGGCCCTCGTGCGGGTTGAGGCTCGGGTGGGCGGCGCGCCCGGTGTAGCGGACGGACAGGGTGCCGAGCGCGAAGGAGCGGAAGTCGGCGACCTCGACCGGGCAGGGGTGGACCATCATCGCCGCGTCCACCCCGTCGAACGCTCCGGCCTCCAGCAGCAGCGCCTTGCCCGCCCCGCGTTCCTCGGCCGGGGCGCCGATCACCCGTACGGTGAGCCCGAGTCGGTCCGCGTGCGCGGCGAGCCCGAGCGCCGCGCCGACGCCCGCGGCGGCGATCAGGTTGTGCCCGCAGGCGTGTCCGAGGTCGGGCAGGGCGTCGTACTCGCAGACGAGGGCGACGGTGACCGGCCCGCTGCCGAGGCTCGCGCTGAAGGCGGTGGCCAGTCCGTGGGCCGGCGCGGTGACCGAGTAGCCGTGGGCGCGCAGCAGTTCGACGCACCAGGCCGCCGCCCGGTGCTCCTCGAAGGCGGTCTCGGGGTGGGCGTGGATGCGCCGGCTGAGGGTCAGCAGTTCCGTGCGGTGGGCGTGGATGCGGTCGTGGACGGCCTGTTTGGTGGCGTCCAGGGTCGTGGCCGTGTCGGCCGTCGTCGACGTGTGGGGCATGCGGGCGCCTCCGGGGGGTCAGGGGTCTGGCCGTCACGGGCCGTTGACCAGATCATATGAAGTTAGATTAGGCTAACCTAAGTAAGGCGTTCCGGATCCCCCGAGGAGCTCTCCGCACCATGCCCGCCGTCGCCACCCAGTCCGCCGCCACGCAGCCCGTCGACATCCCCCTGCTCGCCGCCCAGGCCGCCGTCTGGTACGCCCAGTCGCTCGACCCCGCCAGCCCGGTCTACAACACCGGCGACGCCGTGGAGATCACCGGACCGCTCGACGAGGACGCGTTCGAGGCGGCCCTGCGCGGGACGGTCGACGAGGCGGAGGCGCTCGGCGCGGTCGTCGTCACCGGCCCGGACGGCACCCCGCACCAGCGGCCGCGCCCCACCGGCCGCTGGCCGCTGCACCGCCTCGACCTGCGGAGCGCCGCCGACCCGGAGGCCGAAGCCGAGGCCTGGATGCGCGCCGACCTCGCCCGCCCGGCCGACCTCGCCACCGGTCCGCTGTTCACCCATGCCCTCGTCCGGCTCGCCGACGACCGCCGCCTCTGGTACCGGCGGATCCACCATCTCGCCGTCGACGCCTACGCGTTGACCCTGATCGGCGAGCGCGTCGCGGCCCGCTACACGGCGCACGTCGCCGGGACCGACCCCGGTCCCAGCCCCTTCGCCGGCCTGGCGGAGGCCGCCGCCGAGGAAGCCGCCTACCGTGCGGGCGACGACCACCGGGCGGACCGCGCCCACTGGACGGCCCACCTCGCGGGCGCCGAAGCCCCCGCCACCCTGCCCGGCCTCCCCGCCGCGACCGACCGCACTCCCGAAGGCGATCCCGGTCCCGCCGCCGCCGCCGTTCCGCTGCGCCTCACCACCACCCTCCCGGCCGGCACCCGCGAGCGCCTGGAGCGCGCCGCCACCGCCGCCCGCGCCACCTGGGCCGAACTCCTCCTCGCCGCCACCGCCGGCTACCTGCACCGCCTGACCGGCACCGAGGACGTCCTGCTCGGCCTCCCGCTCGCCAACCGCCGCGGCCCCGCCGCCCTGCGCACCCCCGTCGCCGCCGCCAACGTCCTCCCGCTGCGGCTGGCCGTCCGCCCCGCCGACACCGCCGAGGAGCTGCTGCGCCAGGTGGTCCGCGCCCTGCGCGCCGCCCGCCGGCACCAGCGCTACCCCCTGGAGGAGCTGCGCCGCGACCTCGGCCTCACCGGCGAACGCCGCGCCCTGTTCGGCCCGATGGTCAACATCAAGGCCTTCGAGGGCGACCTCGACCTGGCCGGCCTGCCCGGCGTGGTCCGCAACCTCGCCGCCGGACCCGTCGACGACCTCGCCGTGAACGTCTCGCCCGGCCCCGACGGCGCCCTGCGGGTCGTTCTCGACGCCGACCCGGCCCGCCACGGCGCCGCCTCGCTCGCCGCCCACCGGGACGGCCTGCTGCGCTACCTCGACGCCCTCGCCGAGCAGTTGCTCACCGAACCGCAGGCGCCGATCGGCCGGATCGACCTGCTGGACGCGGACGCCCTGCGCCGGGCGACCGCGGGCCGCACCGAGCCCCCGGTCGAGCGCACCGTGCCCGAGCTGTTCGCCGCCCAGGCCGCCCGCACCCCGGATGCCGTCGCCGTCCGCTGCGGCCCGACGGCCCTCACCTTCAAGGAGCTCGACGCCGACGCCAACCGGCTCGCGCACCGCCTGGCCGCCCTCGGCGTCGGGGGCGGCTCGCCGGTCGCGCTCGCCCTGCCGCGCAGCGCGGACACCCTGGTCGCGATGCTCGCCGTGCTCAAGGCCGGCGGCGCCTGCGTCAGCCTCGACCTCGCCCATCCCCGGCAGCGGCTCGCCGCCGTGCTGGCCGACGCCCGCCCGGTCTGCGCGGTCGGCACCCCCGACGCGCTCGCCGCCCTCGACCTGCCGCCCGGCCTGCCGGTGGTACGGCCGCACGAGGCCGTGAACGAGTCGGACGCCCCGCTCGCCGCGCCCCGACTCCAGCACAGCGCCTACGTGTTGCACACCTCCGGTTCCACCGGCCGCCCCAAGGGCGTGGTGGTCACCCACGCCTCGCTCGCCAACCTCCACGCCGGCCTCGGCGAGGACCACATCGCCCCCGCCCTCCGCCGCACCGGCCGCGACCGCCTGCGCATCGCCCACAGCGCCTCCTTCGCCTTCGACGCCTCCTGGGACCCGGTGCTGTGGATGGTCCACGGCCACGAGCTCCACCTGCTGGACGACGCCACCTACCGCGACCCGGCCGCCCTCGCCGCTCACCTCCACCGTGAGCGCATCGACTACCTCGACCTCACCCCCTCCTACCTCGAAGTCCTGCTCGCCGAAGGCCTGTTGGACGAGGGCCGGCACCGCCCGTCGGTCCTCGCCGTCGGCGGCGAGGCCACCCCGCCCGCCCTCTGGCAGCGCCTGGCCGCCGTCCCCGGCCTGCACCCGATCGACCTCTACGGCCCCACCGAGACCACCGTCGACGCCTACGCCTGGACCCCGGGCCCGGACGGCGCCCCGACCGGCCGGGTGGTGCGCGGCTCCCGCGCCTACGTCCTGGACGGCTCGCTGCGCCCCGCGCCCGACGGCGTCACCGGCGAACTGTACGTGGCCGGCGCCTGCCTGGCCCGGGGCTACCTCGGCCGCCCCGACCTCACCGCCGAACGCTTCCTCGCCGACCCCTTCGGCCCGCCCGGCAGCCGGATGTACCGCACCGGCGACCTCGCCCGGCGCCGCCCCGGTAGCACCCTGGAGTTCCTCGGCCGGGCCGACGACCAGGTGAAGATCCGCGGCTTCCGGGTCGAGCCCGGCGAGGTCGCCGCCGTCCTCGCCCAACTGCCCGGCGTGGCCCAGGCGGTGGTGATCGCCCGACCCGGACCGCAGGGCAAGCGGCTGCTCGGCTACGTCGTCCCGGAGACCGGCCGCCGCCCGGACACCGCCGCTGAGTCGGACACCGCCACCGACCCGGAGGCGCTGCGCGCCGCGCTGGCCGAGCGCCTGCCCGCCCATCTGGTCCCGGACGCCGTCCTGCTGCTGGACGAACTCCCGCGCACCGCCCACGACAAGCTCGACCACCGCGCCCTGCCCGAGCCCGCCGCCGTCGCCCCCGGCGCGGCCGCCGCCACCCCGCAGGAGGAGCTGGTCTGCGGGCTGTTCGCCGAGGTCCTCGGCCTGCCCGCGGCACCCGGCCGGGAGGACTCCTTCTTCGACCTCGGCGGCCACTCCCTGCTCGCCGGCCGACTGGCCGCCCGACTGCGCGAGACCTTCGCCGCGCCCGTCGCCTTCGCCGACGTCTTCCGCGAGCCGACCCCGGCCGCCCTCGCCGCCCTGCTCCAGGGCACCGCCGCCGGGCACGGCCCGCAGGCCGCCGGCGCGGGCCTCCGGGACGCCGCCACGGCCGAGCCCCGCCCTGCCCTGCGGCCCGTGCCGCGCGCCGAGCGGATGCCGCTCTCGCCCGCCCAGCGCGGCCTCTGGTTCCTGCACCGCCTCGAAGGCCCCAGCCCCACCTACAACATCCCGCTCGCGCTCACCCTCACCGGGCCGCTCGACCGGGCCGCGCTCACCCTCGCCCTCGGCGACCTCACCGCCCGGCACGAGGTCCTGCGCACGGTCTACGGCGAGGAGCCGGACGGCACGCCGTACCAGCGCATCCTGCCCGCCGCGCCGATCGAACTCCACCAGGGCGACGGCGAGTTGACCGACGCCGTCCGACACGCCTTCGACCTGGCCGCCGAACCCCCGTTGCGCGCCACCCTGTTCGGTCATGGCCAGGAGCGGCACACCCTGCTCCTGCTGCTCCACCACATCGCCGGGGACGGCGCCTCCACCACCCCGCTGCTGCGCGACCTGGCCGCCGCCTACGCCGCCCGGCAGGCCGGTCGATCGCCCGAACTCGAACCGCTGACCGTCCAGTTCGCCGACCACGCGGCCTGGCAGCGGCAGCTGCTCGGCACCGTCGAGAAGCCCACCCCGCTCGCCGCACGGCAGACCGAGCACTGGCGGGCCGCCCTCGCCGGGCTGCCCGACCAGCTGGAGCTGCCCACCGACCGCCCCCGCCCGGCCGTCGCGGGCCACCAGGGCGCCACCGTGCCCTTCGCGCTGGACGCCGAGGCCCACGCCGCCCTGGCGGCCCTTGCCCGGGGCGCGGGCGGCACCGTCTTCATGGCCGTCCAGGCCGGCCTGGCCGCCCTGCTCACCCGGCACGGCTGCGGCACCGACATCCCCGTCGGCACCCCGCTGGCCGGCCGGGACGAGCCCGAAACCGCCGCGCTGGTCGGCTACTTCGTCAACTCGGTGGTCCTGCGCACCGACACGTCCGGCGACCCGTCCTTCCGGGAGCTGCTCGGGCGCGTCCGCGGCACCGTCCTGGCCGCGCACGAGCACGCCGACCTGCCCTTCGACCGCCTGGTCGAGGAGCTCAACCCGGCCCGCTCGCTGGCCCGCCACCCGCTGTTCCAGGTGATGCTCGCCTGGCAGAGCCGTGCCGACGAACCCCTCGCGCTGGGCGGCGGACTGACCGCCGAGATCGCCGCGATCCCCAGCGGCACCGCCAAGTTCGACCTCACCCTCAACGCGGGGGAGCGCCCCGGCGGCGGCATCCACGGCTTCCTGGAGTACCGCACCGACCTCTTCGACGCCGCCACCGCGGCCGCCCTCACCGAGCGCCTCGCCCGCCTGCTCACCGCGGCCGCCGCCGACCCGGACGCGCCGATCGGCCTGCTGCCGCTGATCAGCGAGCAGGAGCGGCAGCGCGCCCTGGTCGAGTGGAACGGCGCCGCCCCGCTCCCCGCCGCGCCGGACGCCACCCTGCCCGAGCTGTTCGAGGCCGCGGCCGCCGCCAACCCCCGCTCCGTCGCGGTCAGTTGCGGGGAAGACCGGCTCACCTACGCCGAACTCTCGGATCGCGCCGACCGGTTGGCCCGCCGGCTGACCGCCCGGGGCATCGGGCCGGGCACCCTGGTCGCGCTCGCCCTGCCCCGCTCCGTCGACCTGGTCGTCGCCCTGCTCGCGGTGACCAAGTCCGGCGCCGGCTACCTCCCGCTCGACCCCGACTACCCGGCCGACCGGCTCGCCTACATGCTGGCCGACGCCGCCCCCGCCGCCCTGCTCACCGACCGGGCCACCGAACCCCGGCTGCCCGCCCACACGGTCCCCCGCCTCCTGCTGGAGGGCGAGGAACCGGCCGACCTCCCGGCCGCCCCGCCGGCCGACCCCTCGACCCGGCACCGGCACACCCGGCCGCTGTGCGCCGACGACATCGCCTACGTCATCTACACCTCCGGCTCCACCGGCCGGCCCAAGGGCGTCCCCGTCACCCACCGCAACGTGACCCGGCTGTTCAGCTCCACCGACCACTGGTTCGGCTTCGACGACCAGGACGTCTGGACCCTCTTCCACTCCTACGCCTTCGACTTCTCGGTCTGGGAGCTGTGGGGAGCCCTGCTGCACGGCGGCCGCCTGGTCGTCGTCCCGCACCTGGTCAGCCGCGACCCGGTCGCCTTCCTCGACCTGCTCGCCCGCGAGCGGGTCACCGTGCTCAACCAGACCCCGTCCGCCTTCTACCAGCTCAGCGCCGCAGACCGGGACCGACCCGGCACCGAACTCGCCCTGCGCTACGTGGTGTTCGGCGGCGAGGCGCTCGAACTCGGCCGGCTCGACGACTGGTACGCCCGCCACCCCCAGGACGCGCCCACCCTGGTCAACATGTACGGCATCACCGAGACCACCGTGCACGTCTCGTACATCGCCCTCGACCGGGCGAGCGCCGCCGCGACCAGCAGCAGCACCATCGGCGTCAACATCCCCGACCTGCGGGTCTACGTGCTCGACCGGCACCTCCAGCCCGTGCCGCCCGGCGTCACCGGCGAGATGTACGTCGCCGGGGCCGGGCTGGCCCGCGGCTACCTCGGCCGCCCCGAGCTCACCGCGACCCGCTTCGTCGCCGACCCGTACGCCGGGCTGTTCGGCGAGCAGGGCACCCGGATGTACCGCTCCGGCGACCTCGCCCGACGCCGCGCGGACGGCGTGCTGGAGTACTTCGGCCGCGCCGACCAGCAGGTCAAGCTGCGCGGCTTCCGGATCGAACTCGGTGAGATCGAGGCGGTGTTGGCCGCCCACCCGGCGGTCGCCGACGCCGCCGTCGTGGTCCGCGAGGACGTCCCCGGGGACAAGCGCCTGGTCGGCTACGCCGTCGCCGGCGATGTGGCGTCCGACGAGCTGCGCGCCCACGCCGCCGCCGGACTCCCCGCCCACATGGTGCCCTCCGCCGTCGTCCTGCTCGACCGGCTGCCGCTCACCGCCAACGGCAAGCTCGACCGCCGCGCCCTGCCCGCCCCCGAGGCCCCCGCCACCGGCGCCGGCCGCCCGCCGCGCAGCCCGCGCGAGCAGCAGCTCTGCCAACTCTTCGCCGAAGTCCTCGGGTTGGAGACGGTCGGCGTCGAGGACGACTTCTTCGCCCTCGGCGGCCACTCCCTCCTGGTGGTCCGGCTGGCCGGCCGGATCCGCGAGCTGCTCGGCCTGGAGGTCGGCATCGGCACGCTGTTCCAGGCGCCCAGCGTGGCCGCCCTCGACGCCGCCCTGTCCGAGGACGCTCCCGGCGCCGACGCCCTGGACGTCCTGCTCCCGCTGCGGCCCACCGCCCCAGGACGGCGCGCCCCGCTGTTCGCCGTCCACCCGGCCGGCGGCCTGAGCTGGTGCTACACCGGCCTGATCCGCCACCTCCCGGCCGACGTGCCGATCTACGGCCTCCAGGCCCAGGGCGTCGGTGCCGCCACCGCCGCCGAGCCGCTGCCCGCGACGATGGAGGAGCTGGCCGCGCACTACGCCGGCCGGCTGCGCGAGGTCCAGCCCGAGGGCCCGTACCGGCTGCTCGGCTGGTCCACCGGCGGGATCATCGCCCACGCCGTCGCCGTCCGGCTCCAGGAGCTGGGCCAGCGGGTCGAGTTGCTCGCGATCCTGGACGCCTACCCGGCCGAGGGCTTCCGCGAACTGCCCGTCCCCGACCGGGCCGAGGCCCTGGAGGCGCTGCTCACCATGGGCGGCTTCGGCCCCGCCGACCTCGCCGACCAGCCGCTCGAACTCGACGCCGTCATCGAGCTGTTGGGCCGCGAGGGCAGTCCGCTGGCCGGCCTGGACCGGACCACCGTGACGGCGCTGAACGAGATCTACCTCAACACCAACCACCTGGTGCGCGGCTACGACCACCGCCGCTTCGACGGCGACGTGCTGTTCTTCCGCGCCACCGTCGACACCATCGACGACACCCTGGTGCCCGAGCTCTGGGCCCCGTACGTGTCCGGCCGGATCGACAACACCGACGTGGCCTGCTCGCACAAGGACATGACCCTGCCCGCCCCGATCGCGCACATCGCCGACGTGATCGCCGACCATCTGGAGACCGCTACCGATGAGTGACGCCCCCGCCAACCCCTTCGACGCCGAGGGCGAGTTCCTGGCCCTCGTCAACGACCAGGGCCAGCACTCCCTGTGGCCCGCCTTCGCCGCCGTCCCGGCCGGCTGGGCCGTCGCCCACGGCCCCAGCGGGCGCGCCGACGCCCTGGCCTGGATCACCGCGCACTGGACCGACCTGTGACCGCTCCCGCCGTCGGGTCCCCGGCGCGCCCCCTGCTCGCGGGGCGCGCCGGGCTGGTGGTCGTGTACACCGCCGCGATGTGCATGAGCGGCCTGGACTCGACCATCGTCAACCCCGCGCTGTACCGGATCGCCGAGGACTTCGGACGGCCCGTCTCGGCCGCCAACACCGTCGAGACGGCCTTCCTGGTCGGGCTCGCCCTCGGCCTGCCGGTGGCCGGCTGGCTCGGCGACCGGTACGGGGTGAAGCGGGTCTTCCTCGGCGCACTGGCCGCCTTCACCCTCGCCTCCGCGCTGTGCGCGGCCGCCCCCGGCCTCGGCGCGCTGGCCGCCGCCCGCGCCGTCCAGGGCGTCGCCGGCGGACTGCTCACCCCGGTCGGCATGACCCTGCTGTTCCGCGCCTTCGACCCGGACGAACGCCCGCGCCTGGGCCGGATCCTGATCGTGCCGACCGCCCTGATGCCCGCCCTCGGGCCGCCGCTCGGCGGCTTCCTCACCGAGCACCTCTCCTGGCACTGGCTGTTCCTGGTCAACCTGCCGATCGGGGCCGCCGCCGTGGCGACCGGCCTGATCGCCCTGCGCAGCGAACCGGAACCCCCGGCCGGCCGGTTCGACACCCGCGGCTTCCTGCTCGCCACCCCGGGCCTCGGCGTGCTCACCTACGCCCTCGGCTTCGGCCCCGCTCACGGCTGGTCCGCGCCGACGGTCTGGCTGAGCGGGCTCGCCGGGACGGCCCTGCTGGCACTCGCCGTACGGAGCCAACTCCGCACGGCCGAACCGCTGGTGGACCTGCGGCTGCTCGCCGACCGGAGCTTCGGCGCGGCGAGCTGGCTGGCCCTGCTCACCTCCGCCGGGCTGATGGGCGCGCTGTTCGTCCTCCCGCTGCTCTACCAGGCCGCCCGCGGCGCCTCGGCGCTCGACGCCGGACTGAGCGTCTTCCCGGAGGCGATCGGCCTGATGGCCGCCTCCCAGGTGGTCGACCGGCTGCTGCCCCGGTTCGGTCCGCGCCGCCTCGCCCGGCCCGCCCTGCTGCTGGCCGCGGCGGTGCTCGCCGCCCTCGGCTTCGCCGAGAACCCGTGGGCCGTCAGGGCGTTGATGTTCGCCGTCGGCCTGGTGCTGGGCACCGCCGTGCTCACCGTCCAGATCGCCGGCTTCGCCGACGTCCCGCCACCCGCGATGGGCCGGGCGATGGGCCTGTTCACCATCCTCCGCACCCTCGGCGGCGCCCTCGGCATCGCCGCCACCGCCGCCCTGCTCGGAGCCCTCGCCGACGGCCCCGACCCCACCCCCTACCGCCTCGCCCTCGCCCTCACCGCCCTGCTGGTGGCGGCCGGAGCCCTGCTGGCCCGCCGCCTCCCGGCCGAGGGCCCGCCGCCGCCCCCGGCCTGACGATCAACCGGCCCGGCCGGGCGCGCCCACCGCCGCCCGGCCGGACCACCACACCGACCCGAGCAGCAGCAGGCCGGGGGCGATGCCCGCGACGAGCGCGACCACGGTCGCCGGGGCCCCGCCGAACGCCAGCGCCAGCCCGAGTGCCCCACAGGCCGCCATCCCCGCACCGAGCCTGTGCAGCGAAGGGCGACGCCACGCGACCGCGAGGCCGAAGAAGTGCACCCCGACCACGAAGGCGATCCATCCCACCGTCGCCTCCGGGGTGTGCAGCACCCGGTTGATCACCGCGAGCCCGGCGACGATGCCGATCACCTCGGCCACCACCACCAGCCAGTACCGCCCGCCGAAGGCCGGGCCCGCCGATTCCTCCGCGACCGCTTCCGCGCCACGCCGCCCGAACAGCACCAGCCCGAGGAACGCGGCCACGCCGAGCACCCGCAGCGGTATCCCCACTCCCGTCGGCAACGCCCCCGCGTTCGCCTCGATGAACACGAGCCCGAACCCGGCCCCGATGAGCCGTCCCATGTGATTCCTGGTCATGCCGATCAGCATCCCATTCGAACGCGCATGCGTATCGACGGCTCGCGCACCCGCACTGCATCTACGCTGGTCCGGCGATTGGAGCACCGGAGGAGGATCCATGGTTCCCGAGCGCTTCCGACTCCTCGACGAGGCCCGCCGGAGCCTCCCGGACGGCTACAAGGTCGAGCTGTCCGGCGACCTCCTCGTCATGCAGGCGCCGCCGTCCCCGATCCACCAGCTGAACCTGTCCATCGTGCAGCGCCAGTTCGAGGCGCACTGCCCGCAGGGGTACTTCGCGACGGGGAACAGCGATCTCTCCTCGCCGAAGGCGGGCGCCGTTCGCAATCCCGATCTCACCTACCTGCCCGAGGATGTCATCGAGCTCGACGGCCATGACATCCCTGCAGACCTGGCCCTGATCGCGGTCGAGGTGGCCTCCCCCTCCAATCCGGAGAACGACTGGACCGGGAAGGTTCGCGACTATCCGCGCATGGGCTTTCCGCTCTATCTGATCATCGACCCACGCCAGGCGACCGTCACCCTGTTCTCCGAACCGAACCGCGACCGCTACCACACCAGAACCGAATGGGAGTTCGGCGAGACGATCCACATTCCCGAGCCGTTCGACTTCGAGCTGGACCTCGCGCGACTCGTCCCGTACCGGGAATGACGGGCTTTCGTCCGTTGGCGGGAACTTGGCCGGGTGGCACTGCGCGGCGGTGTGGGGGGTACTGCATTGGGCTGACACGTTGCAGACTGACCGTCAGAACCCAGGCCGACGTGGAGGCAACCTCATGACCGCTTCGCTCTCCGAGCTCACCGGTGATTACGTCATCGACCCCACCCACTCCCGGATCGGCTTCGTGGCACGCCACGCCATGGTGACGAAGGTCCGGGGCGCGTTCCACCAGTTCGAGGGCACCGCTCACCTGGACGGCGCCGACCCGTCCAAGTCGACCGGCCAGGTGGTGCTCAAGACCGAGAGCATCGACACCGGGGTCGAGCAGCGGGACCAGCACCTGCGGACCAACGACTTCCTGGATGCCCCCAACTTCCCCGACATCACCTTTCGCACCACCGCGATCGAGGCGAAGTCCGACACCGAGTACCGGGTGACCGGCGACCTCACCATCAAGGACACCACCCGCCCGATCGACATCGACTTCGAGTACACCGGCAACGCCGTCGACCCGTACGGCAACCTGCGGGTGGGCCTGGAGGGCTCGGTGACGATCAGCCGCAAGGAGTTCGGGGTGACCTGGAACGCGGCGCTGGAGGGCGGCGGCGTGCTGGTCGGCGACAAGATCGTGCTGGAGTTCGACATCTCGGCGATCAAGCAGAAGTAGTCCGACCTCGCGGGCCCCGGTCGCCGTTGGCGGCCGGGGCCTCAGTCGTTCGGGCAGAGGATCAGGTCGTCCAGCGCGTACCGGCGCGGCCGGTCGCCGAGTTCGGTGACGGCGGCCCGGATGCGGTGCAGGTGCTCGACGGTGAGTTGGAGCGGGGGCTCGTCGGGCTGGTGGGTGGTGCGGATCGGGTAGTCGACGCCCGGCTCGCGGGTCATCTCGATGTGGCAGCCGAGGACGTATGTGACGGGGTACTGCTCGGCGAACGCGATCAGCCGCTCGATGCTGCGGCCGAAGGCGGGCCAGTCGTCGATGTAGAGCCGGCCGGGGTAGACGGTGTCGCCGGTGAGCAGGAAGCCGGTCCACGGGTCGTAGTAGGTGACCGCTGCCTCGTGGTGCCCGGGGGTGGCGAGGCATTCCAGCACCCGGCCGCCGCCGAGGTCGACCCGGGTGAGGGCGCCCGGATACCGGGCGAAGCCGAAGTAGGACCAGGCGGTGGTCCGGTCGGCGCCGACCAGGACGGTGTCCGGCCGGTCGGCGAACTGCCCGTCGCCCGCGACGTGGTCTCCGTGCGGGTGGGTGTGCAGGACCAGCAACGGGTAGTGCTCGCGCGGGTTGCGGGCGAGCCACTTCGCGATCAGGTCGTCGACGGTGGCCCGGAGCGGGAAGTGCGCGGGGTCGGCCGTCGCCCCGGTGTCGATCAGTACCGCCCGCTCCGCGCCGAACAGCAGGAACAGGAACGGCGCTTCGTAGTGCACCGCCTTGTTCTGCCGCAGGATGACGGTGTGCTCGTCGTACTCGTGGACCTGGATCTCCGGGTCCGTGTCGTGCTTCGCGGACGGCGAACCGTGGATCCACCTGACGTCCAGAGGACGGGCGATCGGTGCGGCGGCGGTCATGACGACTCCCTGGGTGCGTCGTCTTGGCGGGCCGGGTACGGCGCACATCTCGTCCGGGGCGGGCGCCGTCGCGCTGCCGGTGGCGACGCTAGCATCTGTCCGTCGACGTCCGCGCGGCGGTTTCAGCCCGCGTGGGACATCGGCGGTGGCGTGGCGGACGAGGACGCCTTCATCGCTGACCCCAGCAGGTGGGCCAGTCCGTCGGCCAGGCCGCCGCGCCAGCAGGCGTAGTCGTGGCCGCCGTTGAACTCGCGGTATTCGAGCTCGTACCCCCGAGCGGTGAGGACGTCGCGCAGGTGGCGGTTCTGGGTGAGCAGCATCCATTCCTGGAGGCCGACTTCGAGGTAGAACCGGGCCGCCCGGCCGGGTTCGGCGGCGAAGCGGCGGGTCAGCCATTCGCTGCCCTCGTCGAACTCCGTCTCGTCCGGCCACCAGAAGGAGCCGGACTGGGAGAGCGCGTTGCCGAAGCGCTCCGGGCGCCGGTACGCGGCGAAGGCGGCGGTCAGGCCGCCCGCGCTCTGGCCGGCGATCACGGTGCGGCGCGGATCGTCTGTCGCGCCGAACTCCGTTGCGGCCCACGGCAGGAGGCGGTCGGCGAGCAGGTCGACGAAGCCCGGGTTGCAGCTGAGGTCCTCGGGCCGTCCCGGCCCCATGGTGTGCACCAGCAGCGCCACGGTCGGCGGGATCGCGCCGTCGGCCGTCAGGTTGTCCAGGGTGTCACCGACGGACAGCACCTGGCCCCACATCTCGCCGTCCAGCAGCACCGCCACCGGGTACGGTCCCGGGCCGTGCCCGGCCGGGAGGTGGACGTCCACCCGCCGCCCGGCCACCGTGTGGGACACGGTCCGCCCGCGCCGCACGCCGTCCCGCCGCCGGACGTACGGCTGCGCGGGCGCCTCCGGCAGGCTGAGCACCGAGGAGGGGTGGCGTCCGTCGCGGGCCGGGAGCCGGGGTTCGGTGTCGTGCGGGTCGGGTCGGGCGTGGTCGAGGACGTGCAGCCAGTCGGCCCGGGTGGTGCCGGGGGTCGGGCCGTGGAAGGGGTGCAGCTGGTAGGAGGCGCGGTGGTCGGCGCGCAGCCGGTGGGTGAGTTCCCAGCGGCCGTTGCGGCGCCGCATCAGGTGCGGGGTGAGGTCTCCGGCGTGTCGGTCCTTGTCGGTGACGGTGTGCAGCAGGGCGAGGACGCCGTCGCAGTCCTGTTCCTCGGAGACGAAGGTGACCAGCCGGTACGCGGGGTCGTCCGGGTCGGTCGCGACCAGCGGGAAGGCGTTCAAGGCGTTCAAGGTGTTCAACGTTCGTTACTCCTGGTTCAGTTGGTTCGGCGGGAGAGCAGCACCCAGAGCAGGAAGGGCCCGCCGAGCACGGTGGTGACGATGCCGACCGGGATCTCCACCCCGCCGATCAGCACCCGTCCGAGGGTGTCCGCGAGGACGACGAGCAGCGCGCCGGTGAGCGCGGAGCCGAGTACCGGCACCCGGGCCGGTCCGGCCAGCCGTGCGGCGAGCACGGGCGCGGCGAGCGCCACGAAGCCGACCGGTCCGCAGACCCCGACGGCGAGCCCGGCGAGGGCGACGGCCAGCAGCAGGCAGATCAGCCGGACCCGGCCGGGGTCGACGCCCAGTGAGGCGGCCACGCTGTCGTCGAAGCGGAGCACGGCCAGCCGTCGGGCCACCGCCAGGGCGATCGGCACCAGCACGGCGAGCCCGATCAGCACCGGTGTGGCGATGGCGTAGTCCCGCCCGTTGAGGCTGCCGGAGGTCCAGACGTACAGCGAGCCGGCCGAGTTGAGCGAGCGCCGGGCCAGGGCGACCTGGATGACGGCGGAGGCCAGTGCCGACATCGCGAGCCCGACCACGAGCACCCGGTAGCCGCGGGCACCGAGTCCGCCGGAGACGAGGGTGACCACCAGGACGGCGGCGAGCGCGCCGAGCGGTCCGGCCCACCAGGCGCCGAAGGTGCCGGAGGCGGTGGCGGAGATCAGTACGGCGGCGGTCGCGCCGTCGTTGACGCCGAGGAGCTCGGGGGTGGCCAGCCGGTTGCGGGCGAGGGTCTGGGTGAGGCAGCCGGCCAGTCCGAGGGCGGCGCCGGCGGCGAGTCCGGCGACGATCCGGCCGAGCCGGAACTTCTGCACCAGCAGCACGTCGAGGCGCTCGCCCTGGCCGAACACGGCCCGGAAGGTGGCGCCGAGGCCGAGTTCGCTCTGCCCGGCGTGCGCGGAGACGACCACGGCGGCGAGCAGTGCGGCGGCCAGGCCGAGTCCGGCGAGCAATGCCCGGCGGGGGAGCAGCAGTGACCAGGCGCCGTACCGGAGCACCGGGTCGGGCGCCGCCGGGCTCGGTTCGGGGCGCCGTACCGGTGGGGCCTCGGCGGCCGGGTCGCCGAGGGCGAGGGCGGCGGAGCGGCGGGAGCGGACGATGGCGATCAGCGCGGGGGCGCCGATCAGGGCGACGATGACCGACACCGGTGCCTCGAACGGCCGGGCCACCACCCGGGCGAGCACGTCGGCACCGGTCAGCACGGCGGCGCCGAACAGCCCGGCGAACAGGGTGAGTTGTCCGGTCCGGGGCCCGGCGAGGGCGCGGGCCAGGAACCCGGCGAGCAGTCCGAGGAAGGAGATCGGCCCGGCCAGTGCGACCGCCGAGGCGGTGAGCAGGGTGACGGCGACGGCGACCGCGGCGCGGGTGGCGCCGGGTCGGTGGCCGAGGCCGCGGGCGAGGTCGTCGCCGAGGGCGAGCGCGGTGAGCGGCCGGGTGGTGAGCAGGGCGAGCAGGAAGCCGGCGCCGAGGACGGGGGCGAGCTGGCGCAGGGTGGTCCAGCCCTCCACCCCGGCCAGTGAGCCGAGCACCCAGACCCGGTAGCGGTCGTACGCCTCGGGTGAGTTGACGATCAGCACGCCGGTGATCCCGCCGAAGGTGGCGCCGACGGCGGAGCCGCCGAGGACCAGTCGCATGGGGGAGCCGCCGCCCCGGCTGCCCGCGATCAGCAGCACCAGGCTGCTGGCGAGGACGGCGCCGCCGAAGGCGAAGGCGAGGTAGCCGTAGGAGGTCTGCACACCGAGGACGGAGACGCCGAGGACGACGCCGAGCGAGGCGCCCGCGTTGACGCCGAGCAGGCCGGTCTCGGCGAGCGGATTGCGGGTGACGGACTGCAGCTGGGCGCCGGCGACGCCGAGCGCGGCGCCGACCAGCAGGGCGGTGAGGGTGCGGGGGAGTCGCAACTCGCCGACGACCAGGGCGAGTCGGCCGTCGGTGCGGGCGCCGTCGTGGTCGAGCAGGTAGTCCAGCACCCGCCCGGGGCCGACCTCGCCGGCGCCGACGGACAGCGAGAGCGCGGCGAGCGCGAGCAGCACGAGGACCGCGCCGGTGGCGACCGGCCAGGTGCGGTGCCGCGGGGACCGTGGGGGTGCCGGCGGCGTGGCCGGGGCCTCGGCCTCGGGGGCGGTGGGCGGTTCGTGGACGCCCACTTGCGACGATGTCATAAGGTAAGGCTAACCTAATGAACGGGGCGTCCCTTCGGGCACCGCCGTCGCGCCCAGCTGCCCGGACGCCGCCCAACTCCCGTACCACCCCTGCCCCGGAGGCACCCATGCCGTACGCCCAGAGCCCGCTCCGCCCCGTCCGCCGCCGCGCGGCCCAGGCGCTGGCCGTCACCGGGGCGGCCGCCCTCCTGCTCACCGGCTGCGGCTCCTCCGGCTCCTCCTCGTCGTCCGCCTCGTCCTCGAACGCCGCCGCGGACCCGGCGAAGGCGGCCGACGGCGGCAAGCGCACCGTCAAGGACGCCACCGGCAAGGCCGTCGAGGTCCCCGCCGAGCCCAAGCGGATCGTCACCCTCACCCAGGAGGACCTGGACGCGGTGCTCGCCCTCGGCGTCAAGCCGGTCGGCATCACCAACGGCCAGGGCCTGGCCGAGCCGCCCGCCTACCTCAAGGACAAGGTCCAGGGCGTGCCGGTGGTCGGCAACCTGCTGCAGCCGGTGATGGACAAGGTGATCGCGGCCAAGCCCGACCTGATCCTGGCCGGTGACATGCAGGACGAGCAGGTGCTCAAGCAGCTGCGCGAGATCACCCCCGCCACGCTCGTCACCATGGCGCCCACCGACGACTGGAAGCTCGCCTTCCGGGGCATCGGCAACGCCGTCAACAAGCTCGACCAGGCCAACAAGGTGATCGACGACTACCAGGCCAAGGCCACCAAGGCCGGGGCGGACCTCGGCAAGAACAAGGGCGCCGCCGTCTCCATCGTCCGCTGGAACCCGACCGGCCCGAGCTGGATGGAGAAGAAGCAGTTCGCCAGTGGGGTCGCCCTCGACATGGGCCTCACCCGCCCGGCCGCCCAGGACAAGGACGGCAACGCCCACAGCCCGGCGCTCAGCCTGGAGAAGCTCTCCGAGATCGACGGCGACTGGCTGTTCCTGTCCACCCTCACCGACGACGGCAAGGCCGCGCTCAAGGACGTCCAGTCCAAGCCCGCCTACCAGCAGTTGAACGCGGTGAAGAACAACCACACCGTCACCGTGGACGGTTCGGTCTGGTCCACCCGGGGCGGCCCGCTGGCGGCCGACGTCGTCATCGGGGACCTCGGCAAGGCGCTGGCCGGGTCCTGAGTGCTCGCGACCGACGGGGGGATCCCGCCATGGAGTTGACGGTCCAGGGCGTCACCGCCGGGTACCGGCCCGGCCGTCCGGTGCTCGACGGCATCGACCTCACCGTGCCCGCCGGGCAGGTGGTGGCCGTGGTCGGCCCGAACGGCTGCGGCAAGTCCACCCTGCTGCGGGCGGTGGCCCGACTGCACCGGCCCGACCGCGGCCGGATCCTGGTCGGCGGCGAGGACGTCTGGCGGCTCGGCCCGCGCCGGGCCGCGCACCGGGTCGCGCTGCTGCCGCAGAGCCCGCAGGCCCCCGAGGCGGTCACCGTCGCCGGACTGGTCCGCTACGGGCGCCACCCGCACCAGGGCCTGTTCCGCCAGTGGTCGGCCGAGGACGAGCGGCGCACCGCCGACGCCCTGCGCGCCACCGGCGTCGACGCCCTCGCCGACCGCCGGCTCGACCAGCTCTCCGGCGGCCAGCGCCAGCGCTGCTGGCTGGCCATGGTGCTCGCCCAGGACACCCCGGTGGTGCTGCTGGACGAGCCGACCAGCGCGCTCGACCTGGGCCACGCGGTGGAGGTGCTGGAGCTGGTCCGGGCGGTCGCGGCGGGCGGGCGCACGGTGCTGATGGTGCTGCACGACCTGGCGGCGGCCGCCCGCTACGCCGACCTGCTGGTCGCGCTGCGGGACGGCGCGGTGGTGGCCTGCGGGCCGCCGCGGGAGGTGGTGGACGCGCCGCTGGTCCGGGCGCTGTACGACATCGACAGCCATGTGCTGGCCGCGCCGGACGACGGGGCGCCGGTCATCGTGCCGCGGGCGCCGCTGGGCTGAGGGCGCCGTCGTCGCGGACGGGCGGCGTCACCCCACCCGGGGTGGCGCCGCCTTCGCGCGTTCGGTGTCCGGCGCGTTCGGTGTTCGGCGCGTTCGGTGTCCGGCGCGTTCGGCGTGTTCGGTGTCCGGCGTGGGCCGGGGCCGTCGCTCGTGTCCGATCGACCACCCGTTCGAGTGGTTTCAACTCCCCTGCCCCTCGGCGGCCAACCCCCGGCCGTCGGCTTGTCAGTGCCCCTCGCTACGTTCCTCGCATCGCTGGTCAACAGGCTGATCGGAACGATGTTCCCCGGTGGGAGGAGTACGGCCGTGGCATGGGTGGAGACGGGCGCGGGAGGGTACCGCGTCGCGCTCGACGGAGAAGGCAGGGTGGTGTGCCGCAACGCGGCGGGCCGCGAACTCAAGTCCCTTCCGTCGAAGCTCGGTGACGACCCGGTGGTCACCCAGCTCAAGCAGCTCGCCGAATGGCTCGCCGCGCACGAGCGGCGCTGCCAGGAGGACGTCGAGCGCTGGATGGTGCGCTCGCTGCCGGTGCCCGCCGCCGTGCTCGCCGCCGTCTGGCCGGACGAGGCCTGGCGGTCCGTCCTGCGGGACGTCGTGGTCACCGGCCCGGACGGCGCCGTCGCCGGCTTCCTGCGCGACGCGGACGCCGAGCGCGGCCTCGGCCTGGTCGACCTGGACGGCGACACGGTGCGCCTCACCGACGGCGAGGTGCTGATACCCCACCCGGTGCTGCTCCCGGACCTCGACGAGCTGCGCGAGTTCGCCGTCGAGCTCGGCGTCTCCCAGCGCGTCCAGCAGCTCTACCGCGAGGTCTGGCACCGGCCCGAGGAGCCGTCGGCCGGCACCGAGGTCACCGCGTACGCGGGCGGCCGCTACCGCGAACTGCGCGAGCTGATCGGCCGCTGCACCCGGCTCGGCTGCCGGGTCCGCGGCGGCTCGGCCGTGCAGCCGATCACCGAGGGCGGCCGCACGGTCGAGGCCCGGGTCTGGGTCGGCGACTACTACGAGTACGACGCCTGCGAGACGGGCGCGCTGAGCTGGGCCGGCCCGGACGGCCGGGCCCTGCCGCTCGCCGAGGTCGGACCGGTCGCCTGGTCCGAGGGCATGAGGATGGCCGCCGCCCTGTACGCGGGCCGCACGATCGAAGGGGAGGACGACGCCGCATGACCACCAGCCCGACCACCACGACCATCGCGGGCCACGGCCCCGCCGCACCCGAGGCGTTGCTCGACGCCGGCGCCGTGCTGCCGGCCGGCACCCTGTCCGGCGCCGGCCGCCCCGACAGCCCCGCCGACGTGCTGACCGCCCGCGGCTACACCCACCCCGCGCTCGACGGCCGCCGGATCGTCCGGCTGGTCCCCGGCGCGCTCGGCCGGGCCGAGGACCTCGCCGTCGAGTTCCTCGGTCTCACCCCCGACGCCGAGCCCGCCGAGGTCGGCCAGGTCCGCCAGGAGGCGCTCGGCTTCCCCGCCTGGGCGCTGGTCCACGACCCCGCCAACGGGCACCACGCGCTCGCCCTGGTCAAGGAGTTGGAGCGGCTGGCCCGCCAGGCCAAGTCCAAGCCCGGCGCCGCCAAGGACGGCTTCGACGAACTCGCCACCCGGCTCGGCCGCGCCGTCCCGCACTTCCTGCCCACCTTCTGCGAGGAGGTCGGCCGGATCTTCCTCGCCCACGGCAACCAGACCTACGCCGCCGCCTGGTTCGGCAAGGCCCGCGAGGCCGAACGCACCCACACCCTGCCGGTGGACGAGGAGCGGCTGCGCGCCGTCTTCCTGGAGTTCGCACTGGCCGGCGCGCTCACCGTCAAGTCCCTGCGCCAGTACGTCAAGGAGCTCGCCGGGCGGCTCGACCCGCAGACCGCGTGGCAGCGCTTCCGCCAGCTGTGCACCGAGCGCTCCGCGGCCGGCATGGCCCCGTACGCCGGGGTCGCCGAGGACGCCCGCGCCCTCGTCAAGGCCGCCGGGCTCGACCGCGCCGAGCACGAACGCGCCCTGCTCGCCGAGCTGTTGGCCTCCCCGGCGGTCAACCGGGCGCCCGCCGCGTTCTGGAAGTCCTGGCACGGCACGCTGATCGAGCTGGGCCGCGGCGACGCAGAGGTCCGCGCCCGGCTGCTGGAGCTGCTGCCCGACCCGGCCTCCTCCGCCGCCGACTCCGCCCGGCACGACGCCGTCTGGCTGGAGGTGCTCGCCGCCACCGGCGCCGAGGACCTGCTCACCGGCCCGCCCGCCGAGGGCGCCGAGCCGGCCGCCGCCTGGCTCCAGCGCTGGTGCCACCACCTCGGCCGCGGCTGGGGCAACCGGCCCGGCTGCCCCGCCTCCGTCGCCCTGGTCGGCCGGATGGTCGAGCGGCTGCGCGCCGACGCCGTCCCGGTCGACCTGTTCACCGGCATCCGGGCCGGTCACGCCCGGCTCGACCTGCTGGACGTCCTGCTCGCCGCGGGCGTCCCGGTCGCCGACCCGCCGGCCGGCCTGGGCCTCGACCTGCGCGGCTGGATCGGGCAGAGCGGCCCCGACAGCGCCACCCTCGCGGCCGTCGCCGCCGACGACCGCTTCCGGCCGCTGCTGCGCCGGTCCGCCCCGGCCGCCTGGGAGACGGCCGTCCAGCAGCAGGCCGCCGTCCTGCCGCTGCTGAACGAGCTGTTCCGGGAGTGGGCCGAGGAGCGCGCCGCGGACCTCGACGCGATCCGCGGCCTGGCCGGCGCCGCCGACCTGGTCCGCTCGCTCACCCTGCACCGCACCGCCATCCGCACGGTCGCCCCGGCCGTCGCCGAGCGGATCGCCGCGCTCGACGTCACCGGACTGCTCGCCCGCGCCCTCGGCGCCGGCATCCTGGACGAACTCGGCTGGCCCGCCCTGGAGGAGGCGCTCACCGAGCTCGCCGACCCGCCCGCCCCCGACGCCCTCCCGGTCACCGCCCCCGGCCACCGCCGCCAGGGCCTGAACGGCCTGGTCGTCGAGGACGCCTGGCCGTACCTCGTCCTCCTCCGGCACAACCGCGCCCTGGTGGTCGGCCCGGAGGGCGTCCTGCTGGAGCACACCCTGCGGGTGCCCCCGCTGTCGGGCGTGCGCAACCGGGTCCGGCTGCGCCTGGTCGACGGCGAGCTCCTGGTCGTCTGGTACGAGGGCAACCAGCAGAAGGCCTACTGGTCCGGCCGACCGGACCAGGTCTTCGAACTGGCCGGCCGCACCATCGCCGGCTACCACTACGGAGACCACCACCCGGACGACACCTCGCTCCCGCTGCCCGGCGGCGGCCGCACCACCGGCGCCCGCCCGCTGCACCCCGGCGACACCCGGCTGCCCGAGGAGCACCCCGTCCTCGGCGACGGCACCGGGTACTGGACGGTGCGCCACGCCCAGGACGGCACCCCCGTCCTGCGCGAACTCGACCCGGCCACCGGCACCCTGGGCCGGGCCGCCGAGCCGCCCCTGATCGCCGCCACCGCCTCGGCCGGCCGGCTGGTCGCGGACAGCGCCCGGCTGCTGCCGATGCAGCCCGGCCTGGAGGGCACCCCCCTCGGCACCGACGGCACCGTACTCGGCAGCTGGATCCGCCGCGAGCCCGGGCGCGCCGTCACCACCTTCACCGCCGACGGACAGCGCCTCGTCCTGCCGATGCACGGGAGCGACGACACCCACGTCCTCCCGGTCGGCCGGCTCGCCCTGCCCGGCGCACCGGGCCCGGTGGTCAGCCGCAGCGGCGAGTTCCTCGACCTCGGCCTGCCCGACCTCGCGGACCGCTCCGACCGCACCGCCGACCTGCGCTCCTGCCGCGCCGGCGAACTCTCCGCCGCCGGCACCGCGTTGATCCCGCCGTTCGACCACTGGCACGCCCTGCGGCCCCGTGACGAGGCCGGCTCCCGGGTGCTGCGCGCCCTGACCACCGAACAGGCCGCCCGGCTGATCGACCTCGCCTGGCCCGAGGACGCCGAGCCCGTCCCGGCGGACGAGCAGCGCTGGCTCACCGTCCAGGGCGTCCGGCGCCCGCTCGCCCAACGTGGCGAGGCCCGCAACAGCCTGCCGGTCGAGGCGGTCGGCGCCGCCCTGCCCGGGATCGGGCACCCGCTGCTGCTCGCCGGTGTCGCCGGGTTCGCCCGCGCCGCCGCCGACCTGCTCGACCGGGTCGCCCGGTTCGTCCCGCAGCCGGAGGCCGACCGGCCGAGCAAGGCCGAGGCCGCCGAATGGCGGCCCCAGCACGGCCGCGACCACGAACTGCGCGACGCCGTCTGCGCCGTCCTGCCCGAGACGACCGGCTTCGGCAACTCCTGGGGCACCGCCGAGCGCCACTGGACGCTCAACAACCTGCGCGCGGTCAGCGCCGTGCTCGCCGCCCCGCCCGCCGCCGACGGCGAGGGCTGGACCACCCCGGCCACCGTCGCCCTCCGGGGCGGCGACGCCAACCAGGGCTGGCTGCACCTGCTCGGCCGGGTGGACGTCCTCGCGCACGCCATCGCCAACCCGCTCACCCCGGCGGCACACCGCTCCTCGCTGGTGCTGCTGCTCGGCGAACTCACCAAGGGCCCGCTCGCCGACCGCGGCGCCACCCTGCGCGCGGTCCTCCTCGCCGAGACCGACGAGCGCGCCAAGGGCGGCGTGCGGCCGACGGACTTCCGCCAGGGCGAGGTGCTGCGGCACGGCGACCGCACCGTGGTGATCCTCGGCCACCGCTACCAGCGCCAGGACGGGACGGTGCACTGGCTCGCCGTCGACCACGACCCGAGCGGTGAGTTCGGTCCGGTCGCCCACTTCACCACCGTCACCGAGCGCAGCACCGAGGAGCGGGTCAGCGCCGCCTGGGCCGCCAAGTTCTGGCGGGTCGCCGCCCTGCGCGGCAGCGTCCCCTGGCAGCCCGCGCTCGCCGCCGCGTTCGCCGAACTCACCGGCATCGGCACCGCCCGGGCCACCCTGCTGCTCTGCCCGCCGCCCGGCCTCCTGCACTGGGGCAACGTCGAGGTGCCGGCCGAACACGGCCTCAAGGCCGCCGAGGTCAAGGCCGCCCACGCCTGGCTGCGCGGGCACGACCAGAACGCGCTCGCCGACGTCTGGGGCGCCCTGGTGCCCACCGACGACCCGAAGCGCCTGTGGACGGAGGGGCCCGACCTCGCGGCCGGCGCCGCCGCCTGGCTCCGGCACTTCGGACGGCTCGTCACCCTCCCCGAGGAACTGCTGCCCGGCGTCCAGGGCGTGCCCGTCGGCCGGATCGAGGCGGTGCTCAACCCCAGCCGCACGCCGTGGCTCACCCGCACCACCACCTACCGGCTGATCACCGAAGGCCGGAGCACGCCCCAACTGGAGCCCCAGGACGCGACGGCCGCGCCCGGCAACGGAGACGTCGCCGGCACGATCGACGCCCTGCGCTGGCTCGCCTACCACCTGCCCGCCGACAGTCCGCTGCGCCCGCCGCTGTCCGAGAGCGCCGCCGCGCTGCGCGCCCGGCTCGCCGACCCGGAGCTGCTGATCAGCCTCGGCCCGGTCCGCACCACCAAGGGCGGCGCCGTCTCCGCCGTGCTGCGCGGTCACTTCGGGCTGCCCGCCGAGGGCGGCGCCGACCCGGACGGCCTGGTCCGCTGCGGTCCGGCCATCGTCCTCAGCCCCTACCACGCCGAACTCGAACAGCTCTGGCTGCGCCCGGCCGGCCTCACCGGCCCCGACGACCCGCTGGTCGAGCTGCTCCTCGGCCTCGGCGACGGCTACTGGACGGGCGTCGAACTGACCGCCGTACGCGCCGTTCTGAACGGCGAAGCGGAGCGCTTGGCCTCCTCGGTCGACCTGCCGTCAGCCGGAACCGCCGACGGCCCGCTCTGGTTGCAGAACCCACAGCTCAGCGTCCCCGCACTGGTCGCCGAAGCGGCCCGCGCCCACGGCCTGGGCGAGGACGCCGCCACGCTCTACCTCCAACTGCTCGCCCTGCCCGACCCGACCGACCGCAACGCCGCCCGCTGGACGGGCTGGAAGCCCGCCCGGCTCAAGCGGGCCCGTGCCGAACTCGCCGCCGCCGGCCTGGTGCTGGAGGCCAAGCGGGCCCGGGCCGGCCGCAGCCTCTTCCTGCCCGGCGGCTGGCAGGAGGCCAAGGCCCCCGCCCTCCCGGTGGAGACCTGGAAGGCCGCCCTGTACCACCTGCCCACCCACCGGCCGGTGCTGTCGCACCTGCCCGTCCCCGAACTGTTCGCCCGCGCCTGGCAGCGCACGCTCGACGGCGACGCCCCCGGCTACGAAGAGCTCCAGACCAGCAAGCGCAGGAAGGCCCGCCGATGAGCACCACCGTCACCGTCCCCGAGACCCCCGTCCGGCAGATCGTCCCGCCCGAGGAGAAGTACGCCGCCGAGCTGGAGTTCCTCGCCGCCCACGACAGCGGCCCGCGCCCGCCCGGCTGGCACCTCACCCCGCGCGCCGTCGTCACCTTCGTGATGGGCAGCGACGGCGAGAAGCTCAAGGCCGGGCGCCGCGGCCTCGTCATCGAGCCCAAGTTCGTCGGTGAACGCGCCCTGGTGGAGCGCTGCGTCGTCACCCTCGCCGGGGAGCGCGGCCTGCTGCTGGTCGGCGAGCCCGGCACGGCCAAGTCGATGCTCTCCGAACTGCTCGCCGCCGCCGTCTGCGGCACCAGCGCGCTCACCGTCCAGGGCACCGCCGGCACCACCGAGGACCAGCTCAAGTACGGCTGGAACTACGCCCTGCTGCTCGCCAAGGGCCCCAGCCGGGAAGCCCTCGTCCCCTCCCCGGTGCTCACCGCGATGACCACCGGGGCGGTCGCCCGGGTCGAGGAGGTGACCCGCTGCCTGCCCGAGGTGCAGGACGCCCTGGTCTCGCTGCTCTCCGAACGGCGCATCGCCGTACCGGAGTTGGCCGGTACTCCGGACGCCCAGCTGCACGCCGCGGCCGGCTTCACCCTGATCGCCACCGCCAACCTGCGGGACAAGGGCGTCAGCGAGATGTCCGCCGCCCTCAAGCGGCGGTTCAACTTCGAGACGGTCGGCCCGATCGGCAGCCTCGCCGCCGAGGTCGAGCTGGTCCGTCGGCAGTCCACCACCGCCGTCGCCCGGGCCGGGGCCGGCTACGCCGTCGACGACGCCGTCCTGGAGGCCCTGGTCACCGCCTTCCGCGACCTGCGCACCGGCCGCTCCACCGAGGGCTGGGAGGTCGAACGCCCGTCGACCGTGATGAGCACCGCCGAGGCCGTCTCGGTCGCCACCGCACTCGGTGTCACCGCGGCCTACCTGCCCGACGGCGGCGACCTCCTCGGCCGCCTGCCCGGCCAGCTCCTCGGCGTCGTCCGCAAGGACGACCCGGCGGACGCCGCCCGGCTGCTCGGCTACTGGGACGGCCCGGTCCGCCGTCGCGCCGAGCAGGGCGCCGCCACCTGGCGCACCCTGTGGGACCTCCGCTCGGCGCTGGAGGCCTGACGATGACGAGCAGCGCGGTGCAGCCCGGGGTCGGCCCCGTCCCCGGCCCCGGTACCAGCCCCGGTACCGACCCCGACGTCCGTGCCGAGACGGACCGGCTGGCCGGCTCCGGCACCGACCGGCCCGGGCCCTACCTGATCGGCGTGCGCCACCACGCGCCCTCCCTCAGCGCGGTCCTGCCCGCGCTGCTCGACACCGCCCGGCCCGAGGTCGTCCTGGTCGAACTGCCGGCCGAGTTCCAGCCCTGGCTCGACCTGCTCGCCGACGAGGCGACCGAGGCCCCGGTGGCCCTCGCCGCCGCCCCGTCCGGACCCTCCGACGGCTCCGGCGGGCTCGCCTTCTACCCGTTCGCGGACTTCTCCCCGGAACTCGTCGCCCTGCGCTGGGCCCGGCGCAACGGCGTCGAGGCCATCGCCTGCGACCTCCCGCTCGCCCACCGCAGCACCGGCCACAGCTCCGCCGCCCACCGCGACGGCCCGGCAACCCCCGGCGTCGCCGACGCGCTGCGCCACCGCCTCACCGGCCGCGCCTCCGACGAGGACCTGTGGGACCGCCTGGTCGAGACCGCCGCCCCCGGTTCCACACCGGAGGCCGTCCGGCGCGCCGCCCTGCTGGTCGGCTGGGGGCTGCGCCACGACGCGGAGACCGGCCCCGGCGTCGACCCGTACGACCTGCGCCGCGAAGCCTGGATGCGGGCCCGCATCCAGGCGGCCTCCGCCGACGGGCGCCGGACCGCCGTCGTGGTCGGCGCCTTCCACGCCCCCGCCCTGCTCGACGGGCCGACGGCCCCCGAGCAGCCGCCCGGCCCGGACGACCCCGGCCACGTGCTCTCCCTGATCCCGTACACCTACCCGCTGCTCGACGCCCGCTCCGGCTACCCCGCGGGCATCCGCGACCCGGAGTGGCAGCACACCGTCCTCGACGCCGGGGGCGACCCGCAGCACCTCGCCGAGGCCCTCACCACCACCGCCGTCCGGATCTGCGCCGCGCTGCGCACCCAGGACCACCCCTCCGGCCCGGCCGACGCCCGCGAGATCGTCCGGCTGGCCGGCGACCTCGCCCGCCTGCGCGGCCACGCCGCCCCCGGCCGCGGCGAACTCGTCGAGGCCGTCCAGACCGTCCTCGCCCAGGGCGAACCCCTCGGCCGCGGCCGGGCCGTCGCCCGCGCCCTCGAACAGGTCCTGGTCGGCACCCGCACCGGGCGCCCGACCCCCGCCGCCCCGCGCAGCGGTCTCGCCCCCGCCGTGGAGAGCCTCCTCGCGGAACTCGGCCTCCCCGGCCCCGCCGACCCCGGCCCGCGCGAACTGCGGCTCGACCCGCTGCGCAGCCCCCTGGACCGCCGCCGCGAGATCCTCTTCCACCGCCTCACCGCCTGCGGCGTCCCCTACGCCGATCCCGTCCCCACCACCGGGCCGGGCGGGACCGAAACCCTCGGCACCCGCTGGCGCCCCCACTGGACCCCGACGGTCGCCGCCCTCCTCACCGTCGCCGGCACCCGCGGGGTCACCCCGGCCCAGGCCGCCGAGGGCTTCCTCCGCGCCCACCTCACCGACGACCCCACTCCGCGCGAGGTCATCGACGGCCTCGCCGACGCCGCCGCCTGCGCCCTCCCCGCCCTCACCACCACCCGCCTCGGCCAACTCACCGCCACCCTTCCCGCCGGCGCCACCCTCCCCGACCTGCTGGACGGCCTCGCCCTCCTCGACCGGCTCACCGCCGGCCACTTCCCGACCACGGATCCGGCCCTGCCACCGGTCGACGCCGAGTCCGTCCCCGCGGACCGGCCCACCCCGTTCGAGGGGGCCGTGGAGGTGCTGACGGCGGCCGCCGTGCGGCAGGTGGAGGGACTGGGCGGGTCGGACGATCCCGGGGACGCGCGGGCGCTGGTGGAGCTGGCGCGACGGGCGGACCGGTCGGGCGGGGTGCGCCTGGGCCATGTGCTGGGTGAACTCGCCGAGCGGGGAAGCCCGTTGGTGCGGGGTGCGGCCGGTGCGGTCCGGGTGCTGCTCGGGCAGGAGCCGGCCGAGTCCTTCGGCGGGCGGGCCGCGTCCTGGGTGGACGGGGCGACGGACGTACGGGCACGGCAGGTGCTCGGCCGGTTGCTGGTCGGGGTGCTGACGGCCGCGGAGGGCCTGTTCGACAGTGCGCCCGAGGCGCTCGAACCGCTGCTGGAACGGGTCGGTTCGCTGTCGGACGCCGCGTTCCTGGACCGACTGCCCGCGCTGCGCGGCGGCTTCGACACGCTCAGCCCGGCCGCCCGCGACCGCCTGCTGTCCCTGGTCGAGGAGCGCCTCGGCTCGCGGCTGGCCGCGCTGCCGGAGCAGACCGACCCCGCGCTGGTGGCCCGGTGGGTGCGCGCGGACCTGGCGGCCCGTCGGGTGCTGGCCGGTCGGGGCCTGCTGCCTCCCGAGGCCGGACCGGCCGGACCGGGCGAGCCGGGGCCCGTCCCGGAGCCCGTCCCGGGGCCTGCCCCGGTGCCCGCCGGGCAGTCCTCGCCCGCCGGCCACGCCCTCGCTCCCGCCGAGCGCTGGCGGCTGCTGCTCGGCCGCCCGGGGACGGGCGGCCTGACCGGCCGCGGTGCCCGACTCGCCACCGCCCTCGACGAGTTGTACGGCCGCGGGCACGGCGAGGGCTCCGGCCCGGGCCTGGACGACAGGGCCGGCCGGGGCGGGCGGGGCGGCGGCCGGGAGACGCCGTTCCCGGGGGTGCGCGAGTGGGCCGAGGAGTTGGAGGCGCTGTTCGGCCCCGGGGTGCGGGAGGAGGTCCTGGCCGCCGCGGTCGCCCAGGGCCGGACGGACGTCCTGGAGGCGATCGACCCGTCCGCCGTCCGCCCGTCCGTCGAGCTGCTGCGCGCGGTGCTGGACCACGCGGGCGGTCTGCCGGAGGCCAGGGTGGCCGGGCTGCGTCCGCTGGTGCGGAGACTGGTGGACGAGTTGAGCCGGGAGCTGGCGACCAGGCTGCGCCCGGCGCTGACCGGGATCAGCGTCCCGCGCCCGTCCCGGCGCCCGGGCGGCGGGCTGGACCTGCACCGGACCATCCGGGCCAACCTGGCCACCGCCCGTCCCGGACCGGACGGCGAGGGCACCGTGATCGTGCCGGAGCGTCCGGTGTTCCGGACCAGGGCGCGGCAGGCCAACGACTGGCGGCTGATCCTGGTGGTGGACGTGTCCGGGTCGATGGAGGCGTCCACGGTCTGGGCGGCGCTCACCGCCTCGATCCTGGTCGGGGTGCCCTCGCTGACCACCCACTTCGTCGCCTTCTCCACCGAGGTGCTCGACCTGACGGAGCGGGTGGCGGATCCGCTGAGCCTGCTGCTGGAGGTGCGGGTCGGCGGCGGCACCAGCATCGCGACCGGGCTGCGCTACGCGCGCGGGTTGGTGACGGTGCCGTCGCGGACGCTGATCGCGGTGGTCAGCGACTTCGAGGAGGGCGGCCCGGTGAACGGACTGCTCGCCGAGACCCGGGCGCTGGTGGACTCCGGCGTGCACCTGCTCGGCTGCGCGGCGCTGGACGACACCGGGACGGCCCGGTACTCGAAGGCGGTCGCGGGCCGGCTCGTCGCGGCCGGCATGCCGGTGGCGGCACTGAGTCCATGGGAACTGGCCCGCTGGGTGGGGGAGAAGGTGCGATGAGCGCGACGACGCGTGAGAACGACTGGCCGGGCGTCCGGCCCGAGGTGGTCGCCGAGGTGGTGTCCGGGCTGAGCGCCCGCCTGCAGAAGCGGCTGGACGCCGCGGTGGCGAAGCTGGCGCAGCGGCCGGTGAGCCGGTCCGGCGACGAGTGGCGGGTGCCGGTCGACGAGGAGGCGTCGCTCGTCCTGCACGCCCCCGGCGGGGTGGTCGTCGGTCCGGACGACGTCCGGTGCGGCTGCCTGCTGGCCCCGGCCTGCGTGCACCGCGCCGCCGCCGTCACCCTCTGCCCGCTGGCCGAGGCCCCGGAGCCGACGGAGCCCGCAGCGGCGGCTTCGGTACCGACGGAGCCAGCACCGACGGAGACCGCAGCGGGGGCTTCCCTACCGACGGCCTCCGTCCCGACCGGGCCCGGGGGCGACGAACCGACGGCCACCGAGCCGCCCGAGCCCGCCACCCTGACCCCGGCCGAACTCGCCGCCGCCCGCCACCTCCACCGGGCCGCCTGCGCGCTGCTGGCCGCCGGGGTGAGCGGGGCGGGCGCCGTGTCCCAGGCCGAACTGCTGCGCGCCGCCCACCGGGCCCGGGTGGCGGGACTCTACCGACCGGCCGCGGCGGCGGTCGCCGTGGTGACCAGGATCCGGGCGGCCCGCTCCGGTGCGCCCGACCACCGGCTGGCGGACCTGGTCGCCGTTCTGCGCGACCTGCTCGGCCTCACCACCGCCCTGACCGGCCCCGCGCCCGCCCTCGCCGCCGCCTCCGACCCGGTGTCCACCCCCGCCCCGCTCGGCGTGCTGCGCGGCACCGCCCGCCAGAGCTACGCCGAGGAGGGCGGCCTACGGCTGTACGGGCTGTTCGCCGAGCCGGTGCTGACCGCCACCCACGCCGGCGCGGTCAGTTGGGCGGTGGACACCGGCGGGCGGCTGAGCACGGTCGCCGAGGTGCTGCCGCACGGTGATGCGGCGGCTGCCGCCCCGCTGGCCGTCGGGGCGGGCAACCGGACGGTGCGGCTGGGTGACGCGGCGCTCAGCCACCGCGAGTTCAGCCGTGCCGGGCTGGCCGTCCAGGGGGCGACCAGGTCGGTCACCGGTCGGCTGGGGGCGGGTGCCTCGGTCCGGGCGGTCCGCGCGGCCGGGGCGGACTGGACGGCGGAGCCGGTGGCCCGCCTCTGGTCCGAGCCGCCCGCCGCCCAGGTGGCGCGGGCGCTCGCGGCGCAGGAGCTGCCGTACGAGAGCCGCCCGGCGGGGAGCGACCTGCTGTTCCTGGACGTCACCCTGCTGGGGGCGGCCCCGAGCGGCCGCGGCGGGGCGCTCCAGCTGCTGGGCCGTGCCCGTACCCGTACCGGCGGGAGCGAGCCGGTGATCGTGCTGCGCCCGGGGCACGAGCATCCCGACCTGGCCTTCCGGGCCAATCTCGCGCTGCTCGCCACGGCCCCCGGCCTGCGGTTGCGGTTGATCGGCCGGCTGGAGCGGGCCGACCGCCCGGAGCTTCGGGTGCTCGCGATCGGCACACCCCCGGACGACTCCACGTCCGCCCCCGCCCCCGACGCGGATCGTGGGGAGTCCCACTGCCTGGTCCTCCCGGCCGACCGGGCCGGCCGGATCAACCTCGGTCTGGAGCGCCTCCAGACCGCCGACCTCCAGCCCGCTGAGCGGTCGGCCGGGCCTGCACCGCAGCCGCTCCCCGTCGCGCCGCCCGTCGGCCCGCCCGTGCACGTGCTGGGCCGACGGGTGGAGCAGACGGTCACCACCGGCCGGTCCGCCCTCGCCCCGAGCCCGGCCACGGCGGCGGCCGACCGGGGCCTGCTGCGCGCCGCAGGTCTGGTCACGGCAGCCGACCTGCTGGACGGTCTGCGGGCGGCCGGGGCGAACCGGGCGCGCGACGTGTTCGGCCGGATCGTCCAGGACGACCACGACGCCTTCGCCACCGCCTGGCTAGCCGCCGCCGACTACACCGAGGCACTGGCCGTCGCGCTCTGCTCCGCCGCCTGGGAGGACGAGGAGGTACCCCACCCGGCCACGTCGTGAAGCCGGGCCGTGAGCCGAGGCATCGGCCGCTCCCCGAGTCGAAATATTTGCAGAGACCGATAATCCGCGCCGACTGGCATACTTGTGGGAGGAAGCAGCAGTAGACAGCACAGGACGTGAAGGGAAGGCGAGCCATGGGCATCCGCGACGATGCGGCTGAGGTCCGGGCCAGTGGCTGGCGGACGCTTGCCGCGCTGCACGGGCTGATCGACACCGCGCTGGAGAAGGCGCTCCAGGCGGAGCACAAGCTCTCGGTGGTCGAGTACACGGTGCTGGAGGCGCTCTCCCGCCAGGACGGCTGGCACATGCGGATGCAGCAGCTGTCCCGGGCGGCGGCGCTGAGCAGCAGCGCGACCACCCGGCTGGTGAGCCGCCTGGAGGACCGGGGCCTGCTCAGCCGCTACCTCTGCGCGGACGACCGACGCGGCATCTACACCGAGCTGACGCCGGAGGGGCGCGCCCTGCTGGAGGCCGCCCGGCCGGTGCACGACGCGACCCTGGAGGCGACCCTGACGCAGGCCGCCGAGCTCCCCGAGCTGGCCCCGCTGGTCGACGCGCTCGCGGAACTCACCCCGGCCAAGGCGTAACAGCGAGCCGGGCAGGGCCGGGCGAGCGGCCGACCTGCCCGGCCCGGCCCGGCGGCCTCACCGCCGGGCGACGGCCAGTGCGTCCCGGTGCACCCGGTCGAGCAGGGCGAGCAGCAGCTCCTTGCTGGACGCCCGCTCCCGGACGTCGCACAGCACCACCGGCACCTCGGGCCCGAGGTCGAGGGCGCGTCGGACGTCCTCCGGGGTGGCGTCGCGGCGGCCGTGGAAGCAGTTGACGCCGATGGCGAACGGGATGCCGCGCTGCTCGAAGAAGTCCACGGCGGCGAAGCTGGATTCGAGCCGCCGGGTGTCGGCGAGGACGATCGCGCCGAGCGCGCCGAGGGCGAGGTCGTCCCACATGAACCAGAACCGGAACTGCCCGGGCGTACCGAAGAGGTAGAGCACCAGGTCCTCGTGGACGGTGATCCGACCGAAGTCCATCGCCACCGTGGTGGTGGACTTGCCCTGGACACCCTCAAGGCTGTCGACCCCGATGCTGGCGCGGGTCATCCGCTCCTCGGTCTGCAGCGGTTCGATCTCGCTGACCGAGCCGACCATGGTGGTCTTCCCGACGCCGAAGCCGCCGGCGACGAGGATCTTGACCGCGCCCGGCACCAGGCTCTTGGTCGTCAATTCGGGTCTCCTGGAAGGGAACTGTGAGTTTCGAGGCGGGGCGGCGGGCGGGGCGGTGGGCGCGTCGGCGGGCGGGGCGACCGGCCGGTCAGAGCCGTCGGACGCCCTCGATCACGGCCTGGATCAGTGAGATGTCCGGGGCCTCGGCGAGCTGGACCGGGGCCCGGGTGAGGATCAGCCGGGCCTCCGCCAGGTCGTCCAGCAGCACCTTGACCACGCTCACCGGCAGGTCCATGCTGGCCGCGATCTCGGCCACGGCCAGCGGGCGTTCGCGGCACATGTCGAGGATCGCGGCCGGCTCGGGGGTCAACCGGCTGGTGTCGGCGCGCGGGTCGGCGGTGACCACCAGGGTGATCAGCGCGAAGCCGTCACGGACCGGGCCGGTGCGCCCGTTGGTGATCGCGTAGGGGCGGACCAGATGGCCGGCCTCCTTGTCGTAGAACCAGCCCTCGTCGGCGTCGTCGGTGGTCACGCACCGCCACCCGCGCCGCCTTGGCCCGCGTCGCTGCGCGGCGCCGCGGTGAGGTACTGGCCGACCTGCTTGACCAGCATGTTGATCTCGTAGGCCATCAGCCCGGCGTCCACCTGCTCGCTGGTGAGGACGGCCAGCCGGGCGCCCTGCCCGGCGGTGGTGACGAACAGGAACAGCTGGTCCATCTCGACCACGGTCTGCCGGACCCGTCCGCCGTTGAAGCGGTGCCCGGCGCCGCGGGCCAGGCTCTGCAGGCCGGAGGCGACGGCGGACAGGTGCTCGGCGTCGGCCCGGTCGAGGCCCTGGGAGGTGCCGACCAGCAGGCCGTCCTCGGAGAGGACGATGGCGTGCCGGGTCTCGGGTACCCGCGCCACCAGCTGGTCCAGCAGCCAGTTGAGGTCGCGCTGGGTGTCGGTGTGCTGCGTCATCACTGCTGTTCCTTGGGTTCCTGAACGGCGGAGGCTTCCGCGGCTTCCCCGGCGGCGGAGCTCGCGGCCGGGTGGGGGGCGGTGGCGGGCGGGTTCGGCTCGGTACCGGCCTCGCGGGCAGTCCGGGTGCCGCGCTGGATGGCGGCCATGGTGGCGCGGGACCGGGCCGGCGAGGGGTCGTCGGCCTCGCCGTGGCGCGGACCGGTGGGCGCGGAGGTCGACGCGGCGGCCGGTGCGGAGAGGGACGCCACCGGCGGCACCGTGCCGCCGGGTGCGTTGGCCTCGCGGAGCTGTTCGGCGAGGCTGGCGTTGCGGACCCGCTGCGGCAGGATCCGCGGGGTGCGCAGTTCACCGTCCGGGCCGTGCTCCACGTGGTCCTCCCGCGGGCGTTCGTGGCTGGGGGTGACGTCCGACCGGAGGTCGGCGGCCAGGTCACCGGCCCCGCCGGCGAGCCGCTCGGCGGCGAGCCCGGCCGACGGACCGGCCTGGCCCGCCGGATCGATCAGATCGGTCGGACCGATCGGGTCCATCGGATCGGCCGGCAGGTCGTACGGGCGCGGCATCGCCGGCCGGGGGACCACCACGGCACCGGGCAGTCCGGGGATCGAGGCGCCGACCGGCAGTCCGCCGTGGTCCGGGACGGCCGGGCCACCCGCACCGTCCTGTCGCTCGATCAGCTCGCCGACGACGATCCCGCCGTGCACCGCACCAGCCGCACCAGCAGCACCAGCAGCACCGGCCCAACCGGTCGCACCGGCCGGATCAGGCGCACCGGCCGCACCGGCCGCAGGGCCCTCCGGGTCACCGGCACCGCCCGCAGCAGGATCCCCGGCAGCACCGGGCGCGGCGGGCGCACTCCCGAGCAGTCCGCTGAGCACCCCCGCGAGCGCCCCCGACAGCTCCTCGTCGGCCGCGCCGAGGTCACCGAAGTCGCCGTTCGCGGAGCGCGGTTCGGGCACCGGGGTCCGGGTGACGCGCGCGCCGGACGGCAGTCCGGGCACCGTGGCCGGCCGCTCCGCCTGCTCCAGCAGCGTCGCGGGCACCAGCACCACGGCCCGGGTGCCGCCGTACGGGGAGGGCCGCAGAGTGACCTGGATGTCGTGCCGGGCGGCCAGCCGCGCGACGACGAACAGGCCGAGCCGCAGGTCGTCGCCGAGCGCGGAGACGTCCAGCTCGGGCGGGTTGGCCAGGTACTCGTTGAGCCGCTCGTACTCCTCCTCGGTCATGCCGAGGCCGCGGTCCTCCACCTCGACCGCCAGACCCTTGGGGACCTCCTGCGCGGAGACCTGCACCTGGGTGTACGGCGGGGAGAAGGTGGTGCCGTTCTCGATCAGCTCGGCGACCAGGTGGATCACGTCGGCGACGGCCTGCCCGCTGAGCGAGGTGCGCGGCACGCCCTGGACGACGACCCGGGCGTAGTTCTCGGTCTCGGAGACGGCGCTGCGCAGCACGTTGACCATCGGCACCGCGTTGCGCCAGCGCCGGGCGGGCAGCGCACCGCCGAGGATGACCAGGTTCTCGGCGTTGCGCCGCATCCGGGTGGCCAGGTGGTCGACCGCGAACAGCTCGCGCAGCAGCTCGGGTTCCTCGTGCTCGCGCTCCAGCGCGTCGAGCATGCTGATCTGCCGGTGGATCAGGATCTGGGTGCGGCGGGCGATGTTGAGGAAGACCTTCTTCGTCCCCTCGCGGCCCTGGGCCTGGTGGACGATGGCGGCGACGGCGGCCTGCCGGACGGCGGCCAGCCCGTCGGAGGTCTGCTGGACCTCGTCGCCGACCCGCCGGGACGGCGCCCAGGTGGGCGGGGCGGGCACCGGTTCGCCGGTCCGCAGGCGCCCGACGACCTCGGGGATCTCCTGCTGGGCGAGTGCGAGGGTGTCAGTGCGCAGTTCGGCCAGCCGGGCGGAGAGGGACCGGGCTGCCCGGATGCCGCGGACCAGGCTGACCAGCAGCACCAGGGCGACGACGGCGGTTCCGGCCAGCAGCGCGGTGCGGTCGGCGGTGCCGCGCAGCAGGTAGGCGGCGTATCCCCAGGCGGCGGCGAGGCCCAGACAGGGGACCAGCACGAGGGCGAGCAGCGAGCTGCGGAGGGAGCCGGACCGGCCGGCGCGGTGCCCCGTGCGGGGGGCCGATATGCCTGGCATCTGATTCCTTGTTGCAGGGCCGAGTTGCAGGCCGGGTCTCGGGGCCGGACGGCGGGTTCGACCCGAGCGGCCCGGTCGGGCTTCAGGGCGCCGAGGCCGGGGTCGCCGGACGGGGTGACGTGGTGTCACCGTCCGGGCGGGGTGCAGTGCGGCCGCCGACGGCAGGAAACCTATCAGTCCCGGGTGCCCTCGTCGCAACATCAACTGACGATATGTGAACGGTTGCTGGCGGGGCCGACCGGTTTCGGTCGGAGTGTTCGCCGACGGAATGCCGCAGCTCAGTGCGGTCGTCGTGCGGGCGTCGTGCGGGCGGAGCGGCTCCCCGGGAGACCGGGCGGGTCTCCCGAAGAACCGTCAGGAACAGGTCAAACGGTGGTTGTGCCGAAGGTTCGCCACCGTCCTGAACAGCGACCACTCCCGGCGCAGCCCGCCGCCGATCGGTCTGCCCCGATCGGCCTGCCCTGATCCGCCCGCCCCGATGGACCCGCCCCGGCGTGGCCCGCCCCCGGATCAGCCCGCCGCGGCGAGCGGCACCACCCGGCCGCCGGCCCGGATGGCCCGGCCGCGCCGCCCGATCTGCTCCTGCATCGACGGCGCCTCGTCCTCCAGCTGGTTGAGCTCGGTCCACGCCCAGCTCGTCAGGTCGGACAGCTCGGCCGACCACTGCTTGCCGTACGTGCCCGCCGCCACCTGCCCGAGCCGCAGCTTCTGCACGTCCGAGGTGCCGGCCGGGGCGAAGATGTGGGTGGCGTCCCGCAGGTAGCGGAAGACCTGGTGCTCCTCCTGGGTGCCGCGCGCGGCGAAGATCTCCATCGCCTGGCGCGCCGAGTCCATCGCGTACTCGGTGTTGATGAGCTTGGCGTTCATCAGCTCGGCGTCGCAGGTCCTGCCGTGGTCCAGCAGGTGGGAGGCGTGGTACGCGGTCAACTTGGCCGTCATCAGCCGGGACTGCATCTCGCCGAGCTTCAGCGCGATGCTGTTGAGCTGGTTGATCGGCTGGCCGTAGAGCACCCGTTCCTCGGCGTAGCGCACGGTGTCCTCCACCACGGCGGTGTGGATCCCGAGCGCCACCGCGCCCAGGTTCAGCCGGCCGTACAGGGTGGAGGAGGAGTAGGCGACGTCGAGGCCCTGCCCCTCCTCGGCGAGCCGGTTGCCGGCGGGGATGCGGCAGTTCTCGAAGACGAGCTCGCCGAAGCTGAAGCCGTGCAGGCCGCCCTGGGTGCCGGCGGTACCGGTGCGGAAGCCGGGCCGGTCGCTCTCGACCAGGAAGGCGGAGAGCCCCCTGCTGCCGGTGCCGGTGCGGAACACCACGCCGTGGACGTCGCCGATGTGCGAGTTGCCGACGAACACCTTGCGGCCGTTGAGCACGTACTCGTTGCCCTCGCGGCGGGCGGTGCCGGCCATGCCGAGCACATGGCCGCCGGACTCCGGCTCGGTGACCGCGATCGTCGGCAGGGCCTCGCCGGACGCGAACTTGGGCAGCCACTTGCGCCGTTGGACGTCCGAGCCGAAGTGGATGACCTTGGCGACGCCGAGCTGCGAGGCCTGGGCCACGGCGCCCATCGCGCCGCTGACCCGGGCCAGTTCCTCCACGATGATGGTCTTGGCGAGGTGTCCCAGGCCCAGGCCGCCGAACTCGCGCGGGATCGTGACGCCGATCCAGCCGCGGCGGGCGATCTCCCGCGAGAGTCCGAACTCGATCTCCCGGTCGGCCTCCATCCGGGCCACCTGAGGACGTACCTCCTTCTCCGCGAACGCACGGACCTCCGCCCGGAGGCTCTCGTGCCGCTCGTCGGTGAAGTAGTCCATCGCCATGTCTGGTCCTCTCGTTCCGGTGGGCGTCGTGCCTCCGTTCGCGCCGTAGATGCCGCTCCGGCCGCTCCCCCAGGGAGCTCGGGTGGGGGTGTGGAGGGGTGGCGGTGCCGATCGCTTCGAGAGCCATCGGTGCATGCGGACATGAGGACCGGTTCTCCCATGGGGCACAGGAACTACCGTCCGTGTCTTCGGCAGGGCTCATTGTCATATGTGCACACCGGGTGCACAGCTAGTGGATCTTGGATTGGCGGGATTCGGCCCGTTCATCCAGTGGCGTACTGGTGACGGGTTTTGTCACCGCGTCGGGTGGGGAGTGTGCTTCCCCCGCTCTGCCGACCTGTAGTGGGTCGCTCACATGCTGCTTTGACTGTTCATCAGCAAGGGGGGCGGCCCAGTCCCGGTTCCACCGTGGCTCTCGAATGTCTGATTACATGTGCGCCATGACTGATGTGATGAGCACTCAAGGCCAGTTCCCGGGTCCTGCCGGGGAATCCGAGCGGACCCGCAGGCTGCGCGGCCTGGGTCTCAACGAAGCCACCGCGGACGAGGCCTTCGACCGCTTCGCTCACCTGGCAGCCAGTATCACGCGGGCTCCCATCGCGATGGTCAACTTCATCAACGACGAGCGCCAGATGTTCCGGGGGCTCTACATTCCGCCAAACTCGTCCGATCTCGCCACCGACGACGGCGCCTCCTGGGCCGACCGCGGCATCGCCTTCGACCTCCCCACCCGGGAGATGCCGCTCAGCCACGGTTTCTGCCCGCACGTGGTCGCCCAGCGTTCACCCCTCGCCCTGGACGACATCCTCGCCTACCCCCGGTTCGCCGGTAACCCGGTCGTGGACGAACTCGGCGTCCGGGCCTACCTCGGCGCCCCGCTCGTCGACGACACCAACACCGTCATCGGCACCGTCTGCGTCCTCGACCGGGAACCCCGGCAGTGGGGGCGCGAGCGACTGCGCGACATCCAGCACCTCGCCGAGGCGCTGCTCTCCGAGATCCGGCTGCGCGACAACCTGCTCGCCCAGCAGCAGGAGATGTTCGCGGCCTTCGACGGCTCCCCGTTCCCCATCCTGCTCACCGACTGCCCCGGCCAGGAGATCCGTTACGCCAACGCCCAGCACGCCGAGACCTTCGGCGTCCCGGTGGCGTACGGCGCGATCGGTGCGGCCTACCCCCAGCTCGGCGCGGCCGGCCTCCAGCAGGCCGTCACGGAGGCGTACCACACCGGTCGCGTCACCGTCCTCAACAACGCCCGGATCCAGTCCGGCGGCCCCGACGCACAGCGCGCCCAGGTCTTCAGCTTCACCTGCACCCCGCTGCGGGGCGCCCGCACCGGTCAGGTCAACGGCGTCCTCACCGTCGGCATGGACGTCACGGCCCAGACCCGCACCGAGGAGGAACTCGGCACCCTGGCCGCGCTGCTGGTCGACCGGCTCCAGCAGAGCGCCGCCACCCCCGGGGCCGGCCGGCCGGGCATCGCCGGCGGGGCCGGACCCGTCCTGCCGAACTGAGCGGCCGACCGCCGCTCGTGCGCGGCAGCACGGCCCGCGGGCACGCCCGCCCGCAGCATCACCCGTACCGCCCACCACCGTGGCGGGGCGCCTCTCACCCCCGAGGAGAGGCTCCCCGCCACGCTGTCGTTCCGGGGGCGAGCGGGTGAACCGTCCGCGGCCCGATGTCCGGCCGGGCCCGCCGACGGGCCACCGGTGGTAGGCATGGGCCGCATGGACTGGATGGACTGGTTCGCCGCCCCCGACTACTGGTTGAGCCGCCTGCTCGTCCAGCGCCTGCTCGCCGGCCTCTACCTGATCGGATTCCTGAACGCCGCCGCGCAGTTCCGCGCGCTCATCGGCACCGACGGCATGCTGCCGGTGCCACACTTCACCGCCCGCGTCCCGTTCCGCCGGGCACCGGGGCTCTTCCACCTCCACTACAGCGACCGCTTCTTCGCCGCCGTCGCCTGGAGCGGCGCCGCGCTGGCCGCCGCCGTCGCGGCCGGACTCGGCGACGCCGTCCCGCTCTGGGCGTCGATCCTGCTGTGGGCGGTGCTCTGGGGCCTCTACCTCTCCATCGTCAACGTCGGGCAGACCTGGTACTCCTTCGGGTGGGAGTCGCTGCTGCTCGAAGCCGGTTCGCTCGTCGCGTTCCTCGGCAACGCCGACACCGCGCCGCCCACCCCCGTCCTCTGGCTGATCCGCTGGCTGGTCTTCCGGGTCGAGTTCGGCGCCGGACTGATCAAACTGCGCGGCGACAGCTGCTGGCGCGATCTGACCTGTCTGCGCTACCACCACGAGACCCAGCCCATGCCCGGACCGCTCAGCTGGTTCTTCCACCACCTGCCCGACCCGCTGCACCGGGTCGAGGTCGCGGCCAACCACGTCGTCCAACTCCTCGTCCCGATCGGCCTGTTGCTCCCGCAGCCGATCGCGAGCTACGCGGCCTGCGCGGTGGTCGCCACCCAGCTGTGGCTGATCGCCTCCGGCAACTTCGCCTGGCTCAACTGGCTGACCGTCGTCCTCGCCCTCGCCGCCGTCGAACCGGCCCGCCTCGGCCTGCCCGGCCACGCCGGCGGCCACCCCGACGCCCCCGTCTGGTACCAGGCGGTGGTCGCCGCCGTGACCGCCGCCGTCCTGGTGCTCAGCTACTGGCCGGTGCGCAACCTGCTCTCCCCGGGCCAGGTGATGAACCGCTCCTTCAACCGGCTCCACCTCGTCAACACCTACGGTGCCTTCGGCAGCGTCAACCGCCTCCGCCAGGAGGTCGTGGTCGAGGGCACCGACGAGGCCGTCCTCACCCCGCACACCGTCTGGCGCGAGTACGGGTTCAAGGGCAAACCCGGCGACGTGCGCCGCCTCCCGCGTCAGTACGCCCCCTACCACCTGCGGCTGGACTGGCTGATGTGGTTCGCCGGCATCTCGCCCGGCTACGCCCGCCCGTGGTTCCTGCCGTTCGTCGCCCGCCTGCTGAGCGGCGACCGGGCGACCCTGCGGCTGCTGCGCCACAACCCCTTCCCCGACGCCCCGCCGACCCACGTCCGGGCGACCCTCTACCTCTACCGGTTCACCGGATGGCGCGAACTGCGGGAAACCGGCGCGTGGTGGCAGCGCACGGCGCTCCACGAGTACCTCGCGCCGGTCGACCTGCCCGCCCTCGGCCGGGCCGGCCACCGCCCGCCACCGGGCCGCCGCGCCACCACCGGGCCCGTTCCCGGCGGGCCGGGCCCCGCCCGGGGCACCCGCACCGTGCCGCTGGACGGGCTGCGCCGACCGCGCCCGCCCCGGACGGAGCACCCCGGCCACCCGTCCGGACCAGCGCGGGGACACCCGGGTGGCCCTCCCGAGTAGCGGCCAGGCGGGCGTCATGGCACACGACACCGGCCCGTCCGGCGGTGGGTGCGTGCAAGGCTCGAACGGGCACCCGTATTCTGGGCCTCCACAACCGGCGGCCCGACCGCGCGCCCCCCGGTCCCGCCCCAGGGGCCCCGCGCACCCGGTCCGCCGCCCCCTCGCCGTCAGCCCCGCCGTCGTCGCCCAGAACCGGACCTCACATGACAGTGCTTCACTCGCGCAACGCCGACGCAGCCGACTCGGCGGACGTCGCCGACGCCGCAGACGTCAAGGACCCCCAGGACGCCGCTGCGGAGCCCGACCTCCGCGAAGACCTCGGCCGTTACGCCGAACTCGGGGCCTTCACGCTCAGCGCCGACACCCACGCCTGGTACGCCGCCGTCGACACCGTGGCCACCCCCGAGGACGCCCGCGCCGCCTCCACCGCGCTCGCCGAACTGCGCGGCCGCGACCTCCAGCAGACCTGGGAGGCCGTCACCGCGCTGGCCGCCGAGGTCAAGCTCGACGAGCCCGACACCGTCGCCAAGACCGCGCTGCTGGTCGAGATGCTCCAGCGGGTGCGCCGCACCGCCGCCACCCTGAGCACCGCCGCCTACGACGCCGACCTGACCGCCCTCGCCGCCGCGACCGCCGACAGCACCTGGCGCCGCGAGAACGGCGTCAAGCTCTCCTGGCTGCGCGGCCGCTCGCTGCGCAAGCAGGCCACCGCCCTCGCCCACGACCGCAAGGTCCGCCGCGAGGACCTGCACGAGGCGCTCACCTCCGCCGAGATCGAGCGCCGCGCCTGGGCCGCCCTCGCCCCCGCGGGCACCCTCCCGAGCGTGCCCGCCGACGGCGCCCTGGTCGACCGCACCGCCCAGGCCTTCGAGCCGATCAACACCGGCATGCGCGACCTCGCCCGGATGCTGCCCGACCACGACCTGGACGGGCTGCCCTTCGCGGAACTGGTCGACCTGGTCGAGCGGCTCGCCGCCGACGAGGGCACCCTCTACCGCCTCCCCACCATCCGCGGCCTGCGCGCCACCCTGGAGGAGGCCGGCCTCGCCGACCTGCTCGCCGAACTCACCGCGGCCAAGGCCGACCGCCGCGCCGCCGAGGCCGCGTACGCGGCGCGCCAGGCGCTCGCGGGCGGGCAGCGGGACGGGCTGGCGGATTCGGCGGCTGATTCGGCGGCGGAGGTGACGGTCTCCGAGGAGCCCGAGCTCGTCGCCGAGGTCGACACCGAGGTCGAGGCCGCGGTCGAGGTCGAGGTCGAGACGTCCGGCAGCGACGCCGAGGCCGAGGCCGCCGCGCGGCAGGCCCTGGCGGGCGGGCAGCGGGACGGGCTGGCGGAGGAGACGCCGGCTGCGGTCACGGAGGCCGTCGAGGTTGAGGCCGAGGCCGATGCTGAGGTCAAGGCCGAGGTTGACGCCGAGGTCGAGGTCGAGGTCGTCGAGGTCGAGGTCGCAACTGGGGCCGATTCGGCCGCGGTTGAGGAGGTGACGGAGGAGACCCCGGTCGCCGTGGTCTCCCTCCCGGCGCCTTCCCCGGCCGCTGACGACCTGGTGGCCGCTGCGACCGCCGCCCTGGCCGAGGCCGCGACTGCGGACGAGGTGACGGAGCGGGCGGACGCGACCGACGAGGAGACGGTTGAGGCCGAGGAGCCCGCCGTCGAGGTCGAGGTCGAGGCCATCGAGGTCGAGGCCGCTGTCGTCGAGGTCGCGGAGCCGGTTACCGAGACGGACACCGTCGAGGAGCCCGAGGCCGTTGTCGAGGCTCCCGCCGTCGAGGCTGAGGCGCCGGTGGTCGAGGAGACCCCGGCGGTCGTGGTCGAGGAACCCGCCGCTGAGGTCGAGGCCCTTGCGGTTGAGGCTGAGGCTGACGCGCCGGTCGTCGAGGCCGAGGAGTCGGTGGTCGAGGCGGAGACCGTCGAAGAGACCCCGGCGGTTGTGGTCGACGAGCCCGAGGCCGTTGTCGAAGCCCCCGCCGCTGAGGTCGAGGCGGTTGTGGAGGCCCCGGTCGTCGTGGCCGAGGAGCCCGAGGCTGAGACTCCGGCCGCCGAGGCGGAGGTCGTCGAGGCTGAGGTCACCGAGGTGGAGGTCGTCGAGGCGGAGGCTGCTGAGGAGGCCCCGGCCGAGGCGCCCGCCGGCGAGCCGGAGGCCGTCGAGGAGGCCCCCACCGCCGAGGTGGAGGTCGAGGCCGCCGTCGAGCCGCAGCCGGAGGCCGTCCCCGTCGCCGAGGAGTCCGCCGACGAGTCCGCCGACCGTCCCGCGAAGCCGGACTTCACCCCCGGCCGCCCCGTGACCGCCTACTCGGCCGACGAACTGCTCGCCGTCGTCCGCTGGATCGACGGCGACGGCACCGGGCGGTCCGACGAGGAACTGCTCCGCGCGGCCATGAAGGAGTTGGGCTTCGCCCGGCTCGGCCCCCGGATCAAGGAGGCGCTGGGCGCCGCCGTCGCCGCCGCGCGCGGCTGACGTCCGGGCGGGTCGCCGCCGGAAACCTTCAGGGCCCGGGACGCACGAGCGTCCCGGGCCCTGCGCCGTACCGACGTCCGGCCGCGGCCGGACCACCGTGACGTGGGGGAGGCGTCAGCCGGCCGCGTTCCACGGCTGGCCGGCCATCAGCGCCTTCACGTTGGCGACGTACTTCGGGTTGGGGATGTCCAGGCTGCCGACGATCTGGCCGGAGGTGGGGTCGGTGACCGTGGTGTAGTGCACGTTGCCCGCGCCCGCGTTGTAGGCCGAGATGACCAGGTCGAGCAGCGGCGTCTTGCCGGTGGCCGGGTCGGGGGAGAGGTCGTACTTGCCGTCGAAGGAGGAGTCGCCGTAGTAGGCGACCAGCCAGTCGAGCAGCTGGGTGCCGAGCTGGACGTTCCCGGTGAGCGTCTTGGGGTCGGAGTTGGTGCCGTACTTGCCGTTCATCCAGCTGACGGTGTTGGTCATGATCTGCATGGTGCCGATACCGCCGTCGCAGGCGAGGATGCCGGACTGCCAGCCGCTCTCCTGCCAGGCGATCGCCTTCACCAGGTTGACCGGCAGCGGCGGGAGCTTGTCGGTGCCGCCGGAGCTCAGGGTGAGCACCCGGGACTGGCCGGCCGCCGCCGTGAGTGCCGCGCCGACCGCCGTCTTGGGCTCGTCCGGCTGGGGCTTGCTGGGCTGGCAGCCGCTCTGCAGCGGGGGCACGTGCGGGACCGGCGGGGCGGGCGGCGCGGGGAGGGCGACGGCGCCGGGCTTGGCGGTCGGGACGGGCGCGGGTATCGCGGGCTTCTCGACCGGCGGCTGGGTGGCGGGTGCACCGGCCGCGTTGCCGCCGCTCTTGGCGTTGCCGGCCTGGGCGGTGGGCGAGGCCTTCGCGGACTTGCTCGCGCTCGCGCTCGGGCTGTGCGAGGCGCTGGGGCTCGCGGACGCCGAGCCGGTCGGCGTCGGGGTGGTGCCGGCGGACGGGCTGGCGCTCGCCGGGTCGCTCGGTGTGGCGGTGGCCGCAGTGAGCGTGGTGCTGGACGCCGCGTTCGGGTGCTTGTCGGCGCTCTCGGTGCCGCAGCCCGCCAGGACGGCGGTCGACACGGCGACGGCGGACACCAGGGCGGCGGTCCGCCGGGTGGTGCTCGAACTCATCTACGGTCCCCCCACTTGTCACCGGTGATCCCGGTGAGTGGCGGTCATCCTATGGTGTGCTCTCGCGGCCCTGGACGAACGGGTGGTCGATCGCCAGCCGGAGGACCGCCGGGGCGGTCGTGAGCGAGGGTCCGTACCAGGTCAGGTGCCGTCCGCTGACCAGCGCGGCCGGGATGCCCGGGAACGCCTCCGGGCCGTCCTCGGCGGTGAAGCGGTACGGCTCGTCGGGCAGCACCACCAAGTCCGGCTGCTCCGCGAGCAGTTCGGGCAGCGGTACGGCCGGGTAGCGGTCGGGGTGCCGGGCGTGCACGAGCCGCAGGCCGAGGCGGTGCAGCAGGTCCCCGGCGAAGGTGTCCCGGCCGAGCACCATCCACGGGCGGCGCCAGATCGGCACGATCACCCGGGGGCCGTCCGCCGGCCCGTGCCCCGGCGGGAGGTCGCGCCAGGCCGCCTCCGCCTCGTCCAGCCAGGCCGGGCGCGGCAGTTGACAGGCGACGGTGAGCAGCCGGTGCAGGGAGCGGAGGCCGTCGTCCAGGGTGCGGATGTCGGTGACCCAGACCGGCACCCCCGCGGCGCGCAGGGAGTCCAGATCGGGGCGGCGGTTCTCCTCGTCGTTGGCGATCACGAGATCGGGGCCGAGCGCGAGGATGCCCGGCAGGTCCGGATTCTTGGTGCCGCCGATCCGGGTGACCGCCAGGTCGGCGGGGTGGCTGCACCAGTCGGTGGCGCCGACCAGCAGGCCGGGCGCGGTGACGGCGACGGCCTCGGTCAGCGAGGGCACCAACGAGACCACCCGGCGCGGTGGGTGGGGGCCGAGCGGGACGGACAGGCCGAGGTCGTCCCGCGGGTCGGCGCCGTCCTGCGGGTCGACCCCGTCGTGCGATCGGGCGTCGTCGTGCGCTCGGGCCTCGGCGTGCGCTCGGGCGGCGTCGCGCGGATCGGTCGGGGCAGCCATTCGGCCACCCTATGCGCGGCGCCCGTCGCATCGGAGCGGGACGGCCCGCAAGTCGCGGGAACCCGTCGCCGCCTCCGTCCGACTACCTGGTCCGGGTCCGCAGCGCGGGCCGCACAGCACCACCACCGACCAGGAGAGTCCCCATGCGCCCTCGCGTCGTCTGCGGTATCGCGGCCGCCGTCGCTCTGTTCGCCACCGCCTGCGGAAGCAGCGGAAACACCGCCGGCAGTGGCGGCGGTGCCGGGAACAGCGCCGCCGTCACCGCCCAGGCCGCTCCGGCCGGGAGCTTCCCCGTCACGGTCGCCGACTGCGCGGGCAAGGACACGACCATCGACAAGGCCCCGACGAAGATCGTCACCAGCAACGCGGCGAGCCTGGAGATGCTGCTGCGGCTCGGCGCGGGCGACCGGGTGATCGGCACCGGGTTCCCGCCCGGCAAGGGCACCCTGCCGGCGGACCTGGCCGAACAGGGCGCCAAGGTCCCGGTGCTCGGTGACAAGAGCATCCCCAAGGAGAAGCTGCTCGGCTCCGGCGCCGACCTGTACGTCGACACCTTCGGCGCGATGCCGATGATGGGCGGGGCCGCCGGCCCGACTCCGGAGGAGTTCGCGGCGGCCGGCATCCAGCACGTCTACCTGCTGTCCACCGCCTGCGCCGGGACCCCGAAGGCCGCCAAGGCGCCGCGCACCGACCTCGCCGGGGTGGAGGACGACATCCGCCGCCTCGGTGCCGTCACCGGTACCGCCGCCCGCGCCGAGGAACTCGTCAGCGGGATGGAGAAGCAGGTCGGCGAGGTCCGTACCGCGCTCGCCGGTGTCCCGGCGGACAAGCGGCCGGGCTACTTCGTCTTCGACTTCGACGCCGGGACCAAGCAGCCGGTCGCGGTCTGCGGCCGGCAGGTGGCCAACGCGGTGATCACCCTGGCCGGCGCCCGCAACGTGTTCGCCGACTGCGACGCCGACTTCAAGCCCGGCTCCTGGGAGGACGTGGTCGCCAAGAACCCGGACTGGATCCAGCTGGCGGTGCGCAACCGGGGCAGCGAGGAGGCCACCCGCAAGGCCTTCGACGACGCCGAGGCGTTCCTGCGGAGCTTCCCGGCGACCCAGGGCCTGAAGGCCGTCCAGGAGGGGCACTTCGTGCGGCTCGGCTCCGAGGTGACCACCATCGCGGGCGTGCGCAACGCCGACGCCGTCCGGCAGATCGCCGCCACCGTCCACCCCGACCTCGTCAAGAACGGTCGGTAACAGGTGACTTCGGTCGAATCCGGCACCGCAGCCGAGACCGCCACCGCCACCGGAGCCGTCACCGGGTCCGGTGGCGACGGCGGTAGTGAACCCGGCACCGCCGCCCGGCGCCCGGCCCGCACACTGCGGGCCGGGCCGCTGGCCGGTGCGCTCGCCGTCGCCCTGGTGCTCGCCCTGACCGCCGCCGTCTCGCTCGGCTCGGTGGACGTCCCGCCCGGCGAGGTCTGGTCGGTGGTCGCCCACCACCTCACCGGCCGGGCGCCCGAACCCGGCACCCGCGACCTCATCGTCTGGCAACTGCGCGTCCCGCGCGCCCTGTTGGCGGCCGTGGTGGGCGCCGGACTCGGTCTGGTCGGCACCGCCGTACAGGCCCTGGTCCGCAACCCGCTCGCCGACCCCTACCTGCTCGGCATCTCCTCCGGCGCCTCCCTCGGGGCGGTCGCCACCCTCGTGCTCGGCACCGCCTTCGGTCTCGAACTCTCCTTCGGCAGCGCGCTCGGCCTCACCGTCTCCCTGGCGGCCTTCGTCGGCGCGCTCGGCGCGTTCTCCCTGGTCTGGCTGATGGCCCGGCGCGGCGGCGGGTTCTCCCCGCTGCGCCTGGTACTGGCCGGCATCGGGATCGCCCAGTTCCTCGGCGGCATCACCAGCTACCTCGTCCTGCAGACCAGCGACGAGCAGCAGACCCGGGGTGTGCTGTTCTGGCTGATGGGCAGCCTCGGCGGGGCCGTCTGGGCCCAACTCGCCGTCCCCGCGGCCGCCGTGGCACTCGGCCTGGCCCTGCTCCAGGCCCGGGCCCGGGGGCTCAACGCGATGCTGATGGGCGACGAGACGGCCGCCGGACTCGGCGTGGACGTCGCCCGGCTGCGCCGCGAGGTCTTCGTCGTCACCAGCGTGCTCACCGGCGTACTGGTCGCCGTCTCCGGGGCGATCGGCTTCGTCGGACTGATGGTGCCGCACGTCTGCCGACTGCTCGTCGGCGGCGACCACCGGCGGCTGCTGCCGCTGTCCGCGCTCACCGGGGCCGTTCTCCTGGTGGTGGTCGACACCGTCGCCCGCACCGCCCTGGACGGCCAGGAACTGCCGATCGGCGTGGTCACCGCGGTGCTCGGCGCCCCCACCCTGCTCTACCTGCTGGACCGACGACTGGAGCGCAGTTGAGGATCGCCGTCGAGGACCTGAGCGTCGCCCTGGCCGGCCGCACGGTGGTGGCCGGGGTCCACCTGGTCGCCGAGGAGGGGGAGATCGCCGGGCTGGTCGGGCCCAACGGCAGCGGCAAGTCCAGCCTGCTGCGCACCGTCTACCGACATCTGCGCCCGAGTGCCGGACGGGTGCTGCTGGCCGGGCGGGACCTGGCGGAGCTGCGGCCCGCGCAGTCCGCCCGGCACATCGGCGCGCTGCCCCAGGAGCGCGGCGGGGACTTCGAGTTGAGCGTGCGCGAGGTGGTGGCGATGGGCCGCACCCCGTACAAGCGGGCCTTCGCGGCCGACGACCCCGAGGACCACCGGATCACCGCCGAGGCGCTGGCCCGGGTCGGCATGGCCGGGGCCGCCGACCGCCGGTTCGCCCAACTGTCCGGTGGGGAAAGGCAGCGGGTGCTGCTCGCCCGGGCCCTCGCCCAGCAGCCGGACGTCCTGGTGCTGGACGAACCCACCAACCACCTGGACGTCCGGCACCAGGTCGAACTGCTCGCCCTGCTGCGGGAACAGCGCCGCACCACGCTGGTCGCGCTGCACGACCTCAACGCCGCCGCCTCGGTCTGCGACCGGCTGCACGTGCTGCACCGCGGTGCCCTGGTGGCCTCCGGGGCGCCGCGCGAGGTGCTGACCGCCGAGCTGCTGGCCGAGGTCTTCGGCGTCCGCGCCGCGGTGGTCGAACACCCGCTCACCGGTGACCCGTTGATCGCCTTCGACCACCGCTCCCCGGCGGGCGTGCCCTGCTAGACCGGACGGGGGCCTAGCAGCTCTCGTAGTGGCTCGGCCGGCCCGCGTGCAGCACCGGCCGGCCGAGCCGCGCGGCATCCGCGTTGCGCAGCAACTCCCAGCTGCCGTCCGGCCGGTGGAGCACCGCCGAGTGCCAGGGCGTCATCCAGGCGTCGGCGGCCGCCAGCAGCCGGATGCCGAACTTCGCCGCACCGGCCGGCTGCGGGTGGATCGACAGGCGCACCGCCCGGGGGTACTGCTCGGCGATCAACTCACCCCAGGCGCGGCTGCGTTGGATCACCCCGTAGGCGCGGCGCCGGCACTCCCGCTGCAGCGCGGACCGGGTGCCCGGGAAGTCCACGGTGTCCTCGGTGAGGAAGCGGGTGATGCCGCGGTAGAGCCGCAGGGTCTCCTGCTCGGTCAGCACCTGCTCGCGCAACTCCTCGACGGTGGGCGCGTACCGCTCGTGCACCCGGGCGCGCTTCTCGTCGTACGGCAGGTCGCCGAGTACGGCGCGCAGGTCGAAGGTGTCGAGGCGGTGCAGGCCCTCGCGCTCGATCATCGCGGTCAACTCGTCGGAGTACTCGTCGATGTGCTCGTCGGGGACGTTGATCAGGTCGCCGAAGATGTGCCCGTCCGAGCAGATCAGGATCCGGGCGCCGGGCGGGTGGATCCGGCCGATCCGGGCGCAGAGCTCGTCGAGGAAGGTCAGCGACAGCCGCTCGCCCTCGTCGGGCAGGTGGCCGAGCACCTTCGCCGGGTTCGGCGACTTGCACGGGAAGCCCGGCAGGGTGAACACGATCGGCTCACCGGCGGCGATGAAGTCCGCCAACTGGGCGAGTTGGAAGGGGAAGTGCTCGGGTGCGGCGTCGAACTCCGGGTCGGAGGCGCGGCGGTGCGGCAGCAGCAGGCCCAGGATCCGGGCGGCGAGCCGGGCCGGCGACGGCTGCTCGGGCTGCGGCTGCTCGCAGTGCGGCCGTTCGTGTTGCGGCTGCTCGGGGGTGTCGACGGCGATCGGGGCACTGACGGGGGCGGTGCCGACGGGCGGCATGATGGATCTCCTCCGCGGATGGGCGGGTGACGGGTGTGCGGGTCTACGGATGCGCGGCCGGTGTGCGGTGCCGGGCGCGGGAGTTCAGTCGCGCCGGTCGTAGTCGACCGGCAGCCGGTTCACGCCGCGCGCCAGCACGGCCGGGATCCAGGCGAGTTCGTCCAGTCCGTCCCCGGGTGTTGCGGCGGGGCGCAGCCCGGACAGTCGGCCGAGCAGGGTGCCGATGGCGATCTGCAGTTCGGCCCGGGCCAGGGCGGCACCCGGGCAGTAGTGGATGCCGTGACCGAAGGCGAGGTGGGCGTTCGGCGTGCGGTCCAGGTCGAGGCGGTCGGCCTCCGGGAACTGCGCGTCGTCGCGGTTGGCGGCGCAGAGCGAGACGATCACCGAGTCGCCGGCCGGGACGACGGTGCCGAACAGATCGCTGTCCTCGGCGAAGAAGCGCCAGGTGGTGAGCTCGAACGCGGCGTCGTGGCGCAGCAGTTCCTCCACCGCCCGGGCCAGCCGGCCGGGCTCGTCGAGGCCGGCGCGCAGCGCGGCGAGCTGCCCGGGGTGGCGCAGCAGGGTGATCAGCATGGTGGTGATCTGGTTGGTCACCGGTTCCTGCCCGGCGACCAGCAGCTGGAACACGATCGAGTCCAGCTCTTCGCGGCTCAACTCGCCCGCGTCGTGGGCGGCGACCAGTCGGCCGAGCAGGTCCTCCTGCTCGTCCCAGTCGGGGGACTGCCGGTCGGCCCGCTTGCGGGCGACCACCTCGGCGATGTACGTCTGCAGGCCGCGCAGCCGCGCCTCGTACGCCGGACGGCCCGGGTCCTGCGGTCCGACCGGCTGGACCACCTTGCCCCAGTCCCGGTCGAAGTGCGCGGCCAACTCGGCGGGCAGGCAGATGACTTCGGCCAGCACCCGGAAGGGGTAGTGGGCCGCGAAGCCGGCCACCAGATCGGTACCCCCGGTCGCCGGGAGCTCGTCCACCAGGGCGTCGGCGAGCTCCTGCAGCCGCGGGCGCAGCGCCTCCACCCGGCGCGGGGCGAAGGCGTCCAGCACCAGGCGGCGCATCACGGTGTGCTTGGGCGGGTCCTGGTGCAGCAGGTGGACCTGGAGCTGGGAGTGCTGCGGCTCCGGCATGATCGAGGCGAGTCGGCGCCAATTGTCGTTGCCCAGGGCGTGGTTCTTCCCGAGCCGGGGGTCGTTGAGGGTCGCGTGGGCGGCCTGGTGGCCGGTGACCAGCCAGGCGTGGATGCCGCTCGGGAACTCGACCCGGTGCACCGGACCGGCCTCGCGCATCCGGCGGTAGAGCGGGTACGGGTCGGTCTTGTAGGCGGGTCCGTGGAGCGGGACGGGGGAGGGGAGCCGGTCGTGGCCGTAGGGGCAGCGCGCGGCTGCGGGCGTGGCCGGGTCGGGGGTGGTGTCGGTCATGGGTGTGCTTTCTCCGGTGGGACGAGGCGAGGGGCCGGTGATCCGATGAGGGGGGTGGGGCTGTCGCGCGCTACGCCTGCGGGCGGCGCCGGTACCGGGCCAGCAGGACCACGGCGGTGGCCGCGACCAGGGCGGCCAGGGCGATGCCGACGTGCGTCCCGGTGGTGGCGCGGTCGCCCGCCAGAGCGGCGGCGGTGGCCAGGGCGGGGCCGAGGGCGAAGCCCAGACTGCGGGAGAGCTGGACGGCGGAGCCGGCGGTGGCGAGTTTCCCGGGCGGGGAGGCGGTCATCACCAGGGCCTGGGTCGGGCCGCCGTTGAGGCCCATCCCGGCGCCGGCCAGTGCGAGCCGGGCGGCGATGTCGAGGGCGGACCAGTCGGCGCCGACCGGGACGAGCAGCGCCAGGCCGCAGGTGGTGAGGACGGCGCCGGTCAGCGCGGTGGGCCGGGCGCCCCAGCGGTCGGCCAACCGACCGCCGACCCGCCCGGCCAGCACCATGCCGAGCGGGAAGGCCAGCATGGTCAGCGCGGTCGAGGTGGCGCTCTCGCCGTGCGGGCCGCGCAGGAACTGGACGAGCAGGTACTGGCAGGCGGCGAACCCGGCGGCGAGCGCCAGCACCGAGGCGTTCACCCCGGCGGTACCGGCCGCCCGCAACACCTCGCCCACCGGCCGACCGCCCGGGCGACGCAGCCAGAGCAGCACCAGCGGCGCGGCGGGCAGTGCGAGCAGCAGCCACTGCGGGCCCTTCGGTGCCAGGGTGAGTCCGAGCAGGATGCCGCCGACCGCCGAGCCGATCAGCGCGGCGTCGCCGAGCGAGGCCCGGTCGGGCAGGCGCAGCCCACCGCGCCGCGGGGCGTACCGGCGCACGATCAGTACGGCGGCCAGGCAGACCGGAAGCTTGACCAGGAAGATCGCCCGCCAGCCGAGGTGGTCCAGCAGCAGGCCGCCCAGCACCGGGCCGGTGACGGCGCCGAGCGGCCCCAGCGTCGCGGGCACGCTCATCGCCCGCCCGCGCAGCTCGGGCCGGACGGAGGTCGCGGCCAGCACCGGCATCAGGACGAACAGCACGGCGCCGAAGGCACCTTGCAGCAGTCGGGCGGCGATCAGCCAACTCGCCCACGGGGCAAGGGCGGCGAGCACGCTGCAGGTCGCGAAGCAGCTGACCGCGAGCAGCAGCGCGGACCGGGTGCCGACCTGGTCGAGCCACCGACCGGCGGGCAAGAGCAGGGCGACGAGCGGGAGTTGGTAGCCGAGGACGGCCCACTGGGCGACTCCGGCGGAGACGTGCAGGCCGGCGGATATGTCGGTGAGTGCCAGGTTGACCACGTTCATGTCGAGCATCGCGACGAACGAGAGCAGTCCGGCGGCCACCACCAGGCTCCACCGGTCCGCCGGTTCGACCTGATGGTCCGTCAGGTCGCCTGTGGTGGTTTGATGGTGCGCTCGCATGAAGGTCCTCCGTTCCCCCGTAGCCGTACCGGCACCGCCTCGGCGGCGGTGTCCGGTACAGCAGTCGGGGGCGGGCGGGCTCCAGTTCCGAACACTTGGGGGAATTTTTCCGGGCGGGCGACAGGGAGCGGCTGACAGGTGTCAGGTGACAGCGAGCGGATAACAGATAACGGATGACAGATGATGAAATCTGTCATCCGTTATCTGTTGGCTGTTCTTCGTCAGCCGTCGCCCGCTCGCTGTCCGCCCGCGGGCCGCTCAGCAGGCCGCCGCGAGCTCCCCGGCCTCGGCCGCCCGCAGGCGCGCTATCAGCTCCTCGCGGGCCCGGGCGACCCGGGACCGCACGGTGCCGACCGGGCATCCGGCGACCTCGGCCGCCTCGGCGTAGCTCAGGCCGACCACCTGGGTCAGGACGAAGGCCTCGCGCCGTTGCACGGGGACGCGTTCGAGTAGGTCCCCGAGCGCGATCCCGTCCTCGAAGCCGGCGGCCGGGATCCCGCCCTGTCGTTCCGCCGCCTCCTGCCAGTCCGGCAGTGCCGCGCAACGCGGCCGCGCGGCGGCCATCCGGTACCGGTCGATCACGGTGCGCCGGGCGATCGACAGCAGCCAGGTGCGGGCCGAGGAGCGTCCGGCGAAGGAGGGGAGGCCGCGCAGTGCCCGGAGAAAGGTCTCCTGGGCGAGGTCGTCGGCGGACTGCACGTCGGTGAGGTGGGCGACGAAGCGCCAGACGTCCCGCTGGGTCGCCCGGACGAAGGCCTCGACGTCCGCCGCCCGGCCCGAGCGGGCGGTCAGCGCGAGCGCGGTGAGCTGGTCGTCATCCACGACGGCCCCCGATCCGGCCGGTTCCGGCCGTGCCGATCGCGACTGCGTTGATCCCGGCCGTGCTGATCCCGATGTCGCCGGTCCTGCCCCGGTCGGTCCCGGCTCGGCGGCCGTGCGGGACGATGGTGCTATGAGATGCGCGCAGTTCCGTACCGCTCTGTCCGCCCGGCTCGACGGCGAACCGAGCGGTCTGCCCGGCACCCGGGTGGACCGACACCTGGCGCGCTGCGCCGGCTGCCGGGACTGGCTGGAACGGGCCGAGCGGCTGCGCGCCCGTACGCGGGCGACCGCCGCCGACGGCCCGTCGCCGGAGTGGGCGGCCGGGCTGTGGGCCCGGCTGGGGGCGGACGGCCCGGACGGTCGCGCACCGGAGGGTCCGCGGACCGCAGAGCAGTAGGGCGCCGGCGCCGGCGCACACCGGTGCGCCGTCGTGATGAGGCATGGAAAGGTCCCGAGGGTAAGGCGGGGAGCGGCACCGCGCGCAGCGGCGCCGCAGTCGTCCATGGGCCGGCCGCACGGCGCACCGCACCTCCCGAGGGGGTGTCGGCGGGCACGGCTCCGGACCCGGGCCCCGACGGCACGGCGGCCCGGAGCGCGACGACACGGGACGTGACGGCGCGGGGCGCGGCGGTGCGGCAGGGCGACCTGCCCGACGCGGGGACCCCGAAGGCGGCCGGGTCAGGGCCGGAGGGGGACGGGCGCGGCGGGCGCGTCAGGAAGCGAGGGCGAACGCCGGCGGCCCGCGCCGGACGACGGCATGGGTCAGCAGGACCGACCGGGGCAGCCGGGCCGGCTGGTCGGCGCGGCGGGGCGCGGCCGGCGGCCGGTACCCGAAGGGCCGCACGAACAGTGTCAGCAGCGGGAGCAGCAGCGCCCCGGCGACCACCGTCCCGAGCGCGGCGAGCAGTTCGAAGACCCGGACCAGCGCGGCGTCACCGCGCCAGAGCAGCAGCGCACAGGCGAGTGCCGCCAGCACGTGGGCGAGGGCCATTCCCGCCGACATGCCGTGCGACATGCCGTGGGACATCTGGTGCGACATGCCGTGCGACATCCCCGGTACCGCCGATGCCCCCGACATCCCAGGCATCCCAGGCATGCCCGTCATTCCGGTCAGGCCCGTGTCCACGGCCGTTCCGTCGACCGCCCCCGCTGCCCCGTGGTGGATCCCCGTCATCGGGCGCAGGTGGCCGGTGGCCGGTGGTGCGTCCGGGTCGATGCCCGCCATCCGGGCCAGCTCGACCGGCGAGAGCCCGCCGGGCATCCGGTCCGGGTTGCAGAGCAGCAGGCCGGCCCAGTCCGTGGTGGCGAGCCGGCCGAGACCGCCGCCCCCGCGGCCGAGCGTCCCGGCCTGTTCGAACAGCAGGTGCAGCGCGCTCTGCGCCGCGACCATCCAGACGCTGATCACACCGAGCCCCCGCCGCTTTCCGGCCAGCAGCCAGGTCAGTCCGAGGACCGCCCCGAACGCGCCGAGCAGCACCGGCGGAGAGACTCCGGGCCCGGCCATGGCGACGTGCGCCGTGGCGGCCATCGCCACGCACAGCGCGGCGAAGACCGCGGCGCGCAGCAGGCGGATCCGGTCGGTCATCACGATGGCACTCATCGTCGCACCCGCCATGCCCCGCCCGTACCGCACCCTCCGGTGATGGCCGGTTCCGGTCCGTGAGACCATGCCCGGCTCGTCGGGTCGACCGATCAACGGCTTTTAGCACGGTTTCACGTGGTCGTCGAACCGGCTTGACACCCGCACCTGCCGATCACTAGAAGTGCACACTCAAGCACGGATCGTACGCACCGGAACGAACCCGACCGGAAGCAGGAAGCACGGCCATGGACATTCCGACCGACGTCTCCGCCCCCACGACCTCCCGCCCCACAATCCCGGTCCCCACGACCCCGGTCCCCACGGCCCCGGCCGGCACCACCGCCGTCCCCGACCTGGCCGCCCCCCGGTTCTGGCAGCTGCCCGCCGCCGCCCGCGCCGCCGCCTTCGCCGACCTGCGCCGCCGCCCCGCCCCGGTCTACTTCGGCGACCGCGCGACCGGTCGTGGATTCCACGCCCTGGTCCGGTACGCCGACGTGGTCGAGGCCAGCCGCACCCCGGCGGTCTTCCGGTCCGCCCCCGGCGTGACCACCCCCGAACCGGCCCGCTGGGTCCGGCTGCTGTTCGGCGACTCGATGGTCAACCTCGACGACCCCCGGCACGCCCAGCTGCGCCGGGTCGTCTCCCGGGCCTTCACCCCGCGCCTGCTCGGCCGGGTCGAGGAGGACGTCCGGCGGATCGCCGCCGCCCTGGTGGACGAGGTCGAACGCGGGCGCCCCGGGGACTTCGTCGGCCCGGTCGCCGCCCAGCTCCCGTTCCAGGTGATCTGCACCCTGATGGGCATCCCGGAGGAGCCCCGCCGCAGGATCCTCGACCTGGTCGACCGCAATTCCGCGGACGTCGGCGTGGCCCGGCCGCTGCGCCGCCGGTTCCGGATCCCCGGGCGGGGACTGGCCGCGCTGGCGCGGATGCAGGGCATCGTCGCCGCGATCGGTCGCGAGCGCCGCCGCCGGCCCGCCGAGGACCTCATCTCCGCGCTGGTCACCGCCGACGTGGCCGGTCGCCGGCTGACCGGTCGCGAGCTGGGCGCCTTCTTCAGCCTGCTGCTGGTCGCCGGGGTCGAGACCACCCGCAACGCGCTCGCCCACGGTCTGCACCTGCTGACCGTGCACCCCGAGCAGCGCGCCCTGCTCCTCGCCGACCTGGACGGGCGGCTCGACGGGGCGGTGGACGAGATCCTCCGGCACGCCACACCGATCGTCCAGTTCCGTCGCACCGTCGCCGTCGACCACGAGCTCGGCGGCCCGGGCGGGCCGCTGCTGAGGGCGGGGGAGAAGGTCGCGCTGTACTACGGCTCGGCGAACCGGGACGAGTCCGTCTTCCCCGATCCGGAGGCCTTCGACATCACCCGCGACCCCAACCCCCACCTCGGCTACGGCGGGGGTGGGCCGCACTACTGCCTCGGCGCGCACCTGGCCCGGCAGGAGATGACGGCACTGTTCCGCGAGCTGTTCACCCGGCTGCCCGAGGCCCGGTCGGTCGGCGAGCCGGTGCTCGTCCCGTCCAGCTTCGACCACCGCGTCCGCTCGCTGGGCTTCGCCTTCTGAATCCCCGGACCCGGCGGCGCTAGACGGACGGCGTCCACACCGCGTGGTCGTGGGCGAACACCACCTGGTGCGGCCCGAGCTCCGCGACCCGGTCCAGCCAGGCCCGGTAGCCGGGCAGCGGCGCCGCGACCCCGTCGCGCACCGCCCGCCGGGCCAGCACGGCCTGCCCGTACTCGGAGGCGAAGTCGTACGCCTGCCCGGCCAGCAGCACGGTGTGGCCGTCGCTGCGTTCGACCAGCAGGGACTGGTGGCCGGCGGTGTGTCCGGGGGTGGGGAGCACCCGGAGGCCGGGCCAGATCGCCGTCTCGCCGTCGAGCTCTCGGTGGACGGCGCCGGGGAAGTCGACCAAGGCGTCGATGGTGTAGTCGCCGCGCCGGGCGGTGGCCAGTTCGGTCGACTGGACGAGGACCGGCGTCCCGGCGAACAGCGGATTGCCGCCGCAGTGGTCGAAGTGCAGGTGGCAGTTGACCACCAGGTCGATGTCGGAGACCGCGACCCCGGCCGCGGCGAGCGCCTCCGGCAGCGGGCGGCGCACCGGGCGGTAGTGCGCCTCGGTCTCCGGTGAGCCCGCACCGATCCCGGTGTCGAACAGCAGCAGCCCCTCCGAGCCCCGGACCAGGTACGCGAGCACCGGTTCCACCCGCGGCTCGGGCCCGCCCACCTCCTCGGCCGGCCGGACGATGTAGCCCAGGTCGAGACGGCGGATCGTGTGCATGCGTCCCCCTTGTCACTCAGCCCCCGTGCGTCGGCCGGGACGGCCGCCGTTCGCACCCTACCCGCCGCCCGGAGGGCCCTGCGGGGGCCCGGTCGCGCCCCATCTGCCGCCCGGTCGCGGGCCGGTGACGCACCGTCCGGTCAGAGGCCCGTCGTAGACCTACCGCCGTGCGGCGGGCGGTGGCGTGCGTCACGGCGGACGGACCGGATGCGGAGCACAATGCCCGGCATGATCGATCGTCCGACACCGCCCGAGCACGGGCCCGCCGACCGCCCCACCGCCGACGTCTGGTCCGCCCTCGGCGGAGCGGCCGAACTCCTCGACCGGGTGGCGTTCCACGGCGCCCAGGAGGGCCTGCCCTCCGGCCTGCCGGTGCGGCGGCTGGCCCGGGCCACCGTGGCCGCCTGTTCGTTGGCCGCCGCCGAGCTCGCCGCGCACCGCGGCGGCGGCCCCGTCCCCGCCGTCCGGGTGGACGAGGGCGCGGTCGCCACCTCCTTCGTCAGCGAGCGGCACCTGGAGATCGACGGCCGCAAGCCGGTCGGCTTCGCCCCGCTCTCCGGCTTCTGGCGCACCGCCGACGGCTGGATCCGCACCCACGCCAACTACCCGCACCACCGCGACCGGCTGCTGGACGTCCTCGGCCTCGCCCCCGACGCCGGGCCGGAGCAACTCGCCGAGACGCTGGGCGCGTTGCCGGGGGAGGAGGTGCAGGAGCGCGCGTACGCGGCGGGGGCGCTCGCCGTGGCGGTCGCGCCGGTGAGTGAGGCCGTGCACCCCCTGGTGGAGTGCCGGGAGGTCGGCGACGCGCCGGTCCGCCCGCTCGCAGCGGTCCCGGTGGACCGGCCCGCCGCCGGGATCAGGGTCCTCGACCTCAGCCGGGTGATCTCCGGACCGGTCGCCACCCGTACCCTCGCCCTGCTCGGCGTCGACGTGCTGCGGATCGACTCGCCCCGGCTGCCCGAGGCCGACGACGCCCACACCGACACCGGCTTCGGCAAGCGCTCCACCCGCCTCGACCTCGCCGACCCGGCCGACCGGGCCGTCTTCGAGGGCCTGCTCGACACCGCCGACGTGGTGGTCTCCGCCTACCGCCCCGGCTCCCTCGACGCCTACGGCCTGGCCCCCGAGGCGCTGTTCGCCCGGCGGCCCGACCTGATCCTCGCCCAGATCTCCGCCTGGGGCTGGACCGGTCCGTGGTCCGGCCGCCGGGGCTTCGACAGCCTGGTCCAGGCCGGCGTCGGCATCGCCGCCCACGAGGCCGGGCCCGACGGCCGCCCCGGTGCGCTGCCCGCCCAGGCCCTCGACCACGGCACCGGCTACCTGCTCGCCGCCGCCGTCCTGCGCGCCCTCACCGACCAGCGCACCCGCCGCCCCGGCGGCCGCCACCTGCGCTTCTCCTTCGTCGGTACGGCCTCCTGGCTGCTGCACGGCATCCCGTCCGAGCCGGGCACCGAACCGGGCACCGAGCCGGGCGCCTCGTCGCACTCCGGCACCGAGCCGTACGACCCGGCGCGCCACCTCACCGAGACCGACTCGGCGTACGGACGGCTGCGGCACGCCCTGCCGCCGATCGGCTACGCCGGTGCACCGACCGACTGGGCCCGTCCGCCCGGGCGTTGGGGGACGGACGCCCCGGTCTGGCTCTGAGCGGCCGGTGTCCGAGCGGCTGGTCCGGGACACAGCTCCGGGCACCCGCTCCGGACACCCGGCGGGCGGCATTGTCAGCGCTCCCTGGCACCATCACCACATGACCGCCGCACACGCCACCGACTACACCTGGTTCGAACAGCGCTACCCCGTCCTGGGCGAGGCCTACTGCCTCACCCAGGTCGAGGGCGTCTCCGCCGAGGAACTGCTGCGCCGCTTCGACGCCCTGACCGGCCGGGAGGTGACCGGGCTGGACGCGGTGGTCGCCGCCTGGGAGACCTTCGACGACGGGGAGGACACCGAGGCCGAGGCGCTGCTCGACCCGGACGAGGATCGACTGCTGGTCGCCGTCACCGAGTTGGACGGCTGGGCCCTCGCGGTCGAGCCCTACGGCTACCTCGGCAGCCTGGCCGAGGTCATAACGGGGCTCGGCGAAGGCACCCGGCTGGTCTCGCACTTCCGGAACGTCAACGCGGTGGACCACTTCAACTGGTGGGAGCGGGGCGCCTGCCGCCTGCAGTTCGAACCGCTCTTCGTCGACCAGCGGGACGGTACGGACGCCGATGCCCCCGGCATCCCCGAACTGCTGGCGGCCTGCGGCTTCCAGCTGGACGGGGAGCGCCACGAGCTGCACACCGAGGCCGCGTTCGCGCTCGCCGAGCGGCTGACGGACGTCCGGCTCGGCCCGGAACGACTGGAGGCCGCCACCTTCCGGCTCGGCTACGCGCCCCGGCCGTAGCGGCGGGTCAGACCCCGGACGGGATCCGCTTGGCCCGGCCGCGCACCTGGACGGCGGTCGCGATCTCGACCACGCCCAGGATCACCAGCCAGCACCCGGCCAGTACGGTCAGCGCGGCGATCGAGCCGACCGGCCAGACCATCAGCAGTACGCCGGCCAGGGTGTTGGCCACTCCCGCGAAGGCCTGCCAGCCGCGGGCGGGCATCAGCGGGTCGGAGATCGCGGCGGCGAGCTGGGTGATCCCGCGGAACAGCCAGCCGATCCCGATCCAGAGGGCGAGCAGCAACAGGGACTGGACCGCGCTGCGGAAGCAGAGCAGCCCGAGCAGCACGCTGATCGCACCGCTGATGAAGGCCAGGACCCGCAGTGCGGTGGTGGCGTGGGTGCCGAACGCGGCGACCAGCTGGACGACGCCGATGACCAGCAGGTAGAGGCCGAACAGCACGCCCACCACCAGCAGCGTCTCCCGGGGCCAGACGAAGACGACGATGCCCAGGGCGAGCGAGGCGACCCCGGCGGCCAGCAGGACCTGCCAGGCGGCCTTGGCGAGTGCGCCGAGCGGGCCCTGGACCGGGGTTCCGTCGGGGGTGATGATCGGAGGGGCCACGGCGGCGTACTCCTCGGGTCGGGGGCGGAGGACGAACCCCAGCCTCCGCGCGCCGCCGCCGGACCGCCTGCCGGGTACGTCCGTTCGAGTGATGCTCCGCAGTCTTCGGAACGACACCCTCCGGTCACCCGCCGTCGATATCATCCGTCGGTATGACTTCTGAAGGGTGGGGGACCCCTCCGGTCGAGCCGATCAGCCAGCACTACATCGTCTGCGGGGGAAACGCACTGGCCCACCGGCTGGTCCTGGAACTCGTCGAGCACTACGAAGTCCCGGTCGTCGTCCTGGTCGCCGACCGCACCCGCGACCACGCGCCGCGGATCGAACGGATCACCGGCGTCGCCGCCGTCGTCGAGTACCCGAACATCACCGAGGAAGCACTGCGCGCGGTGTCCATCGACACCGCCCGCGGCCTCGCCCTGGTCGAGGGCAGCGACCAGGAGAACATCCACGCCGCGCTCAGCGCCCAGGGCCACAACCCGAGCATCCGGATCGTCTTCCGGATGTTCAACCAGCGTCTCGGCGAGAACATCGAACGGCTGCTCAGGAACGGTGCCGCGCTCTCCGGCTCCGCCACCGCCGCCCCGGCCTTCGCCGCCGCCGCGCTCGGCCGGCCCAACTCGGTGGAGGTCGGCGGCCGTTACCTGCACATCGCGTTCGACGACGCGATCACCTCGGACCGGCTCTGCGTGGTCGCCGACCGGATCGACCGGCAGGACCTCAGCACGATCCGCCTGCTGCCGGAACAGGAGGGCGACTCGGCCCAGTTCGTCCGGCTCGCGCAGGAGTTCGGCGACGACGGGCCGGTCCGTCCGGGCGGGGTGCGGCGCGAACCCGGTCCCGGAGCGGGACCGGACGCGGACGCGGATGCGGCACCGGCAGCGGAAGTGGAAGTGGAAGCGGAGTCGAGACCCGGGCCCGGGGCCGCGAAGCCGCCGGGCGGGACCGCCGCGCTCCAGGCGATGCGGATGGAGCCCCGGGAGCCGACCAACTGGACCAGGCGCCTGCGCTGGCGGGTGCTCGACGCCATGCGCTTCTTCACCAGCGCCCGGATGCGGCTGGTGCTGCTCACCGCGCTCGCCGCGGTGCTGCTCGCCTTCGCGGTGCTCTGGTACCTCAGCCGGGACTTCGGCTGGACCGTCTACATCTCCCTGCTCGACCTGGCCGGCGCGGCCCAGCCCGACCAGCAGGCCGACATCGCCGCCGGGACCGGGACGGGCGGGGGCTGGCAGCGGGCCGCCCAGGTGGTGATCACCCTCTGCGGGATCACCTTCGCGCCGGTCGCCACCGCCATCGTGGTCGAGGTGCTCGGCTCCGGGCGGCGCGGGCTGCCGCGCAACCCGAGTGCCGGCACCCGGGACCACGTGATCGTGGTCGGACTCGGCAACGTCGGCACCCGGGTCGCCATCCAGCTGCACGAGATGGGGGTGCCGGTGGTCTGCATGGAGCGCGACCCGCAGGCCCGCGGCATCGCGACGGCCCGGGCACTCGGGATCCCGGTGGTCCTGGGCGACGGGCCGTTCGAGGAGCAGCTACGCCGGGCCCGGCTGAAGCATGCCCGGTCCCTGGTCGCGGTCAGTGGGGACGACGCCACCAACCTGGAGGCGGCCCTGGAGGCGCGCCACGGCAACCCGGACGTCCGGGTGACGGTCCGGCTGTTCGACGACAACTTCGCCGGCCACTTCTACAAGACGCTGGACAACGCGGCCTCCCGCTCGGTCTCCTACCTGGCCGCGCCCGCCTTCGCCGCCGCCCTGATGGGCAGTGAGGTGCGCGGGACGCTGTCGGTGTTCCGGCACGTGCTGCTGATCGCCGAGTTGACGGTGGAGGACGGCAGCGGGCTGATCGGGCTCAACCGGCACGACCTGGAGGACCCGGGCGGGGTCCGGGTGATCGCCGTCCGCTTCGCCCGCAGCAACCAGCTGCACTGGGGATTCGCGGACCGCACCCGGCGACTGGCCCCGGGCGACCGCATCGTGGTCGCCGCCACCCGCAGTGGGCTGGCGCGGCTGAACACGGTGCTGGTGGAGGAGGGGTGACGGGGAACAGGTGACGGCGGACGGATGACAGCGAACAGATTTCATCAGCTGAAATCCGTTCGCTGTCATCTGTTGCCTGAAACCTGTTCGCGCGTCGCCGGCCGCCGTCCGCCGCCGTCCGGCCGCAGTCCGCCGTCGTCAGCGGTTCTCGAACTTCGCCGCCCGCTTCTCGGCGAAGGCGGACATGCCCTCCTTCTGGTCCGCGGTGGCGAACACCGAGTGGAACAGGCGGCGTTCGAAGCGGACGCCCTCGGCGAGGGTGGTCTCGAAGGCCCGGTTGACGCTCTCCTTGAGCATGATCGCGGCCGGGGCGGACATCGCCGCGACGGTCTCGGCGGTGGCCAGCGCCTCGGTGAGCAGCTGGTCGGCCGGGACGATCCGGGCGACCAGGCCGGCCCGCTCGGCCTCCTCGGCGCCCATCATCCGGCCGGTCAGGCACAGGTCCATGGCCTTGGCCTTGCCGATGGCCCGGGTCAGCCGCTGCGAGCCGCCGATGCCGGGGAGCACCCCGAGCTTGATCTCCGGCTGCCCGAACTTCGCGGTGTCCGCGGCCAGCAGGATGTCGCACATCATCGCCAGCTCGCAGCCGCCGCCCAGCGCGAAGCCGGCCACCGCGGCGACCACCGGCTTGCGCAGCGCGGCGAAGCGGTCCCACGGGCCCAGCCAGTCGTCCAGGTAGACGTCCGGGAACCGGTTGGTCTGCATCTCCTTGATGTCGGCGCCGGCCGCGAAGGCCTTCTCCGAACCGGTGATCACCAGACAGCCGATCTCCGGGTCCCGGTCGAAGGCGGTGGCGGCCGCCACCACCTCGTTCATCAGCTGGGTGTTCAGCGCGTTGAGCGCCTTGGGCCGGTTGAGCGTGATCAGCCCGACCCGGCCCTTGCGCTCGACCAGGATCGTCTCGTAGGCCTCGGTCTCGACCATCGCCGTCACTCCCATTCCACTGCTCGGCACCGCGCGGGCGCGCCCTGACCACCCAACGATCTACGACGCGCCCGGTCCCGCGCCAGTCTTGGTATGCGAGACGCCGGTCACCAGTCCGACGGTGGCCGGAGCAGCGGAAAGATCAGAACCGGACGCCGTGGCGTTCCGCCGCCCGCCGGACGGTCTCGGCCTTGATCTCGCCCCGGCGGGCCAGTGCGGCCAGCGCGGCGACCGTCACCGACTCGGCGTCCACTCCGAAGTGCCGTCGGGTCGCCGCCCGGCTGTCCGAGAGGCCGAAGCCGTCGGTGCCCAGGGAGGTCCAGTCCTGTTCCACCCAGGGCCGGATCTGGTCCGGCACCGCGCGCATCCAGTCGCTGACCGCCAGCACCGGTCCGGGGGCCCCGGCGAGCGCCCGGGTCACGTACGGGACGCGGGCCGCCGCGCCGGTACCGGCGGCCGCCTCGGCCAGGTTGGCGGCGTCGCAGTCCAGCGCCTCCCGGCGCAGCTCCGTCCAGGACGGCGCCGACCAGACGTCGGCCGCCACGCCCCACTCCTCGCCGAGCAGCCGCTGTGCGGCCAGTGCCCAGTGCACGGCGGTGCCGGAGGCGAGCAGCTGGATCCGCGGGGCGTCGGCGGCGAGCGCGGTGGCGTCGGCCGCGCGGTAACGGTAGAGCCCGTGCAGGATGCCGTCGACGATCCGGTCCCCGGCGGGCAGGGCGGGCTGCGGCAGCGGCTCGTTGTAGACGGTGAGGTAGTAGAACACGTCCTCGCCGTCCGGGTGTTGCGGACTGCTGCCGTACATCCGGCGCAGTCCCTCGCGGACGATCACGGCGACCTCGTAGCCGAAGGCCGGGTCGTAGGAGAGCGCGGCCGGATTGGTCGATGCGATCAACTGCGAGTGGCCGTCGGCGTGTTGCAGTCCCTCGCCGGTCATGGTGGTGCGTCCGGCGGTGGCACCGATCAGGAAGCCGCGGCCCAACTGGTCGGCCATGGCCCACATCTGGTCGGCGGTGCGCTGCCAGCCGAACATCGAGTAGAAGATGTAGAACGGGATGACCGGCTCGCCGTGGGTGGCGTACGCGGTGGCGGCGGCGGTCAGCGAGGCCATCGAACCGGCCTCGGTGATGCCTTCGTTGAGGATCTGTCCGCTCACCGACTCCTTGTAGTGGAGGAGTTGGTCGCGGTCCACCGGGTCGTAGGTCTGGCCGAGCGGGGAGTAGATCCCGGCGGTGGGGAAGAGCGACTCCATGCCGAAGGTGCGCGCCTCGTCCGGGACGATCGGCACCCAGCGGTGGCCGGTGGCCTTGTCCCGGATCAGGTCCTTGACCAGTCGGACGAAGGCCATCGTGGTGGCGATCTCCTGCGTGCCGGAGCCCTTGAGCAGCGTCTCGAAGGGCTTGGCGGGCAGGTCGGGCAGCGGCGTGAAGCGCACCCGGCGGGCCGGGGCGGGGCCGCCCAGCGCGGCCCGGCGCTCGCGCAGGTAGCGGACCTCGGGCGAGTCCGGGCCAGGGTGGGCGTAGGGGACCAGGTCGGCGTCCAGGGCGCTGTCGGGGATGGGGAGTTCGAGCAGGTCGCGCATCGCGCGGAACTCCGCCCCGGAGAGCTTCTTCATCTGGTGGTTGGCGTTGCGGGCCTCGAAGCCGGGGCCGAGGGTCCAGCCCTTGACGGTCTGCACCAGTACCACCGTGGGTGCGCCCCGGTGCTCCAGGGCCGCCCGGTAGGCGGCGTACACCTTGCGCGGTTCGTGGCCGCCGCGGGAGGTGGCGACGATCTCGGACAGTCGCCGGTCGTCCAACCCGTCCGCGAGCGCGCGCAGTTCGGGATCGGCGTGGAACAGGTGGGCGCGGATGTACGCGGCGTCGGAGGCGGCGTAGGTCTGGAACTGTCCGTCCGGCACCTCGCCGAGGCGGCGGACCAGGGCGCCGGTGGTGTCCCGGGCCAGCAGCTCGTCCCAGGCCTCGCCCCACAGCGACTTGACGACGTTCCAGCCGGCCGCGCGGAACTGCCGCTCCAGCTCCTGCACGATCTTGCCGTTGCCGCGCACCGGTCCGTCCAGGCGCTGGAGGTTGCAGTTGATCACGAAGGTCAGGTTGTCCAGGCCCTCGCGGGCGGCCAGGGCGAGGGCCGCGGTGGACTCCGGCTCGTCCATCTCGCCGTCGCCGAGGAAGGCCCAGACGTGCGAGCCGGAGGTGTCCTTGATCCCGCGTGCCGTCAAGTACCGGTTGAACCGGGCCTGGTGGATCGCCGAGAGCGGTCCGAGGCCCATCGAGACGGTGGGGAACTCCCAGAACCAGGGCAGTCGGCGCGGGTGCGGGTAGGAGGGCAGTCCGTCGCCGCCGGCCTCCTGCCGGAACCGGTCCAACTGGGCTTCGGTGAGGCGGCCTTCGAGGAACGCGCGGGCGTAGACGCCGGGGGCGGCGTGGCCCTGGACGTACAGCTGGTCGCCGGAGCCGTCGGCCTCCTTGCCGCGGAAGAAGTGCTGGAAGCCGACCTCGTACAGCCAGGCGGCGGAGGCGTAGGTGGCCATGTGCCCGCCGAGGCCGCCGCGGTGGTTGCCCCTGGTCACCATGGCGGCGGCGTTCCAGCGGTTCCAGGCGGTGATCCGCCGCTCCATCTCCTCGTCGCCCGGGAACGCGGGCTCCGCGGCGGTGGGGATGGTGTTGACGTACGGGGTGTCCAGCAGCGGGGGGACGTCGAGCCGCAGCCGTTGGGCGTGTTCGACGAGGCGTCGCAGCAGGTGGGCGGCGCGGTGGGGCCCGCCGAAGTCGCGGGCGGCGTCGAGCGAGTCGCGCCACTCCGCGATCTCCTCGGGGTCCTGGTCGTGAAGCTGGTCGAGCTGGGACACGGGCGGTTCCCCTTTACCGGTGCGCTTCCAGCACTGATTCCGCGATACGGAATAGTGTTTCTCTTCATGGAACTACTTGGACCGTAAGGACGCGTGGGGTGGCGAGTCAACTCCTACTGGCGAGTAGTTTGAGCGATGATCGATCATCTTTGTGCGAACAAAAGGGGGGGGCGGGTCGGCGACGGGCGAGCCGTGGCGGAGGGAGATCAGGCGGAGCGGTCGGCGTACTCCAGGACGTGCTCCGCGAGCAGTCGCCCGACCTCGGGGTCCCGCCGCCGGAACGCCTCGATCAGCGGACGGTGGTCGGCGGCGTTCTCGTGCAGCTCCGGCCGGACCAGGTGCAGCGACAGCACCGTCCACACCTCGACGCCCAGGCCCTCCCAGGTCCGCAGCAGCGTCCCGTTGCCGGAGGCGGCGACGATCTCCCGGTGGAACGCGACCCCGTGCCGGGCCTGGCCGAGCGTGTCACCGGCCTCGGCGGCCGCCGCCATCGCCTCGGCGTGCCGCTCCAGCGCGCCGGTGTCCCCGGCCAGTCGGACCACGGCCGCCTCGGCGGCCGGCCGCTCCAGCGCCGCCCGCACCTGGTAGACCTCGCGCAGCTCCGCCGGGCCGATCTGGCGCACCCGGACGCCCCGGTTGGGCTCGGTGACCAGCAGTCCCAGGGTCTGCAGGGAGCGCAGCGCCTCGCGCACCGGCGCCTGGCTGACGTTCAACTCGGCTGCCAGGCGCCGCTCGACGATCCGGTCCCCGGGCTGCCAGCGGCCACCGAGCAGGCCCTCCAGCAGCAGCCCGCGCACCTGCTCGCCCAGCGGCACCCGGGACAGCGGGTCGGCCGATCCGCCCGCCGTCAGGGGCGTCGGCGCCGGCGTCGGGTGGTTCATGGCGGTCTCCAGGCTTTCCGGGGGCGGGAGTTCGACGGACGGCCGAGGGCCGGTCAGGCCAGGCCCAGCTCGTCGCCCGGGCGCGGGGCGAGGAAGCGGGCGACCTCGGCCTCTGTCACTCCGGCGAGCGTACCCGGCGACCACTGCGGCCTGCGGTCCTTGTCGATCACCTGGGCGCGGATGCCCTCGGGCAGGTCGGGGCCGTCCAGCGCGGCGCAGGAGACGCGGTACTCCTGGTCGAGCACGGCCTCCAGGGAGGGCAGGGTACGGGCCCGGCGCAGGGCGGCCAGGGCGACCTTGACGGCGGTGGGGGAGTTCCCGAGGATCAGCTCGGCGGTCTCCTTCGCCGCCGGAACGCCGGAGTCGAGCAGCCGCTCGACGATCTCCTCGACGGTGTCGGCCCGGTAGCAGGCGTCGATCCAGGCGCGCTGCCCGTCGAGCTCCGCGGGCGGTGCGGGCTCGGCGTGGGCGGCGACGGTCGCCGCCGGGTCGGTGCCGTGGGCGAGGGCGTCGAGCAGTCCGGGCAGGCGGGCGGACGGGACGTAGTGGTCCGCGAAGCCGCACAGCAGTGCGTCGCCGGGGCCCGTCGAGGCGGAGGTGAGCCCGAGGTGGAGGCCCAACTCGCCCGGCGCGCGGGCCAGTAGGCGACTGCCGCCGACGTCCGGGACCAGTCCGATCCGGGTCTCGGGCATCGCGATCACGGTGTGCTCGGTGACGATCCGCAGTGCGGCGTGCGCGGACAGGCCGATGCCGCCGCCCATGGTGATGCCGTCCATCACCGCGACGAACGGCTTGGGGTAGCGGGCGATCAGCGCGTTCACCCGGTACTCGTCGCGGAAGAAGGCGCGGGTGCCGGCTCCGCCGGCCGTGACGTCGGCGTGCATCGCGCGCAGGTCCGCGCCCGCGCACAGGCCCCGCTCGCCGGCTCCGGTCAGGACGACGGCGCGCACCCGGTCGTCCGCGGCCCAGTCGTCCAGCGTGGCGCGGATGGTGGTGATCATGCTGTGGGTCAGTGAGTTGAGCGCTCGCGGGCGGTTCAGCACGATCCGTCCGAGGCCGCTGCCGCCGGTGTCCAGGACCGTCCGGACCTCCGCCGCCTCTGCGCTCATCGCAACCGCTCCGTCCCCTCGGTGATCCGGCCTTCCGCGATCCACCGTACCGGGGCGGGTGGGACGTTGTGATCACGAGGCCGGGCCGTCGGCCATCGGCCAGTGCGACGCCGACGAACCGCCCGACGGGGGCGGTGGGGCGCGAACGGGGTCGGGCAAACGGATAACAGCCGACAGATTTCAGATGATGAAATCTGTCGGCTGTTATCCGTTATCCGTTACTTGTCAGCTGTCAGCCGTCAGCCGTCAGCCCCGCACCCGACCCGAGACCTCGCCGAACCCGACCACCGCGCCGTCCGGCCCCGGGGCCGTCGCCGTGATGACGACCTCGTCGCCGTCCTCCAGGAAGGTCCGGGTGCTCCCGTCCGGCAGCTTGAGCGGCTCCTCGCCGTTCCAGGTCAGCTCGATCAGCGCGCCCCGGGTGTCCCGCTCCGGCCCGCTGACCGTCCCCGAGGCGAACAGGTCGCCGGTGCGCAGCGAGGCGCCGTTGACGGTCATGTGGGTCAGCTGCTGCTGCGCCGTCCAGTACATGGAGGCGAACGGCGGGCGCGAGACCGGGTGCCCGTTCAGCCGGACCTCCATCGCCAGGTCCAGCCCCCACGGCTCGTTGCCGCGGTCGTCCAGGTAGGGGAGCGGCTCGACGTCGCGCTCCGGCGGGCTGACCCGGGCGTGCTGCAGGGCGTCCAGCGGCACGATCCACGGCGAGATCGACGTCGCGAAGGACTTGCCGAGGAACGGTCCGAGCGGCACGTACTCCCAGGCCTGGATGTCGCGCGCCGACCAGTCGTTGAGCAGGCAGACGCCGAACACGTGCTCGCGGAAGTCGTCCAGCACGACCGGTCGGCCCAGTTCGGACGGCGTGCCGACGACGAAGCCGACCTCGGCCTCGATGTCCAGCCGCCGGGACGGCCCGAAGCTCGGCACCGCGTCGGCGGGCGCCTTGCGCTGCCCGTGCGGACGCACCACCGGCGTGCCGGAGACGACGACCGTGCCCGCCCGCCCGTGGTAACCGATGGGCAGGTGCTTCCAGTTGGGGGTGAGCGGCTCCGAGCCCGGGCGGAAGATCCGGCCCAGGTTGGTGGCGTGGTGCTCGGAGGCGTAGAAGTCGACGTAGTCCGCGACCTCGAACGGCAGGTGCAGCTCGACCTCGTCGGCCGGCAGCAGGGCCGGCGACAGCGCCTCGCGGAACGACTCGTCGGTCAGCCAGCGGGTGAGGTCGGCGCGCACCCGGGTCCAGACCGAACGCCCGGCTGCCATCAGCGGGTTGAGCGAGTCCGCGTCGAGCAGCTCGGACGGCGCGCCGGCCGCGCGGGCGGCGGCCCCGGCGTCCAGCACGAAGGCCCCGACGCGCACGCCGATCCGGCGCCGCCCGGGCCGGTCGGCCGCGGTGAAGACGCCGTACGGCAGGTTGTGCACGCCGAACGGCGAGTCCTGCGCGCTGGTGAGCCAGCTGCGGGGGCTGCTGGGGGTGGTGCTCAACGGTCCTCCCGGACGAGTGGACTGGGCGACAGCAGGCCGAGCGCGGCCAGGTCGTCCAGGGGTTCGGTGATGCTGCAGGTGCCGAACGCGGTGAACGAGTTGCGGATCACCGTAACCTGGTGCCCGCTCAGGGCGTGCGCGGCCTTGGCCAGCACCTGGCCGTCGCGTTCGGCCAACACCTCGGCCGCTGCGGCGGGTTCGGTCTCCTGGGCGGCCAGCAGCACGTTGAGGAAGCCGTGGTGCTCGAAGCCGGTCCCCGGGTCGGTGTGCCGGACGGCGTTGTGCAGTCCGGCCGTGCACTTGTACGGCAGGCCGCGCCGGGCGCAGCCGGTGAGGAAGGCGGCCAGCTCGTCCTCGCCGGGGAACGCCTCGGCGACCACTCCGCCGGTGCGGAACTTCGCCCGGTAGGCGCTGTCGACGAGGGCGTCCAGCACCGCGTCCAGCCCGTCCCCGCGCAGGAGTTCGCGCGGCAGCTCGACGGCGGCGGGCACGTCCGGCGGCAGCAGCCGGTCCAGCTCGGTCACGGCCTCCTGGACGTTTCGGGTGGCGAGCTCGACGCCCGCGAGCTCGAAGGGTGCGGCGGCGGCGAGCGCCGGCCCGAGCTCGGCGCTGCCCCCCGGCAGCACCAGCCCGACCCTGAGCGGCCCGGTGCCCGCCACCGCCGCGGCCAGTTCGCCCAACCGGCCCGCCCCGCACAGGAACGGGCCGACGGCGTCGGCGTACCAGGCCGTGCGGTGGGCGCGGTGCGCGGGCACCGCGTCGACGACCGGCAGGTTCCCCGGGGGGAACACCGCCGCGTCGTCGAAGAGCCCACGGAACAGCTCCGGAATCACCGGGGCCGGGCCCGGGGCAGCGCCGGCGCTCATCGCCCAGGCCCCCGACCCGCCCAGGTCCAGGCGTAGCCGGTGTCCTCGGTGGCCCGCCCACCCTCGCCGAGCTCCAGCGGGCGGAAGGTGTCCACCATGACCGCCAGCTCGTCGAAGAATTCCACGCCGATGCTGCGCTCGTACGCGCCCGGCTGCGGTCCGTGGGTGTGCCCGCCGGGGTGCAGCGAGATCGAGCCCTGGGCGATGCCGGAACCCTTGCGGGCCGCGTAGTCGCCGCCGCAGTAGAACATCACCTCGTCGCTGTCCACGTTGGCGTGGTAGTACGGCACCGGAACCGACAGCGGGTGGTAATCCACCTTGCGGGGAACGAAGTTGCAGATCACGAAGTTGTTGCCCTCGAACACCTGGTGGGCCGGCGGCGGCTGGTGGACCCGCCCGGTGATCGGCTCGAAGTCGCTGATGTTGAAGGCGTACGGGTACAGGCAGCCGTCCCAGCCGACCACGTCGAAGGGGTGGTGCGGCACGGTGTAGCGGGTGCCCGAAACCCCGTTCGGGCCACGGTGCTTGACCAGCACGTCGACGTCCCCGGGGGCGTCGACCACCAGCGGCCCGACCGGCCCGCGGAAGTCCCGCTCGCAGTACGGCGCGTGCTCCAGCAGCTGCCCGTACTTGGAGAGGTAGCGCTTGGCCGGGGTGATGTGGCTGTTCGCCTCGATGCAGTACGCGCGCAGCGGCTCGTCGCCGGTGGGCACCCAGCGGTGGGTGGTTGCGCGCGGGATGATCACGTAGTCGCCCTGGCCGACCTCGATCGAGCCGAAGACCGTCTCGACCGCGCCCGCGCCGGACTCCACGTACACGCACTCGTCGCCGAGCCCGTTGCGGTACAGCTCACTGGGGGCCCCGGCGGCGACGTACGAGATCCGCACGTCGCCGTTGCCGAGGACCAGGCGCCGGCTGTTCACGACGTCCGCGGACTTCCACTCCTGGTCGGCGAACAGCTCGTGCAGCTTGAGGTGGCGGGGGAGCAGGGGATGGTTGGGCACCGTGGACTGGTCGGGCAGCTCCCAGGGCGCCGCGTCGACCACCGCCGAGGGGATGCCCCGGTGGTAGAGCAGCGACGAGTCGGAGGAGAAGCCCTCCTCGCCCATCAACTCCTCGTAGTACAGCCCGCCTTCGGGTGTGCGGTGCTGGGTGTGCCGCTTGGGCGGGATGTTGCCCAGCTGCCGGTAGTACGCCATCTCCGTGCTCCTCCTCGACCGTCCGTCAGGGTGTCCTGTGCAAAGGATCCCTGAGGCTCACAGGTTGCCGCGACGGTCCTGCTCGCGCTCGATGGACTCGAACAGCGCCTTGAAGTTGCCCTTGCCGAAGCCCAGCGAACCGTGCCGCTCGATGAACTCGTAGAAGACGGTGGGGCGGTCGCCGATCGGCTTGGTGAAGATCTGCAGCAGGTAGCCGTCCTCGTCGCGGTCGACCAGGATGCCGCGCTTCTTCAGCTCCTCGATCGGCACCCGGACCTTGCCGATCCGCTCGCGCAGCTCCGGGTCGTCGTAGTACGCGTCGGGGGTGTTGAGGAACTCCACGCCGCGCGCACGCAGCACGTCCACGGTGGTGAGGATGTCGTTGGTGGCGAGCGCCATGTGCTGGCAGCCGGGGCCGGTGTAGAACTCCAGGTACTCGTCGATCTGCGACTTCTTCTTGGCGATGGCCGGCTCGTTGAGCGGGAACTTCACCCGGTGGTTGCCGCTGGCGACGACCTTGGACATCAGCGCGGAGTACTCGGTGGCGATGTCGTCGCCGACGAACTCGGCCATGTTCACGAAGCCCATGACCCGGTTGTAGAACTGGACCCACTCGTCCATCCGGCCGAGCTCGACGTTGCCCACGGCGTGGTCCAGGGCCTGGAACAGGCGCTTGGGCGAGCCCTCCGGGTGGGTGACGGAGCTCTTGGCGACGACGTAGCCCGGCAGGTACGGGCCGTTGTAGCGGGAGCGGTCGATCAGGGTGTGGCGGGTCTCGCCGTAGGTGGCGATGGCCGCGCGGCGCACGGTGCCGTTCTCGTCCGAGACGTCGTTCGGCTCCTCCAGGACGGTGGCGCCGCTGGCGCGGGCGTGCTCGATGCACTTGTCGACGTCCGGGACCTCCAGGGCGAGGTCGACCACGCCGTCGCCGTGGCGGCGGTGGTGGTCCAGCAGCGCGCTGTCGGGCTGGACGCCGCCCTGGATCACGAAGCGGCAGGAGCCGGAGCGCAGCACGTAGGCCTTGCGGTCGCGGCGGCCGGTCTCCGGGCCGGAGTAGGCGACCAGCTCCATGCCGAACACGACCTGGTAGAACTGGGCCGTCTGGGTGGCGTTGCCGACCACGAACACGACCGCGTCCTGGGCGGTGACCGGGAACGGGTCGGAGGCCTGGTCGTGCTCGACGAGGCCGACGAGGCGGCGCAGCTGGTCGGCGTCGAGGCCGGCCTCGCGCTCCTCGGGGGTCAGCTCAAGGGCCTGGGACTGCGGGGTCATCGCTCGTTCCTCCACTCAGGGCCTCGGCGTTGAGGCGTCCGGGGGTGTCCGGGGTTTCCGGGGGCGTGCGGGGGCTCACGGGGGCGTGCGGGCCCTCCGGTCGCGGATCGCGTGGATCGCGGCCGCCGCGCCGCACGGCGAACGGGTGGGCGGTGCGGTTGCGCAGAGCTTGCTCCTGTCGTGAGGGTTGGGCAACAGGTCGATTTTTCACTGCTCAATGTGTACAAGCTGATCAGGAAATCCCGCCTTCGGCTGTGCAGAATGTGCTGCCATCGGGCGGTCCTCGCACGAAATCTGCGCAACCCACCGCTACGGGCCGTCGGCCGCCGCCGGGAGGTGCCGCAGGAACCAGCTCCCGGCCAGCTCAGCGGCCTGGTCGAGGGTGCCGGGCTCCTCGAACAGATGGCTCGCGCGCGGCACCACCGCCAGCTCGCTCTCGCCGCCCAGTGCGGTCCGGGCCCGCCGGTTGAGGTCGAGCACCGTGGCGTCCAGCGCACCCACCACGAGCAGCGTCGGCGCGCCCACCCGGCCCAGCACCGCCGGCCCGGCGAGGTCCGGGCGCCCGCCCCGGGAGACCACGGCGCGCACCGTCGCGCCCAGCTCGGCCGCCGTGTACAACGCGGCCGCGGCGCCGGTACTGGCCCCGAACAGGCCGAGCGGCAGTCCGCGCGCCCCCTCGGTGCGGCCCAGCTCCCGGGCGACGGCGGTCAGCCGCGAGCCGAGCAGGGCGACGTCGAACACCTTGCGCCGGTCCGGCTCCTCGGCCTCGGTGAGCAGGTCGAACAGCAGGGTGCCCAGCCCGGACCGGTTCAGGTGGCAGGCGACCTGCCGGTTGCGCGGGCTGTGCCGGCCGCTGCCGCTGCCGTGCGCGAACACCACCACCCCGCGCGCGCCGGGCGGGACGGTCAGCCGGCCGGCCAGCCGGACCCCGGCGACGGGCAGCAGCAGCTCCCGGTCGGTGCCGACGGCCCCGGACTCCGGCGGCGGTTCGCCCCGGGCCTCGGCCAGCAGCCGCAGCACCTCCGCGTCGCCGGTCTGCGCGAAGTCGTCGTAGAACTCGCCGATCGCGAAGAACGGCGACGGCGTGTCGACGCAGACCAGTTCGTCGGCGACCTCGGACAGCCGGTCCGTCCAGTCCGGGGGCGCCACCGGGACGGCCAGCACCACCCTGGCCGCGCCGCGCGCCCGGACGATCCGGCACGCGGCCTTGGCGGTGGAACCGGTGGCGATGCCGTCGTCCACCACGACCACCGTGCGCCCCCGCAGGTCGGCGGCCGGACGGTCGCCCCGGTACCGGCCCGCCCGGCGCTCCAACTCGGTCCGCTCGCGCCGCTCCACCCGCGCCATCTGCTCCTCGCCCACCCCGGCGAGCCGGATCACCTGCTCGTTCAGCACCCGGACGCCGTCCTCGCCGATCGCCCCCATCCCCAGCTCGGGCTGGTACGGCACGCCGAGCTTGCGGATCACGCAGATGTCCAGCGGCGCGCCGAGCGCGGCCGCCACCTCGGCGGCCACCGGCACCCCGCCGCGGGGCAGGGCGACCACCACGGTGTCGGGGCCGCCGAGGTGGCCGAGCCGGGCGGCCAGCCGACGGCCGGCGTCGGTACGGTCGGTGAAGTGGGCTCCGGTGACGTGCATTTCACGGCCTCCGGCTTCCACCGTACGCCGGTCGCGGCGGGGTGGTGCCGGGCGGCTTTCCGGCTGCACGGTGGGGCCTTCCCGCGGCTGGTGGGAGCTTTCCGGGGGGCCGGGCGGCGCCGAGGTGGCGGCCGCGGGCAGCGCGGTGTTCGGCGGCGAGGTGGCCGGGCGGATCACCGCCCTGCTGGCCGGGGCGAAGATGCGCGAGGCCGGGCAGCTCTTCCCCGACCTCACCGCCCGCGAGGCCGAGGTGCTGGACCTGGTCGCGCGCGGCCACGACAACCGGCGGATCGCCCGGGAACTGGTGGTCGCGGAGAAGACCGTCCGCAACCACGTCACCCACATCTTCGAGAAGCTGCACGTGGCCACCTGGGCCGAAGCGGTCGCCCGGGCCCGCGACATGGGCCTCGGCGACGGCTGAGCCGGCCGCCCGCCCGAGGGTGATCCGGGGGTGCCGGTCCGCCGACCGGCACCCCCGGGGTCCTGCTTGCCGTCCCCGGTCCCTACGGCTGCATCTCGTACGAGCCCGAGAGCGCCTCGACCCGGGCCCACAGCTTCGCGGCGCGCTCGGCGTCCGCCACCGGGCGGCGCACGTTGGCCAGCGCCCAGGCGGCCTGCTCCTCGGTGGCGGAGGCCTTGCCGTGCAGCTCGGTCGCGTGGGCGGAGAAGTCGCGGACCAGCGCGTCGAAGATCTGGTCCAGGACGTCCGCGTCCAGACCGGTCAACTCGGCCTGCTCCAGCACCAGCTGGCCGTAGACGATCAGCGCGAACAGCTGGCCGATCTCCAGCAGGAAGTCCAGGTCCGCCTGCTGCTCCTTGCTCGGCGCGTTCTTGAGCAGCAACTCGCAGAAGCCGTCGGCCTGTTCGCGGAAGCGGGCGACGTTCGGCAGCTGCGCGTGCCGGTCGTAGGCGGTGCGCCAGTCGTGGAAGCGGATCGCGCCGAGGCCGCGGGCCGGGCCCTGGCGGAACAGGAAGGCGTCGTCGGCGGCGTCCAGCCGGGTCGGCACCGGCGCGTAATCGGCGGGCGCGAACAGGTAGTTGCCCATGAACTTGAGGATCAGCGCCAGGTTGACGTGGACGGTGCCCTCCAGCTTCGGCAGGCCGCAGATGTCCTTGGCGGCCTTGTCGAAGTAGGTGTCCGCCTCGAAGCCCTTGGCCGCGATGACGTCCCACATCAGGTCGATGACCTTCTCGCCCTCGGTGGTGACCTTCATCTTGGTCATCGGGTTGAACAGCAGGTAGCGGCGGTCCTCGGGGGAAGCGGTGCGGAAGTAGTCCACGGCCCGCGCGCTGAACAGCTTCATCGCCACCAGGCGGGCGTAGGCGTCGGTCAACTCCCGTCGCACGTGCGGGAAGTCGGTGACCTTCCGACCGTAGAGCACCCGGTTCTGGGCGTGCGTGACGGCCTCGTACATCGCGTGCTCGCAGATGCCGACCGAGGCGGTGCACAGGTTGAACTTGCCGACGTTGACGGTGTTCAGCGCGGCGTCGAAGGCGGCCTGCCCGGTGTGCAGCACGTCCTCGGCCCGCACCGGGTAGTCCTCCAGGCGGAACTCGCTGACGTACATCTGGGCGTTCACCACGTTCTTGACCAGGTGGTACGCCTCGTGGCGGCTGTCGGCGGCGAAGAAGACGTAGCCCTCGGGGCCCTCGACGTCGGAGCGGCGGCCGAAGACCGAGACCAGGCCGGCCACGTTGCCGTTGCCGATGTAGTACTTGGGGCCGGTCGCGGTGAAGCCGCCCTCGCCGTCCGGAGTGAGGATCATGTCGGTGGAGTAGATGTCGGCGCCGTGGGTGCGCTCGGACAGGCCGAAGGCCATCACGTGGCCCTCGGCGAGCAGCTTGGCGGCGCGGGCCCGGACGGCCTCGTTCTCGCTCTGCCAGACCGGGCCGAGACCCAGGATGGTGACCTGCCAGGTGTACCAGTAGCCGAGGCCGTAGAAGCCGAGGATCTCGTTCAGCTCGGCGATCCGTGCGGTGTCCCAGCGCTTGTCGGGGTCGGCCGCGGAGGGGGTCAGGAACTCCGCGAACAGGCCCTCCCGGGCGGCGAATTCGAGGAAGTCGCCGTACCAGGCGCGGTCGATGTAGGTGTCGATGAGCGCCTTCTTGCCGCGGGACTCGAACCAGTCGACGGTCGCGCGCAGCAGCCGGCGGGTCGGCTCGTCGAACTGCGCGGGGTCGTAGGTGCGCGGGTTGAAGAGCATCGGGGGCTCCCAGGGGGTCGAGGGTGTGAGGACTCGGCGGTGCGTGGCGTGACGGAGTCCGGCGAGACGGCGAGACGGCGAGGCAGAGAGATGGCGAGGAGGCAGAACGAAGATCGGCGAACAGCTGTCAGGCGACAGCTTTCAGCTAACAGATGTTGAAATCTGTCGGCTGAAATCTGTTCGCCGTCATCCGTTCTCCGTTCCGTCCCGTCTGCCGTCCCCGTCCCCGTCGCCGCCCCCGTGCCGTCCGTCGTCCGCGAGTCGGCGCAGGGTGGCGAGCACGTCGTCCAGCCAGGCGAGGGTCATCCGCTCGAACTCGATCCCGCCGCGCAGCACCACGTGCTGGAGCTCCTGCCGGGTGTCCAGCGCGGCGAGGTCGGGGAAGTCCCGCTGCTCGCCGTGCAGGTAGCGGGTGAGCAGGGCGGCGTGGCTCTCGCGGTGCCGTTCGACCTCGGAGATCAGCGCGGCCGGGTCGTCGAAGGCGGCGGCCCGGATCTTGACCGCGAGCTCGTGCCGTACGGTCTCCGGCTCGACGGGTTCGCGCAGCCATGCGGCCAGTGCGGCCCGCCCCGGGTCGGCGGCCGAGTACACCTTCTTGTCCGGCCGGCCGTCCTGCGCGACCTCCTCGGCGGCGACCCAGCCGTCCGCCTCCATCCGCCGCAGCACCCGGTAGATCTGCTGGTGGGTGGCGGTCCAGAAGCGTCCGATGGAGCGGTCGAAGCGCCGGGCCAGTTCGTACCCGGAGCCCGGTTGCTCCAGCAGCGAGACGAGGATCGCGTGCTCCAGTGCCATGCCCGCATCCTGCTATGCAACGAGTTGCATAGGCAATGGGCCGTCGGAGTGGTGAGACACAGGTCACCGACGTGATCGGATGGTTATCGGTCATTTCGGATGATCAGGTGCAAAACCATGGAGAAGCGCCAGAATGGGTACGGGGCACGCCCCTTCCATGGTCCGAACCACAGGAGGTGGTATCGGTGGCAACACATCTGCCAACGGGCATGGAGCACCACCCGGACATCGTCGAACTCCGGGAACACTACGAGCGGGTCACCTCGACCCCCCGCGCCCAGGGCGTCGAAGCCCTGGCCATTCTGGCCGGCCTCTTCCTGGCGGCATCGCCCTGGATCGTCGGCTTCACCGCGTTCAGCACCCTGACCGTGACCTGCCTGATCGTGGGTCTGGCCTACACCGCCCTGATGGCCGGCTACGGATCGGCCTACGAGCGCACCCACGCCCGGGCCTGGGCCGCAGCCGCGCTCGGCATCTGGACGATCATCTCCCCCTGGGCCGTCTCCGGGTCCGTCGCACAAGGCAAGAACATCGTCACCTGCGTCATCGTCGGTGCCGTGATGTTCCTGCTCGGACTCGCGGCGATCTCGATGGCCACGATCACGGCGAACGGAGCATCGATGAGGCTCGGCCGGGCCGGCCGCGCCAAGGGCTGACCTTCCCCGCAGCCCGCGTCCGGGGCACGGAGGGCACGCGAGTGTCCGCCGCGCCCCGGCGCACATCCGGGTCTCCCCGGACCGGGGCGCGCGCTACGGGTGCGTCATCCGCAGCACGTCCAGCGCCCGGTCCAACTCCTCCTCGGTGAGCGCGCCCCGCTCGACGTACCCGCGCTCCAGCACCACCTGACGGATGGTCTTCCGCTCGGCCAGCGCCTGCTTGGCGACCTTCGCCGCCTCCTCGTACCCGATGTACCGGTTCAGCGGCGTCACCACCGAGGGCGAGGACTCCGCGTACTCGCGGGCCCGTTCGACGTTCGCGGTGATGCCGTCCACCGTCCGGTCCGCCAGCAGCCGGGCGCTGTTGGCGAGCAGCCGCACCGACTCCAGCACGTTCCGGGCGATCACCGGGAGCATCACGTTCAGCTCGAAGTTGCCGCTCGCGCCGGCCAGTGTCACCGTCGCGTCGTTGCCCACCACCTGGGCGGCGACCATCAGCACCACCTCGGGCAGCACCGGGTTCACCTTACCCGGCATGATGGACGAACCCGGCTGCAGGTCCGGCAGGTTGATCTCGCCCAGGCCGGTGCGCGGGCCCGATCCCATCCACCGCAGGTCGTTCGCGATCTTGGTGAACCCGACCGCCACCGTGCGCAGTTGGCCGCTCAGCTCGACCAGCGCGTCCCGCGCGCCCTGCGCCTCGAAGTGGTCACGGGCCTCGGTCAGCGGCAGCCCGGTGGACCGGGCCACCTCCTCGATCACGGCCGCCGGGAAACCGGGCGGGGTGTTGATGCCGGTGCCCACCGCCGTTCCACCGAGAGGCAGTTCGGCCACCCGCGGGAGCGTGGCCAGCAGCCGCTCCCGGCCGTGCCGCACCTGCGCCGCGTAGCCGCCGAACTCCTGGCCGAGGGTGACGGGCGTGGCGTCCATCAGGTGGGTGCGGCCCGACTTGACCACCTGGGCGAACTCGACCGACTTGCGCTCCAGCGCCTCCGCCAGGTGCTCCAGCGCCGGGATCAGGTCGTGGGTGACGGCGGCGGTGGCGGCGATGTGGATCGAGGACGGGAACACGTCGTTGGACGACTGGCTCGCGTTGACCTGGTCGTTCGGGTGGACCGGCCGCCCCAGCCGCTCGCCGGCCAGGGTGGCGATCACCTCGTTGGCGTTCATGTTGGACGAGGTGCCCGAACCGGTCTGGAAGACGTCCACCGGGAACTGTCCGTCCCAGCGGCCCTCCGCGACCTCCTCGGCCGCCGCCGCGATCGCCTCGGCGGTCTCCTCGTCCAGCACCCCGAGGCGGGCGTTCACCCGCGCCGCCGCCGCCTTGACCCGGGCCAGCGCGGCGATGTGCGCGCGCTCCAGCCGCTGGCCGGACACCGGGAAGTTCTCCACCGCCCGCTGTGTCTGCGCCTGCCACTTCGCGTCGGCCGGCACCCGGACCTCGCCCATCGAGTCGTGCTCGATCCGGTACTCCTGCGGCTTCTCCCGCTCGTCACCCATCGTGCGCTGCACCTCCTGTACGGGCCTGATCCGCACCGGCCCGAGCCGGGTACCGGACCGATCGGTCCGGCACCGGCCCGTGCGGTCCCGTTCGGCCCGGTCACGGTTCTTCCGATCACGACAGCTTCGCGCGGGCCCCGGGTATTTCCGCCCGCGGCCGGAGAGCCTGCCGTCAGGGCGTGTCCGACCCGCCCCGACGCGCCGAGGGGGCCGGTCGGGGCAGGTCGAAGCGCAGCAGGGTGCCCGGTTCGGGTCCGAGCTGGGCGACCACCGTGCCGTCCGGTGCCCAGATGCCGGAGCGGCCCGAGGTCTCCGCGAACTCGCCGCTGGCCCCGGCGCTGGTGGACAGCACGCCCCAGACCCGGTGCGCGGTGGCCCGCTCCCGCAGGTGGCCGTCCAGCCGCTCGGCCTGGGCCTCGCCCGGGCCGTACAGGGTGGAGGCGACGTAGGCGTCGATGCCGAGCGCGGCGGTCTCCGCGGCGTGCGTCGGATCGGCGGCGTCGGCGCAGACCGCCAGGCCGAGCCGCAGGCCGTCCAGTTCCAGCACGAAGGGCTTCTCGCCCGGGGCGAAGCGGTCGGACTCGGCGCCGTGCAGGCGCATCTTCCGGTAGACCACGGTGGCGCCCTCGCCGGTGACCGCCAGGGTGGCGACGGACTCGCGCCCGTCGGCCTCCGCGACCGGTGCGCCGACCAGTGCCAGGGCGCCGGTGGCGGCGCAGGCCTCGACCAGCGGGGCGAGCCGGGGGTCCGCGGGGTCGACGGCGGGGGCGGTCAGGTCGTAGCCGGTCAGGGACAGCTCGGGGAACACCACCAGGCGGGTCCCCGCCTCCCGGACGGCCTCGGCGTGCCGTCCGACGTTGACGGCCACGGTGTCCGGACGGCCGGGGGCGGCGCAGACGGGCTGGGCGATGGCGACGGCGACCGTCGACGGCGCGGACGCGGACGCGAGTACGGACGGGGAAGCGGGCGTGGGCGCCGGCGTGGACGGCGGCATGGCGGGGCCTCCGGGCAGGTGGGGGCGGTGGGCAAGATCAACCTATGCATCGGCCGAGGCGCCGGGCAACACTCCCGGAACCCCGGTCCGGCCGGACCGGGGACAGGGCTGGACGGTCATCGGCTGTTCGCGCCATGATCACTCGAACGAGTGAGATCCCGGCCGGATCGCTTCAAACGGTCGTACGGCACTTCGTACGCTCCTGACCGGGTCGGGCGGAACACCGACCGCCCCGGAGCGCCGCGACCGGCCCGGGGAACCGACGCAGGGGGCGGACCGGATGACCACACCACACCACGGCGATCACGCGACCGACGCCGTGACCGACGATATGACAAGCCGCGGCCTGACCAGGCGGCAACTGCTGGGCGCCTCGGCGGCCCTCGGCGGCGCGGCCTGGCTGCTGCGCGGCACCGTCGGCCCGGACAGCGCCGAGGCCGCCACGCCCGCGCCGCCCGGCCTGCCCGCCGGCACCGAGCTCTACCAGCGGGTCTTCCAGAACTGGTCCGGCGAGATCCGCACCGACCAGCTGTGGACCTGCGCCCCGCGTACCCCCGAGGAGGTCCCGGCCCTCGCCGACTGGGCGCACGCCAACGGCTGGCGGCTGCGCGCCACCGGCTACCGGCACACCTGGGCGCCGCTCACCGTCGCCAACGGGACGCCGGACAGCGCCCGCGTCCTGCTGGTGGACACCAACCGCCACCTCACCGCGATCACCGCCGACTCGCCCGGCACCGTCCGGGTGCAGACCGGCGCCAGCATGGAGGCGCTGCTCGCCCACCTGGCCGACCGGGGCCTCGGCCTGACGGCCTGCCCGGCACCGGGCGACCTCACCGTCGGCGGCGTGCTCGCGATCGGCGGCCACGGCACGGCCGCGCCCGCCGCCGGCGAACTGCGCCCGGACGGGCACGGCTACGGCTCGGTCAGCAACCAGGTGGTCCGGCTGACGGCCGTGGTCCTCGACCCGGCCACCGGCCGCTACACCCTGCGCACCTTCGACCGTGCCGAGGCCGACAGCGCCGCCTTCCTGGTGCACCTGGGCCGCGCCTTCCTTACCGAGGTCGTCCTGCGCGCGGGCGCCGACCTCCCGCTGCGCTGTGTCAGCCGGCTGGACATCCCGGCGAGCGACCTGTTCGCCCGCCCCGGGACCGCCACCGGCGGTGGCGGACTGCTCGGCGGACTGCTGGGTGGCGGCGGTGGCCCGCGCACCCTCGCCGACTTCGTCGAGCGGGACGGCCGGGTCGAGGCGATCTGGTTCGCCTACACGGAGTTCCCGTGGCTCAAGACCTGGACCGTCGCCCCGACCAAGCCGCTCGCCTCCAAGGCCGTCGACCAGCCCTACAACTACCCCTTCTCCGACAACATTCCGGAACCGGTCGCCCGGCTGGCCGGCCAAATCGTCTCCGGCGCCTGGGGATCGGCCCCACTGTTCGGCCAACTCCAGTACCTAGTGGCCAAGTTGGGCCTCACCGGTGACCTCACCGACGTCCTGCTCTCCGGCGGACTGCTGCGCGATCTGCTCACCGGCGACCTGATCACCCACCTGCTGGCCGGCGGCCTGCGCTCCGACCTCTGGGGCCCGTCGCGCGCCCTGCTGCAGTACGTCCGGCCCACCACGTTGCGGGTCACCGCCAACGGCTACGCGATCCTCACCAAGCGCGCCGACCTGCAGTGGGTGGTCAGCGAATTCGCCGCCTACTACCGGCAGTTGCTCGCCGACTACCAGGCCCGGGGCGAGTTCCCGGTGAACGGCGCGGTGGAGATCCGGGTCACCGGCCTGGACGACCCGTCCTACTCCGGCGTCCCCGGCGCCCGGCCCCCGCTGCTGTCCGCGCTGCGGCCGCGGGCGGACCGGCCGGAGTGGGACACCGCGGTCTGGCTCGACGTCCTCGCCTTCCCCGGCACGCCCGGACTGGAGCGCTTCGCCCGGGACCTGGAGCAGTGGCTGCTGCGCACCTTCGACGGCACCCGGGCCGGTATGCGGGTCGAGTGGTCCAAGGGCTGGGCCTACACCACCGCCGCGGCGTGGTCCGACCAGGACCTGATCGGCCGGGCCATCCCGGACAGCCTGCGCGCCGGGGGCGGACCGGGCTGGGACGAGGCGGTCGCCGTCCTGGACCGGTACGACCCGCACCGGGTGTTCGGGAACCCCTTCCTGGACGGGCTGTTGAAGTAGCCCGGGCTGGGCGGGGGTGGCGAACAGGTGCCGACTGACAGGCGACAGCTGACAGTCGACGGATAACAGATAACAGCTGACGGCTGACAGATGATGAAATCTGTCAGCCGTCAGCTGTCTGTCGCCGCTCCGTGGTGGCCGTGGTGGCCGTCGCGGCTGCGGTGCGTCAGATGTACTCCATTACGAGCAGGGCGAGGGTCTTGGGGGCGAGGGCCCGGAACACGTGCGGGGCGTCGGCCGGGTAGGTGATGTAGTCGCCCGGGCCGAGCTCCACCGGGGCCTCGGTCGGGCCGACCAGAGCCCGGCCGGAGCCGATCACGACGTGCTCGACGGTCCCGGGCATGTGCGGGTCCGAGGCCCTGGCCTCGCCGGGCTCGGCCTCGATCCGGTAGATGTCGCGCCGCGCGTTCGGCGGGCAGGAGGCGAGCACGGTGGCCGCGTAGTCGGCCTGCTCGGAGTGGGTCACCGGGCCCTCCCCGGCGCGAAGCACCTTGACGGTCGGGCGCGGTGGGTCGACCAGCCGGCTGAAGGGCACGTTCAGCGCGACTCCGAGGGCCCAGAGCGTCTCCACACTGGGGTTGCCCGCGCCCGACTCCAGCTGCGAGAGCGTGGACTTGGCGATGCCCGCGCGCCGGGCCAGCTCGGTCATCGACAGTCCGCTGCGCTCGCGTTCGCGCCGGATGGACGCGGAGATCTGCCCGATCAGCTCCGTGCCGGTGCCGTTCGCGCCCTCGGTCCGAGGAGTCCCGTCACTCATGCTCGCCACTCACGTTTTCTCCAGGCTCCTTCGGTCGACTTCCCGCTGGTGGTGCCGTTCATGCTGCCACGGCCGCCTCGGGGGGAGTCCGGATGCCGGTCGGTGGTGTTCGGTATACCGGTCTTCCTGTTCGCCTTGACGAACCCCGGGTGCCGGGTTCACTCTGATGGACATGCGTTCGCTACTCCGAACACTCGAACATGCCACCCTTCGCGACATCGCCCTGGTCTCCCTCGCCGACGCGCTGGTCGGCGCCTCCTTCGGCGCGATCAGCGTCTCCGGCGGTCTGCCGCTCTGGGTGCCGACGGCCCTCTCCGTCCTGGTCTTCGCCGGCGGCTCGCAGTTCGCGGCCGTCGGTGTGGTGCTGTCCGGCGGCGGCGCGCTCGCGGCCGTCGCCACCGGACTGGTGCTCAACGCCCGCCTGCTGCCGTTCGGCTTCGCCGTCGCCGACGTGCTCCAAGGCCCCTGGTGGAAAAGGCTGTTCGGGGCGCAGCTGCTCACCGACGAGAGCGCGGCCTTCGTGCTGCGGCAGCACGAACCGCGGCGGCGCCGGGCGGCGTTCTGGGTCTGCGGGATCTCGCTGTTCGTGGTGTGGAACATGGCGGTGCTGCTCGGGGGTCTCGCGGGCGGGCTGATCGGGAATACCGATGCGCTCGGCCTGGACGCGGCCTTCCCCGCCGTCCTGCTGGCGCTGGTCCTGCCGTCGCTCGCGGACCGCGGGACCCGTACGGCGGCGGTGGTGGGTGCGGTGGTGGCCGTCGCGGCCACGCCGTTCGTGCCGGCCGGGCTGCCGGTGCTGCTCGCCCTGGTTGGGCTGCTGTTCGCCGGGCGGCCGGGGGTGCGGGCCGACGCGGAGGCCGCACCGGGGGAGCCGGAGCTCGCCGCAGCGGCCGTGAAGGAGGACGTCCGATGATGCCGCTCTACGCCGTCCTGCTGCTGGCCGCCGGGACGTACGCCTATCGGGTGGTCGGCCCGCTGCTCGGGCACCGGCTCGTGCTCTCGGAGCGGCTGCGGCACCTGCTGGCCGTCGCGGCGGCGGTGCTGCTGGTCGCACTGGTGGCGACCGGTGCGCTGACCCAGGGGCACGGTTTCGCCGGGTGGGCCCGTCCGGCGGGTGTGCTGGTCGCGGGCGTGCTCGCCTGGCGCCGTGCACCGTTCCCGGTGGTGGTCGTGGCCGGCGCGGCAACGGCGGCGGTGCTGCGGCTGTGCGGAGTCGGGTGAGGGTGGGCGGCTGACCGCGGGAGGCGGGCGGTGAGCAGGGGGCGGCGAACGGCGGGCGGCGAACAGCGAACAACAAACAGCGAACAACAAACAGCGAACAACGTTCAGCGAACAGATAACAGATGTCGACAGCTGTTATCTGTTCGCTGAACGTTGTCAGCCGTCAGCCGTCAGCCGTCACCAGCCGGCCCGCTCTCCTCGGCCGTCAACCGCTCCGCCTGCACCTCCGGCCGCTTGCTGTCCCACAGCATCTCCCACACCTTGAACACGCAGTGGTAGTCGCGCATGCTCCCCTGCGAGATCAGCAGGAAGCTGTCGCCGTCCCGCAGCAGCGTCTGCCGCCGGCTGCCCATCGGGTGCTCCGGGGTGTACGTCGGCACGATCCGCCGCAGCTCCTCGACCGCCTCCTCCCGGGTGCCCTCGACCTCGCCGAGCACCTTGCTGCCCCAGGTCCGGTCCCGCCCGATGCCCACCGTCTCCTCGACGACCAGCGCCCAACGCGCCATGCTCCGCCTCCCGTTCCCCGTTTCCCGTTCGCCGTGTCCCGTCCGGGCCGCACCCGACGGTCCCAGCCGTCCCGTCAACGCACCAGCGACTTGAAGAAGATCGTGGTCGGGTGCGCCCGGCCGTGCGGGTCGGTCGCGTAGTCCGGCACCGAGCCGACCCTGCTCCACCCGGCCGCCTGGTACATCCGCTCGGCCGGGCTGTCCGTCTCGGTGTCCAGCACCAGCAGCCGGATCCCCGACTCCGCCGCCCGCTCCTCCAGCGCCGCCAACAGCCGCCCGGCCAGCCGGTGTCCGCGGTCCGCCGGGTGCACCATCAGCTTGGCCACCTCGCCGCGGTGCCGGCCGTTGGCCGTCGTCGCCGGTCGCAGCTGCACCGTCCCGGCGAGCCGCCCGTCGGCCGCCGCCCGGGCGGTCCACAGCACCAGCCGTCCGGCCGCGACCTCGGGCACGAGCGCCCGCCACCACGCCGTGGACTCGCCCGGCTCCAGCGGGGCGAGGAACCCGATCGAGGCGCCACCGTTGACGGTCTCCGACAGCAGTCCGGCGAAGTCCTCGACCGAGCCGTCCAACTCCTCGGCCGTCACCTGCTCGACCACGTACATCGCGCTGGACATGTCGTCTTCCTCACTCGCTCCCGTCGGCCCGAGGCCGGGCGGGTTGCGGAATACTCGCCGGTGTCCCGCCGAGACTACAAGGAGCCTCCATGTCGAAGCCGACCCGGATCGATCCGTCCGACCTGCTCGCGGTCGGCGATCTGCTCTCCGACGAGGAGCGGCTGATCCGCGACACCGTCCGCCGGTTCACCGAGGAGCGGATCCGCCCGCACATCGGCGACTGGTTCGAGCGCGGGGTCTTCCCGGTCCGTGAACTCGCCCCCGAACTCGGTGCCCTCGGCGTGCTCGGCATGCACCTCGACGGTTACGGCTGCGCGGGCGCCGACGCGGTGGCGTACGGGGTCGCCTGCATGGAGCTGGAGGCGGCCGACTCCGGGCTGCGCAGCTTCGTCTCGGTCCAGGGCTCGCTGGCGATGCGCTCGATCCACGCCTTCGGCTCCGAGGAGCAGAAGCAGCGTTGGCTGCCCGGCATGGCGGCCGGTGAGCTGATCGGCTGCTTCGGCCTGACCGAGCCCGACTTCGGCTCGGACCCGGCGAACATGCGCACCCGCGCCGTGCGGAAGGGCGGTGAGGGCGGTGACTGGGTGCTGTCCGGCAGCAAGATGTGGATCACCAACGGCAGCATCTCGGACGTCGCCGTGGTGTGGGCGCAGACCGAGGAGGGCGTGCGCGGCTTCCTGGTCGAGCGCGGCACCCGCGGCCTGACCGCGACCGACGTGCACGGCAAGCTCTCCCTGCGGGCCTCCGTCACCAGCGAGTTGGCCTTCGACGAGGTGGTGCTGCCGGCCGACGCCGTACTGCCCGGCGTGACCGGCCTGCGCGGGCCGCTCTCCTCCCTCAACGAGGCGCGCTACGGCATCCTCTGGGGCACCGTCGGAGCCGCCCGCGACTGCTACACCGCCGCCCTCGACTACGCGAAGAGCCGGATCCAGTTCGACCGCCCGATCGCCGGATTCCAGCTCACCCAGCAGAAGTTGGTCGAGATGATGCTGGAGGTCGAGAAGGCCTACCTGGTGGCCCTGCGGATCGGCCGACTCAAGGAGGAGGGCGCGGCCCGCCCGCCGCACATCAGTTTCGGCAAGCTCAACAACGTCCGCACCGCGCTGGAGATCGCCCGCAGTGCCCGGACCGTGCTGGGCGCCAACGGCATCACCACCGAGTACCCGGTGCTGCGGCACGCCAACAACCTGGAGTCGGTGCTGACCTACGAGGGCACCAGTGAGATCCACACCCTGGTCCTCGGCGAGGCCATCACCGGCGAGTCAGCCTACCGCTGACGGGGGGCTCCGGCTCCCTCCCGGCCCGCGAAATCGGTGGCCGGGCCCGTCCCGGCCCGGCTACCGTCCCCGCCATGACCAGTCAGTCCGTCCAGTCCGTTCGCAGTCCCTCGACCACCACCCTCTGGCGCCCCACCGGCCCGCAGGAGTTGGCCCTGGTCGAGGCCGCCGACTGGCGCGCCTGGCCGCCCCGACTGCCGGAGCAGCCGATCTTCTACCCCGTCCTGAACGAGGACTACGCGATCCGGATCGCCCGGGACTGGAACGTGCCCGCCTCCGGCGTCGGCTACGTCACCCGCTTCGAGGTCGGGACGGACTTCCTCGCCCGCTACCCGGTGCAGCAGGCGGGTGGCCGGACGATCCTGGAACTGTGGGTCCCCGCTGAGGAGTTGGCCGAGTTCAACCGGCACATCGTCGGCCGCATCGAGGTCGTCCACGAGTTCCGGCCGCAGCCGTGACGGCCCGCCCCGCGCCCGTCCTGCTCACCTCCGCCCAGGCGACCAGCACCACCGCCCTGCTCACCGCCGCCGCTGCCCGTCGGTGCCTGGCCACCGCCGTCCTGGACGGCCCGGATCCGGTCGAGCGGTTCGCCGGGCGCCCCGTCCACTGGTACGGCGGGCCGCTCGTCGCCGCCCGGATCGCGGCGCCGCTCGGGCTGGCCCTGCTCGAACCCGAGGACGACTGGCTGGCCCGCCTCCCCGAGGAGTTCACCCGTCGCCGGATCGAACTGACCACCCTCGCCGAGGCCTGGACGCTGCGCCGTCCGGCCTTCGTCAAGCCGCCCGCCGACAAGTCCGTGCCGCCCGCGGTCTACCCGGACGGCTCCCGGCTGCCCCGCACCGGCGAGCGGATCGGCCCGGACACCCCGGTCCTGGTGAGCGAGCCGGTGACCTTCAGCACCGAGTACCGGCTGTTCGTGCGCGACGGCGAGGTGCTCACCGGCAGCCGCTACGCCCGTTTCGGCCGGCTCGATCCGGGGCCGCTCACCGACGGGGCCACCGCCTTCGCCCGCCGACTCCTGGATGCGGTCGGGGAGACCCTGCCCAGCGCCGTCGCCCTGGACGTCGGCCCGATCTCGGACCCGTACGACCCGGTCGAGCACTGGGCCGTGGTCGAGGCCAACCTGCCCTGGTTCGCCCACTGCTACGCCGCCGACCCGGACCGGGTGCTGGACGTCGTGCTGCGCGCGGCCGGGCCGGTCGCCGACCTGGCCGGGTCCGACCGCCGCTTCGTCCGGCGCTTCGTCCGGCCGCCCGGCTGACGACGGCCGCCCTGCGGGTGCCCGGCCGCCGCCCGCGTAGGGTCGGCTGCCCGACACCTCACGGACACCCGCCGTTCGGCGTCCCGACGCCGCGCGGTCCGGCGGGCCGTGAAGCATGGCGCGGTCGGCGGCGCCCTCGGCGGGCGCGGCCGGGTGTGCACGACCGAAAGGAAGCTCCACCATGTCCGCAGCCCAGTGGCCCCGCCCCCGCGTCCTCGTGGTCGGGATCGACGGAGTCCGCCACGACTACCTCGCGCAGGTGCCGATGCCGCGCCTCCAGGAGGTCGCCGAGGCCGGGTTCCTGGTGCCGGTCACCGTCGCGGACTCCACGCCCACCATGTCCGGACCGTGCTGGGCCACCATCGTGACCGGCGTCGAGCCCGCCAAGCACGGTGTCTGGGGCAACCACCTGGGCGGCAACCGGCTGGACGTCTTCCCCGACTTCGCCACCCGCCTCAACCGCGGCGACCGCCGCCGCACCTTCGTCGCGGCCGGCTGGGACCCGCTGATGATCAACGAGGCCGGCGGCCCGCTGTTCCGCGCCCCCGGCCGGCTCTCCTACATCGCCCCGGCCGAGGACACCCCCGAGGCCTGGGAGACCGTCGACGAGGAGGTTACCCGGGAGGCCGTCCACGTCCTCGCCACGGCCGACCCCGAGGCCTCCTTCGTCTACCTCGGCGCGGTGGACGAGACCGCCCACTTCCTCGGCTGCGGCGAGGAGTACCGCGCCGCCATGCGGACCGCGGACGAGCGCCTCGGCCGCCTGCTCGACGCCGTCCGCGGCCGGGCCATGTACGCCGAGGAGCAGTGGACCGTCATCGTGGTGACCGACCACGGGCACGTCGACGCCGGCGGCCACGGCGGCCGTACGGTCGAGGAGCGGACCGCCTGGGTCGCCTGCGCCGGGCACGACATCCCGGCCGGCCCGCCCACCGGGGAGATCCGCCACCCCGACGTCGCCGCCCAGGTGTACGCCTCGCTGCTGCGCCCGATCGACCCGCACTGGACCCTGGACGGCCGCCCCTTCCCGGTCGCCCGGCCGGTCCCCGCCGCCGTCTGAGTCGCGCAGCCGTCCGAACCCCGTACGCGGCCACGGGCGTGCCACCCCGCACCGCCCGTTCCGGCCGCGGCCGGGTCCGGGCCGGTGCCCCGGGTGCAGCAGGCCGGGCTGCGGTGGAGTCCCGCGTGAGTCAGGCTCGATCGGGGCCCGGGATGCATCCGGACCCGGACCCGGACCCGGATCGGGCCCGGCAGCCCGAGCGTCGGAACGGCCCGTACTCGGGGGTCGGGCCCACGGACATACGCCTGAAGGTGGAGACGGTACCCCGTGGGTTGGATGCAAGATCGCGACCTCGTGGTGACGCTCCGGCAGGTCGGCCCGGGCCACCATGGATACACCCGGCCGGCGGAGTGCTCAGCCCGGACGGGTGACGGACGGCCCGGCGACGGTGCCGTCCGGACCGGACGCATCGGATCCACCGGACGCCCCGGACGCACCGGGCACAGCGGCAACGGACACGGAGAGGGCAGCCAGGCATGAAGGGCATCGTGAGCAAGGTCGCGCTGGGAGTCGCGGGCACCGGCATGGCCGTCGCCGTGGGCGCCGTGGCCATCGGCCCCCGGGTGTCCGAGTGGTACGACGGGCGCCACCAGGAGCAGGTCTCGTACGAGAGCGGTACCCAGGCCAAGGCCGACCGCCGCTCGATGCCCACCTGGCTGCCCGACAACGCCTCCTCGGTCAAGTACCTGATGTCCACCACGGGCGACGACCGACTGCTGCGGGCGACGCTGCCCGAGGGTCGGCTGCCCGTCGGCTGCAGCACCGGGCTGCCGGGCAAGGGCCCGCACCCGGTGCCGGTCTCGCTCAAGGCGGGCTGGTTCCCGGAGGGCATCGCGGCCAAGGCCGTCGGCACCTGTGGGCACTACAATGTGACGCTCACCGGCAACCAGCTCTACGCGTGGCAGGACGGCGCGACGATGCAGGCGGCCCTCCGGGCCGAGCACGTCGCCAAGCACTGAGGGTGCTGACCGGGCGCTGATCCCGGATCAGCCGTCCTGACCAGGGAACGAACGGCCCGCCGGGCACCGGAAGGTGCGGGCGGGCCGTCGTCGTGCGCGTGCTGTGGATCGGCCGGTGGGCGGATCCGTCCCGGGAGCACCCCTGGTGTCCAGGCACCTGCCGGGCTGCGATAGGACGGATTGCGAACGAACACCTGTCACCGCGTCCGTTAGGAGAGCCATGCCCGGCCCGACCGTCGGTCCCACCGACGACACGTCGACCGCTCCCGTCCCCGCCCAAGCCTCCGCCCCGGTGACTGCTGCCCCAGCGACCGGTTCCCCAGCGACCGGTGCTGCGGAGGCCGCCGGCCCGACCGGCCCCGGCCGGGCCACGATCGCCGTTCTCGGCGGCCTCACCGCGCTCGGCCCGCTCACCACCGACCTCTACCTCCCCGGCCTGCCGGCGATCGCCCAGGACCTGGCGGCCGAGCCGGCCGCCGTCCAGCTCACCCTGACCTTCTCGATGTTCGGGGTCGCGGCCGGGCAGCTGCTGTTCGGGCCGCTCAGCGACCGCTTCGGGCGCCGCCCGCCGCTGCTCGCCGGGCTGGTCGTCTACACCCTCTCCAGCGTGGTGTGCGTGGTCGCGCCGAACCTGACGGTGCTCATCGCGGCCCGCTTCGTCCAGGGCGTGGCCGGGTCGGCGGGACTGGTCATCGGTCGGGCCGTCGCCCGGGACCGCTTCCAGGGCGTGGCGATGCTGCGCTTCCTCGCCTCGATCGCGCTGATATCCGGGCTGGCGCCGATCCTCGCGCCGATCATCGGGGCACAGCTGATGCGGTTCACCTCCTGGCGCGGCACCTTCGGGGCGCTCACGGCGCTCGGACTGCTGCTCGCGCTGGCCGCGTTCGGGGCGCTGCGCGAGAGCCTGCCGCCGCAGGCCCGGAACGGCGGCGGGGTGGGTACGGCGCTGCGCACGATGGGCCGGCTACTGCGGCACCTGCCGTTCCTGGGGCTGGCGCTCACCAGTTCGCTGGCCTTCGGCTCGCTGTTCGGGTACATCAGCGGGTCGTCGACGGTGCTCCAGCACGTGTACCAGGTGTCGCCGCAGACCTACAGCCTGCTGTTCGGGCTGAACTCGCTGTCGATCGTGGTGATGACCCAGTTGAACGGGCGGGTGCTGGCGCCGCGTTTCGCGGCGCGGTCGCTGATGCTGGCCGGGCTCGTGGCGGCGGTCGTGGCGGGAGTGGCGCTGGTGCTGCTGACGACGGTGTGGGACTTCGGGCTGGCCGGGTTCTGTCCGCCGCTGTTCGTGCTGATGGGCAGCCTGGGGGTGGTGCTGCCGAACACGGCGGCGCAGGCGCTGAGCCTGGTCGAGCCCCAGCAGGCGGGGACCGCCTCGGCACTGCTGGGGACGGGAAACTTCCTGTGCGGCGCGGTGGTCGCACCGCTGAGCAGCCTCGGCGGACGGCCGTCGGCCACGCTGTTGGCGGTGGTGGTCCTGGGGTGCGGGCTGCTGGCGCTGGCGGCGTACGTGACGCTGTGTCGGCCGGGGCGGCTGCGCGAGGCGGCGGCCGGCAGCTGACGACTGACAGCTGACAGCTGACAGCTGACAAGCGACGGCAAACAGATAACAGCTGACAGATGATGAAATCTGTCAGCTGTTATCTGTTGTCTGACTTCTGTTACCTGTTACCTGTCACTTGTTACCTGCTACCCGTCGCCTGTCAGGCGATCGAGAAGTCGTCCCCGTACACGCTGCCCTGCCCGTACCAGCCGTGCAGGTACACCGTGACGGTGCCGGAGGCGCCGGTGGTGAAGGGGACGGACAGCTTGGTCCAGCCCGAGGAGTTGGTCCAGGTGCTGGCGGTGGCGCCGCCGCTGACACCCAGGTAGGCGTAGTTGCCCTGCACCCAACCGCTCAGCGTGTAGCTGGTGTTGGGCTTCAGCGTCACGGTCTGCGTGCAGTCGCCGGTCTGGCTCGCGGAGGCCGCGGCCTGCAGTGCGTACGAGCCGGAGTGGACCGGCGTGGTGACGATGCCGCCGCCGCTCTGGCAGGTCCACGGGGCCAGGTTGCCGGTCTCCAGGTCGCCGTTGACCAGGCCGGTCGACGGGGCGGAGCCGGTGACGGTCAGTGCGTAGGTCGCGGTGTGGGTGCCGGACGGCGCGGTGGCGGTCACGGTCAACGGGTAGGTGCCCGCAGCGGCGGCCGCGTTGGTGGTGATGTTCAGGGTGGCGCCGTTGCCGGCGGTGACGCTGCCGGGGGTGACGGTGGCGGTGACGCCGGTCGGGGCGCCGCTGACGCTGAGGTTGACGCTCTGGGCCGAGCCGGCCGTGACCGCCGTGGCGACGGCCGCCGAGGCGGACGAACCGGCCGCCACGGTGCCCGAGTTCGGGTTCACCGCGACCGAGAAGTCATTGCCCGGCTGGTTGCCCGTGACGTTCAGGGTGAAGACCCCGGTGTGGCTGCCGGAGGCCGCGCTGCCGGTGACCGTGAGCGGGTAACTCCCGGGCGCCACCGAGGAGGTGGTGCTGATGTTCAGGGTGGCGCCGTTGCCGGCGGTGACGCTGCCGGGGGTGACGGTGGCGGTGACGCCGGTCGGGGCGCCGCTGACGCTGAGGTTGACGCTCTGCGCCGAGCCGGCCGTGACCGCCGTGGCGACGGCCGCCGAGGTCGACGAACCGGCCGCCACGGTGGCCGAGTTGGGGTTCACCGCGACCGAGAAGTCGTTGGTCACCGTCGAGCCGCTGGTGAACGGGGCGAAGACGTGGGTGAAGTCCCAGGTGTTCTGCGCGATGCCGGAGCAGGAGTCGTCCCCGCCCTTGCCCACGCAGCCGCCGTTGTCGCGCTGGAGCGCCCAGAAGGACAGCGTGCTGATGCCCTTCGACACCGCCCAGTTGTAGACGGTGGTGGCGTTGGCGACGGTGAAGGTCTCGGCCGCGCCGTAGTCGTCGATGCCGGGCATCTCGATGATCCCGATCGAACCCCACAGCTGCGCCGGGGACTTGCCCGGGTAGAGCCCGGCGAGCTGGTTGTACAGGCCCTGCGCCGAGGTCTGGGTGTCGGCCGCCATGTCGTGGGTGGCGCCGTCGTAGTAGTCGAAGGTCATCATGTTGACGACGTCGACCCGCGCGTTGTTGCTGACCGCGTTCCGCAGCACCGCGAGGCCGCTGTCGGCCAGCCCGCTGGTGGTCGTCGGCAGGGTGTAGGAGAACTGGACGTTGCGCCCGTTGCCGGCCGCCCAGTCCTGCACGACCTTGATCGCCTTGTTGCGGCGGTCGATGCCGGCCGTGTTGGTCAGCGAGTTGTCCTCGATGTCGAGGTCGATCCGGCTGATGTCGTAGGTGGTGATCAGGTTCTCGTAGGCGGCCGCGATCTGGTTGACGTCGGTGCAGCTGTCGGCCAGTTCGGTGCCGGTGTTGTCGGCGGTGTAGCCGCCGAAGGAGGGGATCACGTCCCCGCCGTTGGCGCGGATGGTGGTGATGTCGGAGCCGAAGGTCGAGGAGGAGACCGGCTTCGAGGTGTCGCCGTTCCAGTACGGGGTGCAGGACCCCTTGGTGGCGGCCTGGAGGAAGGCCATCGTCAGGTACTTGGCGCCGGACTGCGCGGCCAGGGTGGCGGGGCTCTGGCCGGTCCAGGACTCGAAGTAGGGCGCGAAGACCCGGCTGGGGAGCGGGGTGGCGGCCTGGGCGGAGCCCGTCCCGGCGGCGACCAGTCCGGCCGAGGCGGCCAGCGTGGCGCAGGCCGTCAAAGCGGCCTGGACGGTTCTGCGAAGACGCATGGATTCTTCTCCAACAGACGTGGTGGGGCAGGACGTTGGGGAGGAGCAGGGCCGGGGCGCCGAGGGCCGTGTGGGGTCGGCCGCGTGGGCACCCGGTCCGGAGTGTGCGGTGCGGACGCCTTCCGTGCGGACACGTTCGGCGGGAGCACCTTCGGTGCCGACGCGTTCCGTGCGGACACGTTCGGTGCGGACACAGGGGCGTGCGGAACCCACCGACTCCCGCGTGGAGGCGGGTGACGGTGCGAACGTGCGCACGCCGAACGGAGCGGGGGTGGAGCGGGACAGGGCAGGGCAGTGCCTCAGCCGCCGGTGGTCACACCCCCACAGTGCATCCCGGTCGGATCGACATGCTTATGTTTGGACTAGACCACTGGTCTGTCAAGACGCCTAACAGTTCGTCAGCGGACGGCCCTGGCCGCTACCGGGCCGGGGACGCCGATGGCCGCGCACCCGGCGGGCGGGGCGCGGCCACGGCTGCCCGGAGCTCAGGACACCGGGCGGTTCTGGGGGCGGGGCGGTTCCGGGGACGGGACGGAACGGCCGTCAGTGCGGCGGCGGGCAGAGGGTGGCGCGCAGCGCGTCGTCGATCTTCGCCACGGTGTCCGGGTCGAGGCTCTGGGGGTGCTCGGACGAGGTGAAGTTCTGCTTGGCCAGCTCGGCCAACTTGTCCTTGTCCTTGGGGAACTGGTACATCGCCTGGCACTGCTTGCGGGCCTGGTCCACCACCTGGTCGGGCTTGCCGCCGACGATCGCCGGGTCGATCGCGTTCAGCGCGGCGACCGTCTTGCCGGTGAGGTCGGCGTCCGGCTTGGCGGGCAGTCCGGCGTCGGTGGGCGGCGTGGGCTTGGCCGGGGCCGAGCCGGGCGCTTCGGGCGTGCCGGGTGCGTCGGGCGTGGCGGGTACGGAGGCCGGCGGTGCGGGCGGCGCCGGCGCGTCGGAGCCCGAGGCGGTGGTGGCGCTGGACGGGGTGGCAACGGCGACGGTGGCCTTGTTCGAGCCGGAGGCCGAGGTGGAACCCGAGCTGGAGCAGGCAGCGAGGCTCACCGCGGCGAGTGCCGTGAGGGAGGCGGCGAGGAGACGAGTACGCATGGGCGTCACACTGTCATGTTCGCGGCGCCGAAGGGAAGGTCCCGTCCGGCCGACGAACCGGCCCCGGCACGCCGAACGGCGGCCCCGGGGAAGACCCCCCGTGCCGCCGTCCGTCGTCCGTCGTACCCGGGCCGGGTGTCAGCCGAGCCCGTTGGCCTTCAGCCAGTCCTTGGCCACCGCCGACGGGTCCTCCTTGTCGACCGAGACGCGCTTCATCAGCCCGGTCAGCCCGGCGGTGTCGAGCTTGGCCGACACCGCGTTGAGCGCCGCCGTCGCATTGGCGTCCACGCCCGCCTTGTTGATCAGCGGGGTGATGTTCTGGGCGCCGAAGACGTTCTTCGGGTCGCTCAGCGCGACGAGCTTGTACTGGACGATCTTCGGGTCGGTGGTGAACACGTTGCCGACCTGGATGCTGCCGTCCTTGAGCGCGTTGGCGGTGGTGTCGGCGGTGGGCTTCCACTCCTTGAAGGTCAGCCCGTAGACGTCCTTGAACTGCTGCTCGCGCCGGGACTTGAACTCCGGCGGGCCGCCGATGGTGAACTCGCCCGCCTTGGCGGTCAGGTCGGAGATGCTCTTGAGGCCGTACTTGTCGGCGGTGTCCTGGGTGACGCTGAGCGAGTCCTTGTCCTCGGCGGGCGAGGAGTCCAGGATCCCGAGCGAGGCGGGCAGCGCCTTGGTCAGCGCCGCGTTCACGTCTTGGGTGGTGACGGCGGTGTTCTTGGCGTCCAGGTAGGCGAGCAGTGCGCCGTTGTACTCGGGCAGCACGGTCAGGTTGCCGCTCTGCAGCTGCCCGTAGAGCACCTCGCGGCTGCCGATGTTGAACTTCTCCTGGACCTTGACGCCCTTGGCCTTGAGCGCCTGCGAGTAGATCGACCCGAGCAGGACGTTCTCCGGGAAGTTCGCCGAACCGACGACCACCGTGCCACCGGAACCACCGGAACCACCGGAACCACCGGAACCACCGGAGCCGCCGGTGCCCCCGGACGCCGCGCTGCCGGAGGAGGCGGTGGACCCGCCGCCGAGCGGGTTGCTGCTGCTCCCCGAGGAGCCGCACGCGGTGGCGCCCAGGGCGAGCGCGGCGAGCGTGCCGAGGAGGACGGCGCGCCTGCTTCTCTTCAATGTCGACATGGTGACAGTAGTCCTTCCGGAGCGGATGGGAGAGGAGAGCCTCAGCGGGCCCGGCGCTGGGCGCGCACCCCGGGCGGGAGCGCGAACCGGGCGAGCAGGGAGAAGAACAGCTGGGCGCCGACCGCGAGCAGCACCACCAGCAGCGCACCGCCCACGGTCACCGCGTACTGCCGGGTGGCCAGCCCGTCGATGACGTAGCGGCCCAGGCCGCCGAGCCCGACGTAGGCGGCCACCGTGGCGGTCGCGATCACCTGGACGGTCGCGGTGCGGAAGCCTGCCAGCAGGGTCGGCGCGGCGGAGGGCAGGCAGACCTGGAACAGCACCTGCGGGTGGGTCAGCCCGATCCCGCGCGCGGCGTCCCGGACGTCCGGGTCGGTGCCGCGCACCCCCTCGACGGCCGCCACCAGCAGCGGCGGCGCGGCCAGTGCGACCAGTGGGATCAGCACGGCGGTGTCGCCGACACCGGCCAGCAGCACCGCGAGGGTCACCAGGCCGAGGGTCGGCAGGGCACGGGCGGCCCCGGCGAGTGCGGTGACCGCGGTGACGCCGCGGCCCGTGTAGCCGATCAGCAGTCCGAGCGGGACGGCGAGCAGCGCCGCGTAGAGCAGCGCCTCGCCGGAGAACAGCAGGTGCTCGGAGACCCGGTGCACGATCGAGTCCGGACCGCTGCGGCGGTCCGGGTCGGAGAAGAAGTCGCTCAGCCAGTTGAGCCAGTTCACGAACCCGCCCCCTGCTCCCGGACGGCCCACGGCGCGAGCAGCCGGCGGGCGACCACCAACAGCAGGTCGACGGCCAGCGCCAGGACGGCGATCAGCACGATGCCTGCCACGATCGGGGTCGGGAAGGTGCGCTGGAAGCCGTCGATGAACAGGTAGCCCAGCCCGCCGCGGCCGATCAGCGCGCCCACGCTGGCCAGCGAGATGCTGGACACCGCGGCGACCCGCAGCCCGGCGATCAGGTAGGGCACGGCGGCGGGTAGTTCGACGGCGGTCAGCCGGTGCCACGGCCCGTACCCCATCGCGGTGGCGGCCTGCCGGACGGAGTCCGGGACGGCGCGCAGCCCGTCCACCGTGGTCGGCAGCAGGACGGCGAGGGCGTAGAAGGTGAGCGGGATCATCACGGTCGCCTGGGTGGCGAGCCCGGTGTACGGGATCAGCACCACGAAGACGGCCAGCGAGGGCAGCGCGTAGACGATGTTGAAGACCGCCGACAGCGGTTGGTACAGCCGGGGGAAGCGGGCGCAGGCCAGGCCGAGCGGAACGGCCAGCAGCAGTCCGATGAGCACCGGGACCAGGGCGATCACGGCGTGGTCGGCGAGCAGGTTGCCGAGGTAGCCGAGGTGGTCGCCGATCCAGTACCAGCGGACGATCGGTTCATCGTCCACCGTCGGCTCCGTCCGCCGGGGGCGTCCTGTCGGCGTCGACGGCCTCTTCGGCGTCGACGGCCCTCGCCGGGCCCGCCGTCCCCTCCGGGCCAACGGTCTTCGCCAGGCCCACGGTCTTCGCCGGGTCCGCCGTCCGGCCGAGGCCGACCGCCGTGCCGTCGGCGGGTGTGAGCGCGGCCAGGACGGCCTCCCGGCTCGCGGTGCCGATCGCCCGCCCGTCGGCGTCCAGGACGACCGCGACCCCGGCGGGGGAGAGCACGGCGGCGTCCAGGGCGGCGCGTAGGGTGTCGGTGTCCCGGCGGTAGCCGGCCGCGGGCTGGAGCTCGGCGCCGGCGCCGCTGCGGTCGATCCAGCCGATCGGGCGGCGCTCGTCGTCCAGGGCCAACTCCCAGTCGCCGTAGCGGAGTCCGTCGCCGACCGGACGGTGTGCCACGGCCGTCGCGGGCCGCAGAGCGAGGCCGCGCAGGCCCCGGTCGCGGCCGAGGAAGGCGGCCACGCCGTCGTCGGCGGGGGAGGTCAGCAGGGTGTGCGGGTCGGCCAGCTGGGCGATCCGGCCGTGCTCGCGCAGCACCACGACCTGGTCGCCGAGCCGGACGGCCTCCTCGATGTCGTGGGTGACGAACAGCACCGTCTTGTGCAGCTCGGACTGCAGTCGCAGCAGCTCCTCCTGGAGCCCGGCCCGCACCACCGGGTCGACGGCGCTGAACGGTTCGTCCATCAGCAGCACCGGCGGGTCGGCGGCCAGCGCCCGGGCCACGCCGACCCGCTGCTGTTGGCCGCCGGACAGCTGGAAGGGGTAGCGCTTGGCGGTGTCGGGGGCGAGCCCGACCAGTTCGAGCAGTTCGGCGGCCCGGGCACGGGCCTTCTTGCGGTCCCAGCCGAGCAGGTAGGGCACGGTGGCGATGTTGTCGATCACCTTGCGGTGCGGGAACAGCCCGGCCTGCTGGATCACGTAGCCGATGCCGCGGCGCAGCTTGGCGGGTTCCAGGGTGGCGACGTCGGCGTCGTCCAGCAGCACCCGGCCCGAGGTGGGCTCGACCATCCGGTTGACCATGCGCAGCAGGGTGGTCTTGCCACAGCCGGACGGTCCGACCAGGACGGTTATCCGACCGGTCGGGACCTCAAGGTCCAGTCCTTCGACCGCGATGGTGCCGTCGGGGTGGCGCTTGCCGGCGCCCTCGAATCTGATCACGGAGTGTTTCCTCGTCAGGGCGTCCCGGGGAGGCGGCGCCTGTGTCGGTCGGTCTTGCGGGTCGTTCGGTTGACGGTGGTTTCACCCGTTCGGGCGTTCTTCCGCCCGCGTGGCTGCCCAGGTTCGGACCGGCGGAAACTCTGATCAGACTATGACCTGCATCATCCCCTGTCCCTGATTTACGACCCGGCACGTGGCGTGACCCCGGCTCGGCGGCCGGGGAACACACCGCGTGACCACTGGTTTCAGCCGTCGGCGGCCACGGGGTGTGACCCTGACTCACCGGCCGGGGCCACGCGGGGTGATCCCCGGCTCAGTCGCCCGGGCGGGTGGGCAGACCGTCGGCCGCCCAGCCGACGAACCCGCCGTCCAGATCGGTCGCCCGGTGCAGCCCGAGCTCGCGCAGCGAGGCCGCGGCCAGGCTGGAGGCGTAGCCCTCGGAGCAGATCACGATCACCTCGACGTCGTAGCCCGAGGCCTCCGGGATGCGGTGGCTGCCGGTGGGGTCCAGCCGCCACTCCAGGACGTTGCGCTCGATGATCAGCGAGCCGGGGATCCCGCCCTCGGCCGCCCGCTGCGCTGCCGGGCGGATGTCCACCAGCAGCGCGCCCTCCAGATGGGCCTGGTAGGCCTCCCGGGCGCGCGGGCGGTGCACGCCCTCGCGTGCTCGCTCCACCAGGTCGTCGATCGTGGTCACCACTGTTCCGGTCCTTCCTCGGAGGTGCGGACGAGCCCGCCGGCCCGCAGGTCGTAGTGCGCCATCGAGCTGAGCGGGGGCGAGTAGGCGTGCAGGGTGACGGCCGGGCCGGAGGCGGTGTTGCGCACGTCGTGCACGTACTCCGGGCCGAAGGCGCGGGCGGTGCCGGCCGGGACCCGGCGGATCAGCAGGCCCTGGTCCGGGCCGCCGAGCGACAGTTCCTCCAGCTCGCCGAGCGCGACGGTGAAGGCGCCGCGCGAGCCGCCGTGGTCGTGGAAGCCGGTGGACTGGCCGGGCAGCCAGCTGATCAGCCAGACCTCGTGGTCGTCGTCGGCCGCCAGACGCTGGTACCAGCGCTCCTCGGTGGAGAGCCGGACCAGGTGGATCCACCGCTCGGGCTGCTCGGCCAGCTCGCGGACGAGGGTCCGCAGGGTGCGCGGGCTGAGCGGGGCGCGGGCCGGTCCGGCGGAGGGCGGCGACGAGTCCGGGGTTCGGGTCGGGGGCTCGGAGATCAGGTCAAGGCTCATGGGGCGTCCTCGGGTGCGGCGGGGAACGTCGTCAGGGTGTGCGCCCCGGGCCGGCGATCGTGGTGGCGGCGGGCGGGGACCGGGGGAGCGGCCCGGCCCGGCACGCACGGGTGCGCCGAGTGGGAGCGGGGTTCAGGACTGCGGGTGCGGGTGCGCGGTACGGGCCCTGGCGGAGGTCACAGGGCGGCACCGGCGGAGCGGAGCAAGGTCAGCGGGCACAGATGGAACTCGCCTGGCGTCGCAGATCGACGTGCAGGCGGCAGACCAGAAGGGTGCCGGAGTCCATGCACCGGATCTTTTCCGAGCCGGTCGGACGAAGTCAAGCCGGGGCGCCCGCTTGTTGCGGCCTGTTAACAGGACCTCCTCGACGAGCCCACCGTCCCCGGCCCGACCTCGGGCTCGGCCGTCGGGCTCGGGGATCAGCGTCAGTCCTCGGGCTCAGTCCTCCACGGGGGCGCGCGGGGCCGGCGGGGCGGCGGCCGGCGCGGCGGCGGGTGAGGCGGCGGGTGCGGGCACGGACGCCGGGCCGCCGGAGGACCCGGCGGCTCCGGCCGCGAGGGCCTGCTCGATCACCGGCCCGGCCTGCTCGCCCAGGTAGCGACCGAGCGTCTGGTAGGCGTCGAACTGCTGGTGGTTGAACCACTGGTCGCTGGTGCCGTCGTTCGGGAAGGCCCGGTTGGCGACCGCGTAGGACTGCAGCTCGTACGGCATGTCGGCGGTCAGCACCGCCTGGAGGACGATCAGCGTGCCGGGCGGTCCGGCATCGGGCTCGCCGTCGACGGCCGGGTAGTGGATGTCCCCGGTGATCACGCCGCGGGTCGAGAGCCGGTCGGACAGCTGGGCGGCCAGTCCGCGCAGCGGCACCCCGCCGCCCTCGCGGACGGTGGGCGCGCCGCCCGGGATCAGCAGCTCCGGCTGGTGCAGCGTGATGACGATGCCGAGCTCCTCGCGGGCCAGGGTGATCGCGGCGGCCAGGTTGGCGGCGTAGCCGGAGTCCCCGCTGGCGTCGATGCTCACCGCCGTCCGCACCCGGTGGCGCAGCAGCTCGACCAGCCCGAGGTTCTCGTAGTGCCCGCCGTCGGTGGTGAGCAGGAAGCGGTCGTCCACGGGGAACCGGCCGGTCAGCTCCCGCAGTTGGTAGGGGAGCCGACGGACGAAGGGCTGCCCGGCGCGGCGCCAGTCCGGTGTGCCGGACCAGGCCGGGCCGAGTTCCGCCGGGTTGGGCAGCCACGTTCCGAGTCGGGCGTTGGTCACCGCGAACAGCCCCTGGTAGACCCGGGATTGGCGGCCCATCGCGGAGGAGAAGGCGGCGCCGGAGACGGCCATCGCGGACTGCACGGTGAGGTCCCGGGCGATGTGCCGACGGGTGCGCCGTTCCAGCAGGTCGGTGCGCGCGTACCCGACGTCCGGGCCGCCCACGTAGTCGTGCGAGAGCGTGAAGGAGACCGCTCGACGGCCCGGTGGCGTACGGGAGTTGCCGGAGAGGTTGGCCGCCGCCGAGAAGATCACCTGCGGGAAGTCGGGGTGCCGGGCGGCGTAGTGGCTCAGCCAGGTCTGCTCCCGGTAGAAGTCGTACCGGCGGGCGGTGGCGCGGCCGCCCTCGGTGACCCGGCGGACCGCGAACGCCGAGGCCAGCCGCAGCCGGTAGAACGGGTGCAGGCTCATCCAGGTCTGGTCGAGGTTGAGCCCGACCGCGCCGAGCACCAGCGGCAGCAGCACCTGGACGGCCGTCGGCCAGGCGTACCCGGTGGCGACCGCCCAGCCGAGGGCCAGCAGCGCGCCCGCCGTGAGCGTGCCGAGCGCGGCCCACACCACCAGGTACTGCGGGAGGTTGGCGGTCAGCCCGCCGCCGATCCGGCCCGCGCCGCGCAGTGCTCCGGCGGCCGCGCGCACGCCCCGGCCGATCGTCCGGCGGTCGCGCCAGAGTATGCCGAGCAGCAGGGCGAGGTAGCTGAGCACGACGGTCAGGCTCAGCCCGGCGCCGGTCAGTTGCGGACCGGCCGCGAGCGCCTGTTGGAGCCGGACCGCGCCCCAGGCCAGGCCCGGCACCGCCAGCACCCCGAGGGCCAGCAGCCCGGCCAGTGACAGCGCGACGTAGTTGAGCCGGCGCAGCGCGCGCGGCAGCGACGCGTGCCAGCCGAGCGGCGGGAAGACCAGCAGCCACAGCAGCCAGCACCCGGCCGCCGTGGCCAGCAGGGCGCCGAGGGCGGCCAGCGCGGGCGGGCGGAACTCCAGGACGCCCGGTACGGCGCCCCGGTGGCGCAGGCCGGCGGCCGCCAGGGCGTGCAGGTCGGTGACCGGGACGGCGTGGTAGAAGCGGCTGAGGCCGAGGCCGAGCACCAGGACGGCGGCCAGCAGCAGGAACAGCGCCGACAGCACGCCGCGCAGCAGCGTCCCGAGGGCGACCAGCCACTCGCCGGCGCCGTCGGCGATGTACTTGCTGTGCCGGCGGAGGTGGTCCTCCTCCGGGGAGCCGGGCTCCAGCACGGTGTCCGCCGTCAGGCCCGAGACGGCGTGCACCGGGCTGCCGGGCGCCGAGTCGCTGAGCGCGAGCTGCAGCGCGCCCACGGTGTAGCCGCCGCCGGAGACGGAGACCAGGTAGCGGGCCCGCTTCAGCCACGGGCGCAGCGCCTGGAGCGCGCCGAGCGTCACGCAGGCCGAGCGGATGCCGCCGCCCGAGGCGCAGAAGCCCAGTTCGGCGGGCTCGCGGCCGGGCGGCACCCGGCCGGCGTCCCGCCAGTGGCTGTGGGCGCCGGGGGCGTCGGCCGCCGACGGCTCCGCGGACCGGTCCGTCGGCCCGTCCGTCGGCCCGTCCTTCGGCCGGCCCACCGACCGGTCCGAGTGCGGCTCCCGGTGGCGGTGCCGGAGACGACCGGACCGGTCGGCCACCGGCCAGGGCGGTATCAGCGCCGGGCGTTGCGGGTCGGTGTCGTCCGGGCCGATTCCGTCGGCGGTGGCGGTGGCGGTGGCGGTGGCGGTGGCGGTGGCGGTGGCGGTGGCGGGGGAGGCCGAGGGCCGCAGGCCGCGCACCGCCCGGGCGGCCGTCACCGCCAGCAGGCCCGCCGCCGTCACCCCCGCGGGCAGGAGCAGCAGCCGGCCGACCGTGGTGAGCGCCGCCGCGACCGCGAAGGGGGTGTCGGAGCCGCCGTGATCGAGCCCCAGGTGCAGCAGGACGTTCGCGCCCAGGTCGCAGCCCGCGGCGAGCAGCCCGGCCAGCCCGACCACCAGCGCCGGGACGGCCCGGCGTCGCCGCCCGAGCACGTACCCGCCCAGCAGTGCCGCGGCCGACAGCGTCAGGCCGTAGCCGCCGATCAGCCAGAACTCGGCACGCAGGGCCGCTCGGTACGCCGTGGTGCGCTCGCCGACCACCGCCTCGGCGGCCGCCCGGGAACCGGCCAGCTGCAGGGCGGTCAGGCGCGCCCCGGGCGACTGCCCGCGGGCCAGTGACAGCCCGAGGGCGAGCGGCAGCAGGGCCCCGAGGGCGAGCAGCAGCCCAGCCCAGGCGGGCAGGGCCGGCGGCCGCCCGTCCGGTGCCGACGCACCCGCCGTACGCTCCTCGATCCCGCTCACCGCTGCCATCCGTACCGCCCCCGTTCGGCCCCCTGTCGACCGTCGCTCCCCGCCGCGGACCCCGGTGCGCCCCCTGAACGCTCCCCGAGGATCCGCGGACGATCTCCGTACGGTCTCCGAAGTCGCCTTGTATCACCAGCAGATGACGATCGCTCGCACATCCATGCGGGTCTTACCCCGGCATGGCTGATTCCGCACCCCCGGTGTCCGCTTTCACTCGAATGAGTAAGGAGTTGCCTTCCGGGGTAGATGAGCCTTTCATCCCACCCACGGCCGACCGCGTGTCCGTGCACCAAGATCGCCCCGGACGCGTTGCCACCGACGTATTGTCAGGCCACCGAGGCCCGGCCTACCGTCTACAGACCACGTTCTACGCACGTAGACCCATCGCGTGGACCGACACGTAGACCCCTGTGGTTCCCTGACCGGACCCGCAGGCGAGACCCTCCCCGTCAACCCTCAGACCGCGGGCCCGACCGCACGGCCGGGCCGCGGAGTTGCGGAGGTACCCATGTCGCAGATCGTCCGTGCCGCGCTCGTCCAGACCCGCTGGACCGGCGACCAGGAGAGCATGATCGCGCTCCACGAGCGGTACGCCCGCGAGGCCGCCGCGCAGGGCGCGAGGATCATCGGCTTCCAGGAGGTGTTCAACGCCCCGTACTTCTGTCAGGTCCAGGAGCCCGAGCACTACCGCTGGGCCGAAGCCGTCCCGGACGGTCCGACCGTGCGCCGGATGCAGGACCTCGCCCGCGAACTCGGCCTGGTGATGGTCGTGCCGGTCTACGAGGAGGAGCAGACCGGCGTGTACTACAACACCGCCGCGGTCATCGACGCGGACGGCAGCTACCTCGGCAAGTACCGCAAGCACCACATCCCGCAGGTCAAGGGCTTCTGGGAGAAGTACTACTTCAAGCCCGGCAACCTCGGTTGGCCCGTCTTCGACACCGCCGTCGGCAAGGTCGGCGTCTACATCTGCTACGACCGCCACTTCCCCGAGGGCTGGCGGGCCCTGGGCCTGGCCGGCGCGCAGATCGTCTACAACCCCTCCGCCACCAGCCGCGGCCTGTCCGGCTACCTGTGGCAGCTCGAACAGCCCGCCGCCGCCGTGGCCAACGAGTACTTCGTCGCGGCCATCAACCGGGTCGGCACCGAGGAGTACGGCGACAACGACTTCTACGGCACCTCCTACTTCGTCGACCCGCGCGGTCAGTTCGTCGGCGAGGTCGCCTCCGACAAGGAGGAGGAACTCGTCGTCCGCGACCTCGACCTCGGCCTGATCGAACAGGTCCGCCAGCAGTGGGCGTTCTATCGCGACCGCCGACCGGACGCCTACGGACCGCTCGCCGAGGCCTGAGGAGCACCGAGATGACCACCCGCGACCCACAGCAGCGCACCCTCGTCCGCGGCGGCCTCGTCATCACCGCCACCGACGAACTCCACGCCGACGTCCTGATCGAGGGCGAGCGCATCGCCGCCCTGGCCGCCACCGGCAGCACCGCCGCCGAGGCCTGGACCGCCGACACCGTCATCGACGCCACCGGCCACTACGTCATCCCGGGCGGCGTCGACGTCCACACCCACATGGAGCTGCCGTTCGGCGGCACCGCGGCCTCCGACACCTTCGAGACCGGCACCCGCGCCGCCGCCTGGGGCGGCACCACCACCGTCGTCGACTTCGCCGTCCAGCCCGTCGGCGGGGCGCTGCGCGAGGGCCTGGACGCCTGGCACGCCAAGGCCGAGGGCAACTGCGCGATCGACTACGCCTTCCACACCATCGTCTCGGACGTCAACGAGGCCGTCCTCAAGGAGATGGACGGGCTGGTCGACTCCGGCGAGTCCACCTCCTTCAAGCTCTTCATGGCCTACCCCGGCGTCTTCTACAGCGACGACGGCCGCATCCTGCGCGCCATGCAGCGCGGTGCGGCCAACGGCGGGCTGATCATGATGCACGCCGAGAACGGCATCGCCATCGACGTCCTGGTCGAACAGGCCCTGGCCGCCGGGCGCACCGCCCCGCGCCACCACGGCGAGGTCCGGCGCGAACTGCTGGAGGCCGAGGCCACCCACCGGGCGATCAGACTCGCCCAGGTGGCGGGCAGCCCGCTCTACGTGGTGCACGTCTCCGCGGCCTCGGCGCTGGCCGAACTCGCCCGGGCCCGCGACACCGGGCTCAACGTCTTCGGCGAGACCTGCCCGCAGTACCTCTTCCTCTCCACCGACAACCTCGCGGAGGAGGGCGCGGACGGCTTCGAGGGCGCCAAGTACGTGTGCAGCACGCCGCTGCGGCCGCGCGAGCACCAGGAGGCGCTCTGGCAGGGCCTGCGCACCAACGACCTCCAAGTGGTGTCCACCGACCACTGCCCGTTCTGCTACGTCGGGCAGAAGGAACTCGGCCGCGGCGACTTCTCGAAGATCCCCAACGGCCTTCCGGGGGTGGAGAACCGGATGGACCTGCTGCACCAGGCCGTGGTGGACGGGCGGATCAGCCGGCGGCGCTGGGTCGAGATCGCCTGCACCACCCCGGCCCGGATGTTCGGGCTGCACCCGCGCAAGGGCACCGTCGCACCGGGTGCGGACGCCGACCTGGTGGTCTACGACCCCACCGCCGTGCAGACCGTCTCCGCCGCCACCCACCACATGAACGTGGACTACTCGGCCTACGAGGGCCGCCGACTCACCGGCCGGGCCCGGACGGTGCTCTCCCGCGGCACCGTGGTGCTGGACGACGGGCGCTGGCTCGGCCGGGCCGGGCACGGCACCTTCCTGCGCCGCGACACCTGCCAGTACCTGACCTGATCCCCCCTGCCGTCCGGGGCCGCGGCGTGCGCGCCTCGGCCCCGGGCCGCCCTCCCGACCCCTCTCCCGGAGCTCCCCATGGACATCGGCCTCGTCCTGCAGACCGACCCGCCAGCCCGCCTGCTCATCGACCGGATGATCCGTGCCGAACGGGCCGGGTTCAGTCACGGCTGGACCTTCGACTCCTGCGTGCTGTGGCAGGAACCCTTCGTCATCTACAGCCGCATCCTCGCCGAGACCGAGCGGCTGACCGTCGGCCCGATGGTCACCAACCCCTCCACCCGCACCTGGGAGGTCACCGCCTCCCTGTTCGCCACCCTCAACGACATGTACGGCAACCGCACCGTGTGCGGCATCGGCCGCGGCGACTCCGCCATGCGGGTGGCCGGCCGCCGGCCCGCCACGCTCGACCGACTGTCCCAAGCCATGCACGCCATCAAGGAGTTGGCCGAGGGACGCACCGTCGAGGTGGACGGCACCGAGATGCACCTGGCGTGGGTCGGCCCCGACGCCGGGCTGCCGATCTGGATGGGCGCGTACGGCCCGAAGGCGCTCGCCCTGACCGGACGCCAAGCCGACGGCTTCATCCTGCAGTTGGCGGACCCGTACCTCACCGAGTACATGGTCAAGGCGGTCCGCGCCGCGGCCGCCGAAGCCGGCCGGGACCCGGCCTCGGTCACCGTCTGCGTGGCCGCGCCCGCGTACGTCACCGCCGACGACTCGCCCGCCGCGCTCGCCCACGCCCGGGAGCAGTGCCGCTGGTTCGGCGGGATGGTCGGCAACCACGTCGCCGACCTGGTCGGCCACTACGGCGAGCACTCCGAGCTGGTGCCCGACGCGCTCACCGAGTACATCAAGGACCGCCAGGGCTACGACTACAGCCACCACGGCCGGGCCGGGAACCCGGACACGGCCTTCGTCCCGGACAGCATCGTGGACCGCTTCTGCCTGATCGGGCCCGCCGAGGTCCAGCGCGCCCGACTGGCGGAGCTCCGCTCGCTCGGCGTCGACCAGTTCGCCGTCTACGCCATGCACGACGCTATCGAGAGCACCATCGACGCCTACGGGACGGACGTCATCCCCCACCTGTGATCCCTCGCCCAGACGGGAGTTGCCCATGGCCGACACCGTGACCGGCGGCGGCGGACAGCGGCAGTACCCCGACGGCCGGGTCGAACTCGACCCGGCCGAGGGGGTGTTGCCCACCAACGGCTTCACCAGTGACGACCTCCGGCCGGTCCCGGTGCGGCGGCGCACCTGGACCACCTACAACTTCCTCGCACTGTGGGTCGGCATGGCCCACAACATCCCTTCCTGGACGCTGGCTTCGGGCCTGGTCGCGCTCGGGATGGACTGGAAGCAGGCGGTGCTGACCATCGGGCTCGCCAACCTGATCGTGCTCGGGCCGATGCTCCTCACCGGACACGCGGGGACGAAGTACGGCATCCCGTTCCCGGTGTTCGCCCGGGCCTCGTTCGGACTGCGCGGAGCCAACCTGCCGGCGCTCATCCGAGCGGCGGTGGCCTGTGCCTGGTTCGGCATCCAGACCTGGATCGGCGGCGAGGGGATCTTCCTGCTGGCGGGCAAGCTGTTCGGCGAATCCTGGCGAACGGCAACGGAGTTCGGCGGGTACCCGTGGACGCAGTGGGCCTCCTTCCTGCTGTTCTGGCTGGTCGAGATGGTCCTCATCGCCCGCGGCATGGAGACGCTGCGGCGCTTCGAGAACTGGGCGGCGCCGTTCGTCATCGTCGGTGCGCTGGCGCTGCTGGTGTGGATCGGCGTCAAGGCGGGCGGAGTGGGGCCGCTGCTCGACCAACCCTCCGCGCTGGGCTGGGGCGGCGGGTTCTGGAAGGTCTTCTTCCCGTCGTTGATGGGGATGATCGGGTTCTGGTCCACGCTGTCGCTCAACATCCCCGACTTCACCCGCTTCGGTGGCAGTCAGCGGGCCCAGATCCGCGGCCAGGCGCTCGGCCTGCCGACCACGATGACGCTCTTCGCCCTGCTGTCGGTGCTGGTCACCTCGGGCTCCGCGGCGGTGTACGGCGAGCCGGTGTGGGACCCGATCAAGCTCGCCGCGAAGATGGAGAGCCCGGTGGCGGTCCTGTTCGCGCTGCTGACCGTGCTGATCGCGACGCTGTCGGTGAACATCGCCGCCAACGTCGTCTCCCCGGCCTACGACCTGGCCAACCTGCTGCCCCGGTTCATCAACTTCCGTACCGGGGCGCTGATCACGGGCGTGGTCGGGATCGCCATCTTCCCGTGGCGGCTGACCGCCGACCCGCACGTCTACATCTACGTGTGGCTGGGCGTGGTCGGCGGACTGCTCGGAACGGTCGCCGGGGTGCTGATCGCGGACTACTGGGTGCTGCGCCGCACCCGGCTCCGACTCGCCGACCTCTACCGGCCGTTCGGGGCGTACTGGTACGCGGCCGGATGGAACTGGCGGGCCGTCGTGGCGCTGCTGGTCGGCGGGCTGCTGGCAGTCGGGGGCTCGTACTCCGGCCTCGACGCGCACGGCGTGAAGCAGGGGCCGTTCCCGGTGGACGGGGTGATCCCCTTCCTCAAGCCGCTCGCGGACTACGGCTGGGCGGTGGGCTTCGCCTCGGCGGCGGCGGTGTACCTGGCGCTCGGCGGGTTGTCGCGGACGGACCTCCGGGAACGGGCGGCGGGGGGCCGATGACGAGAAGCGGATGATGAGGAAGGGATGACGGCGAACAGATGACAGCTGACAGATGTCAACATCCGTCAGCTGTTGTCTGTTATCCGTTCGCTGTCATCTGTCATCTGTTTGTTGTCAGCTGTTCGCCGTCGCCTCGACGGCCGCCAGGACCTTGGCGGCGCCGTCCTCGGTGGCGAGGGCCGCGGCGACGGAGCGGGCGCGGGTGCGGTAGCGGGGGTCGTCCAGGCTGTGGCGGATGGCGGTGGCGAGCCGGCTGGGGGTCAGGGCGTGCAGCGGGACCGGGCCGGGGGAGACGCCGAGGGCGGTCAGCCGGGCGGACCAGAAGGGTGCGTCCAGCTGGGCGGGCACCGGGACGGTAGGGGTGCCGGAGCGCAGGGTGGCCGCCGTGGTGCCCGCGCCCGCATGGTGGACCACGGCCGCGGTGCGCGGGAACAGCCAGTCGTGCGGGGTGTCGCCGATGGTCAGTACGGTGTCCGAGTCCTCGGCGGCCAGTCCGCTCCACCCCGACTGCAGCAGGACCCGGACCCGGGCGGCCCGGGCGGCGGCCAGCAGGGTCGCGGCCAGCCGGTCCGGATCGGGCACGACCAGACTGCCGAAGCCGATGAAGACCGGCGGCGGTCCGGCGGCCAGGAAGTCCAGCAGTCGATCCGGCGGCCGCCACCCCGACTGTTCGGCCGGCCACCAGTACCCGGCGACGTCGAGCCGGGGGTGCCAGTCCGTGGGCCGGGGGACGACCCGGGGCGAGAACCCGTGCAGCACGGGGTGGTCGCGGCGGGCCCGGGCGACGCCGCGCGGCGGCAGGCCGAGCCGGCGGCGCAGTGCGCGCACGGCCGGGACGAACAGCCGGTCGGTCGTCGCCTGGACGGCGTGCCCGGCTAGCAGGTTGCCGGTCCGGCCGAGCGAGCGGGTACCCGTGACGGCCGGCGCGAACTCGCGGGTGGGGGAGAGGGGTTGGAGGTACAGCCCGATGGTGGGGATGCCGGCCGCCTCGGCCGCGACCTGGCCGAGCGCGCTGGTGGTGCTGGTGGTGAGCAGCAGGTCGGTGCCGAGGGCCGTCGCGTCGGCGATGCCCTGGCCGAGGGCGGGCATGAACTTCCGGCCCAGCCGCAGGAGTTGCAGCACGGCACCGGGGCCGCCGCCGGCCCGCAGCAGTCGTCGGCCCTCGACGGAGGCGAGTTCGGCGCGCGGGTCGACCGGCAGCGGGCGGAACTCCAGCCCGGCGGCCCGGACCGACTCGGCGAAGGTGGTGTGGGTGGCGACGGCCACCTGATGTCCGGCCGCCCGCAGACGGACGCCGAGCCCGGTGAAGGGCGCGACGTCGCCCCGGGAGCCGGCGGTGGCGATCAGGATGCGCATGGCCGCAGTATTTCGGCGGGTGCGGCCGCCCGGAAGGACGCCACGCGCGGACCGGTCGGCTCCGGGTGGCCGGATCCCGTCGCCCGGCCGGACCGGCCGGAACCGGGTCCGAGCGCGGCCGCGTCCTTGGGTGCAGAGCGGGCGGGACGGGGCCGTCGCGCCGAGGACGGGAGGGACGGGTCGGATGAGCATCGTCGCGTGGATCGTGTTGGGCCTGGTGGCCGGGGCCCTGGCCAAGCTGCTGCTGCCCGGGAGGGACCCGGGCGGCCTGATCGTGACCACCCTGATCGGGATCGCCGGCTCCTTCGTCGGTGGCTGGATCGCTTCGCACTTCCTGCACCGGTCGATCTCGGCGCGCTTCTTCGACGGGCCGACCTGGGTGTCGGCGATCGGCGGCGCGCTGGTGCTGCTGATCGTCTACCGGCTGCTGTTCGGCAACTCGCGCCGCTGAGCAGGGCGTTCGGGCGCACTGACGGACGGCGGACGGCGGACGGCGGACGGCGGACGACTGACGGAGGACGACTGACGACGGAAGCCGGCGGGCCCGGGCCGTTCGGCCCGCCGGGAGCCGCCGGCTACCGCGCCGCCGACGTCTCGGCGGCCCGGTCCGGCAGCGCCTCGCAGGCGGCGAGCCAGTCGGCCGGTACGTCCGCGAGCCCGGTGCGGGCGGCCACCACGCCGGCGGCGATGGCGCAGGTGGTGTCCTTGTCGCCCCAGCCCTCCAGGGTGTGCCAGATCGCCTCGGGCAGCGAGTCCAGGTGCCCGGCGGCGGACCACAGGGCGAACGGGACGGTGTCCGGGGCGGAGATCATCAGCCCCGAGCCGAGTACGGTCGCGGCGTGTCGGACGCTGGTGTGCTCCGGCAGGCGGGCGGCGATCCGCAGACCGGAGCGCACGTCGCCGTCCGGCAGCCGGTCGGCGACCGCGGTGAGCAGTTCGGACCGGCCGGGCGCGCGGCCGCCCCGGCTCCGCACGGCGAGCGCCGCGGCCAGTGCCACCGCCACCGCGCCGGAGACTGCCTCCGGGTGGAAGTGGGTGGTGAGCGCCTGGAGTTCGGCCTGCCGGACCACCTCGTCCAGGTCCTCGGCGAACCAGGCGCCCAGCGGGGCGACCCGCATCGCGGCGCCGTTGCCGTACGAGCCCTGGCCCTCGAACTGGCCCGAGGTGATGGCGCGCCAGTCCCCGCCGGCCCCGATCCCGCGCAGCACCCGGTGCATCGAGGGGCCGTACTTGCGCTGGTACTCGCGGGCGTACTCGGCCGCGAACCCCTCGGCCAGCGCGTCCTGCCGGACCTCGCCGTGGACGGTCAGGTGGTCGACCAGGACGAGGGCCATCGCGGTGTCGTCGGTCCAGTGCCAGGGCGCGGGGCGGACCAGGCGGGCGGCCAGCGCGGCGGGCGCCTCGTCGACCGGGACGGAGAACCAGCAGTCGCCGAAGGCGTCGCCGAGCGCGAGTCCGCGCAGACTGTCCAGGACCGGGGCGGGCGCACGCATGTCATCCTCCGAGTGAGATCAACTGTGTGCGGAAGTGTGCCCGAAAGAGCGAGGCGTCGGCGACCGGGTTTCCCCCTGGTCGCCGACGCCTCGTCCGGTGGCCTCTCCGACGCCTCGTCCGGTGGCTCCCGGTGAGGGACTGAGGCCCGCCGGATTGCCGCCGGGCCTCAGGCCCCGGCCCGCAGTCCGCCGATGACGAGCTTCCAGACCGCCGCGAAGCGCGCGTCCGCCGTCGGCTCGGACCAGCTGGCCGCGAACACCGGGTCGTGGAAGGGCGCGGTGGCGTCGAAGACGGCCCGGGCGGTGTTGAGGATGTGCGCGGGCCTGAACTCCTTGCGCTCCACGCCGTCCTGGAAGATCTCGGCGATCTGCCGGACCAGGGTATCGATGTGCGCGTCGACGACGGCGCTGTTCTCCTCGGCCAGCACCAGGTAGGTGGCGAACAGCTCCGGATCGTCCAGTGCCTTCTTGCGCTTGGCCGCGAACAGGGTGGTCAGCCAGTGTTCGAGGCGCTCGGCGGCGTCGCCGGCCTCGTCCTTGACGGCCGTCAGGTCGTGGTGGGCCTGGTCCAGCCAGCGCTGGGTGACCGCCTCGCGCAGCGCCGCCTTGCTGGGGAAGTGGCGGTAGACGCTGCTGTGGCTGACGCCGATCTCCCGGGCGACGTCCACGACGGTGGCCTTGGCCGGGCCGAACCGCCGGAGGACTTCCTCCGCCGCGATCAGGATCTGCTCGGCGGTGAGTGCGGTGTCCGTGGTCACGGGGCCGTCCTTAGGGTCGTGCGGTCAGGGTGGTGCGGAGGGTTTCCGCTGGTCAGCGTCGGCTCGGTCAGCGCTCGCTGTCCAGGCGTGCCATCTGCGCGGCAGCGTACCGGTCGCCCGCCGCGGCGCCGGCGGGGACGGCGGCCTCGATGGCGGTGAGGTCGGCCGGGGTGAGCGTCACGTCCAGGGCGCCGAGGGCCTCGGTCAGCCGGTCCCGGCGGCGGGCGCCGATCAGCGGGACGACGTCCTCGCCGCGCGAGGCCACCCAGGCGATGGCGACCTGGGCGACGCTCGCCCCCTTCGCGTCGGCGATCGTGCGCAGCGCCTCCACCAGGGCGAGGTTGTGGGCCAGGTTGTCGCCCTGGAAGCGCGGGCTGGCGCCGCGGAAGTCGGTGTCGGCGAGCGGGCGGTCCGGGTTCCAGTGGCCGCTGAGCAGGCCGCGGGAGAGCACGCCGTAGGCGGTGATGCCGATGCCGAGCTCCCGGGCGGCGGGCAGGACGGAGGCCTCGATCGAGCGGGTGAGCAGCGAGTACTCGATCTGCAGGTCGCTGATCGGGTGGACGGCGGCGGCCCGGCGCAGGGTGTCGGCGCCGACCTCGGACAGGCCGATGTGGCGGACGTGGCCGGCCTTGACCAGGTCCGCGATGGCGCCGACGGTCTCCTCGATCGGGACCGACGGGTCGAGGCGGGCCGGGCGGTAGACGTCGATGTGGTCGGTGCGCAGCCGGCGCAGGGTGTAGGCGAGCGCGGTCTTGGTGGCGGCCGGGCTGGTGTCGTAGCCGAGCCACTGGCCGTCGGGGCCGCGCTGGGCGCCGAACTTCACGCTGATCTGCACGCTCTCGCGGTCGCGGCCGCGCAGCGCCTCGTGGATCAGCAGCTCGTTGTGGCCCATGCCGTAGAAGTCACCGGTGTCGAGGAGGGTGATCCCGGCGTCGAGGGCGGCGTGGATGGTGGCGATGCTCTCCGCCTCGTCGGCCGGGCCGTAGAGGTCGGACATGCCCATGCAGCCGAGGCCGAGGGCGGAGGTGAGGGGGCCGGAGGTGCCGAGGGTGCGCTGTGCGGGGCGGGTGGGCGAAGTCATGGGGTACTCCAGAGGCAGGTGCGGTGCCGAATGACGGGGGCAGTGTGACCCGGATCTCACTATGCCACGACAGCGAACAGATTTCAAAATCTGTTCGCTGTCTTTTGTCATCTGTTCGCGGCGTCGCCCCGCCCGGCCCCCCGTTCCGCTCGGAGTCAGGCGTACGGCCCCGGCGAGCGCAGCAGGTGGGCCCGGGCGGGCGGCAGGTTGCGCCACACCGTGCGCCGGCCCAGCCCGTACGTGGCCTCGAAGCGCCGCAGCAGTCGCACCACCGCCCGGTGGCGGGCGCCCTGGCGGGGGCCCGAGACGAGGGTGCGCGCGGTCGTCGTGCCGAGGTAGCCGAAGTACGTCAGCTCGCCTCCGGGGGCCAGCAGCCGCAGGTAGAGGTCGAGGATGTCCCGGACCAGGGCCGGCTCGAAGTTGGTGAACGGCAACCCGGACACGATCACGTCGTACCGCTCGCCGACGCCGGCGCGGTCGGTGCCGACGGCCTGGTCGGTGTCGCCCTCCGGTCCGGCGTCCGTCGCCCCGGTCGCCTCCGGCAGCTCCTCCACCCGGCAGGCCGACAGCCGCAGTTCCACCCCCGCGGGGCGTGCGGCCAGCACCGGGTCCTCGCGCAGCAGGTCGGCGAAGCGCGGGTTCGCCTCGACCACGTGCAGCCGGTCGCCGGGGCGCAGCACCCGGGCCAGCCGACGGGTCACCACCCCCGTCCCGGCGCCGACCTCCAGGACCGAGATCGGCCGGTTCGGCCGGCTGGTGGCCGGCACCACCAGGGCGTTCACCAGGTCCGGCCCGCTCGGCGCCAGCGCGCCGGTGTCGTGGAAGGTGCGCAGCGCCTCGGCGAGGAACAGCAGGCGTTCCCCGCCGTACCGGGCGCTGTCCGGAGAGCCGTACGAACTGCGCTGCTGCGAAGGGGAGTCGGGGCGGAGGTGGAGCTGCTGTTCGGTCGTCATGCCGTCGACGCTAGGGAGGGCGCGACCGTACGGAATCGGCCGGTGAGCGGCGCCCACCCCCGACCAAAGTCGAGGGTGCGGCTGCCCGGGAGAAGGGGGTCCGCGCCGTCGCCCGCCCGTAGCATCGAGCGGGCGGATGCGAACGGTCACACGGGACTTGAACGGGCGCGACGGCCGGGCGGAGTCGGAGGGGAGGAGCCCGATGCGCACAGGACTGCTCGACTGGTACGGCCCGGACCGCCGGCCCTGGGTGGACACCCTGCTGCTGCTCGGCATCCTCGCCCTCGCCGGGGAGGAGGGGGTCTTCCAGTGGCTGCACGCCGACGGCTGGCTGCGCCTGCCCCGGACGGTGGTGGCCGCGCTCGCGGCGCTCTGCCTGCTGTTCGCCCGCCGGTATCCCGTCGCCTCGGCCGTCCTGCCGGTGCTCACCGGCGGACTGTTCAACCGGGCCTTCCCCGGCCTGTTCAGCGTCTTCCACCTAGCCTCCCTCGGTCGGACCGGACCGGCGGCGATCGGCGGCGCGCTGATCGCCGTGCTCAGCGTGACCAGGGCGGAGTCGCTGGTCGGGTGGGCGGGCACCACCGGTTCCCAACTCCTCGTCCAGGCCGCCACACTGGCCTTCGGCCTGTGGCTGCACGGTCGGCGGATGCTGATCCGCACCCTGCACGCCCAGGTCGAAACCCTGCGCCGGGAGCGGGAGTTGCGCGCCGAACAGGCCAGGTCCGCCGAACGGGCCCGGATCGCACGGGAGATGCACGACGTGCTGGCGCACCGGCTGAGCCTGCTGGTGCTGCACGCGGGAGTGCTGCGCGACCAGGCCCTGGCCGGCACCGTCGCGGCCGACCCGGACCGGCTCACCCACCGCCTGGAACTCCTCCGCACCACCGCCGCCCGCTCGCTCGACGATCTGCGGGACGTCCTGGGCGCCCTGCGTGCCGATCCGCCTGATCCGCCCGAGTCGTCGGAACCCCCGGTGTCGTCGGCGGCTTCGGTGCCGTCGGTGCCGCCCGTCGTGGAGGTCCGCCCGCCCGCGCCGCCCGGCCCGGTCGGCGTCCCGGTCCGCGTTCCGGTCCGCGTCCCGGCTCCCGCCCTGCGCGACCTCACCGAACTGGTCGCCGAGGCGCGGCAGGCGGGACAGCAGGTCGAGCTCTCCCTCTCCGGTGATCCGGAGTCGGTCCCCACCACCCACCGGCTCGCCGTGCACCGGGTCGTCCAGGAGGCGCTGACCAACGCCCGCAAGCACGCGCACGCCGCACCCGTCACCGTCCGGGTCGGTTACGGGGACCCGGCGACCACCGTCGAGGTCCGCAACGGTCCGGGCCTGGCCTCGTCGAACGGGCTGGGCGGTGGGGGCGGGTACGGGCTGGTAGGACTCGGTGAACGGGTCGGTGCGCTCGGCGGCCACCTGGACGCGGGCCCGGACGGGACCGGTGGCTTCCGCCTCTCGGCCCGGCTGCCCGCGCCGAACCGCCCCCCGCAGACGGTGCCGCCGCCGGACCCCGGCCCGACCGCCGCCGACGTGAGTTCGCGGCCGAAGCATCCGGGGGCGATGGGGCCGGGGGCGAGGGGTCCGGAACCGAAGAAGCCGCAGCCACAACCTCCGCACCGACAACCGCCACTGCCGAAGGACGCCGCATGATCCGCACGATGGTGGTCGACGACGACGCTCTGGTGCGCCTCGGGCTGGTCGACCTCCTCGCCCAGGACCCGGCGCTGACCGTGGTCGCCGAGGCCGCCGACGGACTGCAGGCCGTCGAGCTCGCCCGCGGTCGCCGGATCGACGTCGCACTGATGGACATCCGGATGCCCCGGCTCGACGGGATCGCCGCCACCCGACGGCTGCGCCAACTCCCGGACGCCCCACGGGTCATCGCGCTGACCACCTTCGACCTGGACGAGTACGTGTACCAGGCGCTCGCCGCCGGGGCCGACGGCTTCCTGCTCAAGGACACCCCGCCCGCCGAGATCGCCCGGGCCGTCCACGTGGTCGCGGCCGGCCAGGGGATGCTGCACCCCGTGGCCGCCCGGCGGCTGATCGACCGGTACCACCGGGTCGGTGCGCCCCGTTCGGTGGCCGCCCGCGGCCGGATCGCCGGCCTGACCCCGCGCGAGACCGACGTGCTGCGCGAGGTCGCCGACGGGCTGTCCAACGCCGAGATCGCGGGCGTGCTGGGGATGCGGGAGAGCACCGTCAAGGCGCACGTCAGTCGGATCCTGACCACGCTCGGGGTGGCCAATCGGGTCCAGGCGGCGCTGCTCGCACGGGATGCGGGACTGGTCGGGGACGGCGCCTGACGGCGGGCGCTCGCGAGGGCAGGGTGGGGCGCAGCGTCGGACGGTGTTCATGCGGACGTTCCCCGGCCTTCGGTTCGGGCCGCGCGGCGGGCTCCCCTGAGCCGTCGCGTGCCTCCGGTTCGTACCGCCTGCTGAGCCGTTGTCACCCATCCGGCGTGGAAATGCCGTGCCTTGGCGCTTTGCGCTGCCGAACCCGGGCGGCGGGTCCATGGTGGAGATGGGCGCGATCCGGCGACCGCGCCCCGCGCGTCGATCCGGGTCCGCCCGTCGGGCGCCCGCCGCTCCCGCCGGCGGGCGCCCGAATCCGGGGCCCGTACCGGCACGCTGGGAGCAGGGCCACCTCGCAGGAAACCGAACGGTTCTTCTAGGCTCACATCTCGGCTTCCCTGCGGCGGTCCGGCCACTGCGCCCGCCATCAGGAAGCCGCCGTCCACGGGGCTCCGGGTGGACCGGGGCCACCGGATCGAGCGAGGAGGACGTCAATGCCAAGCACGCCGCCCAGCCGTTCCACCGCACTTGGGCCAGACGGGCCGTTCCGACGGGCCGTCCGCCATCCCGGCCGACCGGTGCGGTCCGGCCGGGTCCGGTGCCCGGGCGGGGGCGGTCGGCCGGTCCGACCGCTGAATATCGGCTGCGGCCGCGGAGGCGAGCGTTGAGTCCCCAGATCGTCGGGTCGCCGGCCGCACAAGGTGCCGCCGCGGAGCCCGATCGCGTACCGGTGACCGTTCCCGCCGCCGCTGACGGGGAGGCCGTGGGCGCCGGGGGTGCCCGGGCCGTGGCCGGTCCTGCGGCAACCGCTCCGGCCGGCGTCGCTCCTGCCGCTGCTCCCGCCACTGCCGTTCCTGCCGCGGCTCCGGCGAACTCCGCCACCGTCGGTGCCGCCACCAGCACCGCCACCGCCGGCACCGCAGGCACCACGGCCTCCGGCACCACCGCGGCGCTGCCCGGACTGCCGCAGGCGCTCAGCGCCCGGGCCCGCACCCTCGCCGGTGCCGTCCGACGGCGCTGTACCGACCTGGCCCGGATCGAGTCGCCGAGCGGCGACGCGCCCAGACTCGACGCGCTCGCCGAGGAGTTGGCCGCCGGATTCCGGGCCACCGGGGCCACCGCCCGCCGGGAACCCGGGCCGGCCGGCGACCACCTCGTGCTGGAGTGGGAGGGACGGGACGAGAGCCTTCCGCACCTGCTGATCGTCGGGCACCACGACACGGTCTGGCCGGTCGGCACCCTGGCGGACTGGCCGGTGGCCGAGCAGGACGGGCGGCTCACCGGACCCGGTGTGGTCGACATGAAGGGTGGACTCGCCATCCTGGAGGGCGCGTTGGCGCTGCTCGCGGACCTCGGGCAGCGGCCGCACCGCACCGTGCGGTTGGTCGTGGTCTCCGACGAGGAGGTCGGCAGCCCGGACGGGCGACGCCTGGTCGAGCGCCAACTGCGCGGCGCGGCAGCGGTCGTGGGGCTGGAGCCGCCGCATCCGGACGGTCGACTGAAGACCGCGCGCCGTGGTAGCACCCGGGTGCGGCTCACCGTCACCGGACGGGAGGCCCACGCGGGCAACGACTCCCACGACGGGGTGTCGGCGGTGGACGAGCTGGTCGACCAGCTGGTGCTGGTCCGCAGCCTCGCCGGTCAGCCCGGCACCGAGCTCAACGCCGGTCGGATCAGCGGTGGTTCGCGGGCGAACGTGGTCGCCGGACGGGCCGAGGCGGAGCTCGGCCTGCGGTTCTCCACCACCGAGGCGCAGCGCCGTACGCTCGACAACCTCGCCCGGCTGACCGCACTGCGCCCGGGCGCGCGGGTGCGGACGGAGGTGCTCTCCAGTCGCCCGGCCTGGCCCGAGCGGACCGGCAACCCGCTGCTGCGACACGTGCGTTCGCTTGCCGCGGTGCTCGGGCAGCAGCTGGACGGCGCCCCGGCGGGCGGGGCGGGGGACACCAACCTGCCCGGTTCGCGCGGACTGCCGACGCTGGACGGCTTCGGGGCGGTGGGCGCCGGTGCCCACGCCCGGCACGAGTACATCCGGCTGGACCAGCTCGCGCCGCGGATCGCCCTGCTGGCGGCACTGCTGGCCGTGCCGCTGCCGCGGCTGCGGGACCGCGGGGAAGGGTGAGCGGGGGCGGGCGAGGGCCCGCGTCGGCAGCCGACGGGTAACGGTCGGCGGGTAACGGTCGGCGGGTAACAGCTGACGGGTAACAGCCGACAGCCGACGGATAACAGAAGACGGATGACAGATAACAGATAACAGCTGACAGATTTCAGAGTCTGTCAGCTGTTATCTGTTTTTTGTTCGCCGTCGCCTCCCCTCGCCATCCCTTGCCATCCCTCCGCCTCGCCGCGCAGAATGGTACCGACCGAACGGTCAGTCGGTAGTGAAGGCAGGAGAGGGGACCGTGGTGACAGCAGAGGTGGCCGAGGCGGTCCCGGCGCAGACGCCGGAGGACCGGTTCGACGCGGTGATCGCCGCCGAGCAGCGGATCGAACCCAGGGATTGGATGCCCGACGCCTACCGGGCCACCCTGATCCGCCAGATCGCCCAGCACGCCCACTCCGAGATCATCGGCATGCAACCCGAGGGCAACTGGCTCACCCGGGCCCCCTCGCTGCGCCGCAAGGCCATCCTGCTCGCCAAGGCCCAGGACGAGGCGGGCCACGGCCTCTACCTCTACGCCGCCGCCGAGACCCTCGGCGTCGACCGTGCCGAGCTCACCGAGAAGCTGATCAGCGGCCGCCAGAAGTACTCCTCGATCTTCAACTACCCGACCCTCAGCTTCGCCGACGTCGGCGTGATCGGCTGGCTGGTCGACGGCGCCGCGATCTGCAACCAGGTCCCGCTCTGCCGCTGCAGCTACGGTCCGTACGCCCGCGCGATGGTGCGGATCTGCAAGGAGGAGTCCTTCCACCAGCGCCAGGGCTACGAGCTCCTGATGACCCTGATGCGCGGCACCGAGGCCCAGCGCCGGATGGTCCAGGACGCCGTCGACCGCTGGTGGTGGCCGTCGCTGATGATGTTCGGCCCGCCGGACGCGGACTCCCCGAACACCGCCCGCTCGATGGCCTGGCGGATCAAGCGCCACACCAACGACGAGCTCCGGCAGCGCTTCGTCGACATGACCGTCCCGCAGGCCGAGCACCTCGGCGTCACCCTCCCCGACCCCGCGCTGCGCCGGAACGAGGAACGCGGCGGCTGGGACTTCGGCGAGCCGGACTGGTCCGAACTGACCAGGGTCATCAAGGGCCAGGGCCCGTGCAACGCCCAGCGCGTCGACCGCCGCCGGGCCGCCCACGAGGACGGCGCCTGGGTGCGCGAGGCGGCCGTCGCCTACGCCGCCAAGCGCGCCGCCGAGCAGCCGCAGACCGATGCCGCCGAGCGGCCGCGCACCGATGAGGAGAACGCGAAGTGACCGAGTCCAAGGCAGGCTGGCCGCTGTACGAGGTGTTCGTGCGCCCCCGGCGCGGACTGAACCACGTCCACGTCGGCTCGCTGCACGCCGCCGACGACCGGATGGCCCTGCTCGCCGCCCGGGACCTGTACACCCGCCGCAACGAGGGCGTCAGCCTCTGGGTGGTCCGCTCGGACGCGATCACCGCCTCCACCCCGGACGAGCGCGACCCGTTCTTCGAGCCCAGCGGCGACAAGGTCTACCGCCACCCGACCTTCTACGACATCCCCGAGGATGTCCCGCACATCTGACGGGGGAGCCACCGTGCACGACCACACCACGCCCACCACACCAGCCGCGTCTGCCGCCGAGGACGACCACGTCTACCTCAGCCTCGCCGGAGCCACCCCCGGCCCGGAGGGCGAGGGCCGCTGGGCGTACGGGACCGGCTTCGCCGACCCGCTGCTCGGCGTGGACACCACCCTGCCCGCCGGCCTGGACGGCGCCGACCTCGCCGCCTACTGCCAGATGCTCGGCGACGACGTCCTGGTGCTCGCCCAGCGGCTGATCGAGTGGTGCACCAGGGCGCCCGAGCTGGAGGAGGAGGTCGCGCTCGCCAACCTCGGCCTCGACCTGCTCGGCCAGGCCCGCCTGCTGCTCACCCGGGCCGGCCAGGCGGACGGCTCCGGCCGGACCGAGGACGACCTGGCGTACTGGCGGGAGGACCACGAGTTCCGCAACGTCCGCCTGGTGGAGACCCCGAACGGCGACTTCGCCTACTCGGTCGCCCGGCTGCTCCTGTTCGCCACCGCCCGCGGCGCGCTGTACGAGGCGCTGGCCGGACACCCGGACCCGGTGCTGGCCGCGGTCGCCGCCAGGGGCGTCAAGGAGCTGGCGTACCACCGCGAGTACGCCACCGCCTGGACGCTGCGGCTCGGCGACGGCACGCCGTACTCGGCGGAGCGGATGCAGGTGGGGCTGGACGCGGTCTGGCCGCTGCTGGACGAGCTGTTCACCGCTCACCCGGTGGAGCTGCGGGTCGGGGTCGACCCGGCGACGCTGCGCGATCCGGTGCTGCGCGAGCTCGGCGCGGTCGTCGCCGAGGCCGGGCTGACCGTGCCGGACGTCCCGCCGCTGGCCACCGTGCTGGGCCGGGCCGGCCGGGACGGGGTGCACACGGAGGCGCTCGGCCCGCTGCTCGCCGAGCTGCAGGTGCTGGCCCGCGCACACCCGGGGGCGACGTGGTGACGGGCGTGGCGGAGGTCACGGTGGACGCCACGGCGGACCCGGTGACGGGCACGGCGGGCACGGCGGAGACGGCGACCACCGCCCGCGACCGGGCCTGGCAGGTCGCCGCGGCCGTCCCGGACCCGGAGCTGCCCATGCTCACCCTGGCCGACCTCGGGGTGCTGGCCGAGGTCGAGGTGGACGGCGGCAGCGGCACGGTGACCGCCTGGCTGACCCCGACCTACTCGGGCTGCCCGGCCGTCGCCGAGATGGCCGCCGACGTGGACCGCCGGCTGCGTGCCGCCGGGTACCCGGACGTCCGGGTACGGCTGCGGCTGGACCCGCCGTGGTCCACCGACCTGATCACCGCGGAGGGCCGTCGCAGGCTCGCCGAGGCGGGCATCGCCCCGCCGCACCCGACCTCGGCCGTCGCGGCCGGGTCCGCGCCCGGCCCGGTCGCGCTGACCCTCGGCCCCACCCGTACCGGAGCCGTGGCCCCGGTGACCTGCCCGCACTGCGGTGACGGCGACACCGAGGAGCTGTCCCGCTTCGGCTCCACCGCCTGCAAGGCGCTCTGGCGCTGCCGCGCCTGCCGCGAGCCGTTCGAACGCGTCAAGGAGATCTGAATGCCCGCCGCGACCCCTGTGACGGAGCCCGACGCCGTCCGCCCCGCCCGCCGCCCGTCCTTCCACCGGCTGCGGATCGACCGGGTGGAGCGGCTCTGCGAGGACGCCGTGGCGGTGGCCTTCGAGGTGCCGGACGGCCTGGCGGCCGAGTACGCGTTCCGGCCCGGGCAGACCCTGACCCTGCGCAAGGTGGTGGACGGCGTAGACGAGCGCCGCTCGTACTCGATCTGCGCCCCCGTCGGCGGGCCGCTGCGGATCGCGGTCCGGGAGGTGCCCGGCGGGCTGTTCTCGCGCTGGCTGGTGCGCGAGGCGCAGCCCGGCGAGGAGGTCGAGGTGCTGACCCCGTCCGGCCTGTTCACCCCCGAGCTCGGCGTCCCCGCCGACCACGTGCTGCTCGCGGCCGGCTCCGGCATCACCCCGATGCTGTCGATCGCCGCCTCCGTGCTGGCCGCCGACCGCCGCTCCACCGTCACCCTGCTGTACGGCAACCGGCGCAGCGACACCGTCATGTTCGCGGACGAGCTGGCCGACCTGAAGGACCGCTACCTGGGCCGGTTCCAGCTGGTCCACGTGCTCTCCCGGGAGACCAGGGACGCCGAACTGCTCAGCGGCCGACTGGACCCGGAGCGGGTCCGGGCGCTGCTCGCGGCGCTGGTGGACGTCGGCGCCGTCGGGCACTGGTGGCTGTGCGGCCCGTTCGGCATGGTCGCCGGGGCGAAGGAACTGCTCGCCGAACTGGAGGTGCCCGGCGAGCGGGTGCACCAGGAGCTGTTCCACGCGGAGGACGAGCCGCTCGCCGAACGCGACGAGGACCGGGACGGGCCCGACGGCGACGTCCTGGGCGCGCCCGGCGAGCGCAGCGAGGTCACCGTCGTCCTGGACGGGCGCGGCAGCACCCTCACCCTCCCGCGCGACCGCTCGATCCTGGACGGCGCCCAGCGCTCCCGCCCCGACCTGCCCTTCGCCTGCAAGGGCGGGGTCTGCGGCACCTGCCGGGCCCTGGTCACCGAGGGCGAGGTGGAGATGCGGCGCAACTTCGCGCTGGAGGAGAAGGAGCTGGCGGCGGGTTACGTGCTCACCTGCCAGGCCCGCCCGGTCACCGAACGGGTCACCGTCGACTACGACCGCTGACACCCGAGCGGCGCCGACCGCCGGCCCCTGACCGGTCTCAGACCGCGACCGGGGCCGCGACCGGCTCCTCGGCCGACTCCCCGACCGGCTCCTCAGCCGGGGCCTCGGTCGGGTCCCCGAGCAGCTTGACCAGGTCGTTGACGGCGGCGCGGCCCGCCCGGTTGGCGCCGACGGTGCTGGCGGACGGGCCGTAGCCGACCAGGTGGACCCGCGGGTCGGCGGTGGCACGGGTGCCGGTGAGCGCGATGCCGCCGCCGGGAGAGCGCAGGCCGAGCGGGGCGAGGTGGCCGACCTCGGGGCGGAAGCCGGTCGCCCAGACGATCGCGTCCACCGCCAGCTCCTGGTCGCCCCAGGCCACCCCGTGTTCGGTGAGCCGGTCGAACATCGGCCGGCGGTGCAGCGCGCCCAGCTCCTCCGCGCGGCGGTAGGCGACGGAGGGGCCGAGGCCGGTCACGCTCACCACGCTGCGCACCGGCAGGCCCTGGCGGACCCGCTCCTCGACCTTGGCGACCACCGCGCGTCCGTACTCGGGGGTGAACGGGCCCTCGTGGTAGACGGGTTCGGAACGGGTGACCCAGACCGTCTCGCCGACCGCGGCCACCTCCGACAGCACCTGGATCGCCGAGGCGCCGCCGCCGACCACCAGGACGCGGTCGCCCGCGAACTCCTCGGGGCCGCGGTACTCGGCGTAGTGCAGCTGCCGGCCCGCGAAGCGGCCAGGGTAGTGGGGGAGGAAGGGGCGGGTCCAGGTGCCGGTGGCGTTGATCAGCGCGCGGGTGGACCAGGTGCCGCGGTCGGTCTCGACCAGCAGCCGGGAGTCGGGGCGCTCGGACTCGGCGCGTACGGCGCGGACCGCGACCGGGCGTACGACCGGGAGCGCGTGCCTGGCCTCGTACGCCGCGAAGTACCCCGGCACCACCTCGCGCGCGCGGGCCTCGGGGTCGACCGGCGGGAGCTCGGCGTCCGGGAGGTCGTGGAAGCCGTGCACGGTGGCCATCCGCAGCGACGGCGAGCGGTGCGCCCAGGCACCGCCGGGGGCGGCGTCGGCGTCGAGCACGACGAAGCCGCCGTCGACGCCGTCCCGGTAGGGGGCGAAGCCGCGGCGGCGGAGGTGGTAGGCGGCGGACAGTCCTGCCTGTCCGGCGCCCACCACCAGGACGTCCACGCGTCGCTGACCGGCTGCGTTGGTTGCACCGTAAACAGTCACGCACGTGAAACATCGGGGGGTCGCTGCCTGTTCCCGTACCGGGGCGGACAGCGAGATCAGCGGGAGATCAGTGGGAGAGCAACGGGAAGGGCGTCAGGCGAGCGGGGAGATCACCGCGGCGGTGCCGTACGCGCACACCTCGGTGCCGACGTCCGCAGCTTCCGTCACGTCGAAGCGCATCATCAGGACCGCGTTGCCGCCGCGCGCCTTGGTCTGCTCGATCAGTCGCTGCATCGCCTCGTTGCGGCTCTCGACCAGGGTCTTCGTCAGACCCCGCAGCTCGCCGCCGATCAGCGACTTCAGCCCGGCGCCGATCTGGCTGCCGATGTGGCGGCTGCGCACGGTCAGTCCGAAGACCTCGCCGATCACGTGGTCGACCCGGTAACCGGGGATGTCGTTGGTGGTCACGACCATGACGTCGGCGTTCGGGCCCTGCCCGCCGCCGTACTCGTTGATGTCAGCCATGGGGCCCATCCTGCCCGTGTCGTGCGTTCGAGTGACGGAGGCGCGGCGGGGCGGTGGCCGAGAAGCTCTCCGGAAGCTGGTACAGACCGGTGATCGGGCGGCGGAAAAGCCGTACCGTAGCCCCATGGGCGAGCGAAGCGATCATCCGCAGGGGCCGGGCGCGGCGGAGTACTCCGGCGCGCCGGAGATCGAGGCGACGGTGGTGCTGGGCCTGCGGATCACCGACTGGCCGGCGCTGCGCGCGGCCGCGATCAGGGCCGTCGAGGAACTGGACTTCGACGGCATCGACCCGGCCGGCCAGCGCCGTGAACTGCTGCGCGAGGTCGCCGAGGACGCCAACGCGGCGCTCGGCGCGCTGCTCCACCCCGACCGGCTGGTGGCGGCGATCCCCGGGGTCGAGGCGATCGGCGGCACGTTGGAGATCAGCGTCACCGAGGACTTCACCCCGGACTTCGCCGAACTGTTCCCGCTGGACGGCGAGGACGAGGACGGCGGTGCGGGCGCCGACTGGACCCTCACCCCGCGCACGGCGTGCCTGCTGCACGCCCAGCTGCTCGGCCTCGCCGACGCCGGTTACGACGACCTCGACGAGCACGGCGACGACCCGGTGGTCGACGGCGAGGACGTGGACTGGACGGTGTTCGCCCGGCTGCCCCAGCGCACCTGGCGACTGCACCGGAGTTGGCGCCGTACCATGTCGCGCGCCTTCGACGACCTGGCCGACGACCTCGCGCTCGGCGAGTGGCCGCTGCCCCGCTGCCTGGCGGAGGAGCTCGCGCTCCGGATGGCCCTGGTAGACGCCCGGACGCTGCTGGGCTCCCAGCCCGAATCGGTGGCCGACATGATGGGCGACCTGCCGGCCGACCTGTACGACTACGACTGGGACGGCTGCCACGACGAGCTGTTCGGCGTGTTCGGGCCGGACGACGGGGACCCGGAACTCGGCGCCGAGCAGCGCACCGAACTGCTGCTGGCGGCCACGCATCCGGAGGGGTGGTTCCTGATGTACGAGGACGCGGAGGAACGGGACCCGCAGCGGGGGTACCGGCGCTGAACGGGCGTCGGCCCGGCCCGGGCGGCTAGGCTGCCGACATGTCCGATGTGTCTGATGTGTCCGACGTTTCTGGCGTGTCCGGTCCGGCCGGTGCAGCCGGTGCAGCCGGTGCGTCCGGGGAGCGAGGGGTGCCCTCGGGAGCGGTGCCGGGGGTGGACGAGTCGGCCCTGGGGCGGATCGCGCTCGGGCTGGACGGGGTGCGGGCGGCGCAGCGCGGGCGGACCGCCGAGGCACGCTCCAGCTTCGAGGCCCTGTGGGAGGAGCTGGGGGAGCGGGACGTCTTCCACCGCTGCGTCCTGGCGCACTATCTGGCCGACCTCCAGGAGGACCCCCGGGCCGAGTTGGAGTGGGACCGGCGGGCCCTCGCGGCCGCGGACTCGCTGACCGCCGAGCGTGCCCGGACCTATGAGTCGGCCCTCCAGGTGCGGGCCTTCTACCCCTCCCTGCACCTCAACCTGGCCTCCGACCACCTCAAGCTCGGCGAGCCCGACCTCGCCCGCGAGCAGCTCGAACGGGCGGTGCGGAGCCTGGACGCGCTGCCGGAGGACGCCTACGGCGCGGGGATCCGGGTGGCGGTGGAGGAGCTGCGGCAGCGGCTGCGCTGAGCGTTCGCCGGTCGGGGCCGACCCGGCGCCGGACCAGCGCCGGACCAGCGCCGGACCAGGGGTGGACCGAGGCGTCGGGGGCGTGGCTGGCATGCTGGACGGGTGACTTCTCCGTTCGACGCCCCGGCCCCCGTTCCCGCCCCTGACGACGTCCCCGGCCCCGAGGACCGTGACGCGCGGCCGCAGTACGTACTGCCGCTGGTCGTCCGGATGGAGCGGGCCACGCCGCCCGGGCGGACGGACGCGCTGGAGACCTCCGCCCGGGCCGTGCTGACCCTGCTCGCCGATCCCCGGGTGACCGCGGCGGACGGCGAGTGGGCGGAGCGGGTCGCGGCCTGGGAGGACGCCCGGATCCGCAAGGTGGTCCGGCGGGCCCGGGGCGGGGAGTGGCGTCGGGCGGCGGAGCTGCCGGGGATCACCGTGCGGGGGCGCGAGGCGGAGGTGCGGGTGTTCCCGCCGATCCCGCTGGACGGTTGGCCCAAGGAGCTCGCCAAGCTGCAGGTCTCCGGGACGGACCTGGAGGAGACCGCCGAGGTCGGGGCGCCCGAGGCCGGGGTGCCGGTGCTCTGGCTCAACCCGACGCTGGAGATGAGCGCGGGCAAGACGATGGCCCAGACCGGGCACGCGGCGCAGCTCGCCTGGTGGCGGCTGGACGAGGTGCGGCGCAAGGAGTGGGCGGAGTCGGGCTTCGCGCTCGCGGTCCGTACGGCCACGCCGGAGGCGTGGGAGGAACTGGTCCGCAGCGGGCTGCCGGTGGTCCACGACGCGGGCTTCACGGAGATCGCCCCCGGTAGCTGCACGGTGATCGCGGAGCACCCGGCGCTGCGGTGACGGGGAGTGGGGGCAGCAGGCAGCAGGCGGCAGACGGATGACGACAAACAGATGACAGCGAACAGATAACAGATTTCGAAAGTTGTCAGCTGTTTTCTGTTATCTGTCTGCCGCCGTCGCCGTCGCCGGGCTGAGGCCCGCTACCCGCCCGAGGCCTGGTAGCGCTGCATCGACCGGTGTCCGCCGTAGACGGCCGCGGCGGTCCAGAGGGCCATGATCAGCAGTCCGGTCCAGTGGCCGTAGTGGATGCCCGGTTCGGTCTGGGTGCGCATCGCGTACAGGCCGGCGCGGTCGGGGAGGAACTGGCCGGCCTCGCGCACGCCGGGGATCGCGCCCAGCCAGGTGGTGCCGAGGAACACCATCGGGGTGAGCAGGCCGAGGGCGGCGCTGAAGTTGCCCAGCATCGCGGTCAGTCCGAGGCAGAGCAGCACCATCATCGGGTGGTAGAGCACCCCGGCGACGAAGCTGCGGGTCAGGCCGGGGGTGGAGAGGTCGAGGTCGGCGGCGGTGCGGACGGCGAGGAAGCAGCTGGCGGTCGAGACCAGGCCCAGCAGCAGGCCCAGTCCGGCGCCCAGCGCGACCTTGGCGCCGTACAGTCGGCCGCGCCCGGGGACGGCGGTGAGCGAGGTGCCGATCATCCGGGTGTTGAACTCCTGCCCGATCAGCAGGATTCCGAGGCAGGCCACGGCGACGTGGCCGAACAGCAGCCCGTAGTAGATCATGTTGGCCGGATCCTTGCCCGAGCCCGGTGCCGGGGCGCCCTCGGCGGCGCCGACGGCCGCGGTGATGCCGACGGTCAGTGCCAGGGCGGCCAGCGGGGCTGCCCACTGCGAGGGCAGGGTGGTGAACTTGATCCGTTCGGCGCGCAGGGCGTTGCCCAGGCTCATCCTCATCTCTCCTTCGTCCGGGGGCGGTTCGAGGTCACTTGGCGCGCCGCAGGGCCCATAGGCCGCCGTACGCCGCCAGGGCCGTCCAGAGCGCCATGATCAGCAGCCCGGTCCAGTGCCCGTACACGGTGTGCGGGTCGTCGGTGTAGTGCAGTGCGTACTGGCCCGCCCGGTCGGGCAGGAACTGGACGGCGTCCCGGGCTCCGGGGACGCCGGCGAGCAGCGGGGAGAGCAGGAAGACGGTCGGGCCCAGCAGGCCCATGGCGGCCGTGAGGTTGCCCAGCATCGCGGTCGCCCCGAGGCAGAGCACCACCAGCAACGGCGGGTAGAGCACTCCGGCGGTCGCCGCCCGGACGAAGGCGGGTCCGTGCCAGTCGCCGGGGACGGTGGCCGCGTACCCGGCGAAGCCGCCCGCGGTGCCGACCGCGCCCGCGCCGAGCCCGACCAGGGCGCCCAACGCCAGCTTGGCGCCGTACAGTCGGCCGCGCCGGGGGACGGCGGCGAGCGAGACGTCGATCATCCGGGTGTTGAACTCCTGCCCGATCAGCAGGACCGCGAAGGCGACCAGGGCCGCCTGGCCGAAGTTGAGCCCGTAGAAGACCCCGACGCCGGGGTCGTCGGTGATGGTGTGGTCGGTGCCGCCGAGGATCGACCCGACGGCCGTGGTGACACCGCCGGTGAGCAGGGCGGCGATCAGCGGTGGGAGCCAGAGCGAGCGGAGGGTGGTGAGCTTGATCCGTTCGGCGCGGAGGGCGGCGAGGTTCATCCGGCGGGCTCCGTCCGGTACTCGACGCTGTCGGCGGTCATCCGCATGAACGCCTCCTCCAGCGAGTCCTGTTGGGCTGCGATCTCGTACAGCACCACGCCGTTCGCGGCCGCCAGGGCGGCGATCCGCTCCGCATCGACTCCGGTCAACTCCCAGGCTCCGTCGTCGACTTCGGTGGCATTGAAGCCGCGCTCCGCGGCGCCGAGCAGCGCGGCCAGCTTGCTCGGGTTGACGGCCCGGACCCGGATCCTGCTGCGGCCGTGCCGCTCGATGAACTCGGCGGTGGCCGAGTCCGCCAGCAGTCGACCCCGGCCGATCACCACCAAGTGGTCGGCGGTGAGGGCCATTTCGGTCATCAGGTGGGACGAGACCAGTACCGACCGGCCCTCCGCGGCCAGGTCGCGCAGCAGGGTGCGGATCCAGCGGATGCCCTCCGGGTCCAGGCCGTTGACCGGTTCGTCCAGCAGCAGCACCGGCGGGTCGCCGAGCAAGGCGGCCGCCACGCCCAGGCGTTGGCGCATCCCGAGCGAGAAGCCGCGAATCCGCCGCCCGGCCGCCTCCGCCAGCCCGACCTGGGCGAGCACCTCTCCGACCCGCCGCTCCGGCAGGCCGTTGCTCGCGGCGAGCCAGCGCAGGTGGCCCCGCGCCGTCCGGCCGCCGTGCAGGGCCTGGGCGTCCAGCAGCGCGCCCACCTGCCGCAGCGGCTGGTCGAGTTCGGTGTACGGCCGGCCGCCGACCAGCGCGCGTCCGGCGGTGGGGCGGTCCAGGCCGAGGACCAGCCGCATGGTGGTGCTCTTCCCGGCGCCGTTCGGGCCGAGGAAGCCGGTCACCACGCCGGGCCGGACCTCGAAGGACAGGTCGTCGACGACCCGCCTGCCGTCGTACTCCTTGGTCAGGCCCTGGATCTCGATCACGGCCGCCGTCCCCTCCTCGCAGGTGTCACCGCCGATGCGTCGGGCGGTGGCTCCATTCGACCGGAGCGGGCCGGTCCGGGGGATCCCGCCGCGGCGGGGACCGGTCTCCCTCCCGGGAGGGAGACCGGCGGCAGTCCCGCGGGGGAGTCGGGAACGGCCGGTGAACTGGCAGGATGGACCGGTGCCGAGAATCACCGCCTCCCGGATCCGCACCGGAGCGACCAGGCTGTTCGCCCCGCTGCTGGCCGGCGCCACCTACGCCCGAGTGCTGCACCTGGTGGTCGGGTGGATCTTCGCGGGCGTGATCCTGTTGATCTACCCGGGGACGTACCACCGGAGCCTCGGCGAGATCGTGGTGAAGGCCGTCGTGCTGGACGTCGTGCTGCTCGCGCTGGTCGCGCTGATCCCGGCGGCGCGGCGGGCCGAGGGGGTACAGGCGCGGCTGCTGCTGGTGCCCGACCGGGAGGAGGACATCGGCGTCGAGCCCTCCCGCACCTGGACCGACCGGCGACGCACGGCGGGCTGGCTGATCGGGCGGACGGTGCTCGGCTCGGCGATCGGCTTCGTGACGACCTTCGGGATCCTGTCCGGCTTCTTCGACCGGCTGACCGGGCCGGACGCTGCCCGCTACCTGGTGCTCGCCCCGGTGCTGCTGTTCGGCTACGGCTGGCTGGTGGTCGGTGCCGGTCGCCTCCAACTCGCCATGGCCGAGCGGCTGTTGGGGCCGTCCCCGGCGGAGCGGCTGGCCGAGGCCGAACTGCGGGCCGAACGACTGCTGGAGCGCAACCGGTTGGCCCGCGAGCTGCACGACTCCATCGGCCACGCCCTGACGGTGACGGTCCTCCAGGCGGGCGCGGCGCGCGAGGTCGGGGATCCGGCCTTCGTCGCCAGGGCGCTCGAAGTCATCGAGGAGACCGGGCGGCAGGCCATGGAGGACCTCGAACGAACCCTGGTCCTGCTGCGCGAGACCCGGCCGGGCGGCGGGCCGGCCGACCCGGCGGGTGCGGGTGAGGGGGCGGCGGGCATCGGCGCGGTGGGCAGTGGGACGGCCACCGAGCAGCCCGGGATCGACCAGTTGCCCGCACTGTTCGACACCGCCCGGGCGGCGGGCAGCCCGGTCGAGGCACGGATCGAGGTGTCGGCCGGGGCCGTGCCCGGGGTGCTCTCGCGCGAGTCCTACCGGATCGTCCAGGAGGGTGTCACCAACGCGCTCAAGTACGCGCCCGGCGAACCGGTCGGGGTCCGGATCGCCGTCCGGGACGGGCAGTTGGAGCTGCGCTGCGCCAACCGGCTGGTGGCGGTGCCGGGGCGGGCCGGTGGTGCGCGCAAGGGCGGCAAGGGCCTGCGCGGGATCCGGGAGCGGGCCGTGCTGCTCGGCGGCGAGGCCGTGGCGGGACCGTCCGGGCCGGTCCCGGGTGCGGGGGCCGGTGCGGCCGCCGGTGCGGTCGGCGGTCCGCAGGCCGGGGACGGTGCGGAGTGGGTGCTCCAGGTGCGGCTGCCCCTACGCTTGGGCTCGTGACGAATGATCTTGCGGGCGGCGGTCGGACGGGGGGCGTGCCGGGCGTGATCGAGATCCTGCTCGCCGACGACGAGGAACTGGTCCGGGCCGGGCTGCGGGCCGTGCTGGAGGCCCAGGGCGACCTGCGGGTGGTCGGCGAGGCGGCCGACGGGGCGCAGGCGCTCGCGCTGGCCCGCGCGGTGCGGCCGCACGTGGTGCTGATGGACGTCCGGATGCCCGTCCTGGACGGTCTGGCGGCCACCCGCGAACTGCTGCGCCCCGGCGCGCCCGGGGAGCGGCCGCCGAAGATCCTGGTCATCACCACCTTCGAGAACGACGACTACGTCTACCAGGCGCTGCGCGCGGGCGCCGACGGCTTCCTGCTGAAGCGCTCCCGGCCGGCCGAGATCGTCCACGCGGTACGGCTGGCGGCGGCCGGCGAGTCGCTGCTGTTCCCGGCCGCGATCCGCCGCCTGGCCGCCACCCACGGCAACCCGGCCGCCCGCGCGGCGATGGACCGGGCGGCGCTGACCGGGCGCGAGGCCGAGGTGCTGCGGCTGATGGCGCGCGGGCTCAGCAACGGGGAGATCGCCGAACGGCTGGTGCTCGGGGTGCAGACGGTGAAGACGCACGTCAGCAGTGTGCTGGCGAAGCTCGGCGCGCGGGACCGCACCCAGGCGGTGATCGCCGCGTACGAGTCGGGGTTCGTCGAGCCGGCTGAGTAGCGGGCCGTTCCTGGGCCGCCTCGGAAGGCAGGGGCAGGGGCGGGCCGGGTCAGGCCGGGTAGGCGTGGGTCTGGGTGGCCTTGACCGAGGCCCAGACCGTCGCGCCCGGGGCCAGTCCCAGTTCGGCGACGGCGGCGGGGGTGAGGTCGGCGGCCATCGGCAGGGTGCCGGTGAGTTCGGCGCGGACCTGGTCGCCGTGCAGGTCCAGCCCGGCGATCTCGGCCCGCCACAGGTTGCGGGCGCTGGACTGCGGCCGCTCCCGGTACAGGGTGACGGCCGAGGGCGGGAAGGCCACGAAGGCCGGGCCGGACAGGTCCTCGGCGGTGGTCAGGACGGTGCCGTCCGGGAGCGTGACCAGGGTGCCCTCGGCCCGGCCCTGGTAGAGGTTCAGGCCGACCAGGCGGGCGATGTAGTCGGTGCGCGGCCGACGGGCGACCTCGGCCGGGCTGCCGGACTGCACCTCCCGGCCGTCCTCGATCACCACCAGCCGGTCGGCCAGCACCATCGCGTCCAGCGGGTCGTGCGTGACCAGCACCGCGACGGCCTCGAACTCGGCCAGATGGCGCCGCAGTTGGGACCGTACGTCGAGCCGGGTGCGGGCGTCCAGGGCGGCCAGCGGCTCGTCCAGCAGCAGCAGTCGGGGGCGGACCGCCAGGGCCCGGGCGAGTGCCACCCGCTGGGCCTGGCCGCCGGAGAGCCGGCCGGGGCGCACCGAGGCGTGCCCGGCCAGGCCCATCCGCTCCAGCCAGGCCGCCGCCTCGGCCCGGGCCTCGCGCTTGGGGCGGCCCTGACAGCGCGGGCCGAAGGCGACGTTGTCGAGCGCGCTGAGGTGCGGGAACAGCAGGTAGTCCTGGAACACCACGCCGACCGGCCGCTGTTCGGCGGGGGTGTGCAGGCGTCGGGCCGGGTCCTCCAGGACGTGGCCGTCCAGGCGCAGGTGGCCGCCGGTGAGCGGGAGCAGGCCGGCCAGGGCGCGCAGGGCGGTGGACTTGCCCGCGCCGTTCGGGCCGAGCAGTGCGACCACCTCGCCGGGGGCCGCGGTGAGCGCCAGGTCGAGGGCGAAGGCCGCGCGGTCGACCCGCAGGCGGGCGTCGAGGGCGGTGCCGGTGCCGGTGGGGGCGCCGGTGGCGGTCGGTGGCTTCATCGGTTCGGCGTCCTCGGTTCGGCGGCCTCGGTCACGGGGTCGACATCCAGCGGTCGCGCAGCCCGACCAGCACGGCGACGGAGACCACCAGCAGCACCAGCGACAGCGCGATCGCGGCCTCCGGGTCGGACTCCATGGCCAGGTAGACGGCCAGCGGCATGGTCTGGGTGCGGCCCGGGAAGTTGCCCGCGAAGGTGATCGTCGCACCGAACTCGCCGAGCGCCCGCGCCCAGGCCAGCACGGCGCCGGCGGCGATCCCCGGGGCGATCAGAGGCAGGGTGACCCGGCGGAACGCCGTCAGCCGGGAGGCGCCCAGCGTCGCGGCCGCCTCCTCGTACCGGGGGTCGGCCGCCCGCAGCGCGCCCTCGACGCTGATCACCAGGAAGGGCATCGCCACGAAGGCCTCGGCGATCACCACGCCGGTGGTGGTGAAGGGCAGGGTGATGCCGAAGGCCGAGTCCAGCCAGGAGCCGACGATCCCACGCCGTCCCAGCACCAGCAGCAGCGCCACCCCGCCCACCACCGGCGGCAGCACCAGCGGCAGGGTGACCAGCGCCCGGATCACCCGCCGGCCGGGCAGCTCGGTACGCGCGAGCAGCCAGGCCAGCGGGACGCCGAGGACCAGCGAGACCGCGGTGGCGGCCGTCGCGCAGACCAGCGACAGCCGCAGGGCGTCCCAGACGGCGGTGCTGGTGAGCTGCTCGGACAGACCGCTCCAGGGCGCCCGGACCAGCAGTCCGACCAGCGGGAGGATCAGGAACGCCAGGCCGAGCAGCGCCGGGAGCAGCAGCGTGACCGGGACCCGCTGCGATCCCGGGCGGCGCCGCGTGTTCCGGAGCCGCGTGCTCCGGCCGCGCGGCAGGGGCTGCGCGGGTCCGGCCGGCGCCGGGTCGGTGCGGTGGTCCCGTCCGTGGTCCCGTCCGTGGTCCTGGTCCTGGTCCTGGTCCTGGTCCTGGTGCTGGTCCGGCCCGGTGCCGGGGTCCGGGGCGCGGCCGGTGGTGCCGTCGTTCACGGTGCCTGGAAGCCCGCCGCGGTCAGCACCTGCTTGGCCTCGGGCGACCGGACGTACGCCACGAAGGCGGCCGCGCCGTCCTTGTTCGGCGCCTTGGCGAGCGCGGCGATCGGGTAGTCGTTCACGGCCTTGGCGGCCTCGGGGAAGTCCACGCCGTCGATCTTCGCAGCATCGGACTGCACATCGGTCTTGTACACCAGCGAGGCGTCGACCTCGCCGAGTTCGACCTTGGTGAGCGCGCCCTTGACGTCCTGCTCCAGGGTGACCGGGGTGAGGTTGAGGTCGGCGGCCTTCAGCGCGGTCAGGGCGGCCGCCCCGCACGGCACCTCCTTTGCGCACAGTGCGACCTTGACGCCGGAGCCGGTGAGGTCCTTCAGGCCCGCGATGTGCTTGGGGTTGCCCTTGGGCACCGCGATGGTGAGGGTGTTCCGGACGAAGGTGGTCGGCTGGCCGCTGGCGCCGCCCGCGTCGGTGACCGTCTTCATGGTGGCCGGGCTGGCGGCGGCGAAGACGTCCGCCGGGGCACCGGAGTTGATGCTGGTGGCGAGGGCGGAGCTGCCGCCGAAGTTGAACGTGACCTTGGTGCCCGGGTTGGCGGCCTCGAACTTCTTGCCGAGCTCGGTGAACGTCTCCTTGAGCGAGGCGGCGGCGAACACGGTGATGCCGCCCTTGGCCTTGGGGACGGCGCCCGAGCCGTCGGCGGCGGAGGTCGCGCCGGTGCTGGCGCCGGTGGTGGCGGCCGAGGAGGCGGAGCCGGAGGACTTGCCGTCGTCGCTGTTGCAGGCGGTGGCACCGAGGCCGAGGACGAGGACCGCGGCGGTGGCCGCGGCGAGTCGGCGGGAGGCGGTGGTGCGGGTGCTCATCGGGCTTGCCCTCCAGGGTTCGCGCCGGGAGCGGCGCGGGGGTGTGGTTGCAGGTGCGGCCATTACGGCGATCATAGTGCCGCAGATGCGAGCGATAAATCCTCTGTCGCATCGCACAGCGGAGGTGGGGCAGGGGGCTCGCGGCCGCTGTGCGAAGGCTCAAACGTGCACGGATCGTCCGGGGGTTGGCGGCGTTCGCGGGGTTCGTGTGGTTGGCGGGGTTGGCCGGGTTGGCGCGGGCTGTGCGGTGCGGAGCCGGTGGAAAACCCGTCGCGTTCCGGCCGGTCGAGAGGTCAGAGTGGGCGCAGCCCGTAGGTGCGGCCGGGTGTCGGCCGCCCGGGCCCACTGGTCGATCCGAACGGATCCACGGGGAGGAGTCCGCCCATGTCCACGCTGCGCGTCACCGCCGAGCGACTGGTCATCCTGGAGCACCCGAACGCCGACGCCCTGGAGCTGGCGCAGGTCGGCCTCTACCGGGCGGTGGTCGCGAAGGGGATCTACCGGACCGGCGACCACGCCGTCTACATCCCCGAACAGGCCGTCCTCCCCGAGGAGTTGATCGGCGAGCTCGGCCTGACCGGCAAGCTGGCCGGCTCCCGGGCGAACCGGGTGAAGGCGGTCCGGCTGCGCGGGGAACTGTCGCAGGGCATCGTCTGCCGGCCCGGCGCGCTGACCGACACCGACCTGGCGGCGGCCGCCGGGCGCGACGAGGACTTCGCCGAGCTGCTCGGGATCGTCAAGTGGCAGCCGCCGGTGCCGACGTCGATGAGCGGCGACGTGCTCAGCGCACCGGACCTGCTGCCCTGGGTGGACATCGAGAACCTCAAGCGCCACCCCGACGTCTTCGAGCCCGGCGAGCCCGTGGTGCTGACCGAGAAGCTGCACGGCAGTTGCTGCCTGGTCACCTACACCGCCGCCACCGGCGAGCTGCAGGTCTCGTCCAAGGGGATCGGCGCGCAGGGACTGGCGCTGGTCGAGGACGAGCGCAACCTGTACTGGCGGGCGGTGCGCGCCTACGACATCCCGGCGGTGGCGGCCCGGTTGGCCGAACGGCTGGGCGCCGAGCGGGTCGGCATCTTCGGCGAGGTGTTCGGCGAGGGCGTGCAGGACCTCACGTACGGCGTCTCCGCGCGCACCGAACGCCCCGGCTACGCCGCCTTCGACGTCTCGGCCGTGGTGGCCGGACAGCTGCACTGGCTGTCGGCCGCCGAACTGCTGGACGGCGAACTGCCGTTGGTGACCGAGCTGTGGCGCGGGCCGTTCGACACCGCGACGGTGCTGGCCCACGCGCAGGGGAAGGAGGCCCACTCCGGGCGCGAACTCCACCTGCGCGAGGGGGTGGTGGTCCGGCCGGTGGTCGAGCGCTGGAGCCCGCTGCTGGGCGGGCGGGCGATCGCCAAGGTGGTCGGCGACGCGTACCTGACCCGCAAGGGCGGCACCGAGTACGAGTGAGTCCGCCGCGGGCGCGTGGCTCTCCCCGGCGCGCGCCCTCATGGGCGCGCGCTTTCCCGGGTGCGCGGTCTCCCGACGCTTCCTCGGCTGAATACCCGTCAGTAAGGTTGAGGGGTCACCAAGCGCAGCCAGCGCCGAGGACGTCCGGAAGGAGTGCCGATGGCCGCCACCACCGCCGTCATACCCGGACCGGCCGGGAACCCCCTGGTCGGTTCGCTCTTCGAGCTCACCCGCCGGCCGCTGCGCACCTACCTCGCGGCCCGGCGCGACCACGGGGACGTGGTGCGCTTCGTGGTCGGGCCGCCCGGGCTGCGGATGGAGTTCTACGGGGTGTTCTCGCCCGAGGGTGCCCACCAGGTGCTGGGCAGCGAGGCGGCGAACTTCCGCAAGGAGAACAACTTCTACGACGAACTGCGGAGCAGCGTCGGCAACGGGCTGCTGACCAGCCAGGACACCGACTACCAGCGCCAGCGCAGACTGATCCAGCCGCTGTTCACCCGGCGCCGGGTGGACGGGTACGCGGACGCGCTGGCGCAGGAGGCGCAGGCGCTCGCCGAGCGCTGGCGGGCGGTGCCGGGCGGGGTGGTGGACGCGTCGGAGGAGATGTCCCGGTTCGCGCTGCGCGCGGTCGCCCGGATCCTCTTCGGGGCCGATGTGGACGAGGCGGTGGAGGTGATCAACCGCAGCTTCCCGGTGCTCGGCGAGTACATCATGGAACGCGGCTTCGCACCGGTCCGACTGCCGCGCACCTGGCCGACGCCGGGCAACCGGCGCGGCGCCGAGGCCCAGCGGGCGCTGTACGGGATCTGCGACCGGATCATCGCCGAGCGGGCCGTGAGGGGCGGTGGCGACGAGGACGCGGACGACCTGCTGACCCTGCTCGGACGGGCCCGCGGCGACGACGGCGAGCAGCTGGACGCGGACGAACTCCGGGACCAGGTCCTGGTGTTCCTGCTCGCCGGGCACGAGACCACGGCCACCTCTCTGGCCTTCGCGCTGCACCTGCTGGCCAAGCACCCGGAGCAGCGCAAGCTCGCCCAGGAGGAGGCGCGGACCGTCCTGGCCGGGCGGGCGCCCACGGCGGCGGACCTGGAGCGGCTGCCGTACCTCACCCGGGTGCTCAAGGAGGCGATGCGGCTCTTCCCGGCGGCGGCGCTGATCGGGCGGCGGGCGGTCGAGGAGACCGTCATCGACGGGCACGTCATCCCGGCGGGGGCGCAGCTCGTGGTCGCGCCGCTGGTCACCCAGCGGCACCCGGGGCACTGGCCGGACCCGGAGCGCTTCGACCCGGACCGGTTCCTGCCGGAGGAGGAGAAGGCCCGGCACCGGTACGCCTGGTTCCCGTTCGGGGGCGGGCCGCGGGCGTGCATCGGGCAGCACTTCTCGATGTTGGAGTCGGTACTGACCCTCGGGGTACTGCTGCGGGACTTCGACGTCGAGGTGGTGGACCGGCGGGTGGCGCTGGCGCAGGGCATCACGCTCCGGGCGGCGAGTGCGATGCGGGTGCGGGTGACGGCGGTCGACTGACGGCTGACAGCGGGCAGCTGACGGATTTCAGCGGACAGATTTCAGCGAACGGATAACAGATTTCAACATCTGTTATCCGTTTTCTGTTTGTTGTTCGCTGTTTGTTGTTCGCTGCCGCCGAGCGCCAGGCATCGGGCGCCGATCTTCGGCCGCTGATCACCGACTGCCGATCACCGGCCGCTGGGCACAGGACCGGAGCATTCGAACACATCGCTCCCGCCGTGCGTGCAGCTTTTCAGATCTTCGTGTGGCCGATTCCGGCCGGTCGATAGCGTCCCACGCACCCCGGGCCGAAAGCGCACATGCGTCTGGCATATGTCCTGCGCGTGCAGTCCGCCCGGCCGGGGGTGCCCGGAGGCACCGCTTCCCGCCCCGGGCCCGACCGGTCGACCGGAGGTCCCATGGGCACCCTCAACCACTTCAGCTTCGGCTGGCTGACGCCCGTCCTGTCGTACGCGATGGCCTGCGTCGGCGCCGCCCTCGGGCTGCGCTGCACCCTGCGCGGCCTGGCCGCCACGGGCGCCACCCGCCGGAACTGGTTGCTCACCGCCGCCGCCGCGATCGGCTCCGGCATCTGGACCATGCACTTCGTCGCCATGTTCGGCTTCGCCGTCGACGGCACCGAACTGCGGTACAGCGTCCCGCTGACCGTGTTGAGCCTGCTGGTCGCGGTGCTGGTCACCGGCCTCGGCCTGACGGTGGTCTGCTACGGCCGGCACCGCGGCCTCGCCCTGCTGGGCGGCGGCTGCACCACCGGCGTCGGCGTCGCCGCGATGCACTACCTCGGCATGGCCGCCGTCCGGATGCATGGCGGGCTGCACTACGACGCGGGGACGGTCGCGCTGTCCGTCCTGGTCGCGGTCGGCGCCGCCACCGCCGCGCTCTGGGCCGCCGTCACCATCCGCAACGTGTACGCCGCAGCCGCCGCCTCGCTGGGCATGGGCCTCGCCGTCAGCTGCATGCACTACCTCGGCATGGCCGCCGTCCATGTCCAACTGGAGCCCGCCCGCACGGCTTTGGGCGGGGCCAGCCCGATGGAGTTCGTTTTCCCGCTCGCCGTCGGCCTCGGCTCGTTCCTGTTCCTCGCCTCCGCCTTCGTCGCGCTCTCCCCGACCGCCCAGGAGCGGGCCGGGTACCTGGCGGCGGGGGAGCTGGGCGTCGAGGAGTTCCCCGGCCCGGCCGCGCAGGCGGAGGACGCATCGACCGGCCCGGCGCTCCCGGAGCAGCCCGGCCACGGCCCGTACGGCGCCGATCCGTTGGGCGCGGACCCGTACGGCGTGGATCCGTACGGCGCGGATCCGGAGGGCGGCCGCCACGGCGGCGAGCCCTACGGTCACGGCCGCGCGGCCTGAACCGCCGCGCACCGGACCCCGCCTCCCCCTGCCGACCCCGCCGCCCTGCCGCCCGAAAGGCCCCACACCCATGCGAGAAGACCGCGGTACCGCCCCCGGCGCCCGCCGAGGTGCCCACGCCGGGCCGCCCGCCCGGCCGCCGCGCCCCGGCCCCTGGCTGCGCGGGCTGCGTCCCCGGACCGTCCGCGCGCGGATCATCGCCCTGCTGATGGTCCCGGTCGTCTCCGTCATCGCCCTCTGGGGCTTCGCGACCGTCACCACCGCCCAGGGCGTCTGGGACCTGCTGCGGCTGCGTGACGCCCAGCGCACCCTGCTCACCCCCGTCGCCGACACGGTCGCCGGGCTGCAGGCCGAGCGTGCCGCCGCCGGCCAGTTGCTGGCCGGTCCGGGGCTCGTCCCGGGGACGGTGCCCGCCGCCGCCCGGGAGAGCGCCCTGCGGACGGCCGCCGCCGCCACCGACCGGGCGATCGCCCCGCTCTTCCCGGATCCCCGCCACCCGGGCCAGGGTTACAACCGCGCCGACGCCCAGGGCCTCGGCGCCGACGCCGCCGCCCGGCTGGACGCCCTCGGCGGTTCCCTCGCCGCGCTGCCCGCGCTGCGCGACAAGGTGCTGACCCGGAGCGTGGGTTGGCCCGAGACGTACGCCGCGTACAGTGCGGCCGTGGACCAGGCGCTGGCGGTGTCCGGGGCCGTCACCCCGCCGCAGGACGCCCGGTCGGGTGCCGACGCCCGGATGCGGTCGGACCTGGACCGCGCCCGTGAACTCCTCTCCCGCGAGGACGCGTTGCTGCGCTCCGCCGAGCTCACCGGCGGGCTGGGCGACGACCAGCTGCGCGAGTTCTCCGGTACGGCCTTCGCCCGGCGCGAGTTCGAGCGGGGAGCGGCCGCCGACCTGCGCCCCGCCGACCGGGACGCGCTGCTCGCCGTCACCGGTGGGGCGGACCACCGGGAACTGGTCGGCTACGAGGAGAAGGTCCGTACCGCCGTCGACGGCCGGGCCGCCGTCGCGGCGGTGCCCGCGGACCGGTGGGCGGTGGTGGCCGGGAACGTCGCCGACGGGCTGCGCGGCGTCGCCGACCGGGCCGGGCGGATCGCCGAGGATCGCCAGAACCCCTACGCGCTGGGCCTGTTCACCCCGGCCGGGAGCGCCGTGCTGCTCGGTCTGCTCGGGGTGATCGCCTCGCTGGTGATCTCGGTGCAGATCGGCCGCGGCCTGGTCACCGAGCTGACCGGTCTGCGGAACTCGGCACTCGACCTGGCCGGCCGCAAACTCCCGGCCACGATCCGGAAGTTGCGCGCGGGGGAGGAGGTGGACGTCGACACCGAGGTGCCCCGGCCGACCGGCCGCGACGACGAGATCGGCCAGGTACACCGGGCGCTCGGCACGGTGCAACGGGCGGCCGTCACGGCGGCGGTGGAACGGGCCGAGGTGCTGTCCGGGGTGTCGGGGGTGTTCGTCAACCTGGCGCGTCGCAGCCAGGTCCTGGTGCACCGCCAACTCACCCTGCTGGACGCCATGGAGCGGCGCACCGAGGACCCGTCCGAGCTGGCCGACCTGTTCCGGCTGGACCACCTCACCACCCGGATGCGCCGCCACGCCGAGGGCCTGATCATCCTCTCCGGAGCCGCCCCCGGCAGGGCCTGGCGGCGGCCCGTCCCATTGGTCGACGTGGTGCGGGCGGCCGTCTCGGAGGTCGAGGAGTACGCCCGGGTCGAGGTGCACCCGCTGCCGCGCGCCGCGGTCGTCGGCCATGCCGTCGCCGACCTCACCCATCTGGTGGCCGAACTGGTCGAGAACGCCACCGGGTTCTCCCCGCCGCACACCCGGGTGCACATCCGCGGCGAACGGGTCGGCAACGGTTACGCGGTGGAGATCGAGGACCGTGGGCTCGGGATGGGTCCGACCGCGTTGGTCGCCGCCAACCGGCGGATCGCCGCCGTCGAACAGACCGACCTGTTCGACAGTGACCGGCTCGGCCTGTTCGTGGTCAGCCGGATCGCCCGGCGGCACGGCGTGCGGGTCTCGCTGGTGACCTCGGCGTACGGCGGTACGACGGCGGTGGTGCTGCTGCCCACCGGGCTGCTGGCCGACGGGCGCGCGGGGAACGGTCAAGACCTGGACGAGGTGCCGGAGTTGGACATCGTTCCGGTGCCGGAGGTGCGGTCCGGAAGCCGAGGCCCGGACCCGGACCCGCACCCGACCCCGGTTCCTGCCGCCGTCCCGAGTCCTGCGGCGGCCGCCGTTCCGGTCGCGGCCCCCGCGGCAGCGGGCACGGTGTGGCCGCAGGCCGCCGCGGCGCCGGACCGGCCCGCACCCGAACCGGCCCTCCCGAGCTTCGGGTTGGGCGGCGGGACGGCGGGGATCGAGCTTCCGGCGGCGGGTGGGCCGCTGCCGGAGGGTGGGGCGCTGCTGCCCTTCGGGGTCCGGGGCGACGAGCCCGGACCGGCGCGCAGCACCCCCTTCCGGGCCACCGGTGCCCGGACGGCCGGACCGGCTGCGGACGGGGGCCCGGGTGCGGCCTCCCGTCCGCAGCCCGGTTCGCCGCAGCCGTACCGTCCGGCGGCCGCGCCGCCGCCGGACGGGCTTCAATCTGCCCCGGGTGACGACGAGTTGCCGCGCCGGGTGCGCCAGGCCAGCCTCGTCCCGCAGCTGCGGGAGACGCCGAGCGGGGTCGCTCCGGCGGCCCGCCGCGGCAGGCCCGCCGGGGCCGGTGCGGATCCCGCGACCCGCAGTCCGGAGGAGGCGCGGGCGGCGATGTCCGCCTTCCAGAGCGGCTGGGCCCGTGGCCTGCGGTACGACCGGCGGCCGGACGAACCGCCGGGCGGGGCGGGTGTCGGCGCGGACGTCGGCATCGGCACCGGTGGCGGCACCGGCCTGGGCAGTGACCCGGCCCTGGCCCGACCGCCGCGCCGCCACCCGTCCGCACCCCGCCCCGAAGAGCGACTCGCCATCCGACCCGAAGGAGACCGGCCGTGATCGGCACCACCCACCGCACGGGGGAACTGAACTGGCTCCTCGACGAGTTGGTCCAGCGAGCACCCGAGGTCAGGTTCACCGTGATGCTCTCCGCCGACGGTCTGGCGATGGGCACCTCGGCCGGCCTGCCCCGCGAGGACGGCGAGCACCTGGCCGCCGTCGCCTCCGGCTTCCACAGCCTCGCCAAGGGGGCCGGTCGGCACTTCGGTGCGGGTGAAGTCCGGCAGACCATGGTCGAGTTGGAGGGCGGTTACCTGTTGGTCGCGGCGGCCGGGGAGGGCACCTGCCTGGCCGTGTTCGCCACCGCCCGGGCTGATCTCGGGCTGGTCGCCTACGAGATGGCCCGGCTGGTCCGCCGGGTCGGCGAGCACCTGAGCGCCCCGCCCCGTGCGGTGCACGGCGGGTGAGTGCGGTGGCCCACCCGGACCGCCCGTACCAGGCGGCGCCCGCCTTCCATCCGTACCACCAGCGACATCCGGAGCATCCGCCGGCCGAGCCCGGCCGGCCGCCCCGCAACCCGCTCGCCGCCGCGCACCGGGCGCGCTGGTACGACGACGAGGCCGGACCGCTGGTCCGCCCGTACGCCATGACCAGGGGCCGGACCGGGGCCGGCGAGCAGCAGTTCGACCTGATCGCGGTGGTGGTCTCCGAGCTGCCCGACCCGGGGCTCGCCCCGGACCTGCCCGAGCCGCCGGTCGGCCCGGAACAGGCGCGCATCCTCGGGCTGTGCCGGGGGACGCCGCTGTCCGTGGCCGAACTCGCCGCCGACCTCGACCTGCCGGTGGGCGTCGTGCGGGTGCTGCTCGGCGACCTGCTGGCGGCCGGGCTCATCCGGGTCAGCCGCCCCGTCCCGCCCGCCCTGCTCCCCGACGAGCGCATCCTCCAGGAGGTCCTCCATGGGCTCCGCGCACTCTGACCACCCGTCCGACCGTGGGCCGTCCGGCCACCCGTCCGGCCCGCACACGCCGCTGGATCCGCTCGATCCGCACGATCCGCTCGACGTGCTGGATCCGGCCGACAGCGTGCTCGCGCTCAAGATCCTGGTAGCGGGGGGCTTCGGGGTCGGCAAGACGACGCTGGTCGGCGCGGTCAGCGAGATCCGCCCGCTGCGCACCGAGGAGCGGCTGACCGAGGCCGGGCGCGGGGTGGACGACCTGGGCGGGGTGGAGCGCAAGTCCACCACCACGGTGGCGATGGACTTCGGCCGGATCACCATCCGGGAGGGGTTGGCCGTCTACCTGTTCGGCACCCCGGGCCAGGACCGGTTCTGGTTCCTCTGGGACGAGTTGGCGCAGGGGGCGCTCGGCGCGGTGGTGCTCGCCGACACCCGTCGGCTGACCGACTGCTTCCCGGCCGTCGACTTCTTCGAGCACCGGGGCATCCCGTTCGTCATCGCGGTGAACCGGTTCGCCGGGACTCGTGGGTACGGCCCGGAGGAGGTCGCCCGCGCGTTGGACCTCGACTCCGGTACGCCGGTGGTGCTCTGCGATGCCCGGCAGCGCTCCTCCGGCAAGGAGGTGCTGATCACCCTGGTCGAGCACGCCGGTCGGGTGCACGCCGCCCGGCTGCTCGCGGAGGTCTCGCCGGTGCCGTGAACGGCCGACGGCGGACCGGGCGGCGGACCGGGCGGCGGACAGGTCGGCGGACAGGTCGGCGGACATCTGACGGCGAACAGATGTCAGAAGACGGATGACAGAAAACAGATGACAACCGACGGATGACAGATGTTGAAATCCGTTATCCGTCAGTTGTCATCTGTTCCCCCCTCCCGCGTCCGCTACCCGCTCAGCTGTGCCACTGGAACACGACCTTGGTCCAGGTCGACCCCGGACAGTTGCCCCAGACGTCCCAGGCCTCCGGGCGGGCGCCGATCCACAGGCCGACGGAGGAGGTGCCGTTGGCGCAGTAGGTGATGGTGCGGAGCTGGCCGGAGTACACGTTGCAGTACCCCTCCCAGCGCCAGCCGTAGTTGGCGGTGATGACGCAGTGGTAGCCGGTGGCGTCGATGTGCGGCGAGGCCGCGACGATGTCGGGGGTGATGGTCGGGTCGGCGGCCGGCGCCGCGGCGGCCGGCAGGGTGGCGGTCCCGAGCACGCCCAGGGCGGCCGTGACGGCCATCCCGAACGTGGCGATCTTCCTGGCGATGCAGCCTCGCATGGCGGTTCTCCTCGCTCCACGGTTCCATCGGGCGGAGTGCCTCGGTCGGCGCGGTGCTGACGGAGCTGAACTCCCGTTCCTCGCCCGGCCGATGACGAACTGCACACGAATGACTGCGCAGGGTGGGAGGACGACTTATGATGTGACCTGTGTCACAAGGTGCCCGGTGGGGCTGGAGTCGGTCCCGGCCGGGCACTCGGGATGCCGATTTCCGGGGAGAGCGGCATGGCGGAATGCAGTGGACGGCAGCCGGGCGGACGGCGGAAGGACTTCGGTCCGGAGCCGCCGGAGCGCCGGTCCGAGGACTTCAACCAGGTGTTCACCGACCTCCTGCCCAGACTCCAGCACGCGGCCACGATGCTCACCGGGAGCCCGCTCGCCGCCGGTGACATCGTCCACGACGCGTACCTGCGGATCGCCCGTCGCCCGGAGCGTTTCCTCAGTCATCCGCAGCCGTACGCCTACGCGTTCACCACCATGGCCAACATCCTGCGCGACCAGTGGCGCCGGGAGCGCCGCCGGGTGCCGCTGCCCGAGGTGCCGGAGCTGGCCGAGGCGGTGGAGTACGCGCGGTCCGCCCTCGATCCGCCGTCGGCCGGGACGGCCGAACTCCAGGCCCGCTGGGAGGTGGTGCGCCTGCTCGGCTTCCTGACCGCCAAGCAGGCCCGGGCCGTGGCGCTGGTGGATCTCGACGGCTACTCGGTCGACGAGGCCGCCGAACTGCTCGGTCTGCACCGCAGCACCCTGGCCGTCACCCGCCGCCGCGCCCACGGCCGGCTGCGCGCCGTGCTGGAGCAGGAGCGCCGGCGCGACCCCTGAGGAGCCGCGCCGGGCCGAGCAGGTCCGCACCGGGAGCGGGCACCCGGGAGCAGCACCCCGGGAGCAGCACTCCGGGAGTGGCACGCGGTCATGACGGGCGCGGAGTGTTGCGCGGCGGTCCGGCGCGATCCGGGGCGTGCGCGCCCGACGCACCGAGCCGACGGCAAGTCGGCTGATGCGCCACCCCGGCCCGTACGCTGAAAATCGTGATCACGTACGAGGACGACAGCGTCCGCGCCCTGGCCGAGGACGGTCGCTGGCCCGAGCTGCTCGCCGCCTACCGGCAGGGCCGGGCGGCCGCCGTCCTGCAGGCCGGGGAGCAGGCCGCGGTGGCGCTGACCGCGCCGCTCGGCCACCTGATCGCCTACGCGGCGCCGCCCGAGCTGGCCGTCCGGCTGTTCGACGCGGACGGCGGTGCCGGCACGGTCGCCGGGGTGGCCGACCATGACGCCGGTCCGCTCTGGGAGGTGCTGGCGACCCGCCACTCCTGGCTGCGGCTGGCCCCGTTGCTCGGTCCGGCCCCGGTGCGCCGGCTGGTCGCGCACACCCGGGTGCTGCTCGGCGAGGACCTCTCCTACGGGGCCGAGCCCGACCCGGAGGGCGTGCCGCTGCGGCTGGAGCCGTGGGAGAAGGCGGGCTGGGACGAGGCCTCCCGGGTGCGGGAGTACCTGCCCGGCGGGGGTGCGCGCAGTGCGGTGCTGACGCTGCCGGCCAGCCGGGAGGGACTGGGCGAGGTCGAGCTGCCGCAGTCCGGGGCCCGGCCGGGCGGGCAGCGGGTCACCCGGGGGCTGGCCGAACTGGCCGCGCTGGTGCCCTGGGCGGAGGTGGTCTGCGTCCGCGGTCCGGCCCCGCTGGCGGCGGCCGTGCTGGCCCGGGGCCGGCGGGTGGTCGGCGGTTTCCTGCCGTTCGCGCTGGTCTACCCGGCGCTGGTGCAGGCCGCCGCGGTGGGCCGGACGCACGGTGGCGCGCACGGGCGGCTGCGGTTGTGGCGGGCGCTGGGCGCGCTGGCCGGCGCCAACGGGCCGGAGCGCTCCGAGGTGGACGCCCTGGTGGCCCGGATGCGCTGCTTCACCTGGCAGGAGCCGGCCGCCGGGCTGCGCCATCTGCACGTCGCGCTGGAGGACCCGGCCAGCGGGGTGGCCTGGGCGGTCAGCGGCTCGCAGGAGTTCTGAACGCGGGAACCCCCGGCCCGGCGCCTCCCGGGGGATGGATACGAGGCGCCGGGCCGGGGGAGCGGGACGGGTCGCTCAGGCGACCGCGGGAGTCGGGGCCGGGACGGCCTCCGGTGCGGGGGCGTCGGTGCCGTGGCTGTCGATCAGCGTCAGCTCGTCGAACGGCAGCTCGCCGTCCAGCACCTGGCGGGCGCGCTCGGCGTCCAGTTCGCCGGTCCACTGGCCGATCAGCACGGTCGCCACGGCGTTGCCCGCGAAGTTGGTGAGCGCCCGGGCCTCCGACATGAACCGGTCGATGCCGACGATCAGGCCGACCCCGTCCACCAGCGCGGGCTTGTGCGACTGGAGGCCGCCCGCGAGGGTGGCCAGGCCGGCGCCGGTGACCCCGGCCGCGCCCTTGCTCGCGATCACCATGAACACCAGCAGCGAGAGCTGCTCGCCGATCGACATCGGCTTGTCCATCGCTTCGGAGATGAAGATCGAGGACATGGTGAGGTAGATCGCGGTGCCGTCGAGGTTGAAGCTGTAGCCGGTCGGCACGGTGATGCCGACGACCGGGCGGCTGACGCCCAGGTGCTCCATCTTGGCGATCAGCCGGGGCAGCGCGCTCTCGGAGGAGGAGGTCGAGAGGATCAGCAGGAACTCGCGCCCGAGGTACTTGAGCAGCGCGAACACGTTGATCCCGGCGACCAGGCGGAGCAGCGCGCCGAGCACCACGACGACGAACAGCGCGCAGGTCAGGTAGAAGCCGATCATGATCACGGCGAGGCTCTTCAGGGCGTCGACGCCGGTCGCCCCGACCACCGCGGCCATCGCCCCGAAGGCGCCGATCGGTGCGACCCACATGATCATCGACATGATCCGGAAGACCAGCTTCTGCAGGTGCTCGATCCCGCGCAGCACCGGGGCGCCGGCCGTCCCCATCGCCTGGAGGGCGAAGCCGGCCAGCAGGGCGATCAGCAGGGTCTGCAGCACCTTGCCCTGGGTGAGGGCGGAGAACAGGGTGTCCGGGATCATCCCGAGCAGGAAGTCGGTGGTCGACTGGGCACCGCCGGCGGCGGCCTGGGCGTGGCCGGCCTTGGCGAGGGCGGAGGTCAGGTGCAGGCCGTCGCCGGGCTCCAGCAGGTTGCCGACCACCATGCCGATGGCCAGCGCGACGGTCGACATGACGAGGAAGTAGCCGATGGCGAGGCCGCCGACCTTGCCGACCTTCGCGGCCTTGGTGACCGAGCCGATGCCCAGCACGATGGTGCAGAAGATCACCGGGCTGATCATCATCTTGATCAGGTTGACGAACCCGGTGCCGACCGGCTTCAGCTCCACGGCGAAGCCGGGCGCGGCCAGTCCGACCACCACGCCCGCCAGTACCGCGGCGATCACGGCGAGGTAGAGGTAGTGGGTCCGGTCCTTGCGTCTGGGTCCCCCCGCCGTGGCGGTCTCGGTGATCGACATCTGCGGCTCCTTCGCCCTGCAGTCCTGGTGGCCCCGGGTGGTGGGCCGCTCCGACTATGGGGGTCGGGAGTGACGGAGGACACGTTTGCGTTCATAGAGTTCACGGTCGGACGGGAACGGCGCCGGGTGCCGAGTCCCTGGGCACGCCCTCGGCTGGCCGTCGGCGGGCCCTCATCGGGTTCGGTCCGACCGCTGGGGGCCGCCGGGAACCGTGGTGCACACTGGCAGGCATGTCCGTGAGCACCGCCCCCACCCGCTCGCGTCGCCGCTGGTCCCCCCTGCCCCGCCGGCTGGTCCGCAGTCTGGCCGGGCAGCTGTTCGTCGTCCAGGTGGTCATCGTCGCCGCCGTGGTCGCGGGCGGCGCGGTGCTCGCGTACCTGTTCACCGCCGAACGCACCGAGGACGCGGCCCGTCGCGAGGTCACCTCGGTCGCCCACGCCGTCGCCGACGCGCCGTCCGTACGGTCCGCCGTCGCCGGGCCGGACCCGACCGCGGCGCTCCAGCCGTACATCGAGCAGGTGCGCCAGGAGACCGGGGTCTCCTTCATCACCGTGATGGACTCCGACGGGGTGCGCTGGACCCATCCGCTGCCCGAGCAGATCGGCAAGCGCTACCTCGGGCACATCGACTGGGCGCTGGAGGGCCGGACCCGCAGCGAGACCTACACCGGCACGCTCGGCCCGTCCGTGCGGGTGGTCACCCCGGTGTGGGACGACCGGCACCAGGTGGTCGCGCTGGTCAGCGTGGGGCTGACGCTGGAGTCGATCTCCGCACAGCTGAGCGGACCGCTGCTGGCCCTGGTCGGGGTCGCGGTGGCCGCGCTCGCGCTCGGCGGGGCGGGCACCTACCTCGCCAACTCCCGGCTGCGGCGGCACACCCACGGGATGGGACCGGCCGAGCTCAGCCACCTCTACGAGTACCACCAGGCGACCCTGCGCTCGGTGCGCGAGGGGCTGATCCTGCTCGACCGCGCCCACCGGGTGGTGCTCTGCAATGACGCGGCTCGCGAACTGCTCGGACTGGAGGGCGAGTTGGACGGGCGGCCGGTGGCGGAGCTGGGCCTGCCGGAGGCCCTGGTGGCGGCCGTGCTCGGCGAGGAGCCGGTGCGGGACGAGGTGCACCTGACCGCCGAGCGGGTCGTGGTGCTCAACACCTCCACCATCGGCACCGGCCTCGGCCGGGTGGTGACCCTCCGGGACCACACCGAACTGCAGTCGCTCAGCGGCGAGTTGGACTCGGTGCGCGGCTTCACCGAGGCGCTCGGGGCGCAGGCCCACGAGGCCGCCAACCGGCTGCACGCGGTCGTCTCGCTGATCGAACTCGGCCGCCACGAACAGGCGGTGGAGTTCGCCACCGCAGAACTCGCACTCGCCCAGCAGCTCACCGACCGGGTGGTCGCGGCGGTCGGCGAACCGGTGCTGGCCGCGCTGCTGCTCGGCAAGGCGGCCCAGGCGGCCGAGCGGGGAGTGGAGTTGACCCTCACCGAGGACAGCCGGATCGACGACGGGGTACTGCCGCCCGGGCTCTCCGCCCGGGACCTGATCACCGTCCTCGGCAACCTGATCGACAACGCGGTGGACGCCGCGATCGCCGGGGCCGCGCAGCACCCGGGCCCGCCGGAGGTCACCGTCACCGCGCGGGTCGACGACGGTCTCGGTGCGGGAGTCGACGGCCCCTGTCTGGTGCTGCGGGTCGCCGACACCGGTGCGGGCATCGACCCGGCCGCCGTCGAGGACGTGTTCCGACGCGGCTGGAGCACCAAGCAGGACGGCCGCGGGCACGGCCTCGGCCTGGCCCTGGTGGCCCAGGCCGCCCGCCGCAACGGCGGCACCGTCGAGGTCGGTCGCGAGCGCGGCGCGGTGCTCACCGTACGGCTGCCGGTGGCCGGTCGGGCGGCCCGGGAGCGGGCGGGGGCCTCGGCATGACGGCGGGCGAAGGCGGCCGGGACGGGATCTCGGTGCTGGTCGTGGAGGACGACCCGGTGGCCGCCGCCGCGCACACCCTCTACGTGGAGCGCGAGCCCGGCTTCCGCGCCGTCGGCACCGTGCACAGCTGCGGGGACGCGCTGCGCTTCCTGGAGCGGGCGCGCGCCGCCGGTGCGCCCGTCGACCTCACCCTGCTCGACCTCTACCTGCCGGACGGCCACGGCCTCCAGCTGTGCCGCACGCTGCGCGCCGCCGGGCACGGGACGGACGTCATCGCGGTCACCTCGGCCCGCGACCTCGCCATGGTGCGGCAGGCGGTCTCGGCGGGCGTGGTGCAGTACCTGCTGAAACCGTTCAGCGCGGCCGCCCTGCACGACCGGCTGGAGCGCTACGCCCGCTACCGCGACAGCCTGGGGCGCACCGGCGAGGCCACCGGCCAGGACGAGGTCGACCAGGCGTTCGCGCTGCTCCGCACGCCCGAGCGCAGCTCGCTGCCCAAGGGGCTGAGCGCGCCCACCCTGGACTCCGTCGCCTCGGTGCTGCGGGAGGCGGTCACCGGGTTGTCGGCGGCGGCCGCCGGCGCCGCCGCCGGGGTGTCCCGGATCACCGCACGGCGTTACCTGGAGCACCTGGTGGACACCGGGCGGGCGGTGCGCGAGCCGCAGTACGGGAGCGTCGGGCGCCCGGAACTCTGCTACCGGTGGAAGGGGCGGTGACGCCTCCCACCGGTTCGTCGGGGGCGGCCCCCGGGACGTCCGGCGGGTCCGCCCGTGACTTTCCGGCGCGCCGCTCGTTGGGCCGTCCGGGGGAGGTGGCGGGGAGGTTCACCCGCTCGGGTGGTTCTGGGGGACCTCCAGGCGTTCCACCAGGTCACGGGCGGTAAAGTTAGGCTTACCTAACTTCTTCTGGGGGTTCGCCTTGTCGCTCGCCGCCGTACCCGCCCAGGCCGCCGCCGGGGCCACCGCCTCCGGGTCCGCTGCTTCCGGGTCCACTGTCGAGGCCGGCACCGCCGGGGCCCCGTCCCCGGGCGAGGCCGTCCTCCGTCGCCAGCGGGTCCGCGAGTCCGCCGCCCGGACGTACGCCCGGTCCTTCCCGATCGTCCCGGTCCGGGCCCACGGCATGACCGTCGAGGGCGCCGACGGGCGCCGCTACCTGGACTGCCTCTCCGGCGCCGGGACGCTCGCGCTCGGACACAACCACCCCGTCGTGCTGGAGGCGATCCGCCGCACCCTCGACAGCGGGGCCCCACTGCACCTGCTCGACCTCGCCACCGCCGAGAAGGACGACTTCACCAGCGCCCTGTTCGAGAGCCTGCCCGCCGAGTTCGCCTCCCGCGCCCGGGTGCACTTCTGCGGACCGGCCGGGACGGACGCCGTCGAGGCCGCGCTCAAGCTGATGCAGACCGCCACCGGGCGCTCCGGCGCGCTCGCCTTCACCGGCGCCTACCACGGCATGACGGCCGGCGCCCTCGCGCTCACCGGCAACGTCGCCGTCAAGGAGCCGCTGCCCGGCGGCGGCGAGGTGGTCCGGCTGCCCTACCCGTACGACTACCGCTGCCCGTTCGGGGTCGGCGGCGAGGCGGGCGCCGAACTCGGCGTGACCTACGTGGAGCGGCTGTTGGACGACCCCTCGGGCGGGGTGGTGCCGCCCGCCGCGATGATCCTGGAGGCCGTCCAGGGCGAGGGCGGGGTCGTCCCCGCGCCCGACGGCTGGCTGCGCGAGATGCGCCGGATCACCGCCGAGCGCGGCATCCCGCTGATCGTGGACGAGGTGCAGACCGGGGTCGGGCGCACCGGCGCCATGTGGGCCGTCGAGCACAGCGGCATCGTCCCCGACGCGATGGTGCTCTCCAAGGCGATCGGCGGCAGCCTGCCGCTCGCCGTGGTGGTCTACCGCGAGGACTACGACGGCTGGCGGCCCGGCGCCCACACCGGCACCTTCCGCGGCAACACCCTCGCCATGGCCGCCGGCGCCGCCACCCTGCGGTACGTCGCCGCGCACGGGCTGGCCGAGCGCGCGGCCACGGCCGGCGCGCGGATCACCGCCCGGCTGCGGGAACTCGCCGCGGAACTCCCGGCGATCGGCGACGTGCGCGGGCGCGGGCTGATGATCGGCGTCGAGCTGGTCGACCCGACCGCCGGACCCGACGCCTGCGGCGCCCGCCCCGCCGATCCGGCGCTGGCCGTACGGGTCAGGGAGGCCTGCCTGGCGCGCGGGCTGATCGTCGAACTCGGCGGGCGGCACGACGCGGTGCTGCGGCTGCTGCCGCCGCTCACCATCACCGACGAGCAGATCGCGGCGGTGCTGGAGCGGCTGGCGGAGGCGATCGCGGCGGCTTCGGCGGCGGTGCCGTCCGGCTCGGCCGCGGTGCCGTCCGGTTCGGCCGCGGTGTCGTCCGGTTCGGCCGCCGTTCCGTCCGGTTCGACCGCCGTTCCGTCCGGCTCGACCGCCGTTCCGTCGGCGTCGGATGCCCGGGGTGGGGCGTGACCGACCGATCCGGTCCCGGCCGATCCGGTCCCGAGCCCGGACTTCCGGGCGGAGAAGGTGCGTTGGACGCCCTGGCCGGTGGCGCGGGCGGGCCGGGGGCGCTCGGCCCGTTGCTGGCCACCGTCCTCGACGCGCTCGACACCGGCACCGCACTGCGCTCCGGGCCGCTGCCCGCAGGCAGCCCGGCCGAGATCGCGGCGCTGGTCGCGGACGGGCTGTCCGGCGCCGGCGGGCGCGGCGCCCTGGCCCGGCTGACCGAACTGCTCGCCTACGGCGCCGCCGATCCGGCCGACCCGGCCTGCGCCGCCCACCTGCACTGCCCGCCGCTCGCGGTCGCGGCCGCCGCCGACCTCGCGGTCAGCGTGCTCAACCCCTCGCAGGACTCCTGGGACCAGGCCCCCGCGGCGACGGCCCTGGAGACCGCGCTGATCGCCGAACTCGCCGCGCTGGTCGGCTTCGACCCGGCGCGCGCCGCCGGGGTGTTCACCTCCGGCGGCACCGAGTCCAACCTGATGGGGCTGATGCTGGCCCGCGACCAGAAGCTCGACGGCATCGTCGAGTTGGACGGCATCCCGGTCGGCGCCCGGCCCTGCATCCTCGCCTCCGAGGCCGCGCACTTCTCCGTCCAGCGCGCGGCCGCCCTGCTCGGCCTCGGCGAACGGGCCGTCCTCGCCGTCCCCGTCGATCGACAACTCCGGATGCCCCCAGCGGAGTTGGAACGGTCGCTGGCCGAGGCCAGCTGGGCCGGACGGACCCCGATCGCCGTCGTCGCCACCGCCGGCACCACCGACACCGGCGCCGTCGACCCGCTGGACGCCGCTGCCGACCTGGCCGGACGCTACGGCGCCTGGCTGCACGTCGACGCCGCGTACGGCGGCGGCGCGCTGCTCTCCGACCGCCTCGCCCCACTGCTCGACGGCATCGCCCGCGCCGACTCGGTCTCCCTGGACTGGCACAAGCTCGGCTGGCAGCCCGTGGCGGCCGGGGTGTTCCTGGTCCGCCGGGCGGAGACCTACGTCTCGCTGGCCCGGCGCGCCGAGTACCTCAACCCGGTCGACGACGAGCAGGCCGGATACCCCAGCCTGCTCGGCCGCTCGCTGCGCACCACCCGGCGGGCCGACGCCTTCAAACTGGCCGTCACCCTGCGCACCCTCGGCCGGGAAGGGCTCGGCCGTCTCGTCGACGCCTGCCACGAGCTGGCGCTGGCGGCCGCGGCCGCCGTCCGGGCCGACCCCTCGCTCGAACTGCACGCCGAGCCGGTCCTCACCGTGCTGCTGTTCCGCTACCGGCCGCCGGGCCTGACCGACGAAGCGGCCCTGGACGAGCTGAACGGGCAGCTGCGCCGACTGCTGCTGCGCGGCGGGCGGGCGGTGATCGGGCGCACCGAACTGCCCGGGGAGGGGCCGGGGCGGGTGCGGTTGAAGCTCACGCTGCTCAATCCGCACACGACGGTGGGGGAGGTGGCGGCGCTGCTGCGGGAGGTGGTCGGCGCGGGTCGCCGGGTCGCCGGGGACCGGGCGGGGTAGCGCCCCCGGCGGGGTGGACGGCTCACGGGTCCGGTCAGGCGTTCAGCAGGATGCCGCGGGTCAGTTCCCAGGTGTCGGGGTCGGCGGCGACCAGGAGGCCGTCCTCGCAACCCGGCGCCTCCGGGCGGTACGGGCTGCCGTCCATCCGGGCCGAGACGCCACCGGCCTCGGAGAGCAGGAGCGAACCCGGTGCGTGGTCCCAGGGGAGGGTGCGCCAGTAGAAGATGAAGTCGACCCGGCCCTCGACGACCTCCGGGTACTCGATCCCGGCGGCGCTCCGGCCGGGGTGGATCTCGCCGAAGGCCGCGCAGCTGGCCTCCATCCGGTGACGGTCGGCCGGGTCGAGGAAGCGGGTCTTCAGGATGCCGGTCAGCTTCCCGGCGTCGGCGGGCGCGGGCGGGCGGGTGAGGCGCTCGCCGTCCCGCCAGGCGCCGGCGCCCAGTTCCGCTCGGTAGCCGGTTGCGGTGGCGGGCTGCCAGATCCAGGAGGCGACGGTCAGGCCGTTGCGGACCAGCGAGCACATCACGGCGTAGTCGGGGCGGCCCGCGACGAAGTTGGAGGTGCCGTCCACCGGGTCGACCAGCCAGACCGCGGGCTCGTCGTGGATGGCCCGGGCCAGCGCCGGATCGGCGGCCACGGCCTCCTCGCCGACTACCGGGACGGGCAGCAGCTCGTGCAGGCGGCGGGCGATGATCGCCTCGGCCTCGCGGTCGGCGACCGTCACGATCTCGCCGGGCGCCTTCTCCATCACCTCGCCGGCGCTCAGCGCGCGGAAGCGCGGTTCCACCGCCTCGGCCGACGCCTCGGCGAGTATCTCCGCCACCTTGTCCATCAGCACGTTCGCGCTCCCTTCGCCGGTTACCACTGTCCCACGAGTGGGCGGTGGGGGTGGCGGGGGATGGGGGCGGCGAACAGATGACAGATGTCGAAATCTGTCATCCGTTATCTGTCATCTGTTCGCTGTGATCTGTTTGCTGTGATCTGTTCGCCGTGACGCGCCGGCTGCGATCCGCCGGCTGCGATCCGTCGGCCGTGATGTCGGCCGTCGGCCGGCGGCCGTCAGTCGCCCAGGTAGTGGAACCCCGGGCGGGGGTGCATCAGGAACTCGTGGTGCGAGATGTTCCAGGCGTAGGCGCCCGCCATCGTGAACAGCACCCGGTCCGCCGCCCGCAGGCCGGCCGCGCCGTCCGCCGCCCGGGCCAGTACGTCCTTGGGCGTGCACAGCTGCCCGGCCAGGGTGGCGCGGCCGCCGGTGACGGCCGGGCGCGGCCAGGGGTGCGGCCAGGCGTCCACCGGGAGCACTGCGAAGGGCTGGGAGTGCCCACGGGTGGCGGGGGTGCGCAGGTGGTGGGTGCCGCCCCGGACCACCGCGAAGTCCTCGCCGTGGCTGCGCTTCACGTCCAGCACTTCGGTCGCGTACCAGCCGCAGTAGGCGGTCAGCGCCCGCCCGGGCTCGATCCGCAGGGTCAGCCCGGGGTGGGCGTCGAGGAGCCCGGCCAGGCCCTTGCCGAAGGCCGTCCAGTCGAAGCGCCGGGTCGGGTCGTCGTAGTCCACCGCCATCCCGCCGCCGATGTTGACCTCGGTGAGCGGGAAACCGTGCCGCTCGGCCAGTTCGGCCGACCAGGTGACGATCTGCTCGGCGACCGACAGCTGGTCCGCCGCCTCCAGGCCGCTGGCCAGGTGGGCGTGCACCCCGCGCAGGCGCAGTCGGTGCCCGAGTGGTCCGCCGTCGGTGAGCAGCCGGACGCACTCCTCGGCCTGCGCCGGATCGAGGCCGAACGGGGTCGGCCGCCCGCCCATCGCCAGCGGCACCGCGTCCAGGGCGTCGGCGACCACCGGCAGGTTGACCCGCAGCAGCACGTCCACGGTCGCCGCCGGCCGCTCCGCCAGGACGGCGGCGAGCCGGTGCAGCTCCTGCTCGCTCTCGACGTGCCAGCGGTGTACCTCGGCGTCCACCGCGGCCGCGATCTCGGCCGGGGTCTTGCCCGGTCCGCCGAAGGCCAGCGGCGCATCCGGCACGGCGGCCCGCACGTGCGCCAACTCCCCGCCGCTGGAGACCTCGTAGCCGTCGACGGCCTCGCGCAGCGCGGTCAGCAGCGGTGCCTCCGGGTTGGCCTTGGCGGCGTAGTACAGCTCGACCCGGTCGGGCAGGGCGGCCCGGACGGCCGCGGCGTGCTCGCGCAGTGCGGCCAAGTCGTAGACGTAGGCGGGAAGTTCGTCGGGTGCCAGGGCGGCGACGTGACGGTGGACGGGGTTGCTCATCGGACGGTGCTCCCGGCGGGAAGGTGGGCGGTCATGCGGGCGGCCTCGGCGAGCACCGAGCCGGCCAGCGGGGAGGGCAGCCGGACGTACCCGGCGTCGCGGTCGGCCTTGCGCTCCCAGCGGGTCAGCAGGTTGGCCTTGGCGGGCAGCGGGACGCCGGCCAGCAGTGCCCGCAGTCGGGGCGGGCGGCCGTGCGCGTCGGCGTACTCCTCCAGGGCGTCCCGGACGGCCTGCCAGAGCGCGCCCTCCAGCTCGGGGTGGCGGTCGGCGAGGGCGGCGAGCAGTTCGGCGACGTGGTTGACCAGCAGGCAGTAGACCACCCGGTCCCAGCCGCGCTCGGCGTCGTAGGTCATCGGGCCGGCCACCTCGGGCGGCAGGGCGGCCAGGATGTCGGCGTTCTGCTCGGGGACCAGCTTGGTGCCCTCCAGGTCGCGGAACAGCACCTGCGCCGGGCGGCCGTCGGCGTCGACGCCGATCAGCACGTTCTGCAGGTGCGGCTCCAGCACCACGCCGTGGTCGAAGTAGGCGGCCAGCACCGGCGGGAGGAGCAGCCGCAGGTAGTCGCGCCACCAGTCGAGGGCGGCGGCGCCGTCCGAACCGTCGCCCAGCAGACGGGAGATGTGCGCCGAGCCGGTCGGGTGCTCGTCGGCCACGGCGGCGGCGAGCAGCGGGGTGACCCCGGGCCGCAGCAGGTCGCCGAAGCCCTCGCGCAGGATCAGGCCGAAGCCCTCGTACAGCGCCCGGTCGGGGTGGCCGTCGGCGCCGGGCAGGGCGAGCGTACGGAAGGCGGGCTCGCGCAGCATCGCCGCGTCCGGGAAGCGCCGGGCGAGGTCGCCGAGCGCGGGGGCGAGCAGCCGGGTCAGCTGGACGGCACCGGTGAGCTCGTAAGCGGCGTTCTTGCGCAGGCAGTTGGTGATGCGGACGTTGAGGCTGAACTTGAGGAAGGCGTCGGCGCCGTACAGGGTGCGCACCGAGGCGGTCGCGGCGAACCGCTCGCCGCGCGGGCCGAGGTCCAGCACGTCGCCGCGGGCCAGGGCGGCGCGCAACAGCGGGTGGTCGCCGATCAGTTGGTACTGCCAGGGGTGGGCGGGCAGCAGCCGGTAGCCCTCCGGCACCTCGCCGAGGCCGTCCAGGACGGCACTCGCCTCCGGGTCCAGGGACTCCTCGGCCAACAGCTCGGCGCGGACGGCCAGGTGGCGCAGCGGGAAGGCCGCGCGGGACTCCGGCACGTAGTGGCGCCAGTCGCCGCGGGCGGCGGAGCGGGACTTGGGGGCCGGGTGGAAGCGGTGGCCGAACAGCAGGGACTGCTCGGACTCCAGGTAGCGGTCCGTCCCGGCGGCAGGGCGCCCGGTCAGGGCCTCGCCGACGCCCTGATGGCTGGAGGCGACCTGGTCGAGGAACTCCTCGTTCACCGTGCCGGTCCGCAGCTCCAGTTCCTCCTGGGCGTGACCGGCCAGCTCCCGCCAGTCCAACTCGCGCCAGCCGTCCGGGGTTTCCTCGGACACCGGGCCGGTGAAGCGGTGCGCGCCGAGCAGTGAGGTGCGGCGCAGGGCGACCCGCAGCAGGGCGCCGCGGCGCGGCAGGCGCAGCAGCAGGTGGCCGTCGTCGACGGCGGTCTGGTGCTCGGGGGCGGACACCTCGCGCAGCAGGCAGTTCAGCAGGGTGTGGGCCACCGCGTCCTCGGCGGTGGGCAGTTCGGCTTCGTTCGGTTCGGTGGTGCGCGGTTCGGTGGCGCGCCGGGTGGACTGGGCGGCCGGGAGAACGGTGGGCCGGGCGGTCATCGGGGACTCCTACGGGTCAGGAGGGCGAGCAGGGCGGCGGCCAGTGCGGCGACGGTGCCGGTGACGACGGGGGCGGCCGGTCCGCTGCTGCCGTTGGCGAGCGCGGCGGCGAGTCCGGCGGCCACCGCACCGCACTTGGAGACGGTTTCGCGGGTGCCGAACATCCGGCCCGGCGCGCGGCCGCGGGCGGCGTCGGCGGCCAGCACGGCGAGGCAGACCAGGCCGAAGGTCATGCCGAGCCCGAGCACCGCCCGGGTGAGGGCGAAGGTCAGCAGCGAGTGGGCCGGGGCGTGCCCGGCCAGGCCGAGGGCGACCAGGGCGAAGCCCAGCGCTAGTCCGGTCCGGGGGCGCGCCTCGACGGCGCTGTGCACCCGTCCGGCGCCGACCAGGTAGACCAGGTGCGGCAGCGCGAACAGCAGGCCCGCGACCGTGCTGTTGACGCCGGGCAGCCGCTGCTGGACCAGGGTGATCAGGTACGGGAACGAGATGATGGTGGCGAAGACGAAGGCGAACTCGAAGGTGTAGAGCAGCCTGAGCGAGCCCGGCGGGTCGGTCCGGGTGGTGGCGCGGCCCGCCGGGGAGGCGGTCGGACGGTCGGGCTCCGGGAGGAAGTTGAGCAGTACCGCGGCGGTCAGCGGCAGCACCGCCATCACCAGGTACTGCCGGTGCGGGCCGATCCACGGCGACAGCGCACCGACCAGGATCGGCGCGGCGACCAGCGCGGCCCGGGCGCTGCCCTGCATCAGGGTCAGCGCCCTGGACAGCTGGGAGCCGTCCAGGGCTGCCGCGAGGTAGCCGTTGGTGGCGGAGAAGGTGCCGCCGAGGAAGCCTTGGAGCACCAGCGCGAGGGTGAACGCGGGCAGGCTGTCGGCGGCTCCGGCGAGCAGGAACGAGACGGTGAGGCCGAGTTGGGCGCGCAGCAGCAGCCGCTTCTGGCCGAAGCGGTCGGCCAGTCGGCCCCACAGCGGTGCGCCGAGGGCGGTGAAGACGGTCGGCACGATGTAGAGCAGACCGGCCCAGTGCCCGCTGTGGTCGCCGAGGCCGGGCAGGATCTCGGTGAGGTAGGGCGGCAGGCCGAGGGCGGCGAAGGAGGCGACGAAGTAGCAGGCCGCCACCGCGTGCACCTGGCGCCGGTCCAGTCCGACGGCTTCGGCCGGCCGGGCCAGCCGCTCGGCGGTCCTCATGAACGGTCCTTCGGAAGAAGGTAGTTGGGTCCGTCGGTGTAGTGCTTGTTGATGTCGGCGGCGCCGCTGCGCTCCTTGCTGAGCAGGGTGCCGGCGCTCACCATGGCCTTGACCGGCAGCCGTTCGGCCTCCAGCAGGTCCGTGCGCAGCGGGTACCCGGCTGGGCCGAGGCGGTCGATCGCCTGGGTGAGGACGGTGCGCAGCAGCTCCAGGCTCCGTTCCAGCGGCACCCGGCCGTGCGCGGCCAGGCCGAAGGCGAGTGAGGCGGTGCACAGGTGGCCGGTGATCGTGGTGAACAGGTCGGTGAGTGCGCGGTCCTGGTCGCCGAGGATCCTTGGGTCGCGGAACTCCCTTGCGAGCGCTTCCAGTTCGGCGATCGGGGAGGTGGCGACCCGGGCGGTGTTGAGCCGCGGGCCGTCGTTGTCCTTGTAGAGCAATCGCAGGCCGGTGTCGTCGAGGACGAGCGAGGTGTTCTGCTGGTGCGACTCCAGGGCGATGCCGTGGCCGAACAGGGTGGTCTGCCAGTCGACCAGCAGCCGCAGCACCTCCTCGTACAGCGCGGGTACCGAACCGTGGTGGAAGCGGTCGGCGAGCTGGTCGATCACCAGTCGCCCGTCCGGCGCCTCGGCGAGCAGGGCGGCCAGCGGCACGGTGACGGCCCCGTCCGGGCCGTCCGGGTAGCGGCGCAGCAGGACGGCCAGCAGCTCGTCCTCGGCGTGCGCGTAGCACTGCTCGTCGGCGTGCAGCACCCGGCCGGCGAAGCGGGGTTCGTGGGCGGCCACGGCCTCCACCAGACGCTGTCCGACCGCGCCGTTGACCAGCGTGACCGGCTTGATGGTGCGCCGGTTGCGCAGGCCCAGGGTGGCGGTGGCGAGCGGCAGTTTGAGGTGGCAGGTCGGGTCCGCGGCGACGGCGACGGTGCGCATGGACAGCGTCGGCAGCACGTCGAGGTACGGCTCGGGGGCGAGTACGGCGCCCGGCACGATCCGGGTGAAGTCCTCGTCGGCGGTGAGCGGATGGACCGGTACGGTGTGGAACTCGCCGGGAACGCCCAGCTGTTCGGCGCTCGGCCACCAGGTGGGCAGTGGGCCGGTGCCGTGCACGGTCAGCCGGTCGGTCGGGACGGCGAGCCAGCGCAGCGCGAAGGTCGGGTGGAACTCCGGTGCGTAGTCGCGCAGTTGCTGCTCGGTCAGGCCGGAGCGGCCGCGTGCGGTCGGGTAGACCGGGTGGTCCAGGAAGGCGGCGAGGGCCTCGAAGCCGAGCGAGGCGTGCGGGCCGGTCCAGTCGGCCACGTCCTTGCCGTAGCGCTCGGCGAGTTCCGCGAGCACCTCGGGGCGGATCCGGTCGTGCAGCTCCATGGTGGCCAGGGTCTGCCGGCACTCCTCGGCGAAGGCCAGGTGCCCGGGGCGGTCCAGCGGGTCGGCGCGCTCCGCCAGCCGGGCCAGGATCGTGGCCAGGTCGGTGAGGCGGGCGCCGTCCAGCTCCAGTTCCGGCAGCCGGGCCGCGTGGTCGGCCTGGAAGCCCTCGGGGGTGACCGGCAGGGCGAGCGTGCCGTTGCCGAACCAGGGCCCGTCGGGGCGCTGTTCCAGGACGCCGTCGGTGCGCAGGCCGAGGACGTCCTCGCGCAGCAGGGCGGACAGCACGCGCAGGGTGAGCTGCTCGGCGGCGCCCGACGGACCGGCGGTACCGCTGCCGGCGGTACTGCTGCCGGAGGGCGCGGCGTCGGCCGGGGTCATGAGGCGATCTCCCAGCGGTTGGCGGCGATGAACCCGGCCACGGCGGAGTCCACCGCGTCCTGGTCCGGGCCGACCGCCCAGACGATGCCCAGGTAGTCGCGGTTGGTGCCGTAGAGCTCGTGCCGGGCGCCGAGTTCGCGCACCGGGCGGTAGGAGAGCGTGACGCCGTCGGTGCGCCGCTCGAAGTACGGCTCGGGCGCGACGGTCAGGGTGCCGGGCCGGTCCGCGCAGACCCGCTCGTGCCGGGCCCGGTGGTCGGTGCGGGCGCCCAGGTCGGCGGGCAGTGCCTCGCCGAGGTGGGCGCGCAGCACCAGCTCGAAGTAGGGGACCCGGAGGATCTCGGCCAGCATCAGGTCGCACTGGTCGCCGATGGCGCGGTAGTTGACCTCGATCAGGCGGGCGCGGCCGTCCGGCTGGAGGATGAACTCGGTGTGGCAGGCGCCGAGTCCGACGCCGAGGGCGTCGAGCTGGGCGAGCACCTGGTCGACCACGGCCCGGGGGTGCGCCGGCTCGAAGGTCAGCACCTCCTCGATGAAGTCCGGCGGCGGGGAGAGCCGGGTGCGGAAGCCGCCCAGGACGTGCCGGACCCGGGCGTCGCCGAGGGTCTCCAGGGTGCACAGCTCGCCGGTCAGGAACTCCTCGACCACCAGGGTGGCGCCGGGTCGGCGCTGCTGGATCTCCGCGACCCGCCGAGCGAGTTCGGCGGCGTCGGCGACCAGCGTGACGTCCTCGCTGGCGACGCCCTCGCGCGGCTTGAGGATGCAGGGGAAGGGCGGGGTGAGGGCCGCAGGGTCCTGGCCGGGCGCGAGTTCGGCGGACCACACCCGGTCCAGCCCCTGCTCGGTGAGGTGGCGGCGCAGTTCGCCCTTGTTCTTCGCCCGGTACGCGGCCTTCCAGTCCTTGCCCGCCAGGCCGAAGTAGTCGGCGACCAGGGCGGTCTGGGTCTGCAGGTGGTCGCTGTTGCTGAACACCGCGTCGGGGGCGTGGTGTTGGGATATCAGCCCGATGACCTCGCGGAAGTCCTGGACGTCGCACTCCACCACCTCGCACGCGAAGTCCGCGTCGGCGTAGGCGCGTTGGTGGGCCTCGACGTGGTCGGTGAGGACGGTGACGTCGAGACCGAGCCGGGCGGCGGCGGGCAGGAAGCCGTGGGTGACCGAGTCGGTGGGGTTGAGGGCGAGCAGGTAGAGCCGCATGGGGAGGGTCCTCGGGGGAGCGTGGTGACGGGCGAAGGGCGGCGAACGGCCGACGGCGAACGGATCACAGATGATGAAATCTGTTATCCGTCATCTGTGATCTGTTATCTGTTCGCCGTCGTCTGTCGGCTGAACTCTGAAATCTGTTCGCCGTCGGCCGTTCGCGGTGCGGCGAGGGCTACTTCGGCGCGTCCACGCCCGCCGCCTTCGCGATGTCGACGAGCATCGCGTCCGCCGCCTGGACACCGATGCCGGACATCCAGGTCTCGTCCGGCACGGTGAACACCTTGTTGTTCTTGACGGCGTTCAGGCCCTGCCAGACCGGGGTCTGCTGGACCTCGCTCTCCTTGGTCTTGGACGGGTCGTCGGCGGTGGTGACGAACACCAGGTCCGCGTCGGCCTGGCTGATCTGCTCGGCGCTGACCTCGATGATGTTCTTGTCCACGTCCTGCGAGGCCGGGCGGGTCAGGCCGACGTCCTTGAGCACCACGCCGCTGTAGGAGGCCTTGGCGTACAGGCGGGTCGGCCCGGCGACGAAGCGGACCACCGAGGCGGTCGGCATCGTCCCGTTGTACTTCGCCTTGATCGCCTCGCCCAGCTTGTGCGCCCGCTCCTCGTAGTCGGCCAGCGCCTTCTTCGCCTCGTCCTCCTTGCCGAGCGCCTGGGCGTACAGCGCCAGGTTGTCCTTCCACGGGAAGCCGGTGGTCTCGGCCAGCACGGTCGGCGCGATCGCGTTCAGCTGGTCGTACACCTTGGCGTGGCGGACCTTGGAGGAGAGGATCAGGTCGGGCTTGAGGGAGGCGATCAGCTCCAGGTTCGGCTCGTTCATCGGGCCGACGTCCTTGGTGTCCTTGATCTTGTCCTTGAGGTAGTTCGGGAACCCGCCCTCGGTCTTCATGTGCGGGGACACCGCGCCGACCGGGGTGATGCCGAGCAGCGTGACGTCGTCCAGCTCGCCGCTGTCCAGCACCACGACGCGCTTGGGCTGCGACTTGATCTGGGCGGTCCCGGCCGCGTGCTTGACGGTGCGCGGGAACCCGGCGGCGGTGCCCGCCGAGGCGGCGGAGGACGCGGAGTCACCGCCGGACTTACCGGTGTCCCCGTTGCTGCCGCAGGCGGCGAGAAGCGTGGCGGAGAGCGTGACGGCGAGGACGGCGACGGGGAGTCGGCGGTTCATCGGAATTCCTTGGATCGGGTCGAACGGGGACGACTAGGGGGACGGGCAGAGGAAGTTCAGGAGGGGGAGGAAGTTCCGGCGGGGGCGGAGCGGCGGACCCGGGCCCGCGGCACGACCAGCGGCGTACCGGTCTCCGGGTCGGGCACCACCCGGCACGGCACGCCGAACACGGACTCCACCAGCTCGGCCGTGAGCACCTCGGCGGGCGGACCGGCCGCGGCGAGCCGTCCGTCCTTGAGCACCACCAGGTGGTCGGCGTACCGGGCGGCCTGCCCGAGGTCGTGCAGCACCATGACCACAGTGCGCCCGGCCTCGGCGTGCAGGTCGGCGACCAGGTCCAGCACGTCGAGCTGGTGCCGCAGGTCGAGGAAGGTGGTCGGCTCGTCGAGCAGCAGCAGGTCGGTCTCCTGGGCGAGCGCGAGCGCGATCCAGACCCGTTGGCGCTGGCCGCCGGAGAGCCGGTCGACCTGCCGGTCGCGCAGTTCGGCGGTGCCGGTGCGCTCCAGCGCCTCCTCGACCGCCGCCTGGTCGGCCTTGGACCACGGGCTGAGCATCCGCTGGTGCGGGTAGCGGCCGAGCCGGACCAGCGCCTCGACGGTGACCGCCTCGGGCGTGACCGGCTGCTGGGGCAGCAGGCCCATCCGCTTGGCGAGCGTCCGGGCGGGCATCCGGTGGATGTCGGCGCCGTCCAGGGTGACGGTGCCGGCGGCCGGGTCGAGCAGCCGGACCAGCCCGCGCAGCAGGGTCGACTTGCCGCAGGCGTTCGGTCCGACGATCGCGGTGACGGCGCCGCCGGGCAGTTCGAGGTCGAGCCCCTCGACGATGGTCCGGTCGCCGTAGCGCAGCCCGAGGCCGTGGACGGCGAGCCGGTTCCCGGCGGTGCGACCGGCGGTGCGACCGGCCGTGGGATCGGTGGTGCGATCGGCGGCGTGATCGGCGGTGAGGTCGGTGGCGGGCGAGGTCATCAGCTGCTCCTCTGGGGAAGCCGGCCCTGGCGGATCATCAGCACCAGGAGCCAGGGCGCGCCGAGGGTGGCGGTGACGGCACCGACCGGCAGGCCGTGGACGGGGATCACGTGCAGCACGAGGAGGTCGGCGGAGAGCAGCAGCACGGCGCCGGTGAGCGCGGTGAGGCCGAGGGTGCCGGGGGTGGGCGGTCCGGCGAGCAGTCGGACCAGGTGCGGGACGGCGAGCGCGACGAAGGCGACCGGGCCGGTCAGGGCGGCGGCCAGCGAGGCGAGGGTGATGGTGAGCAGCAGCAGCCAGAGCCGGTCCCGGGCGGGGTTCAGGCCGAGGGCGCCGGCCGAGTCGTCGCCGAGGTCGAGCACGGAGACCCGCCGCTGGCAGAGCACCACGGCCCCGGCGGTCAGCGCGATGGCGGTGCCGCCGATCCACACCTCGGTCCAGTTGCGGCCGTACAGCGAGCCGGTGGTCCACTGCATCGCGGAGGAGGCCAGCTCGGCCGGGAACCGTACGATCATCAGGTTCACGGCGGCGGCCAGGCCCTGCTGGACCGCCAGCCCGACCAGGATCAGCCGGGTGACGGCCATCCTGGAGCGCCACGCGAAGCCGCCGAGCAGCAGCGCGGCGAGCAGCCCGCCACCGACCGCGGCCAGCGGGATCAGCTGCTGCGAGGCGCCGGTGGCGAGCATCAGTACCGCGCCGAAGGAGGCGCCGCCGGTGATGCCGATGGTGTCGGGGGCGGCCAGCGGGTTGCGGAACAGCCGCTGCAGCATCGAGCCGGCCATCGCCAGCCCGGCGCCCGCGATCAGTGCGGACACCACGCGCGGCGCCCGGAACTGCTGCACCACCAGGACGTCGCCGGGCGAGCCCTGGCCGAACAGGGCGCGCAGCGCGTCCCAGGCGGAGATGCTCACCTGGCCGGTGCCGAGGGCGATGCCGGTGAGCACCACGAGCAGGACGACGGCCAGCAGCGACCAGGCGGCGGTACGGGCCCGGCGGCGCGCGATCGCGCTCAACGGGGCGGTGCGCGGGCTCAGTTGGCCACGCTCGGGCGTGGTCGGGGCGGTCGGCGCGCTCACTTGGCCACCCTCCGGGCCAGCACCGCGAGCAGCGGCGCGCCGAGGAAGGCGGTCACGATGCCGACCTCGATCTCGGAGGGCTGCACCACCAGCCGGCCGAGCACGTCGGCGGCGAGCAGCAGCAGGGGCCCGGCGATCAGGCAGCCGGGCAGCAACCAGCGGTGGTCGTTGCCGAGCAGCGGGCGGACCAGGTGCGGCGCGGCCAGTCCGATGAACGCCACCGGTCCGGAGACGGCGACCGCGCTGCCCGCGAGCAGGACCACGGCCAGTCCGCCGACCACCCGGATCCGGGCCACCGGCACGCCCAGCGCCTGGGCGGTCTCGTCACCGAGGGCCAGCGCGTTCAGCGCGGGGGAGATCGCGAGGGCGGCCAGCAGGCCGAGCACCAGGAACGGCAGGACGGGGGTGAGGGTGTCCAGGTGGCGTCCGGCGATCGAGCCGGCCAGCCAGAACCGGGCCTCGTCCAGGGTGCGGTGACTGGCCAGCATCAGCGCGGAGGTCCAGGAGGTGAGCACCACGGTGAGCACGGTGCCGCCGAGCGCGAGCCGGACCGGGTCGAGGTCCCCGCCGCGCCGGGACATGGCGTACGCGGCGACGGCCGCGACAGCCGCACCGGCGAACGCGAACCAGACGTACTCGGACGGGCGGGAGAGGCCCAGTGCGTAGATCGCGGCGACCACGGCGAGGCTCGCACCGGCGTTGATGCCGAGGGTGACCGGGGAGGCCAGCGGGTTGCGGGTGACGCCCTGGGCGACCGCCCCGGCGACGCCGAGCGCGGCCCCGACGGCCAGTCCGATGAGCGTGCGCGGGACCCGAAGGCCCGTCACCACGTCGGCGTCCCCGCCGTGCGCGGCGCCGGTGAGGGCGTCGACGACGGTGGACAGCGGGATGGCTCGGGAGCCCAGCGCAAGGCTCAGGGCGGCGCACAGCACGAGCGCGCCCACTCCGGCGGCCAGCAGCAACGGCCGCTTGACCGCCGAGGAACGGGGCGTCGCCGGGGCCGTGGCGGCCGGCGGATCGGTTCTCAGCACGAGCAGACATCTTAGGTTAGGTTTGCCTAAGTTCGTCAAGGTCGGGCCGGTCGTCGACGGGGGCGCACGGCCGTGCGGCCGGGTGGCCGGTGCACCCCCTGAGGCATTGTAAGGTGAGCCTCACCTTAATCGATCACTCGGAGTCGATCTCGGGAGCGCCGATGGTCCCCGGAACACCCCTGCCCGTTGCGCCGTCCCCGCTCCCCGCGGGACGGCCGAGCGCCCTGGTCGGCGACTACGAACGGCTGCGCCGGCTCTGCCCGGTGCTCCGGCTGCACCTGCTCGACCCCGCCGAGCCCGACCCGGCGGCCGCCGACGGCTGGTACTCCGGCGCCCGACTCGCCGCCGACGAACGGGCCCTGGCCGCGGTCCTGGCCGGAGAAGAGGCCCGGATCGCCGCCGAGCACGGCCGGGCGCCCCGCCCGCACGTCGCCGCCTCCCGGCTGCTCCACCACTACGCCTGGTCCGTCTGCCTGCTCATCGCCGGGCCCTGGCACCTCGCCCGGCGGGTCCCCCTCATCGACCCCGCCGACCTCTGGCTGCACGCCCCCACCGGGGCCCTCGCGCTGCGGCCGCGCGGGTCCGTCACCCTCCCCGGCGACGACGAACTGCGCGCCGAACTGCGGGCCGCCGTGGTCGCCCACCTGGAACCGGTGCTGGCCGCGTTCACCGGGCCGACCCGGCGCCGCGACCGCGCGCTCTGGGGCATGGTGACGGACGACCTCGCCTCCGCGGTCTGGTACCTCGGCCGGATGCTCGACGCCGCCGGGACGGATGCCGCCGGAACCGCGGACCTCGCCGGAACCGCGGACCTCGCCGGAACCGCGGACCTCGCCGGAACCGCCGGCGAGGACGCCGCCGTCGCGGCCGCCGGGGCCCTGCTGCCCGGTGGCACCCTTCCGTTGCCCGGAGCCGCCGACTTCCGTCGGCTGCGCACCCCGGACGGCCGCGAGCACCACACCCGCACCCGGCTCGGCTGCTGCCTCTACTACGCCGTCAAGCCCGAGGCCCTCGCCTGCCTGACCTGCCCGCGCACCTGCGACGAGGAGCGGCTGAGCCGGTTCTGACCCGGCGCCGGCGTACTGGCCCGGCGCCGACGTCCTGACCCGGCGCCAGCGCGATGACCCGTCGGCACTCCGACCCGGCGCTACCGACCGTCCGCGGCGCCCTCCGGACGGTCGGACCGCCGCAGTACCGCGGTGCCCCGCTCCAGGTCGATCCCGAAGTGCGGCGGCGCCCCGGCCTGGGTGTCGTCCCGGTGCGAGGCCTGCTCCCGCTGCTGCTCGACCTGGATCCGCTTGCCCGGGCTGAACATCGCCTGCAGTTCGTCCAGCGCCCCGCCGCCGCCCACCCCGACGCCCGGCGCCCGCTCGCGACGGTGCGGCGAGGACTCGCCCCGGACCTGCCAGCCGGCCAGGGCCACCAGCCCGAGCACCGCCGCGACCGCGCACGCCACACCCACCACAAGTCCCATGCCCGGTCCAACGGGGTTCCCCCGCACCGGTGTTCCCCGTCCCGGAGTTCCAGGTATCGGTGCTCCCGGCATCGGTCATGTACCGGCTAGGCTGCCCGCGGACCCTAAGGAGAGCTCTCACCCATGACCGTGCACGGAATCCTCGTGGACATCCCGACGGCGGACGGCACCGCCGACGCCTACCTCACCCACCCCGACGACGACCGGCCCCACCCCGGCGTCCTGCTCTACCAGGACGGCTTCGGAGTCCGCCCCCACCTGAAGGCCATGGCCGACCGGATCGCCGAGGCCGGGTACACCGTCCTGGTTCCCAACGTGTACTACCGCTCGGGCCGCGTGCCGTTGATCGAACTGCCCGAGCTGATCGACGTCGACCAGTGCGATGAGATCTTCGCCACGATCGGCCCGCTGCTCGTCGCGGCCACCGTCCCGGACGTGGTCCTCCGCGACGCGGAGGCCTACCTGGCCTGGTTCGCCGACTCCCCGCTGGTCACGGACGGCCCGATCGGCGTCACCGGCTACTGCCTCGGCGCCTACCTCTCGCTGCGCACCGCCATCGGCCACCCGGACCGGGTCGCCGCCGCGGCCTGCTTCCACGGTGGCCGCCTCGTCAGCGACCGCCCGGACAGCCCGCACCTGGAGGCCGGCCGGATCACCGCCGAGCTGTACTTCGGCCACGCCGACCAGGACCCGTCGATGACGTCCGAGCAGATCGCCGAGCTCGACGAGGCCCTCACCGCCGCCGGGGTCCGCTTCCGCTCCGAGGTGTACGAGGGCGCCACCCACGGCTTCACCCAGGCCGACACCTCCCGCTACGACGCGGTCGGCGACGCCCGGCACTGGACGGCGCTCCTCGACCTGCTGAAGCGCGCCCTCCCGGCGTAGCGCCCGGTGCGTCGGCACGCACGGCGCGTCGGCGCGCACGGCGCGGCACCGTACGAGGAAACCCACCGGTGCAACCCGGTTCGGAATCCGCCCGGTCGACCCCGGGCGGATTCCGGGCGGATTCCGGGCGGATTCCGGCCTGTCGGCCCCCGATCCATCGGCCGTACCGTGGGAGCCGGGGTCACGCCGCGCCGGAGCGGTGGGCCCGTCGACGCGAGCCACGGGGGAGCCGAACATGCCGATCAGGCCGAGTGGTCGGACCACACGACCCGACCGCCGGGCGCTGGAGGGCGTTCAGCGGGACATCGCCGAGGTGTTGGCCGAACACACGCCCGGCGGGGTGCGCCCCGGTGAACTCGACCGGGGCGGACGGGTGTTGTGCTGGCTGGAGGCGGGTCCGGCCGAGGGCCGGCCGATCGTCCTGGTCGCGGGCTGCGGCACCTCCTCGCTCACCTGGGCCCCGCTGCTGCCCGAACTCGCCCGTTCGGGGCGGGTGGTGGCGTACGACCGGGCCGGGCTCGGGGCCAGCGACCCGGATCGCGTCCCGGCCTTGACCCTGGCGGCGCAGGTCGCGGACCTGGCCGCGCTGGTGCGGCACCTGGACGCCGGTCCGGCCGTTCTGGTCGGCCACAGCTGGGGCGGTCAGCTGGCCCGACTCCTGCTCCGGCGGCGGCCGGAGCTGGTGGCCGGGCTGGTCCTGGTGGATCCGGCGCACGAGGACTTCCGGCCGCGGGCGATCAGTGTGATCGAGACGGCACTGACCCGGTACGAGCTGTTCCGGACGGCGCTGGCACCCGCCCGGCCGACCCCGGGTGACGCGCTCGCCCGGGCCGAGGCGGCCGTCCTCGCCCACCCCCACCAGCGGCGGGCCGTGCTCGCCGAGAACCGGCTGTCGAACCGCGCCACCGCGCAGTTGCGCCGGCTGCGGGCGGCCGGGCCGCTGCCCGAGGTGCCGGTGACCGTGCTGAGCGCGACCGAGGGGTTGCCGCGCGTACTGCGCGCCCGCTTCACCGCCGCGCAGGCCCGGATCACGGCCGGTACCGCCCGAGGCGTCCACGCCGTGGTGCCCGGCGCCGGGCACGCCGTCCACCAGGACGTGCCGGGGGCCGTCGTCGCGGCCGTCCGGGAGGTGTCCGGCCGGTCCCGAAACGCCCGGAAGGCCGGATCCTGAGGGGCGATTCCCGTCCCTACCAGGGCTGCTGAGTCCCTGACACGCTCTGGCACACTGTGTGCCGACGACCCGGCGGGGAGGGTCATGACACCGGGGGGCAGGGGAGATGAGTAGCGCGGGAACCGTGCTCGGCGGGCGGTACACGCTGGTCGAGAAGGTCGGTGGCGGGGGGATGGGCGCGGTCTGGCGCGCCGAGGACCAGGTGCTGGCCCGGCCGGTCGCCGTCAAGATCCTCCGGGCGGACCTGTTCGAGGACGACACCTCCGTCCAACGCTTCCGCCGCGAGGCCCAGTTGGTCGCGGCGATCGACCACCCGGGCATCGTGGGCGTCCACGACTACGGGGAGAGCGGCGCGGGTGGCTCCGACGATCCGGACGCCTCCGGCGACGACACCCACTGCGCCTACATCGTGATGGACCTGATCGAGGGCCGGCCGCTCAACCAGGTGCTCAAGGAGGACGGCCCGATGAGCGCCGAGCGCGCCCTGGGCCTGCTCGCCGACGCCCTGGACGCGCTGCACGCCGCCCACCGGCGCGGGATCGTGCACCGTGACCTCAAGCCCTCCAACCTGATGGTGCGCGAGGACGGCGGGGTGGTGATCACCGACTTCGGCATCGCCCGGGCCGTGGCCAGCACCAAGCTCACCGCGCCGTACGCGATCATCGGCACCGCCGCCTACATGTCCCCCGAGCAGGCCTCCGGGGAGACCACCGGCCCGGCCTCCGACCTCTACTCGATCGGCGTGGTCGGCTACGAGTTGCTGGTCGGGCAGGTGCCGTACCTGGGGGAGGGGCCGCTGCAGGTCGCGCTCAAGCACGTCAACCAGCCGGTGCCGGAGCTGCCGGAGACCTTCCCGGCGGCGGTCCGGGCGCTGGTCGCCACCGCGCTGGCGAAGCGGCCCGAGGACCGGTTCGAGAGCGCCGCCGGGATGGCGTCGGCGGCCCGGGTGGCGATCGGCCTGCCGGGCACGGCGCGGCGGGCGGCGAACACCGGGACGATCGACCTGCGGGCCGGAGCGGGGGCGGGTGCGGAGGTCGCCGCGGTCGGGGGAGCGGCCCCGGCCGCGCCGGAGCAGGTCGTGAAGGTGGACCCGCAGGCCGACACCGAGCCGGGCAAGCGCCGTTCGCGCCGCACCCTGCTGATCCCGATCGTCATCCCGGTCGTCATCTCGATGGGCACGGCCACCGCGCTGCTGATCGACCGCGGCGCCGGCGGCTCCGACGCGGCGGCCGGGACGCCCACCGCCCAGCCGACCGTGGTGGTGACCGTTCCGGCGGCCGCCGCCGGCACCGGCCAGGCCACCACGGCCCCGGCCACCGGCTCCGCGTCCGCCACCCCGCAGCCGACCGACGCGCCGTCGACCGCTCCGGCCGCCGCCCAGCCACCGGCCGGTGGGCAGCTGCCGCCGGGCGGGCAACAGCCCGTTCCGGCCCAGGGTGGGAACGGCGGCGGACCGGGGCGGGGCGGCAGTGGCAGCGGTGGCGGTGCCGGCAATGCGGGCGGGGGCAACGGCGGTGGGGGCAACGGGGCCGGTGCGGGCACCGGCCAGGGCGGCGGTGCGGCCCCCGGCGGCTCCTCGGGCGGCCAGGCCAACCCGCCGACCGGCTCGGGTGGCAGTGCGGCACAGCCCCCGGCCGGCTCCGGCAACTCGGCTTCCCAGGGCGGAAGTTCGGGCGGGTCCTCGGCCGGTGGCACGTCGTCCCGAGGTGCCCGGCCCTCCTCCTGCGAGGGCAGCAGCTGGAGCACCATCGTCAGCGTCAAGCACGGCAGCCCGATCGGGATGCGCAACGACAACCTGAACGGGGACAACCCGCTCGTCCTCGGCGGCGCCTCGCAGTACGGCTGGGTGCGCTCCACCGACCCCGGCGCCTGGACGCTGTTCAACGCCTGCAACAACGGCGGCCCGCAGCTGGTCCAGACCATGGACGGCAAGGTCGTGCTGAGCAACGGCTTCAGCTTCCTCACCAGATGGAGCGTCCGCAGCGGCAGCACCGCGGGCTCGTACACGCTCGGCGACTACCAGAACCAGTCCTGCATGACGGACAACGGACCGGGCAACGAGATCACCATGGTCACGTGCACACCCGGAAACACGGCCCAGGAATGGCGGTTGCAGTGATGGATCACGACGGCGTGAACAGCGGTGCGGGCGGCGGCGCGGGCGGCGGCGGCGCGGAGCGTGCCGCGGGCAGCGACGTGGTGCTCTACTGGCGTCCCCTCTGCTCGTTCTGCCTGCAGCTGCGGTTCGGCCTGCTCTTCACCCGCCTGCGCTACAGCCGCCGGTTCACCCGGGTCAACATCTGGAAGTCCCCGGACGCGGCGGCCTTCGTCCGCTCGGTCGCGGACGGCAACGAGACGGTACCGACCGTCACCGTGGCCGGCCGTCCGATGGTGAATCCGTCGCTCCGTCAACTCCTGCGTGCTGTACGGGAGTCCGACGCATCGCCCGCTTCCTGATCGACCCCTGATCGGCCCCTGGCCGACCCCTCGCGCAGTGGCCCCGAGCCGCCCGTGCCACCGGTTGAACCGGCGTCCGGGCGGCTCTGTGCTGTCCGTCGTCCGGGTCGTCCACTAGCAGACCGTCGTGCGGCGGACAAGGCCGGCCGGTGGCGGGACCTCGCCACCCCTCTGTCAAGGGTATGTATGGAAAGTTCTACAAGGATGTAAAAGTCGATCGTCCGACGATCGCTCTTGACACTCTGTTGGTCCGTTGGTGACCGTCCGTCTGTCGCCCCAGGCGGTCGGCCGTGGTCCGGATCGGAACCCGCTGCAAGGCGCGCTGGATTGCCCCGATTTGACCACCATTTGAATCCCTTTACCAACTGGCGGGACCTGGCCAATTCCTGAGGCAGACCTGTCATTTCACCAGCTGGATTGTCATGCTTCTGGTCACCCCCCAGCGGTAGCCCCCCACCCCCACCCCTCGGTGGCGAGCCGCTCGAACCGCACGGGGTTCCAGCACGTCAGCGCCCGTCCCGCCCCACAGGTGTCGACCCCGGCCCCCGGGACGTGGTGCGACCGCGCCCACACGCGGTTTCCCGGAAGGACTCGCACGTGAAGCGAAAGCTCGCAGCTGTCGCCGTCATCTCGGCCACGGCCCTGTTGACCGGTGTCGTCCAGGTCGCCACCACCGCCCAGGCCACCCCCGCGGCCCCCTCGCTGCAGGCGCAGGCCACCCAGCAGCACGAGGCCGTGCTCGCGGTGGCCAACGGCCAGTCCGCGCCGATCGCCAAGGCGCTCGGCCTCGGTGGCCAGGAGAAGCTGGTCGCCAAGGACGCGATCGTCGACAAGGACGGCACCCGTCACCTGCGCTTCGAGCGCACCTACGCCGGCCTCCCGGTGATCGGCGGCGACCTGGTCGTCCACCAGAAGGCCGACGGCGCCGTGAAGTCGGTCGACAAGGCGGTCTCCGCCCAGATCGCGCTGCCGAGCCTGACCCCGAAGATCCCCGCCGACAAGGCGGCCGACCAGGCCTCCGGCACGGTCAAGGCCACCATCGGCCAGACCATCGACGCCGACGAGTCCCCGCTGGCCGACGTCCACCAGGTCGGCAAGGCCCAGCTGGTCGTGTGGGCCACCACCGGCACCCCGCGGCTCGCCTACCGGACCACCGTCGAGGGCGTGCGCGCCGACGGCACCCCGAGCGCCCAGATCCTGGTCACCGACGCGGCCAGCGGCGAGGTGCTCTCCACCCACGAGAAGATCGAGACCGCGGCCGGCACCGGCAACGGCATCTTCGTCGGCCAGGTGGGCCTGAACACCAACCAGAACGGTTCCCAGTACGAACTCAAGGACGCCAGCCGCGGCGGCCAGTCCACCACGGACATGAGCAACAGCGAGTCGGGCAGCGGGTCGCTGTTCGCCAACACCAGCAACAGCTTCGGTGACGGCACCAACAACAACCGCGAATCCGCGGCCGTGGACGCCCAGTTCGGCGCCGCGACCACCTGGGACTTCTACAAGAACACCTTCAACCGCAACGGCATCCGCAACGACGGCGTCGGCGCGCTCAGCCGGGTGCACTACGGCTCCAACTACGTCAACGCGTTCTGGAGCGACGACTGCTTCTGCATGTCGTACGGCGACGGCGCCAACAACAGCGCGCCGCTCACCGAGATCGACGTGGCCGGCCACGAGATGACCCACGGCGTCACCGCCGCGACGGCCGCGCTCAACTACTCGGGCGAGTCCGGCGGCCTCAACGAGGCCACCTCGGACATCATGGGCACCATGGTGGAGTGGTACGCCAACCTGCCCTCCAACCCGCCGAACTACTGGATCGGCGAGCTGATCAACCTGCGGGGCGACGGCAGCCCGCTGCGCTACATGGACCAGCCCAGCAAGGACGGCTCCTCGGCCGACTACTGGGACGCCAACGTCGGCAACCTGGACGTGCACTACTCGTCCGGTGTGGCGAACCACTTCTTCTACCTGCTGTCCGAGGGCAGCGGAGCGAAGACCATCAACGGGTTCAACTACAACAGCCCGACGTCGGACGGCTCCTCGCTGGCCGGCATCGGCCGCGACAAGGCCGCACAGATCTGGTACCGCGCGCTGACCACGTACTTCACGTCGACGACCGACTACGCGGGTGCCCGTGCGGCCACCCTCAGCGCGGCGACGGACCTGTACGGCGCGAACAGCGCCGAGTACAACGCGGTCGCGGCCACCTGGACCGCGGTCAACGTGAACTGACTCGGCCGTGAACCGGGACCGGGCCTGAGTTGGGCAGGTCCGTCCCGGGGCACGTCCGAGCGGAGCCCGGCCGGACTGTGGGTGCCGAACGGTCGGGCCTGACGGCGGGGGCGACGGTGCGCGGACCACCGTCGCCCCCGCCGTCGCGTGCGTCGGCCGTCGACGTCAACTGTCCTCCGCGCGCCGCCCGTTGTACGCCGCGCGTCGCATGCCGTCCCGCGTCACCCCAGGTCCTTGCGGATCTGGTCCAGGATCAGTCCGGCCCCGGTGTAGCCGATGCCGAGCATCCACAGGTTGTCGTCCACCGGGAACACCTTGCCGTTGCGGACGGCGTCCAGGTTCTTCCACAGCGCGCCCTCGGTGATCCGGCTCCGGTCGGACTTCGCCGGGTCCCCGTACACCGAGTAGAAGATGACGTCGGCCGCCGCCTGGTCCACCTGCTCGGGGCTGATCTCCAGCGAGAATCCGGGCTTGTCCTGATTGGCCGGGCGGCCCAGCCCGAGGTCCTTGAACAGCGAGCCCACGAAGGTGTCGTCGAGGTAGAGCCGGGTGGGCGCGCCGGCCAGGAACCGGGCCATCTCGACCCGGGTGGCGGCCGCCTTGGCGGGCCCGCCCAGCGCGGTGACCACGTCCCGCAGCCGGGCGCGGTACGCCGTGTCCGCCGCGTCGGCCTCGCTGCGACGGCCCATCGCCTCGGCGTGCAGCCGGGCGTTCTCCTTCCAGGTGGGCCCGGTGGTCTTCGACAGCACCGTCGGCGCGATCCTGGACAGCTGGTCGTAGTGCTTGTCGTCGCGGACCTGGTTGCTCAGGATGAGGTCCGGCCGCAGCGCCGCGATCGCCTCCAGGTCGGGTTGGCCGATCGTGCCGACCGGCTTCGTCCCGGCCAGCCGCTCGGCGGGCAGGTAGGCGGGGAAGGACGCACCCGCGTCGACCGTGGTGGCGCCGACCGGGCTCAGGCCGAAGGTGACCACCGAGTCCAGGGCGTCGGTGTCCAGTGCCACGACGCGGCCGGCCCGGTCCGGTACGGTGCTCTCCCCGCGCGCGTGCTGGACCGTCCGGGTGCCCCCGGAGGCGGAGGAACTCCCGTCGGCGGAACTCCCGCCGGCGGAACGGGAGTCGGACCCGCAGGCGGCGAGGACCAGGCCCGGGGCGAGGCCGGCGGCGAGGCCGAGGGCGCTGCGGCGGCTGAGGGTTCGGGGCATCGGCGGCTCCTCCAACGAACGGGGCGCCCCCATGGGACTGCCCATGGGACCGTCCCCGTCAACGGGCGGGCGCCCCAACTGGCCGACGGCGCCCGGGAATCACTGCCCGCCCGGCGGCCCCGCTACGCCTCGGGGCCGTACTCCCGTCGCTGGCGCAGCAGTTCGGCGTACTCGGCCTGCACCCGGCGGTCCATCGCGAGGGTGAACTGGGCGTCGGCCACCGTACGGGCGAGCGGCCGCACCCGCAGGATGCGCTCGGTGAGCCGGGCCGCCTCGCCGGGCGCCAGCGGGGTCTCGCCGGAGAGCGCGTTGAGCAGGTGGTCGCTGACCACCTCGATGAAGATCTCGGCGATGGCGTCGACGTACTCCCGGGTGCGCCGGCTGGCGTCCAGCACGGCCGCGAGCGGTACGCCCTCGGCGACGAGTTCGGTGGTGGCGTCCATCAGCCGCCGGCTGATGTGGGTGATCCCGTCGTCCTCGATCGAGATGTAGCCCTGGGCGATGGCCTCGGCGGTGTTCTCCTCGGTGAGCTGGTCCCCGAAGGCGGTCTTCAGCTCCTCCCAGTCGAGGCGGACCGGGGTCTCGTCCGACCAGGGGGCGACGATCGCGGCTTCGAGCCCGATCAGTTCGGCGACGTCCCGCCCGCTCTCGCCGGCGCCGATCAGTTCGGTGATCCCGCCCAGGGTGTGGCCGCGGTCGAGCAGCTCGGCGATCATGCGCAGCCGGGCCAGGTGCTCCTCGCCGTACCAGGCGATCCGGCCCTCCTTGCGGGGCGGCTGGAGCAGTTTGCGCTCGCGGTAGAAGCGCAGGGTGCGGGTGGTGATCCCGGCCGCCTCGGCCAGTTCCTCCACCCGGTACTCGCGTTTTCTGTCGTCCGCAGCAGCTCTGACCTTGTCCACGGCGATCAGCATAGGTCCGTCGGGTCGGCGCGGGAGCCTTCGAGGACTTCGGGAACTTCCGGTGAATCCGGGCTGTCGTGCTCCTTCCCTCCGGTGTCGGCAAGGACTACCCTGCCAATCGTGCCAGTATCTACTGGCGTGATTGGCAGGGTTCGGGGAGCGCGATCCCCGGAAGAGCGTGAAGACCACCGCCCCACCCTCAGGAGGAGCCGCATGGCATCCAGCAGCAAGCGCCCCCGCTCCGGCACCGCCGGCGCGACCGACACCAGCGCTGCGGCGGAGCCCGTACCGCACGTGCGGGTGGCGGTGATCGGCTCCGGCTTCGGCGGCCTCGGCGCGGCCGTCCGGCTGCGCCGCGCCGGGATCACCGACTTCGTCGTCCTGGAGCGCGCGGACTCGGTCGGCGGCACCTGGCGGGACAACAGCTACCCCGGCTGCGCCTGCGACGTGCCCTCGCACCTCTACTCCTTCTCCTTCGCGCCCAACCCCGACTGGCCGCGCAGCTTCTCCGGCCAGCCGGACATCCGCGCCTACCTGGAGAAGGTCGCCACCGTCTTCGGCCTCCGCCCCCACCTGCGCTTCAACGCCGAGGTGCTGGAGGCGCGCTGGGAGAGCGAGCAGACCCGCTGGCGGGTCACCACCACGGCCGGCCAGTGGACCGCCGACGCCGTCGTCTCCGCCGCCGGACCGCTCGCCGACCCGCAGGTCCCCGACCTGCCCGGTCTGAGCTCCTTCCCCGGCAAGGTGTTCCACTCCTCCCGCTGGGACCACGACTTCGACCTCACCGGCAAGCGCGTCGCGATGGTCGGCACCGGCGCCTCCGCCGCCCAGATCATCCCGTCGATCCAGCCGAGGGTCGGCAAGCTGACGGTCTTCCAACGCACCCCCGCCTGGGTCCTGCCGCGCCGCGACCGCGAGATCACCCAGCTGGAGAAGTGGCTGCACGGCCGCCTGCCGGTCACCGCCAAGATCCGCCGGGGTACCCTCTTCGCCCTCCGCGAGCTCCAGGTGGACGCCTTCGTGCGCCGCCCCGGACTGCTGCGCGTGGTCCAGCAGCTCGCCGAACGCCACATCGCCCAGAGCGTCTCCGACCCGGCGCTGCGCGCCCGGCTGACCCCGGACTACCGGATCGGGTGCAAGCGCATCCTGCTCAGCAACACCTACTACCCGGCGCTCGCCGCGGCCAACACCGAGGTCGTCTCCTCCGGGCTGCGCGAACTGCGCGGCTCCACCCTGGTCGCCGCCGACGGCAGCGAGCACGAGGTGGACGCCATCGTCTTCGGCACCGGCTTCCACGTCACCGACATGCCCATCGGCGCCCGGGTGTTCGGGGCGGACGGGACCAGCCTGGCCGAGGAGTGGAAGGGCGGCATGGAGGCGCTGCGCGGCTCGACCGTGCACGGCTTCCCGAACCTCTTCTTCGTGATCGGCCCCAACACCGGCCTCGGCAACAGCTCGATGATCCTCATGATCGAGTCCCAACTGAACTACCTGATCGACGCATTGACCACGCTGGACTCGGTCGGCGCCACCGCCATGCAGCCCACTGCGCGCGCCCAGCGGCAGTGGAACCTGGAGCTGCAGCACCGAATGGACCGCACCGTCTGGACCACCGGCGGCTGCCTCAGCTGGTACCTGGACCCGAGCGGCCGGAACACCGTGCTCTGGCCCGGCTCCACCACCTCGTTCCGCCGTGCCACCCGCAAGGTCGACCTCGGCGAGTACGAGCTGATCATGCGCACCGCCCCGACCGGCGGATCCCGCCCCGTCGCCCGTGCCGCCGCCCGCACCGCCGCCCAGGAGGCCAGCGCATGACCGCCGTCCAGCTGCCCGCCGACTACGAACCGCCCACGCCCGTCGAGGAGTTGAGCGTCCGCTCGGCGGACGGCATCCGGCTGCACGTCGAGGTGCACGGCCAGCCCGGCGCGCCCACCGTGGTGCTCTCCCACGGCTGGACCTGCTCAACCGCCTTCTGGGCCCCGGTGATCCGGCAACTCGCCGACCGCTACCGGGTGGTGGCCTACGACCAGCGCGGCCACGGGCACAGTGAGATCCCGCCCAGCCGGGCCCGCTACTCCACCCGGGCACTCGCCGACGACCTGGCCGCCGTGCTCGCGCGGACCGTCCCGGCGGGGGAGCGGGCCGTGCTGGCCGGACACAGCATGGGCGGGATGACCATCATGGCCGCCGGCGGCCGCCCCGAGGTCGCCGAGCGCACCGCCGCGAACGTCCTGATCTCCACCGGCCCGGCCGACCTGGTCGCCGAGCTCACCGTGATGCCGGACGGTGTGCGCGCCCCGGGGCTGCGGCGCTTCCTGCACCGGCAGCTGCTGCGCTCCCGGATGCCGCTCGGGCCGGTCTCCGCGGTCAGCCGGGCCGCGCTCAAGTACGCGGTCATGGGGCCGGGTTCATCCGCCGGGCAGGTCGAGGCGACGGCCCGGATCGTGCACGCCTGCCCGTCCGCCGTCCGCTTCCACTGGGCCGGGGTGCTGGAACGGCTGGACGTGCGCGCCGGACTCGGCCGGATCACGGCCCCCACCGCCGTGGTGGTGGGCACCTCGGACCGGCTGACGCCGCCGGTGCACGCCCATCGGATGGTCGCCGAACTCGCGGACCCGCAGGGGCTGTTGCTGCTGCCGGGGGTCGGTCACATGGCTCCGCTGGAGCGGCCGGAGGAGGTGGCCGCGGAGATCCACCGGATGGCCGCCGCCCACCTGGCCGGCGCGCTTTCCTCCGGCGCCGCCTCGTCCGTCGCTCCTGCCGTCGAACCCGGCTCCGCCGCCGCTGTCGAGAGGACCACCGTCGCATGAACGCCGTACCGCCGTTGTCCGCACAGGTCGTGGTGGTCACCGGGGCCGCCCGTGGGGTCGGCGCCTCGCTGGCCCGCAAGCTGGCCCGGCGCGGGGCCAAGGTCGCGCTGCTCGGCCTGGAACCGGAGGAGCTGAAGGCCGTCGCGGCGCAGTGCGGCGCGGCCGCCACCGCCTGGGAGGTGGACGTCACCGACCTGGCGGCGCTCAGCGACACCGCGGAACGGATCAAGGAGCACTACGGGCGGATCGACACCGTGGTGGCCAACGCCGGCATCGCGATCGGCGGACCGCTGGCCGACAGCGACCACCGGGCGTTCAGCCGGGTGATCGAGGTCAACCTGCTGGGCAGCGTCGCCACCGCGCGGGCCTTCCTGCCCGCGCTCACCGAGAGCCGCGGCTACCTGCTGCAGATCGCCTCGCTCGCCGCGCTGACACCCGCGCCGTTGATGAGCGCGTACTGCGCCAGCAAGTCCGGGGTGGAGGCCTTCGCCCATTCGATCCGCGCCGAGGTCGCCTACCAGGGGGTCAAGGTCGGTGTGGGCTACCTGAGTTGGACCGACACCGACATGGTGCGCGGCGCCGACCAGGACGCCGCGCTGAAGCAGATGCGCAGCCGGCTGCCGTGGCCGGCCAACAAGACGTACCCGTTGGAGCCGGCGGTGGACCGGATCGTCGCGGGCATCGCCCGCCGGTCCGCCCATGTGTACGCCCAGGCCTGGCTGCGCGGGATGCAGCCGGTGCGCTGGCTGCTGCCGAGCCTGATCGCGGTGGTCGGCTCCCGCGACGTGGCCAGGATCGCCCCGCAGCTCGCGGCCACCGCCGCCTCCCGCCTGCGCGCGGTCGGGGCCGGCGGCGCCGCGGACACGGCGGCGGCGCGGGGGAACCGGACGGGGGCGGAGGACTGACGGCGGGCGGCTGACGACCGACCGCTGAACAACGAACAACGAACAGCGAACAACAAACAGCCGACAGATAACAGATTTCGTCATCTGTCGGCTGTTATCTGTTGGTTGTTCGCTGTCATCTGTCGGTTGTCAGTTGTTCGCCGACTCCCGTTCCCGTTTCCCCGCCCGAGGCGATCCCCGCCAACACCCCCAGCGCCCGCCCCAGCACCGGCAACGGCGGCGAGGCCAGTCCGACCCGGACCGCCGACGGAGTGCTCCGCGGGTCGACGGCGAACGCCGCCGCGGCCGTCACCGAGATCCCGGCCCGCGCCGCCGCCGCGACGAAGGTCTCCGCCCGCCAGGCCCCCGGCAGCTCCCACCACAGGTAGTACGAGCACGGGTCCGCCCGCACCCGTTGCCCCGCCAGCACCTCCCGCGCCAGCGCCTGCCGGGCCGCCGCGTCGGTCCGCTTCGCCGCCTCGACCGCCGCCACGGTGCCGTCCCCGATCCAGCGCACCGCCGCCTCCAGCGCGAAACCGCCCGGCGCCCAGCCGCCCGCCCGCAGGGCACCCGCCACCCGGTCGCGCAGCCCGTCCGGGAGGACCGCGAACCCGGTGGTCAGCCCCGGCGCGAGTCGCTTGGACAGGCTGTCCACCAGCACCGTCCGCTCCGGCGCCAGCGTGGCGAGCGGCGCCGCTGCGGGCCGCAGGAAGGACCAGATCGCGTCCTCCACCACCGGCAGGTCCAGCCGCCGCAGCTCCCCGGCCAGCGCGACCGCCCGCTCCTGCGGCAGGCTCGCCCCGGTCGGGTTCTGCAGTCGCGGCTGCAGGTACACCGCGCGCAGCGGCGCGGTCCGGTGCGCCGCGGTCACGGCCCCGGGCAGCAGCCCGTCCCCGTCCATCGGCAGCGGTACCAGCCGGATGCCCAGCCGCTCCGCCACCGCCCTGACCACCGGATACGTCAGTGCCTCCACGCCCAGCCGCTGCCCCGGCGGCACCAGCGCGGACAGTGCCCCCGCGACGGCCTGCCGTCCGTTGCCCGCGAACAGCAGCCGCTCCGGGTCGACGGTCCAGGCGTCCGTCGACAGCAGTCCCGCGAAGGCCCGCCGCGCCGCGCCCGTCCCGGCCGCGCCGACCGGACGCAGCGCCGCGCCCAGCGCGTCGGCCCGCAGCAGCGGCGCCAGCCCGGCGGCCAGCAGGTCGGCCTGCCCGGGCGCGGTCGGGTAGTTGAGCTCCAGGTCGACCGGCGCGGCGGCCGGTTCGGCGAGTGCGACCCGTCCGTCGTCGCCGTCCCGTCCGGCCCGGACGAAGGTGCCCCGCCCGACCTCCCCGACGGTCAGGCCGCGCCGGGCGAGCTCGCGGTAGACCCGGGTCGCCGTCGAGTTGGCGATGCCCCGACGGCGGGCGAAGGCGCGCTGGGTGGGCAGTTGCTCGCCGGGTCGCAGTCGTCCGGTGGCGATGTCGGCGGCGATCCCGTCCGCGATCAGCCGGTAGTCGTCCATCGCGAGCCAACCCCTCCTCTGCGGGCAACCCCATGATTGCACCGAGCGCAAAGTCATCATTGCATCGACCTCGCGCCGGGCCCTAGCCTCCTCCCATGAGCGATTCGCACGCGTTGGCGTCGGTGGTGTCCGGGGCGTCCGGGGTGTCCGGGGCATCCATGACTTCCGTGACGTCCGTGACGTCCGTGGTGGACGGTCACGCCGTGCTCGGCGTCGCCGCCGTGGCCCTGGGCATGGTGCTGTCGCCAGGGCCGAACATGATCTACCTGGTCTCGCGCTCGATCTCCCAGGGCCGCCGCGCCGGGTTGATCTCCCTGCTGGGCGTGGCGGCCGGCTTCCTGGTCTACCTGGTCGCGGTCACGGCCGGGGTGGCGGCGGTCTTCTCGGTCGTCCCCGCGCTCTACACCGCGATCAAGCTGGTCGGCGCCGGCTACCTGCTCTGGCTGGCCTGGAAGGCGGTCAAACCCGGCGGCACGGCGGTCTTCGCCCCGCGGCAACTGCCCCCGGACCCGCCCCGCCGGCTGTTCGCGATGGGCTTCCTGACCTGCCTGCTCAACCCCAAGATCGCCATCATGTACATCTCGCTGCTCCCCCAGTTCGTGGTGCCCGGGCGCGGCCACGTCGGCCTGCAGAGCCTGGTGCTGGGCCTGGTCCAGATCCTCGTCGCGCTCGCCGTGAACGGCCTGATCGCGATGAGCGCGGGCGGCATCGCCGGGTTCCTCAACCGCCGCCCGGCCTGGCTGCGGATCCAGCGCTACGCGATGGGTACCGTCCTGGCGGGCCTCGCCGTGCGGATCGCCGCCGACCGGGCCAAGGTCGTTGCCGCCTAGGGCCGTCGCCGCCTAGGGCCGTCGCCGCCCAGGGCCGTCGCCGCCCGGGAGCGGCGAGCGGTGACCCGCAGCACCAGGAGGCGAACCCCCGGGTGCCGCCGGAGTGGATGCAGTCCGCCGCCGGCCTCCGGCGGGTACGTGGGACGTCGCCCTGGGTGTGGGCACGGCTGCGGTGAGTCGGTACGGTCTGGGCATGACCACAGCCTTGATCACCGGCGCGACCGCCGGCATCGGAGCCGCGTTCGCCCGCCGGCTCGCCCGTAGCGGCTACCAGCTCGTGCTGGTGGCCCGGGACACCGGGCGCCTGGAGCGCGCGAGCGCCGACCTGCACGCGAAGTTCGGCATAGAGGCGGAGGTGCTGGCCGCCGACCTCGCCACCGAGGAGGGCATCACCGCCGTCGAGGCCCGGCTCGCGGACGTCGAGCGCCCGGTGGACCTCCTGATCAACAACGCCGGCTTCGGCAACAAGGGCGCCTTCGGGACGGTCCCGCTCCAGGACGAGCTGGACATGCTGAAGGTGCACATCGAGGCCGTCCTGCGGCTGACCACGGCCGCCCTGCCGGGGATGCGCGAGCGCGGCCGGGGTGCGATCGTGAACGTCGCCTCGGTGGCCGCCTTCCTGCCGCGCGGGACGTACGGGGCGAGCAAGGCGTGGGTGGTGAGCTTCACCCAGGGCGTGCTGCGTGACCTGGGCGGGACGGGCGTGCGGATGATGGCGCTGTGCCCGGGCTTCACCCGGACCGAGTTCCACGAGCGGGCGGGGATGGGCACCGGCAACATCCCGTCCTGGTCCTGGCTCTCGGCGGAGCGGGTGGTGAACGAGGCGATGCGTGACCTCGCCCGCGGTCGCACGGTTTCCGTGCCGGGCAAGCGCTACAAGCTGGCGGTGGCGGTCGCCCGGGTACTGCCGTCCGGCAAGCTCGGCGGCCTCTCCAACAAGGCGGCGCGCACCTACCGGACCGACTGAGACGGTGGGGCCGGGCGGGCGGATCGTCGTCGGCAGCGGGAATAGAGCGAGCCTCACTATTAGCTTGCCTAACTATGAGCTACCCTCGCTATGCTGATGACATCCGCCCGTCCGTCCTACCCAGGGAGGCCCGTTCTTGAGGCCCGCCATCGACTGGACCCCGCCCGAACGCGCCGAGGGCGACCCCCGCCCGCCGGCCCAGTGGCGCCGGATCCTCGCACTGTTCCGCCCCTACCGGGGCCGCCTGACCACCGTCGGCCTGCTGGTCGCCGCCTCCGCCGTGGTGTCGGTGGTCTCCCCGTTCCTGCTCAAGGCCGTGCTGGACACCGCCATCCCGCAGGGTCGCACCGGGCTGCTCAGCCTGCTCGCGCTCGGGATGATCCTCACCGCCGTGGTGAACAGCGTCTTCAACGTGCTGCAGACGCTGATCTCCACCACCGTCGGCCAGCGCGTCATGCACGACCTGCGCACCTCCGTCTACGGCCACCTGCAGCGGCAGTCGCTGGCCTTCTTCACCCGCACCCGCACCGGTGAGGTGCAGTCCCGGATCGCCAACGACATCGGCGGCATGCAGTCCACGGTGACCTCCACCGCGACCAGCCTGGTCTCCAACCTGACCGCGGTGATCGCCTCGATCGTCGCCATGATCGCCCTGGACTGGCGCCTGACCGTCGTCTCGCTGCTACTGCTCCCGCTGTTCGTCTGGATCAGTCGGCGGGTCGGCCAGGAGCGCAAGAAGATCACCACCGAGCGGCAGAAGCAGCTGGCCGCGATGAGCTCGGCGGTCCAGGAGTCGCTGTCGGTCAGCGGCATCCTGCTCGGCCGCACCATGGGCCGCTCCGACTCGCTCGCCCGGGAGTTCACCCAGCAGTCCGACCAGCTCGCCGACCTGGAGGTGCGGGCCAGCATGGCCGGGCGCTGGCGGATGAACACCATCCAGATCGTGATGGCCGCGATGCCCGCGCTGATCTACTGGGCCGCCGGACTGACCTCCGCGGCCGGTGCGCCGATCGTCTCGGTCGGAACCCTGGTCGCCTTCGTCACCCTGCAGCAGGGCCTGTTCCGCCCGACCGTCAGCCTGCTCTCCACCGGCGTGGACGTGCAGACCTCGCTGGCACTGTTCCAGCGCATCTTCGAGTACCTCGACCTGCCGGTGGAGATCTCCGAACCGCCGCGCCCGGTCGTCCTGGACGACATCCGCGGCGAGGTCCGCTTCGAGGCCGTCGACTTCCGCTACGACCCCGAGCAGGAGCGCCCGACCCTGGCCGGCGTCGAACTCAAGGTCCCGGCCGGGAGTTCACTGGCGGTGGTCGGCGAGACCGGCTCCGGCAAGACCACCCTCAGCTACCTGGTGCCGAGGCTGTACGACGTCACCGGCGGCCGGGTCACCCTGGACGGCGTGGACGTGCGCGAGCTGTCCTTCGGGACGCTGGCCCGCGCGGTCGGCGTGGTCTCCCAGGAGACCTACCTGTTCCACGCCTCGGTCGCCGAGAACCTGCGCTTCGCCAAGCCCGGCGCCAGCGACGCCGAACTGGTCGAGGCCGCCCGGGCCGCGCAGATCCACGACACCATCGCCGGCCTCCCGGACGGTTACGACACCATGGTCGGCGAACGCGGCTACCGCTTCTCCGGCGGCGAGAAGCAGCGCCTCGCACTCGCCCGCACCATCCTGCGCAACCCGCCGGTGCTCATCCTGGACGAGGCCACCAGCGCGCTCGACAACCGCACCGAACGCGCCGTCCAGCAGGCCGTGGACACCCTGGCCGCGGGCCGGACCACCATCACCATCGCGCACCGGCTCTCCACCGTCCGGTCCGCCGACCAGATCGCCGTGCTCGACCACGGACGGGTGGTCGAACTCGGCACCCACGAGGAACTGGTGGAGCTGGACGGCCGCTACGCGGCGCTGCTGCGCCGGGAGGCTCCGGAGTCGCCGGACGCGGTGGAGGCCGTGGAGGCTGCCGAGGCCCTGGCCCTGACGAACGCGGCCCTCGGCCACGCGTGATGCTTGCGACGCGTGACCGGACGTCGTCCCGGGCGGGCGGTCAGGCCGCCTTCGGTGCCTCGTTGTAGCTCTCCGCGACCTCCTGGCCGGAGAGCCGCTGGATCGCCGCCATCACCTCGTCGGTCACCTGGCGGCGGGCCTTCAACGCCCGGGCCTGCCCGTGCAGTTCGTCGAAGTGCAGCGGCTCGCCGAAGCGGACGGTCACCTTCTTGAGCCGCGGTACGCGCTTGCCGACCGGCAGGATCTGCTCCGGGCCCTCCAGGGCCACCGGCACCACCGGGACGCCCGCGGTCAGCGCGAGCCAGGCGACGCCCGTCTTGCCCCGGTAGAGCCGGCCGTCCAGCGAGCGGGTGCCCTCGGGGTAGATGCCGAAGGCCTTGCCGGACTCCAGGATCTCCAGCGCCGACTCCAGCGAGGCCTGAGCGGAACGGTAGGTGCCGCGCTCGACCGGCACCGCGCCGATCGCCTCGAAGAAGCCCTTGGAGAGCCGGCCCTTGAGCCCGGTGCCGGTGAAGTACTCGGCCTTGGCGAGGAAGTGGACCCGGCGCGGGGCGGTGAGCGGGATCACCACGCTGTCGATGAACGACAGGTGGTTGCTGGCCAGGATCACCCCGCCCTTGCGCGGCACGTTCTCGATGCCCTCGATGACCGGGCGCCAGATCCCGCGCGACACGGGTTTCAGCACCAGCTTGGTGGCGAGGTCGAGCACGGTTCCCTCCCTGGACGAACGACCGCCCGGGAGGAGCCCGGGTCAGCAATCAGATCCGCAGACTACGACACCCACCCCGGCGGGCGTCCACTCCCGGCGACCGTGGCGAACACCACGGCCGGGTAGGGTGCGTCCGTCCGAACCGAGCAAGACCCCGCAGTACCCAGGAGGGAACGATGGAGAGCGTCGAGGCCATCAAGGAGATGTTCGACCGTATCGACAGGAACGGCGACGGCAAGATCACCGCGGCCGAGTACGCGCTGGCCGCCAATGAGATGGGTGACCACGGCGTCACCCTCTCGATGGCCGAGGCGCTGATCCACGCGATGGACACCCGTCACCAGGGCTACCTGGACTTCGAGGAGTTCCTGGCCGCCCGCCAGCGCTGAGCGCGCGCCGACGGGGCCGGTCGCCGTACCGGCGGCACCGGCTCCCGTCGGCGGCCCCTCGATGGCCCTCGGCCTCCTGAGGCCGATCGAAGGCCCCCGGCCTCCTGAGGCCCCTCGAAGGCTCTGGAGCGCCCGCCAGGGGCCGCTACCGCCCGGTCACTCGTCGGCCGGCGCCACCGGGAACACCCGGCGCACCACCCGCTCCGCCGCCCCGCCGTCGTCCCAGACGCAGAACCTCGCCCGGAACCGCTCCCGCGCCGCCGGCTCCGGATCGCCCGCGCGCAGCGCCCGCGCCAGCCCGTCCAGGTCCACCGTGACCGCGCCCGGCGGCTCGGCGAACAGGTCGAAGTACACGCCGCGTTCGCGCTGGTACTCCTCCCAGTCCGGCGCGAATATCACCACCGGGCGGTCCAGCACCGCGTAGTCGAACATCATCGACGAGTAGTCCGTCACCAGCGTGTCCGCCGCCAGGTAGAGGTCCTCGACCACCGGGTGCTCCGACACGTCGACGATCTCCGCCGCGTCCGCACCGGCCGTCAGGTCGCCCGGGCCGTCGGTGTGGAAGTAGTGGGTGCGCACCAGCAGCGTGAACCGCGGGCCCAGTCGACGGGCCAGCTCCGCCACGTCCAGCAGCGGCACGTAGCCGCCCTTGCCGCCGCGGTGGGTCGGCGCGTACAGCACCGCCGTGGTGCCGGGGCGCAGTCCCAGCCGCTCGCGCATCGCCCGGACCTCCGTCGAAGTGGCGTTGGCCAGGCGGTCGTTGCGCGGATAGCCGGTGTCCAGCAGCTCGTACCGGCCAGGGAAGGCCCGGATGAAGTGCTCACTGGTGTGCGGGTTGGAGGAGACCAGGAAGTCCCAGCGGTCGATGGCCTCCCGGAGCCGGTCGAAGTCCATCCCCTCGGCCGCCTCGGGACGGCCCTGGAGGTCCATGCCCATCGCCTTGAGCGGGGTGCCGTGCTGGGTCTGGACGTGCACCGTGCCCTGGCGCTTCGCCATCGTGCGCGGGAAGTTGACGTTGTTGACGAAGTACTTCGCGGTCGCCATCGCCTTGAGGTAGGCGGGGGTGTTGACGATCACGTACGGCACGCCGGGCGGCATGGCCTCGGCCTGCCGGCGGTTCTCCACCACCCACACGCCCCTGATCTGCGGGGCGAGTTCCTTCGCCTTCTCGTAGATAGCCGCCGGGCTGCACGCGTAACCCCGGTGCCAGTAGGCGGCGTAGACCGCCAGGTGCTCGTCCAGCGGGAGGCGGCGGAACGCGTTGTACGCGGTGAACCGGGCGCCGCTGCGCATGCCCTTCTTCACCGCCGGTGCCACCGCCCGTGCCCCGCGCTTGAGTTCGCGCGGCAGCCGGCCGGTGCGGCGCAGCTCGGCGTACGCGATCCGGGCGCCTCGGGCGGCCAGCCGGTACTGCACGCCGCGCACCCCGCCGGGGAAGCGGTAGTCGGCCGGGCGGTGGCGCTCGAAGTGCACGGCGAGCCGGTGGAAGTAGTCCTTGCGCCGGTGGAGGGGGACCAGTCCCGGGGTGTCGTAGACGTTCAGCGCCTGGCGGACGGTCCGGTCGAAGACCAGGGTGCGCAGCGACTGCGGGACGGGCCGGGCGGGGCCGCCCGGGCGGTCGCAGCGGTCCAGGAAGGCGAAGATGGCGTCGTACTGGGCGAACACGTCGGCGTGCTTGGGGGAGGCGGTGGCGGTGATCGCGCCGTCCCGGCCGCGCCGGTAGAAGTAGCAGGGCCGGTCCAGGTAGCGCAGCCGCTCGGCGGCCAGCAGCGCCGGGTAGGTGACCGAGATGTCCTCGTAGTAGCCGCGTCCGAAGGCGACGTCCAGGCCCTCCAGGAAGGCGCGGCGGAACACCTTGTTCCACACCGACATCACGGTCTGGAACAGCGCCGGGTGCTCGGCCGCGGTGCAGCCCTCGACCAGCGGGGAGCCGACCAGCACGTGCCGCCAGGGGTTGGGCTCGCTCCCGCCGTCCGGGTAGACGTGGGTGAAGTCGGTGAGCAGCACGTCGGCGGGCACCTCGCGGCGCCGTTCCTGGGCCAGCTCGTCCAGGATCACGCCGACCGTCCGCTCGGGCAGCCAGTCGTCGCTGTCCACGAACCAGACGTAGTCGCCGCGCACCTGCGGCAGGGCGGCGGCCCGGGCGCCGCCGAGGCCCTGGTTCTCGGTGAGGTGCATCACGCGCAGCCGGGGGTCACGGGCGGCGTAGGCGTCCAGGATCGCGCCGGAGCCGTCGGGGGAGAGGTCGTCGACCGCGATCACCTCGAAGCGGGTCTCGGCGGCGGGGGTCTCGCCGAGGATCGAGTCGAGGCAGCGCGGCAGGTACCGCTCCACGCCGTGGACCGGAAGCACGATGCTGAGGAGGAGGGACACGCTGGCCGAGTCTACCGATCCACACGGTGCGACCTGCGGGGACGTCCGGTTGTTCGGGCTCCGGGCGGGAGGCGGGGTGGCTGGGTGGGGGCCGGGACCCGGAACCGCCGGTGCCGGGCCCCGAGTGGGGCGGCACCGGCAGTCTGGTGGCGGCCCGGCCGACCCTCGACGGCCGGCCGCCGGTCCGGGCACCGCGCGGGCCTGGCCACCGCAGCGTCGAGGTGGCCGGGCAGTGGCCCGCGGGAGCCGGGGTTTTTCGTTCGAGCCATTCACCACTCGAACACACGGTCGGTGCGATGCGGGCACCTGCGTGTTGCATCAGATATTGCTTGGAGGATTGACGCGAGTCAATCCCTCGAATGTGTTCACTTCATGAAGTTGCCCGATGGACCGGTCGCCGGGTGCCACAGGGCACTGATGATCGTTTTGTCGACCTCGCGGCTGTCCCCTATATAGGAGCGATTCGTCGACACGGCCACGGCTCCGCCCGGGCCTCTCCCCGCGCCCGGCGCACGCGGCGCGAACGGGCGCCGGGCCCGCGCCTCCTGGCCCTGGTGACGGACGGCCGGTCGTGCACCATCATTGATGCCTAGTCGTGACCGCCCTGGTGGCCCCTGGTGCATCGTCAGTTGACGTCGCACGGTACGGTGGCACAACACCATGGACGGTTGCGCGAAGGCCGTCTCTCACGGATAGTCTTCGCCTCACGGCCCTGGCGCCTCGTAGGGGTGGGAAAACTGATGGAACACATGCAAGTGCGGACTCGGCCCCGTGTGCCGGCGATCCAGTGCGGTGTCGGCGCGACCGGCCGCCGGATCGACCGACACCTGGCCGTGCTCGGCGCGCCCGCGCTCCCGGCGGTGGACACCGCCGAGGCGCTCGGGCTGATAAGGGAGTTGACGCCGCGCGGCGCCGACGCCCCGACGCCGGCCCGTCGTCGCCACACGCGGGTCTCGCTGCTGGCGCCGCTGCGCCGGCTGCGGCGGAGCCTCTTCGGCGGACGCGGCTAGGTCCGGGGTTCCGGCCCGGGGTTGCGGTCATCGGAGCTCCGGCCTTCCGGATCTCCGGCTGTCCGGGGCATCGGCTTTCCGGAACATCGGCTTCCGGGGCTCCGGTCCTGGCGTCGACTTCCGAACGACCCGGTGGACCACTCGGTCCGTCGGGTCGTCGGCGTATCCGGCAGCCGGGAGGCCACTTTGGTCTGAACCTCTCAGCCTATGCGAGGCCGCCGCTCCGGCGCGGGCAGTCGGCGAGGCAGTACGCCCGGCCCGCAGAGCTGGGTCAGGATGGCGCCATGGCGGACAACAACCACTCCACGTCAACCGGATCGACCGGGTCGTTCCAGACCACCACCCTGGAGATCACCACCGGCAACCGCGAGGTCGCGCTCGACATCACCGACCGCTGCGCCGCGTTCCTCGACGAGCGGGCCCCGGGACGGGACGGACTGCTCAACGTCTTCGTCCCGCACGCCACCGCCGGGATCGCCGTCCTGGAGACCGGCTCCGGCAGCGACGACGACTTCCTCGCCACGCTGCGCGAGCTGCTCCCGGCCGACGACCGCTGGCGCCACCGGCACGGCAGCCCCGGCCACGGACGCGACCACGTGGTGCCCGGCCTGGTCGCCCCGCACGCCACCCTGCCGGTGCTCGGCGGTCAACTGGCGCTCGGCGTCTGGCAGTCCGTGGTGCTGATCGACACCAACGGGGACAATCCGCGCCGCACCGTCCGGCTGTCCTTCCTCGGTTAGGCCCTGTCCGGACTGCCGGGCTGCCGGACGTGCTCGGCCACGGCGGCGAGGTAGCGCTCGATCGCCAGGTACTGGCAGAGCAGCGCGACCGGGCGGCCCAACCGCGCGTACCAGGCGGACAACCGGGAGAACGCGGCGACCTCGAACCACACCTCGCCCCCGGCGTCCATCGACACCAGGAACGACTCCTCGCCGCACTCGGGGTGTCCCGGCAGCGTCCCGTACGCGAAGCCGATCCGGTCCGGCTCGGCCACCGTCCACACCACCCGGCAGGGGATCACCAACCGCGGCCACCGGCTGCCCGGCAGGCTCAGCCGCAGCAGTACGGTGGCCCCCTCCCGGGCGGGGCCGGCGGGGTGCACCGCGAAGCCGGTCCCCAGCTGGCTGCCCCACCCGAGCACGTACCGGCCGGCCCGCTCCAGCACCTCCGGGCCCCGCCCGAGGTGCACCCGCCGCCGCAGGTGCGCGTACCCGTCCGGCAGCCGCCCGCCCCGGGTGGCCCCCACCTCGGCGTACGTGGGCTCGGCGGCTCGGGCGGCACGCAGTCGCTGTTGAAGATCGCCAACCATGTCGGTCACGGTAGCCCGGGCGTCGGGCACGGCCTTCGGCGGGGGCGGGGCGGGGTGGGGCGAGGGTCGGGAGGGGGCGCCTTGCGGCGGGGTGGGGGCGGGGAGTAGGAAGGCGGCATGAGCGATTTCCCGACGAACGAGGCCGTTGTGAGCGAGGGCGCGGCGGTCTGCGACCTTGCGCCCGCCGTATCGGCGGAGGCGGCACTGCGGGAGGACCCGGCGGCGGTCGGGCCGCGCGCCGACTGTGTGCTCTGCGGTGAGCCGACCGTGCTTCCCGCCGATCAGCCGGGCAGCACGCTGTGCCCGACCTGCGCCTGGCAGCAGGCCCAGCGGATCGCCTGTTCCGGCTGAGCCTCCTCGGGCTCTGCCCGTGCGGGCGGGGCGGGCGGGGTCGGGGCAGGGGCGTCCTCTAGGCGTCCTCCCGTCCGGCCAGGGCCAGGGTCGAGCCGTGCCGGCCCTTGCGGACCAGCAGCTGGGCGGGGATCCGGCTGCGCAGGTCGGCCACGTGACTGACGATGCCGACCGCGCGGTCCCGCTCGCGCAGGCCGTCGAGGACGTCCATCACCTCCTCCAGGGACTGCTCGTCCAGGGTGCCGAAGCCCTCGTCGATGAACAGGGTGTCCAGCGGCATCCCGCCGGCCTCGTCGGTGACCACGTCCGCCAGGCCGAGGGCGAGCGAGAGCGAGGCGAAGAAGCTCTCGCCGCCGGAGAGGGTCGCGGTGTCCCGCTCGGTGCCCGTCCAGGCGTCGACCACCCGCAGGGCCAGGCCGGAGCGCTTGTTGCCGGTGCCCCGGTCGTCGCTGTGCACCAGGGTGTAGCGACCGCCGGACATCCGGACCAGCCGGGCGCTGGCCGCCGCCGCGACCTGCTCCAGCCGGGCCGCCAGCACGTACGACTCCAGGCGCATCCGCAGCCGGTTCTCGGTGGAGGTGCCGGCGGCCAGCGCGGCGAGCCGGTTGATCCGCCCGTACTGCTCCAGCACCGGGGCCAGCTCGGCGACCAGCTCGCCGAGGCCCTGCCCGATCGAGGCCAGCGCCGCGCAGCGCTCCTGGGCCGCCGACCGGGCCGCGTGCGCCCGGCCGAGCCGGTCGGTGGCGGCGTCGAGCGCGGCCGCGGCGGCGGGCAGGTCGACCGGTGGACGGGCCGCCGCCTCGACCAGCTCGGGCAGCGCCAGCTCGTGCCGGACGGCGGCCGACTCCGCGCGGTGCCGCTCCAGCCGGGCCTCCAGTCGTTCCCGTTCCTCGCGCGGCAGCAGGACGGCGAGGGCTGCCCGGGCGTCCGGGAAGCCCGCTCCGGCGGCGGCCTTGCCGAGCTCCTCCTCGGTCTCGTCCAGCCGGGCCCGGGCTTCCGCCACCGCCCGCGCGGCCCCGGCGGCCCCGGCGACCGCCTCGGCCAACGCGGTCAGCGCCGCGGCCCGGGCGGCGACCGAGCCGGCCTCGCCGCGGGCGACCGCGACCTTGGCCGTCAACTCCCGCTGCTCATCGCTCAGTTGCAGCAGTCGGTCGGTGAGCACGGCGGCGCGCTCCTTGGCCTCGCGCAGCTCGTCCAGCCGACGCGTGCGGTCCTGCGACAGCCGGGCGATCTCCTGCTCGACCCGGCCGAGCGCCTCCGCCTCGTGCAGCGCGGTGCGGTGCTGCTGCTCCAGCCCGGCGAGCGCGTGCGCGAGCACGTCCGCGGGCTCCGGACCGGCCGCGCCGACGGCGGTCGCCTCGCGCACCCGCAGCGCGGTCAACGCCTGGTCGGCCTCGCCCCAGACGCGCTCGGCCGCGGCCTGGGCCCGGCCGGCCCGCTCCTCGTCCTCGGCGCTCACCCGGCCGCCCTCGGCGGCCTCGGCGGGGGACGGGTGCTCGGGCGAACCGCAGACCCGGCAGGCCTCGCCCGAGCGCAACTGCTCGGCCAGTTCGGCGGCCATGCCCGCCAGTCGGCGGTCCCGCAGGTCCAGGCCGAACTCGCGGGCGTCCAGCGCGGCCGTGCGCAGCTCGACGACCCTCGGCTCGGCGGCCGCGATCTCCACCCGCAGGCCGTCCCGCTCCCGGGCCGCGCCCAGGCGGGTGGTCAACTCGGTGCGCCGACCGTCCAGTTGCTCGACCCGGGCGCCCGCCGCCTGGGCCCGCGCCTGCTGCTCCTCCAGGCGGGCCAGCTCGCCGTCGAACTCGGCGAGCCAGTCCTCGGCCTCCTCGGCCAGCTCCTCGGCACCCCGCCGCTCCTGCGTCAAGGAGTGCTGTTCGCGGGCGAGTTCGGCGCAACGCAGCTCCTCCGCCCGGGCCGTCTCCAACCGGACCACCTCGGCGCGCAGCCGCTGCTCGGCCTCGGCCAGTTCGGCGGCCCCCGCCTGGGCCAGGTCGGCGGGACCGTTGGCGTGGGCAAGGCCGTTGGCGTGGGCGGGACGGCTGGAGTGTCCGAGACCGTTGGAGTGGGCGAGCGCCTCCCGCCGTAGCCGCTCCGCGGCCCGGGCCCGTCCGAGCGACTCGGCCGCGTTCTCCCGCAGGCGCAGCGCCGACTCCACCCCGACCGCCGCCTGGGCGGCCGCGAGCCGCTGCCGGTCGCGCGCCGCGGCCGACTCGAAACCGGCCAGCCGCTCGGCCTCGGCCAGCGTCTCCCGGTGCCGGCGCTGCCGTCCGGCCAGTTCCTCGGCGAGCTCCCGGCGCTGCTGGGCCGACCGCTGCGCCGCCTCCGCGCCCGTGAGCGCGGCCTCGGCGACGGCGAGCCGTTCGGCCGCGCCGCTGCGCAGGATCGCCGCCCAGCCGAGCAGCCCGGCGGAGAGCTCGGCGTCGCCGTCCTCGCTCGGCACCCACTCCTCGGCGGGCTCGGCGCCGGGCCCGGCCGCCTGTTCCGCCTTGCTGGCGAGGTCGCGCAGCCGGCGCCGACCGGCCAGGACGACGTTCTCCTGGGCGCGGCGCCGTTCGGCGAGCCAGGCCTCGACGAGTCCGTAGCGCTCGGTGTCGAACAGCCGGCGCAGCAGCTTGCCGCGCTCCTCGGAGTCGCCCTTGAGGAAGCGGGCGAAGTCGCCCTGGGGCAGCAGCACCACCTGGCAGAACTGCTCGCGGCTCATGCCGATCAGCCGGTGGATCTCCTCCCCGGCCTCCTGGTGCGAGGTGCTGACCGGCCGCCAGCCGGGCGCGCCGTCGCCCGCATCGACGGCCCACTCGCGCAACAGGGTCTGCGGCCGCTCCACGGTGGTGCCGGTGCCGACCTTCTTCGGGCGGCGCTGCTCGGGCAGCCGGGTGATCATCAGCCGCCGCCCGCCCAGCGTCAGCTCCAGCTCCACCTGGGTCAGCCGCCCCGGATCGGCGTGGTCGCTGCGCAGCCGGTTGGCCCGGCGGGCGTTCGGCGTCTCGCCGTACAGGGCGAAGCAGACCGCGTCCAGCACGCTGCTCTTGCCCGCGCCGGTCGCGCCGCGCAGCAGGAACAGCCCGCCGGCGGCGAGCGCGTCGAAGTCCACCGTCTCACTGCCCGCGAACGGGCCGAAGGCGGTGACGGTCAGCCGGTGCAGCCTCATCGGGGCAGGTCCGCCTTCCGGTCGGCGCCCTCGCGGACGTGCTCGAAGCCCTCGCGCAGCCAGCCGAGCTCGTCCGCCTCCGGTGCGGCACCGGGGCGGACGTGCCGCAGGAAGCCCTCGGCGATCTCCAGGTCGCCCCGTCCGCTGACCCGGGCCGCGTAGGACCGGGTCGGCTCGGTTTCGCCGTCCTCGGGGTCGAACAGCAGTTGGAGGGTGTGCGGGAAGCGGCGGCGCAGCTTCTCCATCGGCTGGCTCGGGCGGGCCGGGTCGGTGAGCGTGGCCTGCACCCAGGACTGCTCGTGCTCGGCGTACTGCTCCTCGGTGAGCAGCGCCTCCAGCGGGCCGCGCAGGGTGGCGAGCGGGCGCGGCTGCGGGCAGTCGACGCGTTCGGCCGCCACCGAGCCGTCGGCGGCGAGGTCGACCAGCCACATGGTCTTGCGCTGGCGGACCTCGGAGAAGGAGTAGGCGAGCGGGGAACCGCTGTAGCGCAGGTGCGGGGCCAGGGTCTGGCAGCCGTGCAGGTGGCCCAGCGCGGCGTAGTGCACCCCGTCGAACACCGAGGTCGGCACGGAGGCGACCCCGCCGACCGCGATGTCCCGCTCGCTGTCGCTGGCCTCGCCACCGGTGACGAAGGCGTGCGCCAGCACCACGGCGCGGGTGCCCTCGGGGCGCGCCGCCAGGTCGGCCCGGACCTGCTCCATCGCCGCGCCGAGCACGGCCGCGTGCCCGCCCCGGGCCAGCCCGAACCGCTCGCGCACCAGCGTCGGCTCCAGGTACGGCAGCCCGTACACCGCCACCGGACCGTGCTCGTCCGCCAGCAGTACGGGCTCGGCGCACGCGCCCGGATCCGTCCGCAGGTGGATCCCGGCCCGGCCGATCAGACCGGCGCCGACCCCGAGGCGGCGGGCCGAGTCGTGGTTGCCGCTGATGAAGACCGTCGGCACCCCGAGGTCGGCCAGTCGGTGCAGCACGTCGTCGAACAGCGCGACCGCGTCCAGGCTCGGCAGTGCCCGGTCGTACACGTCCCCGGCGACCAGCACGGCGTCCACGCCCTCGGACCGGACCACGTCCACCAGGTGGTCCAGGAAGGCGCGCTGGGCGTCGTGCAGGCTCTCCCGGTGGAACGATCGCCCGAGATGCCAGTCGGAGGTATGCAGCAGTCGCATGGTCCCCGACCCTAACGCCCGGCACCGACAATCCCGGTGGGCGCAGTGGCCACAGGGGTTCAGGGGGGCTCCCGGGGATTTCGGGGAGTCCGGGGACGCCGGGGACGCCGGGAATTTCGGTGCCCGGTGCCCGGTGCCCGTCCCGGTCTGGTGGCCGCGTGAGGGGCACATTTTGTTCCCTCGATGCTCGGGTGCGCGGCGTTGTGGGTGGGCGGCGGGGCTGTGAGGGGCACATTTTGGCCCGCTGGGGTGTCCCTGATCGGCTCTCCAGGCAGCCTCGGGTGGTCTCAGGACGAGGGTGTTCGATTACTCGGGGTGGATTGTCAGTGGCTCTGTGTAGGTTCCGTGATGTCGGCGACTCCGGGATCCGGGGTGGTCGGTGCTGGTTCGTGCTGTTCCGTTCTGTTCTTTCTTTGTGTGCTGGTCGAGTGGATGGGAGGACCCCATGACTGGATGGGAGTCGGTGTACGAGGTGCCGGGCGTCGTGATGGTGCGGGGACGGTGGCCGCGGACGCCCCGGGCGTTGCTGTTCGGCGGGCGGAGGCCGGGGTCCGGTCCCGGGTCGGGGTTCGGTCCCGGTGGTCTGCCGGGAGGGGGGCCGGGCGTGCCCGGCGGGGCTCCGCCGCCCGGGGGTGGTCGGCCGCCGGGTGCGCGCGCCCTCGGCGGCGGTGCCGGCGGTGCCCGTGGGCGGCGCGGCGGCCGGGCCCGGGGCGCGCCGCCGCAGCCGGTGGCGCTGGCGCTGGCCGTGCAGGCGGCGGACTTCGCCGACTTGGCGGGGTACGGGCTGTTCGGTGCGCTCGGGCACGAGGAGTACCTGCGGCGGGCGGAGGGGCATCTGAGGGCCCTGTACGAACAGGGGCTGGAGGTGCACCTGCGGGTGCTGGAGGCGGGCGACTTCGAGGACTACTGCTCCGCGCTCGGCCTCGATCCCCGGTCGTCGGCCGCCCGGGTCGCGTACGCGGGGGATCCGGAGCTGGCCGGAGAGCCCTTCGTCTACGCGGGGCAGCGGCTGGCGGAGCTCGCCCCGGTGCTGCTGGACGACCACCGGGCGCGGGTGCGGATGTCCGTGGCCTGCGCCGTGCTGCTGGAGGCGCTGGGCGACGACCCGGTCGGGCAGCGGCGGATGGCGGCGGTGATGCGGTACGTGACCTCGGTCTACCTGGCGCTGGCCGAGGGGGCGGGGGAGGGCTGCCACCTGCTGACGCTGCGCTGCCACGGCCCGGAGGACGGTGAGCAGCTGACCTCCGCGGTGGACGTCTGCGTGGAGGCGGGGCGCCTGCAGCCGGCGGGGCGGGACGTCGAGGCGTTCTGCGTCACGCTCGCGGCCGGGGTGGCCTCCGGCGGCGAAGGGGCGCTGCTGCTGCACGGCGACCCGGACGGGCCGTCGGGTGGGTTCCCGGCGGGGCGCTCGTCGGACGGCCCGTCGGGTGGGGCGGGGTCCGGGCCGCGGGTGCGGGGCTGGGCGCTGGCCGGGGGACGTCTGCGGCCGATGACGGCCCACGAGGTGTTCGACGAGCTGGCCGACGACGCGGCGCGCGGGCTGCCCTTCCCGCCCGGTGTGGTCCCGCAGCCGGGGTTCCCGTTGCCGGGCTTCCCGGAGGCCGGGGGCGGAGGTGGGCCGCTGGGGTGATCAGGGCGTTCGTGGCCTCCGCATCCACCATGCGGCGCTGGGGACTGTTCATCGACCGCCTGTTCGGGGAAGATCGGAGAAGATCAACAGCAGGAGCGCGCGGTACCCCACGCCGCCGCTCCGGTCGCTCCGCTCCGAACCGTGCTCCGCAGGTCCGGCGAGCCCGACAGCGAGAGGGGGCGCGCGGCATGAGCCGGATCGAGTTCACGGCGGAGATCGCCGAGCTGCTCGGGAAGGTGCGCCGACGTCCCACGGCGGGCTGGCCGTGGCGGCCGGGCGAGCAGGTGCCGGACGGCTTGCCGGTGAAGCAGTCCTGGGGCTGGCTGTTCGCCCCGGACGGGCGGGTGCTGACCCTGGTGAACCCCCGGGACGGCATCTGCTCGTTGCCCGGCGGCTCGCTGGAGCCGGAGGACGACGGTGACCCGGCGGCCGCATTGGCGCGGGAGGCGGGCGAGGAGGCCCAGGCCGTGATCGGCCGGCCGTACTATCTCGGCTACCTCTACGACCGGGTCGGCTCGGCGAACGGCGGGCACGAGTGCGCGCGGGTCCGGATGGCGGCGGCGCTGCGGTCGGTGGGCCCGAGCACGGCCGACCCGGCCTCGGGCCGACACTACCGGCGGCTGCTGGTCGCGCCGGGCCTCGCGGTCGAGCTGCTGGGCTGGGGCACGCCCGGGCTGCGCCAGGCCCGGGCGGCGGTCGCCATGGCCGCCCACTGGCTCGGCGTACCCGAGGTCGCGAACGAGACGATCGAGGAGCTCCCGATCGGGGGCTGCACGGTCCTGCCGGGCTCCGTCTACCCGGGCACCGTCCACCCGGGTTCCGTCTAACCGAGCCCCGTCCACCTGGGTCCGTCCAACCGAGCCCCGTCCACCCGGGCGGCGGACGCGCCCCGGGGCGCTCAGCCGCGCCCCTGGCGGGTGTTCGAACGGCGTTCCGGGGCGGCCTCGACGGAGGGGACTCGCGCCGCTGAACTGACGCACCGGCGGCCGTGCGCTGACCATGGGTCGACGTCGAGCTGACTTCTCGAAAGTTTTTCATCTACACGCGATGACCGATGTGCGTCGACATAGACCCACACCCACCTGGGCGGACTCACGCTCCGTCGGGGACGGTTCACTTCTCCGCTATCAGACTGTCCGTCAATGTCCTTGGCATGACCGCTTCCCCGTACGGCTACTGCCTGGTATCCCTTCTGTGACCCGCGTCATATCAGGAGGTGCCATGCTCCGCCATGCTCGTGTCCTGTCCGTCGCCGCGATAGCGGCCGGTCTCACCATGTCGACGCTCTTCACGGCGTCGGCCGCCAATGCGGCCGGCGTCAACTACGTCGCCCTCGGGGACTCCTACTCGGCCGGCGTCGGTGCCGGTGGCTACCTGAGCGACAGTGGTAGCTGCAAGCGGAGCACCAACGCCTACGCGTATCTCTGGAAGAACACGCACAAGCCGTCCTCCTTCACGTTCGTGGCCTGTTCGGGTGCGAGAACCGGCGATGTGCTCAACAGTCAGATCTCCGCGCTGAACAGCGGCACCACACTGGTCAGCCTCTCGATCGGCGGCAACGACGCGGGCTTCGCCGACACGATGAAGACCTGCGTGCTGGGCTCCGACAGCGACTGCCTCAACGCCGTCAACACGGCGAAGAGCTACGCCACCAACACCCTGCCTGGCCAGCTCGACCGGGTGTACTCGGCGATCCACGCCAAGGCACCGAAGGCCCATGTCGTGGTGATGGGCTACCCGCGCCTGTACAAGGTCGGCGGCGACTGCCTGTTCGGCATCGGCGACACCAAGCGCGCCGCCATCAACGGCGCCGCCGACGCACTGGACGGCGTGATCGCCAAGCGGGTCGCCAACGTCGGTTTCACCTTCGGCGACGTGCGCAGTGCCTTCTCCGGGCACGAGATCTGCGGCTCGCTGGACACCTGGCTGCACAGTACGACGCTGCCGATCGACGAGAGCTACCACCCGAACGCGGCCGGCCAGGCCAGCGGGTACCTCCCGGTCTTCAGCCGCTCCTGAGCGGATCCGTCGTGACGTTCGCCGTCCGGTCGTCCGGGCGGTGCCGCTGACCGTGGTCGGAGTCGCCGTCTCTTCCCGTGATGCGGGAGGGGTGGCGGCGCCGGGGTCGCTGTCCTCCTGATCCCGGTCGGCCTTCCCCGACGGGCCCCGTCCTGCCCGGGGGCGCTCCGCCCTGCCACGCCCCGCCCGGCCGCGGCACGCCCCGCCCTGCTCCCGCACGCCCCGCCCCGCATCGGCGTGCGCGCACGTGCGCCGTCGTCATCGGTGCGCGCACGGACGCAGTCCCGCGCCATGCCAATCGAACCAGCGCCACCGCAAGGGCAGTTCACTCAAGCGACAGCTGACGATCCGTCAATTGCCTTGGCATGAACGCTTCCGTGTTCGATTACCGCTTGGTATCCCTTTCTGTGACCCGCGTCATACCTGGAGGTGCAATGTTCCGCCCTGCCCGTGCTCTCTCCGTCGCCGCGATAGCCGCCGTCCTCACCATGACGACGCTCTTCACGGCATCCACCGCCAACGCCGACGGCGTCAACTACGTCGCCCTCGGCGACTCCTACTCGGCCGGTGTCGGCGCCGGCAACTACCTGGGCGACAGCGGCAGCTGCAAGCGCAGCGCCAACGCGTACGCCTCCCTCTGGGCGAACGCCAACTCGCCGTCCTCCTTCACCTTCGTCGCCTGTTCGGGCGCCAGAACCGGTGACGTCCTCAACAGCCAGATCTCCGCGCTGAACAGCGGCACCACGCTGGTCAGCCTCTCGATCGGCGGCAACGACGCGGGCTTCTCCAGCACCATGAAGACCTGCGTGCTCAGCTCCGACAGCGACTGCCTCAACGCCGTCAACACGGCCGAGAGCTACGCCACCAACACCCTGCCCGGCCAGCTCGACCAGGTCTACAACGCGATCCGCGCCGCGGCCCCGAACGCCCACGTCGTCGTGATGGGCTACCCGCACCTCTACCAGGTCGGCGGCGACTGCCTGTTCGGCATCGGCGACACCAAGCGCGCCGCGATCAACGAGGCCTCCGACACGCTGGACGGCGTGATCGCCAAGGAGGTCGCCAACGCCGGCTTCACCTTCGGCGACGTGCGCAGTGCCTTCTCCGGGCACGAGATCTGCGGTTCGCTGGACACCTGGCTGCACAGCACCACCCTGCCGATCGACGAGAGCTACCACCCGAACGCGGCCGGCCAGGCCAACGGCTACTTCCCGGTCTTCAGCCAGTCCTGAGGTCCCCGGTTCCACCGTCCCGTCGGAGTCCTGTCGGAGTCCCGGCGTGACACCGGTGCCGCCGTCCGCTCCCGGGCAACCGGAGCGGACGGCGGCACCATCGCGTCAGCGCCGGTCGGGCGTCGGGCGCACCGGGGGGAAGGGGATCGCGGCGAGCGCCGGCAGCAGCTCCGCCTCCTCGTGGTCCAGGTGCGACTCCAACTCGTCCGCCATCCGGTCCAGTTCGGCCCGGAGTCGCTCCGGCTCGGCGACCTCGATGTCGGACAGCAGTGCCACCAGCTCCTCCTTGATCCGTCCGATCACCTGGTGCTGCTCGCCGAGTCGTTCCAGCACGGCGGCGAGCTCGGGGTGGCTGCGTGCCAGGGCCGGGAAGATCACCGAGTCCTCCCCGGTGTGGTGGTGGGTCAGTCCGGCACAGAACGCCAGGCAGTGCTGGCGCAGTTGCAGCCCGAGCCCGGCCGGACGCCCGGGGACGTGCGACCGCGCCTCCGTCCGGACGTGCCGCAGCTGGGCCCGTAGCCAGCCGTGGGTCTCCAGCAGCTTGTCGGCCAGGCTGCGTACCTCGTGCGGCCGGCCCGGTGGCGCTTCGGGCCGCTCCAGTACGACCACCGGCAACTCCCGCTCGGTGTGCGCCTGGTAGTCGCCGTACCCGGGTGCCGCGTGGACGACCGCGGCGAACAGCCGCTCCCGGCGGGGGCCTTCGGCGGGGACGGCGATCGCCTCGAAGGCCTCGGTGCCGAGTTCGACCCGGACCACCGGGTGGGTCAGCAGATTGCGGTACCACTGCGGGTGCTCCGGCGCCCCGGCGGCCGAGGCGACCACCAGGAGCAGCCCTTCGGCCCGGACGAACCCGAGCGGTACGGTGTGCGGCCGACCGGAGCGGGCCCCGGTGGTGGTCAGCAGGAGCAGGTCTCCGCCCGCGAACGGGCCGCCGACCCGACCGTCGTTGGCGCGGAACTCTTTGATGACGTTCAGATTGAAGGACATGGACATAGGTGTGTGGTGAAGTCTCCTGGGAATTCGGGGATTCGCGGCCACACGCGGTACCACGCGACGAACGGGCGGACACCGCGGTGACCGCCGAGGTCAGATCAGGGCAGCGGAGAAGGTGTTCATCGCGCATCGTCCCTTTACACGTCAGGTGCTGGCTCGGCTGCCGGCCGGCCCACTACTCTGTGGCCGACGCCGCGCTGCACGACCCCATTAGAGCCACGCCGCGGACGCCCTGTCAACGAGCATGATCACTATCGAAGGGGAGCCGGCACCGCGGTGGAGCACATCGTCGATCTCGACCGGGCCGCCGAACGGATCACCGCCCGGACCCCGCACTGGCACGCGGCCGGCCTGGTGGTCGGCGCACCGACCTGGCGGGCCGACGGCGCTCCCTGGCCGCAGCCGCTGGAGACGGACCGGAGTAGGGTCGCCGATCCGGATTCGGTCGGCGTCGAGGTGGTGGATCCGCGCACCGGTGCCGAACTGCACGTGGTGCTGTTCCGCGGTGGCTGGGCGGACGTGGACTACCTGGCGCGCGACTGGGCGGTCGAGGGGAGCGAGGCGTGTGAAGGGGAGACGGCGGGCGCCGGGGTGTTTCCGGCCCAGGGCATCGTCTCCGACACCGACTTCGAGGAGCGGCTGATCGCCTGGACGGTCGAGGTGTTCGGCCGCTGATCGGGCCGCGGCGAACAGTTGACAGGTCTCAGCGAACAGGTCTCAGCGAACAGATGTCGGCAAACAGATGTCAACGAACGGATTTCAGCGAACAGAGTTCAGATGACGAAATCTGTTCGCTGAAATCCGTCTGTTGTCAGCCGTGACCCGATGCGGTCAGTGCAGGTAGTCGATCAGTCCGGCCGGCTTCAGGCCTGCGGCGTCGGCGGCGGCGAGGGCGCGGGGCAGGTCGGTGGCGAGGGTGTCGGTCCAGTGCATCAGGATCACGTCGCCCGGCTGGAGCGGGCCCGGGTGCCAGATGTTGGAGGCGCCCCAGCTGAAGTCCGCGTCGGCGGTGAGCACGGTGCGGATGCCGCAGTTGGCGGCGGCCTGGAGGGTGTCGGCGTTCCAGGCGAAGTACGGCGGGCGGAACACCACCGGTGCGGTGCCGAACAGTCGGGTCATCGCGTCCCGCGCGTCGCAGATCTCGACCTGCTGCTGCTCCAGCGGGAGCTTGCTGAGGTCGGAGTGCGAGACGCTGTGGTCCTGGATGGACGAGCCGGGCACCGAGGTGACCCGCCGGAAGAAGTCCGGGTCGGTGCCGGCCGGCATCGGCAGCGGGAACGCCGTGATCGGCAGGTGGTGGTCGGCGATGAACCGCTCCGCCTCGGGGGTGCGTGTCCAGCCGTCGTCCACGGTGAAGAAGACGACCTTGTCGGTGGTCGGGATCGAGCCGGCCGCCGTCGCCGGGGCGGGTGCCGGGCCGTTCACCCGGACGTCGTCCACCGAGAACGGGCCCTGCTCGTACCAGCCGTGCACGTACAGCCGGATGCTGTGGGCGTTCCGGCCGGTGGTGAAACGGGTGGTCAGCTGCTGCCAGCCGCCGGAGGTGGTCTCGGTCCAGGCGGGGGCGACGTCCCGGCCGGTGCCGGTGGCGCCCAGGTAGACGAAGTTGCCGCGTACCCAGGCCGAGGCGGTGTACGTGGTGTCGGGCTGGACGGCGACGGTCTGCGCGCACTCGCCGGTGGAGTCGGCGTTCGCCGGGGTGACGGTGAGGGCCGAGGTGCCGGAGTGGGCGGCGGTGGTGGTGACGGCCGCTTCGGCCGGGCCGCCGGTGCAGTTCCATCCCGGGATGCTGCCCCAGTCGGCGAGGTTGGGGGAGGGCAGTTCGAAGCCGGGGTTGGTGACCAGGTTGACGGTCGGGGCGCCGGCACCGGCACTGGCGGAGGCGGCCGGGAGGGCGAAGGCGGTGAGCAGTGCGACGGAGGCGGCCACCGCGGACAAGCGGGCAGGTAGGCGCGCGGGCAGGCGCGTGGACATCGACACGTGAGGACTCCAGCAGGTGGGGGCACGCCCGTGGGGAGGGCGTGAACGGGAATCTGAACCGTGGAACCGGGGCGCTCCCGGAGGGGCGGGAGCGGGTGGTGCTGGTGCGCCGCACTCGGACCGAAGAGCAACAATGGACTGGACCAATCGACCCGTCAAGGGAACGGCAGGTGAACCGGCGGCCGAACACACCAGCCCCGAACGGGACAAGACGTCACGTCAGAAATAGTGCGGAGCGGTGAGGTTCAGGAGAGGTACAACTCCTCGATGTCCGACGCGTAGTGCTCCGCGATCGCCGCCCGCCGCAGCTTGAGCGAGGGGGTCAGCAGTCCCTGCTCCACGCTGAACTCCCGTGGCAGCAGCCGGAACGCGCGGATCGACTCGGCGCGCGACACCGCCGTGTTGGCCGCCGCCACCGCGCGCTGGACCTCCACGTGCAGCTGCTCGTCGGCGAGCACCGCCCAGGCGTCCAGCTGCTCCCGTCCGTGGGTCTTCAGCCAGTGCGCCAGCGCGCCCGGGTCGAGCGTGATCAGGGCCGCCACGTAGGGGCGGTCGTCGCCGACCACCAGGCACTGGGAGACCAGCGGATGTGCCTCGACCCGTTCCTCCAGGGCCGTGGGGGCGAGGTTCTTGCCGCTGCTGGTGACGATCAGGTCCTTCTTGCGGCCGGTGATGGTGAGGTAGCCGTCCTCGTCCAGCAGGCCCAGGTCGCCCGTCCCGAACCAGCCGTCGATCAGTGAATCGGCCGTGCACTGAGGATGGTTGAGGTATCCGCTGAACACCGATCCGCCGCGCACCCACACCTCGCCGTCGTCGGCGATCGCCACCGAGGCGCCCGGCACCGGGTGTCCGACGGTGCCGAGCTTCTGTCGTCCGGCCGGGTTGGCGGTGATCGCCGCGGTGGTCTCGGTGAGGCCGTAGCCCTCGTACAGGTGGAGCCCGGCGCCGGTGAAGAAGAGGCCCAACTCCCGCCGTAGCGAGGAGCCGCCGCACATCACCGTGCGCACCCGGCCGCCGAGCACGGCGCGCAACTTCGGGTAGACCGTCCGCTCGTAGGCGAGGTGGCGCAGCCGCAGGGCCGCGCCGGGCCCGGGGCCGCGGCCGAAGGCCTTCTGTTCCCGGGCGGCCGCCCACTCGACGGCCACCTGCCGGGCCTGCTCGAAGAGTTCGGCGCGACCGGCCGCCTCGGCGGCGCGTCGGGCCCGCTGGAAGATCTTCTCGAAGACGTACGGGACGGCGTGCAGGAAGGTCGGCCGGAAGCTCTCCAGGGCGGGCAGCAGGGCGTCGGTGGAGACCTCGGGGACGTGGCCGATCCGGAAGCCGCCGCGGATCGCCGCGATCTGCACCGCCCGTCCGTAGACGTGTGCCAGCGGCAGGAACAGCAGGGTGGCGGGCTGGCCGGAGCCGCCGGTGTCGCGGAGCACCTCGCCCCAGCCGGCGAGCAGCGCGTCGGCCTCGGCGGCCAGGTTGGCGTGGGTGATCAGGCAGCCCTTGGGGCGTCCGGTGGTGCCGGAGGTGTAGACGACGGTCGCGATGTTGTCGGCGGTGACGCCGAGCCGTTGGCGGTGTACCAGGGAGTCCGGGACGTCCCGACCGTCCTCGGTGATCGAGGCGACGCAGTCCCGGTCCAGCTGCCAGATCCCGGTCAGGTCGGGCAGGGCGTCGCAGACCGCCCCGACGGTCATCGCGGCGTCCTCGTCCTCGACCAGACAGGCCACCGTCTGGGTCTCGGCGAGGATCCAGCGCACCTGCTCGGGTGCCGCCGTCGGGTAGACCGGGACGGTGATCGCGCCGATCGACCAGAGGGCGTAGTCGAACAGTGTCCACTCGTAGCGGGTGCGGGACATCAGGGCGACCCGGTCGCCGTAGCGCACGCCGCGGGTCAGCAGGCCCTTGGCGAGGGCGAGCACCTCGTCCCGGAACTCCCGTGCGGTGACGGCCTGCCAGCGTCCTTCGCCGGTGCGGCGGGAGAGCTGGACCAGGTCGGGGAGGCGGTCGGCGGTGTCGTACAGGGAGTCGGCGAGTCCTCCGGTGGCCTCGGGCCCGGCCGGGGCGGGGGTGGTGAACTCGCGCACATTCCTCCCCGGTTCGCGTCCCTCGGCGCTGTCCGCCGACCCGGCGCGCGAGCGCCGGAGGGCGGCGCCCGGTCGCGCGGGGTGGAGCGAAACTATCGGATCGCCCTGTCACTGCCCAGGGTTGTGACGGCGACGCGACGAGATCGGCACGGGCCCGTACGAATGGTGTCGCAGTTGGGGAGGAGTCGAGGAGACGTCCGGGCGGCGGGCCGGGGGGCGACTGCGGGGTGGGGCACAGGGCGACCACAGGGCGACCACGGGGTGATCGCGGGGCGGGGCACCGGGTGACCGCGGGGCGGGGTACGGGGTCGGAACAAGGTAAGAAGTGGTGAAGAAGTGGAATGGTTCGGCCCTCGAACGTGTGGTCAGGGCGTAGTAGAGTCTCGCAGACCTGTGGCCGGGACCTCCTCCGGCTCCCTCGCCCCAGGGCTCCCCACGCCCCGCCGAACCCGCCGCTCCAGCGGCCCGGATACCCTCCGAACCGCTCCCCGTCCGCGCCTGGCACTTCCCGACCGAGGACTCCATGCGTCTGCGCAGCAGCTCGATCCGCGCGAAGATCATCGCGCTGCTCCTGGTGCCCATCGTCGCGCTCGTCGCCCTGTGGGCGTACGCGACGCTCGCCGCCACCGGGGACGCCTGGAACCAGCTGGCGATCAGCCGTACGTACAAGGAGTACGGGGCGGCGGTGGACCAGTACACGGGCGACCTGCAGAACGAGCGCCGCGCGGCCGTCCAGCACCTGGCCGACCCGAACTCACCGGTCGCCCGGGACGCCTTCGAGCACGCCACCACCGCCACCGACCGCAGCCTCGCGGTGCTGCGGCAGAAGAAGGACGGCGCCGGCGACCGGCTCTCCACCGCCCAGCGGGCCCGCCTGATGCAGATCATCGCCGCCGCCGACCAGCTCGGCCCGCTGCGGGCCCAGGTCGGCCGGCTGGCGCTCAACTGGGAGTTCGCGCTCGGACAGTACAACGACCTGGTCAGGCCGGTGTTCGGCTTCCGGTCCGCCTACGTCGCCCGGCAGAGCGGCCAACTCCCTCGGCAGGGCACCATCCTGATCGAGCTGGTGCGCGCCCGCGAGTACCTGGCGCAGGAGGACGCGGCCATGGAGGGCCTGCGCACCGGCGCGACCCGGCCCACCGGCGAGCAGTACCAGACCGCGCTGGACGCCCTGCACAACCAGCAGGCGCTCTTCACCGTCTACATCGCCGAGCTCGAACCCGCCGACCAGTCCGACTACCTAGCCCTGCGCGGCGGCGAGGCCTGGGGCGCGCTGGCGCGTGCCGAGGCCGACTTCGTCGGCGCCGGCGGCCCCGACCGGGTGGTCCAGGCGCTCAACGGCGATGACTGGCGGCAGACCGCCGACCGGTCGCTCGGCGACCTCTCCGCCATCAACTCCCGGATCGGTGCCGGGCTGGACGACCGGGGTCGCTCCGCGGCCGTCACGGCACTGTGGCGCGGCGGCATCGCCGGCGCCGTCGGCCTGGTCGCCGTGGTGCTCTCGGTGCTGATCTCGTTCCGGATCGGCCGTGGCCTGGCCCGTGAACTGATCGGCCTGCGCAACGCCGCCAACGAACTCGCCACCACCCGGCTGCCGTCCGTCATGCTCCGGCTGCGCCGCGGCGAGCCGGTGGACGTGGCCGCCGAGACACCCGAACTGCGCTTCGGGCAGGCCGAGATCGGGCAGGTCGGGCAGGCCATCAACGCGGTCCAGCGGGCCGCCGTGGAGGCCGCCGTCGAGCAGGCCGAACTGCGCCGGGGCGTCGCCGCGGTCTTCGTCAACCTGGCCCGGCGCAGCCAGGTGCTGCTGCACCGGCAGCTCACCCTGCTCGACACCATGGAGCGCCGCACCGAGGACCCGGCCGAGCTGGAGGACCTCTTCAAGGTCGACCACCTCACCACCCGCATGCGCCGGCACGCCGAGGGCCTGATCATCCTGGCCGGTGGTTCGCCGGGGCGGGCCTGGCGCAAGCCGGTCCGGATGGTGGACGTGGTCCGGGCGGCGATCGGCGAGGTCGAGGAGTACGCCCGGGTGATCGTCCGGCCCTTCCCCGGCACCGGCCTGCTCGGCAGCGCCGTCGCGGACGTGACCCACCTGGTGGCCGAACTGGTGGAGAACGCCGCGGTGTTCTCCCCGCCGACCACCCAAGTCACCGTCCAGGGCGAGGTGGTGGCCCACGGCTTCGCGCTGGAGATCGACGACCGCGGCCTCGGACTGAGCGAACAGCTGCTCGCCGAGATCAACGAACGACTCGCGGTGGAGCAGGAGTTCGACCTCGCCGACACCGACCGACTGGGACTGTTCGTGGTCAGCCGGCTCGCCCGCCGGCACGGCATCCGGGTCCACCTGCGGCCCTCCCCGTACGGCGGGACGACGGCCGTGGTGCTGATCCCGCGCGAACTGCTGGCGGAGGCGCCGGACGGGCTGCCCGAGCCGCCCGCGGCCGGTGCGACCGGGGGCGGGGGACGCCGCCCGGCGGGCCGGACGGCGGGACGACGCGACCTGGTCGCGGTGCCCGACCCGGGCTCCTCCGCCTCGTCCGGTACGGCCACGGATGCGCCGGCGGGCTCGGCGCCCGTGGCGGGGACGGGCGGGCGGCACCGGGGGAGCGGCGGTCCGCGACCGTCCGCGCCCGAGCCGGGCCGCACGGCCAACGGGCTGCCGCGCCGGGCGGCGCGGACCAAGGGCGGACCGGTGCTGGTGCCCGCGCCGGGGGCGGACGTCGACGGCGGAGCGGGTACGGGGCGGCACCGGCGGGACCTGGCGGAGGCGGCGGCGTTCCCGGACGCGGCTCCCGTGGACGTGGGGCCGGTGGTCCCGTCTTCGGTGGAGCCGTCTTCGGCGAATGCGGTGCCGGTGGACGTGGTGCCGGCGGATGCGGTGCCGGTGGACGCGGTGCCCCGGACACCTGGTGGCCTGCCCCGGCGGGTCCGGCAGGCGAACCTCGCGCCGCAGCTCAAGGAGCAGGCGAAGGAGCGGCTCCGCGCCGAGGCCGGGCCCGAGGACCGGGCCGGTCGGTCGGGCGCGCAGTCGGCCGAGTCGGCGGAGGCCCGGGAGGCCCGGGAGCGCTCGCCGGAGGAGGCCAGGGCCACCTTCGCCTCGTTCCAGCGCGGCTTCACCCGGGGACGCGGGGCCACCGGTCCGGTCGGCTCGCCCGGCTCGCTCAGCCGGACGGGGCCGCCGGCTTCGCAGGGCTCGGCGGGCTCGGCGGGCTCGTCGAACGCCAGGCCCGCCGCCGTACCCGTTTGGCTGCCGCCGGACCCGTCCCGGCGGGCGATCAGTCCGGCGCCCGCCCCGGCGGCGCTGCCCGCACCCGCGCCCGGAGACTCCGACCGGGCGTCGCTGGCCCGTCGGATCCCGCCCGGCCAGCCGGTCCGGCGGAACCCTGCGACGGTCCCGCCCGTACCACCAGTGACACCCTCGACACCCGTAGCGCCGGCAGGACCCGGAACGACCGCAGTACCAGCAGTGCCCGTAGTACCCGCACCACCCGCTCCAGCGGAAGGAACTGATTCATGACCACTTCGACGCAGCCGTCCGGGGACCTCAACTGGCTCCTGGACGACCTGGTGGGCCGCGTCGCGGCCCTGCGGCACGCGGTGATCCTCTCCAGCGACGGGCTGGCCACCGGCGCCTCGCGCGACCTCGACCGTGAGGACGCCGAGCACCTGGCGGCCGTCGCGGCCGGGTTCCACAGCCTGGCCAAGGGGGCCGGCGGGCACTTCAAGGTCGGCGGGGTCCGGCAGACCATGGTGGAGCTGGACGAGGCGTTCCTGTTCATCACGGCGGCGGGCGACGGCAGCTGTCTGGCCGTGCTGAGCGAGGCCGAGGCGGACATCGGCCAGATCGCCTACGAGATGGCCCTGCTGGTCAAGCGGGTCGGCGAGCACCTGGCCGCCGAACCGCGCACCGAAACCGCCGCGCCGAGGGGCTGAGCGGTCCGATGGCGGATCCCAAGGCGGACGGGCCGGGCGGCCCCGCGGCGCACGACGGCCGGGCGGTGCTCGACGGCCCCGTGGGGCACGACGGCCCGGCGGCGCTCTACGACCCGGCCCCGGCGGTGCCGGAGGGGCCCGCCGAGGGCGTCGGCTTCGACGGCGTCGCGAGCAGCGGCGGGAGCGACGGCGGGAGCGACGGCGCGGAGCCGGAGCAGGGGACCCCGGACGACCCGGAGGTCGACCTGTTCCGTCCGCGCACCCCCGTCGACGACCGGTGGTTCGACGACGAGGCCGGCCCGGTGGTGCGGCTCTACTCGATGACCCGGGGCCGTACCCGGCCGGTCGAGGACGGCCTGTTCGACCTGATCTCGCTGATCACCGCCAAGGAGCCCGGGCCGGACGCGGGGGCCGTGCCCGCGAGCGTCCTCGACCCGGAGCACCACACGCTGCTGGCCTGGTGCCGCCACGAGCCGCTGTCCGTCGCCGAGCTCGGCTCGTACACCGATCTGCCGGTCAGCGTCGTGCGCGTCCTGCTCGGCGACCTCTACGACGCCGACCTGATCAGCGTCACCCGACCCGTTCCGCTCGCCGAGCTGCCGGACGAGCGCCTGCTGCGAGACGTGATCAATGGACTCCGTGCGCTCTGACCCGATCCCGCCGAGTGCCACGCGGAGCACTCCGCGGGGCACCCCGCCGAGTGCCGTGCGAAGCGCTGCTCCGAGCGCCCCGTCGGCGTCGGACCGGAGCGCCACCGAACCGCGCTGGCGCGGTGGCCCGGCCGTCGCCGTGAAGATCCTGGTGGCCGGCGGGTTCGGCGCGGGCAAGACCACCCTGGTCGGCTCGGTCAGCGAGATCCGGCCGCTGCGCACCGAGGAGGAGCTCAGCGAACTGGGCCGCCCGGTGGACGACACCTCGGGGGTGGAGGCCAAGCGCACCACCACGGTGGCGATGGACTTCGGCCGGATCGACCTGCGGCCGGGCCTCGCGCTCTACCTGTTCGGCACGCCCGGGCAGGACCGGTTCTGGTTCCTCTGGGACGAGTTGGCGCGCGGCGCGCTCGGCGCGGTGGTGATCGCGGACACCCGGCGGCTGGCCGACTGCTTCCCCTCGGTGGACTTCTTCGAGCAGCGCGGCATCCCGTTCCTGGTCGCGGTCAACTGCTTCGAGGGCACCGAGCGGTTCGCCCCGGAGGAGGTCCGGGACGCGCTGGACCTCGACCCGGGGATCCCGGTGATGCTCTGCGACGCGCGGCTGCGGGAGGACGGGAAGGAACTGTTGGTCGCCCTGGTCGAGCACGCCGCCGACCGCCGTCGCCGGGCCGCCGCGCGGACCTGAGACTCCGTGGGATCGCCGCTGGTCAGGAGTGCTTCGTGCACCCGACGTCTCATTCGGCCGTCCACATGGCGGACGCTCGTCGTGCGGAAGGTTGCCTAGACAGGCTCGGGCGTGGAAGGCTCTGTGGACGAAAGCCGTCCCGGCCATGCCGTCGGGAAGGTCGGGAACGTCCTGTTCACACCGGTCCGTTCGGGCCGGTGGGTCCGTACGGACGCCGCCGACCGGCCACCGGCCTTCGACGATCCGACGCGGCACCGTCGCCGCACACCGGAGCGCGGCAGGTCGCCGCGCACCCGCAGCACGACGAGGCAGGACGAAGGGGGAGGGCAGCAGGGATGACCGTCGGCCAGCGACGCATCACCGCCGTGCCCGGCCCCGTCATGCCGGTGCTCACCGTCCGCCGCTACATCGACCACGCGCTGATCTGCAGCGCCTGTTGTCGCTGACCGGCCTCGCCCCGACCCGGTACGTCCCCGGCACCTCCGGCCCACGCGGGCCGCTGCCGCCCGACGCACCGCCGACCCCGTCGACCAGGCCGTAGCGGATCGCCCGTCAGGTGCGTCCGCGGCCGACCGATCCGGCCCCGCCCAGCGGAGAAACCACCAGTGAACATCGCCTGCCCCAGCAAATCCCCCGGTGTCGCCGGTCCCCCCGGCGTCGACGGTCTCACCCGGGACGGCCGGCGGGGTCACCTCGACCTCGAACCGTTCTGGCCGTCGCGGCAGCCGCACCTGTTCGATCAGACGTGTCCGGGCTCGCCCAGCGCGTCCCGGCCCTCCGCCCGCTGACACCGGCCCACCCGGTCCAGCTCCGGCAGTACGCCCGGTCGACGCGCAGACGACTCCACCCCGTCCGTCACGCGCGAAATGAGCGGCACACCATGTCTTCCTCCTCCACGGCCACCCTGCCCCTGCCCGCCGCGACCCCGCACCTGCGCGCGGTCCGGTCCGTTCACCCCGTCTCCGTCCTCCCGTCCGTCTCCGCCGTCCCGCCGCACACCCCGGCCGTCGGGCCGCACCGCCCGGGCGTGGGCCAGGCCCTCGCGCCGAACCGCCAGGGCGGCGCGGGACCGGTCGTCGGCCCGCAGCCCGGTGCGGTCGCACCGCCGGCCCCCGCCTCGCTGCTCGCCGCCCTGCCGGAGGGCGCGACCGTCGTCGCCGCGCTGCCCCACGGACTGCTGCCGCAGGGCCTGCTCGCCCAGTACGGTGCGCAGGCCGGCGCGGCCGCCGGGCACCCGATGGTCGGCTACCTGGTGCTGGTGCCGGCCGAGGGCCTGTCCGCCCCGGCGGGCGTGCCCGGCGCGGCCGGTGCGGCCGGGGCCGCTGCGACCGGTGCCCTGTCGGGCGGCGCTCCGGGCGCCGTCCGCCCGGTCCGACCCGCCGGCCGCGGCATCAGCGTCGACGCCGAGCGGCGCAACGCCTATGTCGACGGGCGGTTGCTCGACCTCACCTACCTGGAGTTCGAGCTGCTGGCCCACCTCACCGAGCACCCGCAGCGGGTGCACACCCGGGACCACCTGGTCTCGGCCGTCTGGGGCTACGGCCACGTCGGCGACGGCCGCACCGTCGACGTCCACGTCGCCCGGCTGCGTCGCAAGCTCGGACCGGCCTACCGGGACTCGATCGTGACGGTGCGTCGGGTCGGGTACAAGTACACGCCGGTCAACTGACCGTCGCCGATTCGCCGATTCGCCGAGTCGTTAAGTCGTCCAGCGCCGTAGCGGGTTGTCCGTTCGTTCCGTGAACGGGCGGCCCGCTGCGGCTTGTCGGCGTGTCAGGGCGCGGTCGGGCCGGGCGGTCGGGCCGGACACTCAGGGGCGCTGGTCGGGCGGCAGCAGGAGGACGGCCAGGGCGTCGGCGCAGGTCCGGGCGTGGCCCAGGAACCAGCCCAGTCGGTCGTCGGTGAGGTGCGCGGGAGTCGAGCGGACCGCGAGCGCGAACCGGGCCTGCCCGGCCGCGTCCAGGACGGGCACCGCGACGGTCCGCACCCCGGCGGCCGACTCTCCGTCGTTCAGGGCGTGACCGGCGGCCCGGACCTTGGCCAACTCCTCCTCCAGGGAGGCAGGTTCGGTGATCGTGCGGTCGGTGAAGGAGGCCAGCGGACCCAGCGCGGCCACCGCGGTCTCACCCGACCGCGGCCAGGCGAGCAGCACCTTGCCGAGCGCCGTCGAGTGCAGCGGCCGGCGCAAGCCCAGGCCGGTGTCCGGGCGGACCGAGCCGCCCACCAGGATCACCGCGTGCGGACCGCTGCGGATCGCCAGGTCGGCGGTGGTCTGGGTGCGCCGGGCGAGCAGGTCGAGCTCGGGCCCGGCCAGGTGCAGTCCGCGCTGGTGGAAGCTGAGTTGGCCGAGTTCGGCGACGGCCGGGCCGAGCCGGTAGCGGGCGGTCTGCTCGTCCTGTTCCAGGAACCCGGCGCTGACCAGAGTGCGGGCCAGCCGGTGCGCGGTGGACACCGGGAGTTCCATCCGCCGGGCCAGGTCCGAGGCGCTCAGGTCCGGGCCGTTGTCGTGGAAGCAGTGCAGCAGCCCGAGTGCGCGCTGGACGGCCTGCGCACCGGCCGGCGGGTTCTGGACGGCGGTGGCGGCCTCGGCCATGGCAACTCGCGTTCGGTCGGGTGGCTCCGGGCGGACCGCCGGAGGGAGTCTCAGCGTAGGGCAGCCGGTGCTGCGGGAATGTGTCAACGGTGTTGCAATGGGAAGGCATTGATGAACAACTGATCCCACCATGTGGCAAAGGCTTGCCTCCGGTTCGGCCACCGTGGAACGCTCCTCGCATCGCGCTGCCCAACCCCTCGGGCCGGGGCGCGCCCGAACAGGAAGGAGTGGCGCCGTGATGTCCCACCGGTGTCTCCCCTCCTGTGCCTGTTGTCGCTGACGCACCCCGCGCCACCCGCTCCTGTCACCGCTCGCCGGTCACAACTCTGCTGCGCCCGAGGCCCGATGGCCCGCAACGTACTCGATCGCCGCTGCTTCCGGCTGCCGCCGGAGCCCCCGGAGAGGAACAACTCCCGTGTCCAGTCGTTCGCCAGGTTCGCCCGCCCTCCCCGAGACGCTCTGGTTCACCCGCTGCCCGGTGCCCACCGCGACCGGGATCGCGGCCGACCAGGGCTGGCTGGCCCGGGAGTTCGCCGCCGACGGGATCGCCGTCCGCTCGCTCCAGGATGCCCCGCCGGAGGTGGCCGCCGACCATCACTACACCCATGCGCTGACCGGGCTGTTCCGCGAGGGCGGCAACGTGCCCGCGCTGTGGGCCCGTTCGCGGGGCGAGCCGACCCGGCTGATCGGGCTGACCTGGATCGAGGAGCGGCAGGTCGTCCTGGTCCGGGCCGGGAGCGGGATCGGTGAGCCCGGCCAGCTGCGCGGGCTGCGACTGGCGATCCCACGTCATGGGATCGGCATCGACTTCTGGCGGGCGATGGCACTGGCGGGTTTCCGCGGCGCCCTGGGGCTGGCCGGTCTCGGGCTGGCGGACGTCGAGCTGGTCGACGTCCCGGCGGTCCGGGGCGGCGGGCAGTGGTCCGCCGAACTGTCCGCATTGCGAGACGGTGTGGTGGACGCGGTGTACGTGAAGGGGGCGCTCGCCGTCGAGGCCGCCCGCCGGATCGGCGCGGAGGTGGCGGTGGAACTGGACACGGCGCCGGACCGCCGGGCCCGGGTGAACAACGGGACGCCCCGGCCGGTCACCGTCCACCAGCGGCTGCTGGACGAACACCCGCGGCTGGTCGCCCGGTTCCTGGCCGTCCTGCTGGAGGCCGCCGACTGGGCGGCCGAGCGCCCGGCGGAGGTGGCCCGCATCCTGCAGGCCGAGACGGGGGCCGGCGCGGAGGGTGTCGCTGGGGCGTACGCGGCGGGTGGTCACCGCACCCTGCACCTGGATCTCTCGGAGGAGCGGCTTGAACTGCTGGCGCAACAGGAACGATTCCTCGGCGGACAGGGGTTCCTCGCCGCGTCGGTGGACGTCCGCGCCTGGGCCGACCCGGAGCCGCTCCGGGCCGCCCGTGCGCTGCTGCGCGAACGGCGGGGCGTGACCGGCTGACCGTCCTGTCGTTCGTCCGGTCGTTCCTCCGTCTGGCGGTTCCGGCCCCGCTCCATCGGCAGCGCTCGACGAACAGCCGTCGGCGAACGTCCCCCAGTGGACGGCCGCAGGCGAACAACTTTCAGCGAACAACTTTCAGCGAACAGAGTTCAGACAACAGGGTTCAGCGAACAACATCTGAAAGTTGTTCGCCGTCATCTGTCACTTGTTTTGGAGACCCCCGTGAACACCGCCCGCCTCGCCCTCGCCGCCACCGCGCTGCTCGCCTCCACCGCCCTGGCCGCCTGCGGCTCGACCGCCGACGGGGCCAAGGGCTCCGCCGAGGGCGGGGCCGGTGGCACGACGGACGTCGTGCTCCGCCTGCCCGACCCCGGCAACAACGGCTTCCTCGCCCGTGGCAAGAAGGACGGCTCGCTGGACCAGGCCCTGGCGGCCGTCCACGCCAAGGTCGCCTGGACGGGCAGTGCCGGCCCCTTCGCCCCCGCCGCCCAGGCGCTCTCCGCCGACCAACTCGACGTCGCCCAGGGCTCGATCACCTCGGCCGTCGCCGCGCTCGCCCAGAAGCCCGGCTTCAAGCTGTTCGCCCAGACCGCTCCCGACGGCGTCGGTGAGGGGATCCTGGTCAAGAACGACTCCGCCATCAAGACCGTGCAGGACCTGGTCGGCCGGAAGGTGGCGGTGTCCCAGGGCGGCACCAGCGAGTACCTCCTGCTCAAGGCGCTGGAGAAGAACGGCGTCCCCGCCGACCAGGTCCAGCGGGTCTACCTGCGGGCCGACCAGACCTCGGGGATCTTCAACTCCGGCCAGGTGGACGCCTGGGCGACCTGGAACACCTTCTCCACCCCCACGATCGCCAACGCGGGCGCGCACTTCCTGGTCGACGGCAAGGCGATCGGCTCCGACAACTACGCGGTCTGGGCGGTGCGCAACGGCTTCGCCGACAAGCAACCCGAGGTGGTCAAGGCCTTCTACGCGTACCTGCGCGACAACGGCCTGAAGGAGAAGGCCGACCCGGCCGCCTACCTCAACGTGTTCACCGACTCCGGCCCGACCGCCGTCACCGCGGCCGAGAAGGACGTCGCGGTCAACGTCGGTCGGCAGGGTGCGGCGGCCGCCGCGATCTCCGAGGCGGACACCGCCCGCTTCGGCACCGTCGCCCGCTTCTTCGCCGACCAGAAGGTCACCAAGCAACTGGTCGACGTCAAGCCCTATCTGATCGACATCGACAAGCTCGGGGACGGTGCCAAGTGACCGCCCCGGCAACGGGACGAGCGGACGGCCCACCGCAGCCGGCGCACGCCGCCGAGGAGACCGAGGCCGCCCTGGCCGCCGCCCTGGCTGCCGGTCTGGTGCCCCCGCGGGCCGAGCGCCGACGCCCCCGCCCCCGGGCGCTCGCCGCCCTCCTGCGCACGCTGGGCCCGCTGGCCCTGCTCGGCGGCTGGGCGCTGGCCTCCGCCACCGGGGCGCTGACCCAGGACGTACTCGCCTCACCCGCCCAGGTCGCCGAAGCCGTCGGCGAGTTGTGGGGCAACGGGCAGCTGGCCGACGCCCTCACCGTCTCGCTCACCCGGGCCGGACTCGGCCTGCTCTTCGGCGCCAGCACCGGCCTGGTGCTCGGCGTGGTCACCGGATTCACCCGGCTCGGCGAGGAGTTGCTCGACTCGGCGATCCAAGTCCTGCGCACCGTACCGTTCCTGGCGCTCGTCCCGCTGTTCATGGTGTGGTTCGGCATCACCGAGACCGCGAAGGTCGCCCTGATCGGCGTGGCCACCAGCTTCCCGATGTACGTCTCGGCCTCCGGCGGCGTCCGCGCCACCGACCGCAAGCTGGTCGAGGCGATGCGCAGCTTCGGCCTGGGCCGCTGGGCGATCGTGCGTACGGTCGTGCTGCCCGGTGCGCTGCCCTCGCTGCTCTCCGGGCTGCGGCTCTCCATGACGCTCAGCGTGATCGCCCTGATCGCCGCCGAGGAGATCAACTCCACCGAAGGCATCGGATACTTGATGGCCCAGGCCCAGAACTACTCACGCACCGACGTCCTCGCCGTCTGCATCCTGATCTACGGGCTGCTCGGCCTCGTCGCCGACGGCGTCGTCCGGGTCCTGGAACGCCTGCTGATGCCGTGGCGCCGGGCCGTCCCAGGAGGCGCCCGATGACGTCCCCTACCACTCCGGTCGGCACTCCCGCCGTGACCCCCGCGGCCACTCCGGCCGTCCATCTGCGCGGCCTGCGACGGGTGTTCGGCACCCGGGCCGTCCTCGACGGTGTCGACCTCTCCATCGCCCGGGGCGAGTTCGTCGCCCTGCTCGGGGCCAGTGGCACCGGCAAGACCACCCTGTTGCGCATCCTCGGTGCGCTCGACCGGGCCGACGAGGGCACGGTGCTCGTCCCGCCGGTCCGTACAGTGGTCTTCCAGGAACCCCGACTCGTGCCCTCCAAGCGGGTGCTGGCCAATGTCACGGTCGGCCTGCCGCGCGGCGCCGCGACCCGGGCGACCGGGCTGAAGGCGCTCGCCGAGGTCGGCTTGGAGCGGCACGCCGAGTCCTGGCCGGCCACCCTCTCGGGCGGTGAGGCGCAGCGCGTCGCGTTGGCCAGGGCGCTCGTCCGCGAGCCGCAACTCCTCTTGTTGGACGAGCCGTTCGCAGCCCTGGACGCCCTGACCCGGCTGCGCATGCAGGACCTGGTCGGGGACCTGGTCCGCTGCCACCGTCCGGCCGTCCTGCTGGTCACCCACGACGTGGACGAGGCCGTTCGGCTCGCCGACCGGGTCGCCGTGCTCCGCGACGGCCTTCTGGTCCGGGACGAGCCGGTCGCCGTCGACCGGCCCCGCGACCCCGCCGACCCGGCCTTCGCCGACCTGCGCCGCCGCTTGCTCGCCGATCTGGGCGTCCACTGAGCGGCGGACCGCCGTACCCCGCGTACCCCGCCACCCCGCGCATGCCTCCGCAGTCCTCCCGCAGAAACCGCACGCACCACCGGAGTTGACCAGATGACCGTCACCCTCGGCGTCCACGCCAGCAACCCCTCGCTCTACTACCTCGCCCGACTGCCCTATCTGGACGAGGAGTTGTCCCCGCTCGGCGAGACCGGCGGGTTCCACCACTACACCGACGGCACCCGCACCGGCGAGCTGCTCGCCGACGGCACCATCGACTTCGGCGGCACCGGTTCGACCCCGCCGATCACCGCCCAGGCGGCCGGACACGACCTGGTGTACGCGGTCGTCTCCGCGCCCCGCCCCGACCACGGCGCGCTGCTGGTGCTGGACGGGGGACCGGTCCGTACGGTCGCCGACCTCAAGGGCGGCACCGTCGTCCTCGGCGTCGGCTCCTGGCAGACCCATCTGCTCGCCAAGGCCCTGCACGCGCACGGGCTTTCGTACGGCGAGGACGTCACCCCGGAGCGTCCGGCGGCGGGGGAGGACCAGGCCCGGCGGCTGCGCGAAGGCGGGATCGCGGGCTGGATCGCCCAGGGCGCCGAGCTCGCCGCCGCCCGCCGCAGTGGGGAGTTTCGCGAGCTGATCCGCACCGGTGACGTCATCACCGACCGCTCGGTCTTCTTCACCCGCCGGGACTTCGCCGCCACGCGCCCGGAGGTGGTCGCCGCCGTCGCCACCGCACTGCGCCGGGCGGACGCCTGGGTGGCGGCCCACCCGGCCGAGGCCGCCGCGATCGCGGCCGGGGAACTGGGCGGGGCGCTCGCCGACTGGCGCACCGCGCTCGCCGCACTGCCCTGGCAACTGGAGCCCGCCACGGCCGAGTTCATCGCCGAGCAGCAGGAGGCCGCGGACATCTTCCACCGGGTCGGCTTCATCGACCGCGCGCTGAATGTCGCCGACGCCCATCTGCCCGCCCTGGAGGCCCCGGTGGCCGCCGCGCTCGGGAAGGAGAGCTGAGCCGTGGCCTCCGAAGTCCTCTGGTACATCATCCCGCGCGAGGGCCACTACCCCTGGGAGCCGGCCGGCCGTCGCCCGGTGGACCTGCGCTACCTCCAGCAACTCGCGGGCAGTGTCGAGCGCCTGGGCTATACGGGCGCGCTGCTCGCGACCGACCTGTACGACGTCTGGACGCTCGGCAGCGCGCTCGCCGCCGCCACCGGACCGGCCTTCAAGCCGCTGCTGGCCGTCCACCCCGGACTGGTCTCGCCCACCCTGCTGGCCAAGATGGCACTCAGCTTCGACCACCAGTACGGCGGGCGGCTGCGCTTCAACGTGGTCAACGGCTCCACCGCACAGCTGCGTGAGTACGGCCTGGACGTCGAGCACGACGACCGCTACCGGCTCAGCGCCGAGTACTGGTCGATCGTCAGGCGCCTCACCAGCGGCGAAGTCTTCGACCACGAGGGCGAGTTCTACCGACTGACGAACGCCGGCGCGAGCCTGCGCGAGCTCACCCCGGTGCAGTCCGGCGGCATCCCGCTCTGGTTCGGCGGCAGTTCGCCGGCCGGCATCGAGATGGCCGCCCAGCACGTCGACGTGTACCTCACCTGGGGCGAACCCCCGAACCTGCTCAGGGAGAAGCTCGACCTGGTGCGCGAACGCGCCGCCGCCCACGGCCGGACCCTGCGGATCGGCCTGCGGCTGCACCTGATCGTCCGGGACACCGAGGACGAGGCCTGGGCGGCCGCCGACCGGCTGCTGGACGTGACCAGCCAGGCCACGTACGCCCGGCAGCTGGGCTCGGTCGAGGGGGAGGACGGCGTCGGCTGGCAGCGCCAGTTCCGCCAGCACGGCGGCAAGGTCCCTGCGCGCGCCCGGGAGTTGGAGGCCTACCCCAACCTCTGGCCGGGCATGAGCCTGTTCCGCCCCGGGCCGGGAACGGCGGTGGTCGGCTCGACCGCCCAGGTGGTCGAACGGCTGAAGGAGTTCGAGAGCCTGGGGGTCGACACCTTCATCCTCTCCGGCAACCCGTTGCTGGAGGAGGCCCACCGGGTCGCCGAGACCGTACTGCCCGCGCTGGGCATCCGGCGCTGACCTGCCGATCCGCTGATCCGCTGATCCGTCGACCGGGGGCGACAGCGTCGGCGAACAGATGACAGCTGACGGATAACAGCGAACAGATGACAGCAAACGGATAACAGATGACAGATTTCGAAATCTGTCATCTGTCATCCGTCATTCGTCACCCGCCCGCCGTCATCCGTCCGCTGTCGTCACCCTCAGAGGCTCAGCCGGTCGATCTCGGCCAGCTCCTCCTCCGTCAGCGGCCCCCCGGCCAGCGCGTCGAGGTTCTGGTCCAGCTGGGCCACGCTGCTCGCCCCGATGATCACCGACACCACCCGCGGGTCCCGCAGCACCCAGCACAGCGCCAGCTGCGCCAGGCTCTGCCCGCGCCCTTCGGCGACCTTGTTCAGCGCCCGCAGCTGCTCCAGCTTCTGCTCGGTCAGCGCCTCCTCCTTCAGGAACTTGCCGACCGACATCCGCGACCCGACCGGCACCTGTCCGGAGAGGTAGCGGTCCGTCAACAGCCCCTGGGCGAGCGGCGAGTAGGCGATCAGACTGGTCTGGGTGTCACCCACCGCGTCCAGTACCCCGGCCTCCTCGACCTTCCGGTTGAGGATCGAGTACACCGATTGGTTCAGCAGGACCGGCGTCCCCAGCTCGCGCAGGATCGCCACCGCCTCCCGATGCTGCTCGGCCGGGTAGTTGGAGATCGCCGCGTAGAGCGCCTTGCCCGAGCGCACCGCGCTGTCCAGCGCCCCCATCGTCTCCTCGATCGGGGTCTCCGGGTCGTAGCGGTGCGAGTAGAAGACGTCGACGTAGTCCAGCCCCATCCGTCCCAGCGACTGGTCCAGGCTGGCCAGCAGGTACTTGCGGCTGCCGCCGTTGCCGTACGGGCCGGGCCACATGTCCCAGCCGGCCTTGGTCGCGATGAACAGCTCGTCGCGGTACGGCCGGAAGTCCTGCGCGAACAGGTAGCCGAAGTTGCGCTCGGCGCTGCCGTACGGCGGGCCGTAGTTGTTCGCCAGGTCGAAGTGGGTGACACCCCGGTCGAAGGCCCGGCGCAGCACTGCCCGCTGCACGTCCAGCGGCTGGGCGTCACCGAAGTTGTGCCAGAGCCCCAGCGAGACGGCGGGCAGCTGCACGCCACTGCGGCCGGCCTTCCGGTAGGTCATCGAGGCATAGCGGTCATCCGCGGCGAGGTAGCTCATGCCGGACATCTTGCCAGCCGGGCCCGCCCGATCAAGCCCTTGCCCGACTTTCCGGCCGCTGCTTATCCTCGCGGAGGACCGTGTGGGCCGTACAGAGCGACGAGCGAGGCGAGGGGGAGCGTGATGGCAGTCCGGACCGTGACCGCCGCGCCCCGCTGTTGTTGTCGTCGCACCCGCCGCAGCACCGCGCGCTGAGGCCGCCGCCGAGCGGCCTCGCCCGCCGGGTCCGTCCTGGATCCAGACCCGCCCCGGTGCGGGCTCCGATTCCGGTCCCCGGTCCGCCCCGGTGCTGCCCGCCCGAGCGCAGCGCCGCCGTGCCCGTACCGCACCCGTACCCGCAGCGCTCCGAGCGGCCCAGCGCCCTCCCGTCCTTCGACCATCGAGCGCCCCAAGGAGACCGCCGTGCGGTTCACCGTCTCGTCCCTCGTCGCCAACGCCCCCGATCCGGTCACCGGGGTCCGGCGCAGTCCGCAGCAGAAGCTCCGGAACGTGATCGACCAGGCCGTCCTGGCCGAGCAACTCGGTTACGACGGTTACGGGGTGGGGGAGCGGCACGGCGAGCCGTTCCTCTCCCCGGCGCCGCCCGTCCTGCTGAGCGCGATCGCGGCCCGCACCACCACCATCCGGCTGTTCACCGCGGTGACCGTGCTCAGTGTCCTGGATCCGGTCAGGGTCGCCGAGGACTACGCACTGCTGGACCAACTCTCCGACGGACGGGTCGAGTTGATCATCGGCAAGGGCAATGATCCGCGCCACTCCGGTCTGTTCGGCCTTCCCGAGGAGCGTCAGTGGGAGGCGCTCGCTGAGAACTACGCACTGCTGCGCAGGCTTTGGCGCGAGGAGAAGGTGACCTGGCAGGGGTCGACCCGCCCGCCGCTCACCGAGGCCACCGTCTGGCCGCGCCCGCTGCAGGAACCGATCCCGGTCTGGCACGGCAGCGCGACGAGCACCGGGTCCACCGACCTGGCCGCCCGCTTCGGCGACCCGCTGTTCTCCGCCAACTCCTTCCATTCGCTGGCGAAGTACCGGGCCCTGGTGGAGCACTACCGCGAGCGCTGGGAGCACTACGGCCGCGACCCGAAGGAGGCCCGGGTGGGTGCGAGCTTCGGTGGGCTGTACGTCGCGAAGCGCTCCCAGGACGCCGTCGAGGGCTTCCGCCCGTACTGGGACGCGATGTTCAACTCGGCGGCGGGCAGGCACAACAACTCGCCGTTCGGGTCGCTGGAGGACGCATTGGAGGAGGGGTCGGCCCTGGTCGGCAGTCCGCAGCAGGTGGTCGAGAAGATCCACCGCTACCACGAGGCCTTCGGCAACGAGGTGGTCGGCATCGGGGTGGACGCGCTGACCGAGGGTGCCCAGCGGGAGCAGCTGGAGCTGTTCGCCGAGGAGGTGGCCCCGGTGATCCGGCGCGAACTCCCCTGAGGGGCCGGCCCCGCCGGTCGGCGCCTACTCCGTGTGACGTCCGCCACGGTACGTGACGTGACGCGCGCCACCGGCGGAGACGGAATGCCCGTCGGTGGCGCGGGGGATGACGAACGGTCGAGGGGCCGTGGCCGCCGGGGGGCGGCGCACGGCCCTCTGTTCTTCCGCGGGCCCTCCCGTCGCGCGCTCCCACTACGCGTTCCCACTGCGCGTACCCGCCGCCTGCCCCCACTGTGCGCTCCTGCCCGGTGAGGAAAACCGCTTCCCGCTGTACCTACTGGTATGTACAGTGGAGCCATGAGCACCCAGGACCGCCTCATCGAGAGCACCCAGGCACTCCTCTGGGAGCGCGGCTACGTCGGCACCAGCCCGAAGGCCATCCAGCAGCGCTCCGGCGTCGGCCAGGGCAGCATGTACCACCACTTCACCGGCAAGCCCGACCTCGCCGCCGCCGCCCTTCGCCGCAGCGCCGAGCAGATGCGGGGCATCGCCGAGGCCGACCTGGCCGCCCCCGGCACCGCGTACGACCGGATCGCCGCCTACCTGCAGCGCGACCGCGAGGTGCTGCGCGGCTGCCGGATCGGCCGGATGGCCCAGGACCCGGACGTGGTCGCCGACCCGCAGCTGCGCGCCCCGGTCGAGGAGACGTTCGACTGGCTGCGCGGCCGGATCGCCGACCTGGTCGCCGAGGGGCAGACGCACGGCGAGTTCGCCCCGGGCCTCGACCCGGCGGACACCGCCGCCGCCGTGGTCGCGGTCGTCCAGGGCGGCTACGTCCTGGCTCGCGCGGCGGACAGCGCCGAGCCCTTCGACCAGGCCGTCCGCGGCGCCCTCGGCCTGCTCGCCGCCCACCGCCGGGCCTGACGACCGAAGCCCGCCGGCTGCGGGCCGAGGCCCAGCCGAACCACCGTCGAAGCCCGCCCAGCCCGGGAGTCCCGCCGTGCACGCCATGCAGTACGAGATCACCCTCCCCGCCGACTACGACATGGGCATCATCCGCAAGCGCGTGGCCGACAAGGGCCACCTGCTCGACGCCCACCCCGGCCTCGGCCTCAAGGTCTACCTGGTCCGCGAGCGCGGTCAGGACGGCTCGCCGGTCAACCAGTACGCGCCGTTCTACCTCTGGCGCACCGCCGAGGGCATGAACGGATTCCTCTGGGGCCCGGGCTTCCGCGGTCTGAGCGCCGACTTCGGCCGCCCCGTCGTCCACCACTGGCTCGGCGCGGGCCTGGCCGAGGGCAGCCGGACCGAGGCCCCGACCACCGCCACCCGCACGACCGTGCGGCTCCCCGAGGCCGCCGACCCGGCCGAGGCGGTCGAACGGGCGCTGGCCGAACTCCCCGCGCAGCACGCGCACCCCGCCCTGCACACCGCCGTCGTCGCCGTGGACCCCAGCCGTTGGGAACTGCTCAGCCTCGCCCTCTGGCACGGCCCGGCCCCCGAGGACGTGCCCGGTGCCCGCTACCGGGTGCTGCACCTGTCCCGCCCCGAACTCGACCGGCTGCCGGCCGGTCGCCACTGGTGAAAGGTCCCCTCCCCGCGATGCCCGCCACGCCCCTGCCCCCGCCCGCCCCCGCCGACGTCGCCGCAGCCTCGCTCGTCCCCGCCGACCTCGCCCCGGCCGCGCTCGACCGCGAAGCCGGCTACGCGCTGCTCGCCGAGCTCGGCGGCCCGGTCGCCGCCGAGACCCTCGGTGGCCTGGACGCGCTCGCCCCCGGCTTCCCCGACTGGATCGTCACCAGCCTCTTCGGCGGCACCTACCAGCGCCCCGGCCTGGCCCTGCGTGACCGGCAGATCGCCAACCTGGCCGCGCTGACCGCCCTCGGCGGCGTCGAGCCGCAGCTCGCCGACCACGTCCGCAACAGCCTGCGGATCGGGCTGACGCGCGAGGAGATCACCGAGGTCATCGTCCACCTCGCCCCGTACGTCGGCGTCCCCAAGGCCCTGGCCGGCCTGCGGGTCGCCACCACGACCTTCGCGGCCGCTTCGGCCGGCACCGGGACGGCCGGCACCGAGACGGCCGGCACCGGGGCAGCCGGCACCGGGACGGAGGACGCGTCATGACGGCGACCCGCACGGTGCGGACCGTCCTCGGCGACCTCGCCCCCGCCGAGCTGGGCGCCACCGACTCCCACGACCACCTCTTCATCCGCAGCCCCCTGCTCCCTGGCCAGGAGCTGGACGACCCGGCCGCCGCCGAGGACGTGCTGCGCGCCTACGCCGCGGCCGGCGGTCGCACCTTCGTCCAGTGGACCCCGTGGGGCATGGGCCGCGGCGCGGAGTCCCTCGCCGCGCTGTCCCGCGCGACCGGCGTTCACCTCGTCGCCGCAACCGGCGCGCACCAGGCCGCCCACTACCCCGCAGGTCGTCTCCCCGGCCCCACCTCGCACGCCGTCCCGGGGGCGGTGCCGTCCCCCGACCTGGCCGAGCGCTTCGTCACCGAGCTCACCACCGGTCTCCCTGCTCTCCCCGGTCTCCCCGGCGGCGCCGTCGACGGCGTCCGGGCCGGTCTGATCAAGATCGCCGACGACGCGGGCCCGCTCACCGAGCACACCCGCCGGACGGCAGCCGCAGCCGCCGAGGCGCACCACGCCACCGGTGCCCCGATCGCCGTCCACCTCGAACCCGCGGGCGACCCGCACGGCCTCCTGGACCGGCTCTCCGGACGCCACGGAGTGAGCCCCGACCGGATCGTGCTCGGCCACCTCACCCGCTTCACCGACCGGTCCGTGCACCGCAGCCTCGCCGCCGAGGGAGTGTTCCTCGCCCTGGACAGCCCCTCCAGGATCGGTCACCCCGACGACCTCCAGGCCTTCGACCTGATCGCCGACCTGGTCGAGGCGGGCCACGCCGACCGCCTGCTGCTCGGTGCCGACACCACCACCCGGACGGCCCGTGCGGCCGGCGGCCCGGTCCGGCTGCTCACCGAGCTCGCCCCGCGACTGGCCCGCACCTTCGGACCCGAGCTGCCCGACCGGCTGCTGGTCGCCAACCCGGCGGTCGCCCTGGCCGTCGACTGGCGCACGCCCTGAGAGCGTCCGGACCGCTGAACCGCTGAACCGCTGAACCGTCCCGTGCGCGCATGGAGCGGGGCCTGTGCCCCATGGGGGATGGCACAGGCCCCGCCGTCATCCGCACCCACGGTTCACAACCGGACCGAGGGTTCACAACCGCGGGCTCACATGTGGGTGCCGCCGTCGATGCGGAGCTCGGTGCCCGTGACGAAGGCGCCGTCGTCGGAGGCCAGCATGGCGATCACGCCGGCCACCGTCTCGGGGCCCGCGAAGCCCTGGCCGAGGGCGGGGGAGAGCTTGGCGAGCAGGCTGAAGTCGGCGTCGGCGGGCAGGCCCGGGTTGTTGGTCATGCCGCTGTCGATGCTGCCCGGCGCGACGCAGACCGCGCGCAGGCCCTGCTTCGAGTACTCCGAGGCGATCGCGTGGGTGAAGGACTGGATGCCGCCCTTGGTCGCGGCGTACGCGGCCATGTAGGGGTGGGCGAAGCTCGCGGAGGTGGAGCTGAAGTTGACCACCACGCCCCGGCCGTCGGTGAGCAGCGCGGGGAGCGCCTCGCGGGTCATCAGGAAGGTGCCGGTCAGGTTGACCGCGAGGAGCTTGTTCCAGAAGTCCAGGGTGGTCTCGTGGGTGTGCGAGGAGCGCAGGATGCCGGCCGCGTTGACCAGGACGTCCAGGCCGCCCAGGCCCGCGATCGCCTCGGCGACGCCCGCCACCACGGCGGCCTCGTCCGAGATGTCCAGCACCTGGATCGTCAGGCGCTCGGCGGTGCCGTCGGCGGCCGCGCGGTCCAGGGTCTTCTTCAGGCCGTCCTCGTTGACGTCGACGGCGACGACCTTCCCGCCCTCGGCGAGGATCCGGTGCACGGTCGCCTGGCCGATGCCAGAGCCGCCGCCGGTGATCAGGACGTTCCGTCCGCTGAAGCGCTCCATGGTGGTTCTCCTTCGTTCGTGGTCTCTCGACCTCAAGAGGCACGGTACGCCTGAATGGCACGTTGTGCCAATAAGTCTTGATGTGACATGTCGGCGCGACGTGCCATGCTGATCGTCGAGTGCGTACGCTGACCCCTGTGACCGGACGCCCGACCCTGACCCAGCGCCGCCGTGATGCCACCCGGCTGGAGATCGCCCGCACCGCCGCCGCGCTCTTCGCCGAGCAGGGCGCCGAGGCGACCACCGCCGAGGAGATCGCCGCCGCCGCGGGCATCTCGCTGCGCACCTTCTACCGGTACTTCTCCGTCAAGGAGGACGCCGTCGCCCCCTTGCTGGCGGCGGGCGGGCAGCGCTGGGTGGACCTGCTCGCCGAGAGCCCGGCCGAGCTCCCGCTGCGGGAGGCACTGGAGCGCTCGGCGGTCGAGTCGCTGACCCCGGCCGACGACGGCGCCGTCGAGGCGATGCACTGGACCCGCAGCCTGCTGCGCGATCCCCGGCTGGACGGCACCTGGCAGCGGGTCCACTCGGCGTCGGAGGAGCGGCTGCGGTCCGTGCTGGCCGACCGCTGCCCGGAGGGCGCCGACCCGCTGGAGATCCGGCTGGCCGCCGCCGCGGCCACCGCGGCGATCCGGGTGGCCCTGGAGCAGTGGGCGGCCTCGGATGCGCCGGTGACCGGCCCGGGCTCCCCGCAGGACCTCGGTGCCCGCTGTATGCGCGAGCTCACGGCGGGCCTGCGGCTCTGGGGTCGGACGGCCGAGGCGTGGCCCCACGGCCGCAGCCGCACAGCCGCCGATCAGCTTCCTCCCAGCTCCCGCTAGGGTTGGTCCTCGTGCCCCGGTGGGGGAACCGGGGTGATCGCCTCGGATGTCCCTGAGCGGAGGGGGCGCGGAGTTCGAGGCGTGGGAGCAACTGGGACATGGGTCTGACGAGCCACAAGGTGCTGGCACTGGCCGTACTGATCGCGGTCGTGATGATGGTCGGCACGGTCTGGCTGTGGCCCAGACTCGCCAGGAAGAGCTGGCAGGCGGTGCTCGGCCGGATCGGCGCGCTGCTCACCACCCAGCTCGCGGTGCTCGCCGCGCTCGGCCTGGTGGCCAACAACTACTTCGCGTTCTACAGCAGTTGGGACGACCTGCTGGGCACCGGCAGCACTGGCCCGGTGGTCATACACAACAAGGCGGACGCCTCCGGCCGCCTGCTCGTGGAGACCATCGGCCAGGCGTCGGTCAAGGGCGGCGGCGCGATGGGCCGTGAGCCCGCCCAGTCCGGCGAGATCCGCAAGGTCCGGATCGACGGCAAGGAGAGCCGGCTCTCCACCGAGGGCTTCGTCTACCTGCCGCCGCAGTACTTCCAACCCGAGTACGCGCAGCGGCAGTTCCCGGCCGTGATCGTCAGCACCGGGTTCCCGGGAATCGCCGAGAACCTGATCACCCGCTTCAACTACCCCGGCGCCGCGCTCAAGCTGCTGCAGGAGGGTCGGATGCAGCCGACCGTCATGATCATGCTGCAGCCCTCGCCCGCCCTGCCGCAGGACACCGAGTGCGAGGACATCCCGGGCGGCGCCCAGTCCGACACGTACTTCACCAAGGACGTCACCTCGGCGATCCAGGCCAGCTACCGGGTATCGACCGATCCGCACGCCTGGGCCTTCATGGGCAACTCGACCGGCGGCTACTGCGCGGTCAAGATGGCCATGCGCCACCCGGACGTGTTCCCGACCGCCGTCTCCCTCTCCGGCTACTACGACGCCGCCGACGACCCGACCACCGGTGACCTCTTCGGCGGCAGCAAGCAGCGCCGCAACGAGGCCAACCTGATGTGGCGGCTGAAGAACCTGCCGCAGCCGGAGGTCTCGGTGCTGCTGGCCGGCACCAAGAAGGGCGACGGCAACTACCGGCAGGAGACCGAGGCGTTCGTCGACGCCGTGCAGAGCCCGATGAAGGTCTCGTACAGCATGCTGGAGAACGGCGGCCACAACTTCGAGACCTGGAGCACGCTGCTGCCGTCCTCGCTGGAGTGGCTGTCCCAGCACCTCAAGGTGCCCGCCCAGCCGGGCCACACCGTCTGACGCCCCTCGGGCGACGCCCCCTCGGACGAGGCTTCCCCCGGGTGACGCTCTCCTCGGGCGAGCCGGCGCCGAGCACACGACGAACCCCCGGAGCGCCAGCCGATGGCGCTCCGGGGGTTCGTCGCATGCTCGGCGCGGAGCCGGTCAGGCCACCCGCTCCAGCGTCCCGGTGTGCAGCTGGCCGACCCGGCCGCCCTCGCCCTCGAAGGTCCAGAAGGCCCGGACGGTCAGTGCGTTGAGGTCCATCACATGACTGACGGTGATCCCGCTCTGCTCCGTCCAGCTGACGAAGTAGATCTCCGGCGCGACCTCGGCGACGTGCAGCCGCACGTCCTCCCACTGGCCCGCCGACTCGCCGAGGCCCTCCCAGCGCAGCCGGGTGCCGTCGGCCGAGTAAGAGTTGCGGAAGGCCGCGCCGTTGTCGACCTGGAAGAGGTAGGTGCGGCCGGCGAAGGCGGGCAGGGACGCGGTCATGGTGGGGCGGGACCTCTTCTCGGAAGCGTGCGCCGCGACGGTCACGGACGGTCACGGGCGGTGCGGATCGTGCGGGTCGGGCTCGGTGCTCTTTGTGCACCGCGGAAAACGCCAGGGTTCCAATTTATCCGACCGGGCGGACTCGGGCGGCCCCGCGCCACGGTACGGTCCGCCATCGCCCGGCCGCCCGCGGTGTGCGACCGGCACATGGGCACGGACGACGCGCCGGTCCTACCGTCCACGCCCATGAGACGCACCCCCACCAGTGCCCCCACCGGCGCCGCAGCAGGACTCCCGGCCCGGACCCCCGCCCGGACGCCCGCCAGGACTCCCTCCGGACGCGTCCCCGCCGCACTCGTCGCGCTGCTGCTGACCCTTACGGCCCTCCTCCTCGGCGCCCCCACCGCCGGCGCGGCGAGTGCCGCTCCGCTCACCCTCGAAGCGACCTTCCCCGCCCCCGGCAACGGCTGGGCGAAGGTCGAGCGCTACCTCGACCCCACCCCGGGCTTCGGCCCCGAGCAGTACCCCGCCGACGGCCGCGGCGACCAGGACGGCGCCCGCCGCACCTACTTCGGCACCGGCGAGCCCTCCTCGGCACGCTTCCTGCTCTACTCGGCCACCGGCTGGGACGCCGGCGGCACCGGCACGCCCGTCCTGCTGGTCCACGGCGCCAACGACAACGCCGACCGGGCCTGGGCGAACCCGGGGGAGAGCGGCACCTGCGGGGCGTCCGCCTGCCCCTCCACCGGCCTGGCCCAGTACCTGGCCGGCACCGGCCGCCGGGTCTTCGCCGTCGGCTTCGCCCACAAGCAGGGCGACAACCTGCTCCAAGCCCAGGCCGTCGGCGACGCGCTCGCCCTGATCCGGGCCCGGCTCGGCGTCCCCCGGGTCGACGTGGTGGCCTGGAGCAAGGGCGAGGTGGCGGCCCGGGCGTACGTGTCCTCGGTGCGCCCGGCGCAGGGACGGGCGTACGCGGGCGACGTGCGCCGCCTGATCACCCTCGGCGGGCCGAACGGCGGGCTCGACTACGTCTACGCGCACGGCTGGGACTTCGACCTGGCCACCTGGCCGGCCTGCGGGGGCACCGCCAACGCACCCTCCCCGCACCTGTACATGACCTGTTACGGGACGTACACGGCGCAGCCCTGCCTCGGTGTGCTGCCGACCGGCGGCAGCGACTGCTACCCGGGCCAGCGCCAGCTGCTGGCCCGCTGGGACGCGACCTACGGGGTGGACACCACCGCCCAGGACTGGTGGACCACCTACTACGGCGGCCAGGGCTTCTACACCTCCGGCCAGGGCATCCAGGCGGCCGTCGGCGCCGGCTCGCTGATCGCGCCGCTCCAGCGGGCCGGGATCCCGGCCTCGGTGCCCACCTACCTCCTCGCGGGCGGGTCGGCCGACATCCCGGGCGTGCTGAACGAGAACCGCGGACCCAGCGACGGCATCGTGTTCACCGCGAGCGCCCTGGACACCACCGGCATCGCGACGGTCGGCGGCACCCGGCTGCTCACCGGGCTCAACCACCTGGAGCTGGCCTGGGCGCCGGACGCCGAGGCCCAGGTCGCCGCCTGGCTCGACTGAAGCTCCGGCCGTGCCCTTGGCCGAGTCCCCGGTCGAGCCCCGGCCGAACCTCGGTCGAGCCCTTGGACGAGCCTCCGGGTACCGCCAGGGGATTGATCAACTCGCCGACCACGCAGCGTCGTTGATCGACACCACTGTGAGCTGTGCGACAACCGGCCGGATCCAGTTGTCCGTTCACGGACGGACTGCCTAGCCTGCAACGGTCGTCCGCCGTCGCGGACCCCGCCGCCGGGACGCCGAGTCCCGTCCACCCGCCGGCGGGCACTCGAGCACCACAGCGGACGGGAGCGGGGGAACCAAGGTCAGCGCCCGGCCCGTACGTACCAGCGTGCGGGTCGTGGCTAGGGGTGAAGCCGCTCCACAGGCGGCCGGGCAACTGCAGCCCGAATCCGACAGCTCACCTCGCAGGCGTCGCAGAGGACCCGCCATGCACCAGCCTGCCGGGCGCCGTCGCGCGCCCCGCCACGCCCGTCCCTCCCACCGCGGCCGCAACGCCGCCCTCGCCGCCACCGGCGCGATCGCGATCACCGGCGCCGGCCTGTTCGCGCTGCCGTCCGGCGCCCAGGCCGCCACCGCCCCGACCGTCACCCAGGACCGGCTCGCCCCCGCCGCCATGGTCGCCGGCAAGGCCACCACCGCCTCGCTGGCCCTGCACTCCTCGTCCTGCGTCACCGCGAAGACCGTCGGCGTCGGCGTCCGCGACGCCCGCGGCACCAACCTGGACTTCCCGGGCAACGCGAGCAACGTGCAGATATGCCCGAGCGGGTTCAGCTTCACCAGCGGCGCGCGCACCCTGCCCGCCGGGACGTACAACCAGTTCGGCTTCTGGCAGGACCTGGGCGGAGCCTGGCACAACCTGCCCTCGCAGCAGCTGGTGGTCTCCCGCGCCGGTACCGCGACGCCGACCCCGACCCCGGCGCCGACCCCGACCGCCAAGCCGTCCCCGACCCCGGCCCCGACCACCGCGCCGACCACCGCCCCCACCGCGCAGCCCTCCCCGAGCGTCACCCCGACCCCGACCCCGACCCCGAGCGCCACCGCGACCCCGAGCACCCCGGCGCCGTCCTCCCCGATCGCCGGCAAGTCGCTGACCTGGTCCGACGAGTTCAACGGCCCGATCGCCTGGGGCCAGCGCTGGGTGGGTGACAAGAGCACCGCGTACAAGTACGGCAACCACAACCCGGGCGACAACAAGCTCGACTGGCTGAACAAGAACAACGTCACCGTCGCGAACGGCGTCGCCACCTTCACCGCCACCCCGGGCGGGCCCGCCCTGGAGAACGGCCAGCAGTCCTGGAACACCGGTTTCCTGACGACCGAGGGCTCCGCGGAGGGCTTCCAGGTCAAGACCGGCGACTACGCCGAGGCCCGGGTCAAGATGCCCTCGGTGGCCGGCGCCTGGCCCGCCCTGTGGACCTGGAAGAACGGCAACGGGGAGATCGACTCCTTCGAGTACCACCCGGACAACCCGAACCTGCTGGAGCTGACCAACCACGTCAACCCCAGCAACCCGGAGTACTACACCGACGCCAAGGCCGTCGCCGCGGACCAGTGGGTGACCATCGGCACCTACTACGGCGCCAACTCGGTGGACTGGTACGTCAACGGCGTCAAGGTGTACTCGGACAACAAGGGCGTGGGCAGCAACTTCTCGGCGTACCTGATCCTCAACCTCTCGGTGAGCGCCGGAAAGTACCACCCGGCGCCGCAGGGGAACACCCCGATCAGCTTCTCCGCCGACTACGTGCGCGTCTACCGCTAGGCCGTCGCGTAGGCCATCGCGCAGGCCGTCTAGGCCAGCCGACCCCCAGGACCAGCCGCTCTCAGGAACCGGCAGCCCCCCGACCTCCCCGAGGTCGAGCGGCTGCCGGTTCTTGCGTCTCCACCCTTGCCGTGCAGGTGAATTGACGGGATGTCAGTGGACCCGGAGGTCAGGGCGCCAGGACCTGCCCGAGCCGGGCCGCGATCTGGTGCATCACCGGTACCAGCGCGGACGCCCCCGCCTGCTCCTCCAGGGCCCGGATCCGGGCCTCCGGGCCGGACACCGACAGTGCGGTGGGCGTCGGCGCGCCGGGCACCGCGAGCGCGATGCAGCGGACGCCGATCTCCTGCTCCTGGTCGTCGACCACGTACCCGCGCTCGCGCGCCTCGGCGAGCTGGTCCATCAGCTGCTGGGGGTCGGTGAGGGTGTACTCGGTGTGCGCGGGCAGCGGGTTGGGGCCCAGGATCGCGCGCGCCTCGTCCTCCGGCAGCTGGGCGAGCAGCGCCTTGCCGACGCCGGTGCAGTGCGGCTGCACCCGCCGCCCGACCTCGGTGAACATCCGCATCGAGCGCCGCGACTGCACCTGCCCGACGTACACCACCTCGCCGCCCTCCAGCACCGCCAGGTTGGCGGTCTCGCCGGTGGCCTCCATCAGCTCGGCCAGGTACGGGCGGGCCCAGCTGCCGAGCAGGCGGCCGGCCGTCTCGCCGAGCCGGATCAGCCGGGGGCCGAGGGTGTAGCGGCGTGCGGTGTCCTGGCGGACGTAGCCCTGCTGGACGAGGGTACGGACCAGTCGGTGGATGGTCGGCATGGGGAGGCCGGACGTGCTGGAGAGTTCGCTGAGGGTGGCGATCCCGCCGGAGTCGGCCAGCGCCTCCAGGAGTTGGAAGGCGCGCTCGACGGACTGCACGCCGCCGCTCGCGCGGTCGGCGCCTGTCGTCGATGCTGTGTCGGGGGTCGCAACCACCGGCGTTCCCTTCGCTGTCGGGGAGGAGTAGAGTCCCGGCGACCTCTTCAACAAACCGTTGAAATTCTGTATCGCGGAAACTAGTCTCCACCTTACAGAATCGAACTCGCCGACAGGCGGGTAACGATCGAGGAAGTTCCCCAGGAAGTTCCCACCGGAGCTCCCTTCGTCAGGCTCAACCGTCTTAGGAGTGTCCTGCTCATGGCTGCAGATCAGGGACCCTCCCCCAGCCTCCGGCCGGGGGTACCCCCAATCACCTCCTCTCTCGCCGCTCCGGTCGTCACTGTCGCCGGACCGCGCGTCCACCGGGCGGAGGAGGTGCTCACCCCGGAGGCGGTCGCCTTCGTCGTGGGCCTCCATCGCGCCTTCGAGGGCCGCCGGCAGGAGCTCCTGGCGAGGCGGAGGACCCGACGGGCGGAGATCGCCCGCACCGGCACGCTGGACTTCCTCCCCGAGACCGCCGACGTCCGGGCCGGGGACTGGAAGGTCGCCGAGGCGCCGCGCGCCCTCCAGGACCGCCGGGTCGAGATCACCGGCCCGACCGACCGCAAGATGGTCATCAACGCGCTCAACTCCGGGGCGCGGATCTGGCTCGCCGACTTCGAGGACGCCACCTCCCCGACCTGGGAGAACGTGGTCAGCGGGCAGGTCAACCTGATCGACGCCTTCGAGGGCCGGATCGACTTCACCAGCTCGGCCGGCAAGGCCTATGCCCTCAAGCCCGCCGCCGAGCTCGCCACCGTCGTGGTCCGCCCGCGCGGCTGGCACCTGGACGAGAACCACCTGCTGGTCGACGGCGTCCCGGTGGCCGGCGCCTTCGTCGACTTCGGCCTGTACTTCTTCCACAATGCCGCCCGGCTGCTCGCCAAGGGCGCCGAGGACCCCAACTCCGGCCCGTACTTCTACCTCCCGAAGACCGAGAGCCACCTCGAAGCCCGGCTCTGGAACGACGTCTTCACCCACGCCCAGGCCGAGTTGGGCATCCCGCACGGCACCGTCCGGGCCACCGTGCTGATCGAGACCATCACCGCGGCCTTCGAGATGGACGAGATCCTCCACGAGCTGCGCGAGCACGCGGCCGGCCTCAACGCCGGGCGCTGGGACTACCTGTTCTCGATCGTCAAGAACTTCCGCGACGCCGGCGAGCACTACATCCTGCCGGACCGCAACAGCGTCACCATGGCCTCGCCGTTCATGGCCGCCTACACCCGACTGCTGGTGCGGACCTGCCACCGGCGCGGGGCCCACGCGATCGGCGGCATGGCCGCGTTCATCCCCAGCCGCAAGGACCCGGAGGTCAACGCCGCCGCCCTGGAGAAGGTCAAGGCGGACAAGGACCGCGAGGCCGGCAACGGCTTCGACGGCTCCTGGGTCGCCCACCCGGACCTGGTCCCGGTCGCCCGGGCCTCCTTCGACGCGGTGCTCGGCGAGCGGCCGAACCAGAAGGACAACCCGGGACCGGCCGAGCCGGTCGGCGCCGCCGAACTGCTCGACATCGCGGGCGCCGGGGGCACCTGCACCCGCGCGGGGCTGCACAACGCCGTCCAGGTGGGCCTCCGCTACATCGAGGCGTGGCTGCGCGGGTTCGGCGCCGTCGGCATCTTCAACATGATGGAGGACGCCGCCACCGCCGAGATCTCGCGCTCGCAGATCTGGCAGTGGATCCACAACGGGGTGGTGCTCGCCGACACCGGCGAGAAGGCCACCGCGGAGCTGGTCCGCACCCTGGTCGCCACCGAACTGGCCGAGCTGCGCGCCGAGTTCGGCGACCAGGCCTACGAGGCCGGCCGCTGGCGGGAGGCCGCCCAGCTCTTCGAGCAGGTCGCCCTGGCCGAGGAGTTCGCGGACTTCCTGACCCTCCCGGCCCTGCCGCTGCTCGGCTGAGCCCCCGCTTCCGCCTTCCCCCCAACTCCGTTCCGTACGGCGACGAATCCACCTGTCCTCTCGTCGCCGTACGGAACGGCCTTTTGCACCTGAGGAGTTCAGAGATGGCGCGCATCTTCTTCAACGGCCAGGCGATGGTCGGTGGCCCGTTCCACGCCAAGGTCGCCGACGCCCTGATCGGCCCGGCCCGCACCGCGCCGGGCTACCGCTTCTTCTCCATCGACCACAGCGGCGGGACGGACGTCTGCCCGGGCCTGCTGCCCGACCCGGCGGTCGACAGCGCGATCGAGGGCGAGCTGTACGAGATCACCCTGGAGCGCCTGCGGGACGTCATTCTGCCCGGCGAGCCCCGGGAGTTGGAGCTCGGTGTGATCGAGTTGGAGGACGGTTCGGCGTGCTTCTCGATGCTGCTCGCCCGCGGTGAGGTCGAGCGCGGAGTGCACCGCGAGATCACCCACCACGGCGGCTGGCGCGCCTACCTGGCGACGCTCGGGCGCACGGCCTGACGGCGCACGTCCTGACAGCGAACAGCTAACAACTGACAGCTGACAGCGAACAGCTGACAACGAACAGAGTTCAGCGAACAGATGACGGCATTCATCATCTGTTCGCTGAACTCTGTCATCTGAAATCTGTTCGCTGAATCCCGTCCGTTGAACCCCGTCACCTGAACGCCGCGGCCCCGAACCCTCGCCGTGGGTTCGGGGCCGCGGTCCGCACACCCGACCGGGCGTGCGGAGTCCGGGAGCGCACCGTCCCTGGGCGCTCCCGGAATCAGTGGGGCGGGCGGGCCGGAGGGCAGCTCCGGCCCGCCCAGCGGACCGTCAGACCGGCCGGGAGGCCAGCTCCTTGGCCGCGCGGGCGCAGGCGCGGGCGATCCGGTCCTCGTTGACGGTGGTCAGCTCGCCCTTCTCGACCACCGCGTTGCCGTTGACGAACAGCGTGGCCAGCGGCGGCAGCGCGCCGAAGGTGAGGGCGGCGACCGGGTCGGCGATCGAGGAGTGCATGACCCCGTCGATCTTCCACAGCGCCAGGTCGGCCAGCTTCCCGGCCTCGATCGAGCCGATCTCGTTCTGCCGCCCGAGCACCCGGGCGCCGCCCATGGTGCCCAGCCGCAGCGCCTGCCGCCCGGTCAGCGCGGTCGGGGAGCCGTGCAGCCGGTTGATCAGCAGCGCGTTGCGCAGCTCGGTGCCCAGCTCGCCGGACTCGTTGGAGGCGGTGCCGTCCACCCCGAGCCCGACCGGCACGCCGGCCTTGAGCATGTCGGGCACCCGGGCGATCCCGGCGGCCAGTCGGGCGTTGGAGGACGGGCAGTGCGCGACGCCGGTCCCGGTCTCGGCGAACTTGGCGATGTCGGAGTCGTTCATGTGGACGCAGTGCGCCATCCAGACGTCCTCGCCGAGCCAGCCCACCGACTCGAAGTAGTCGGTCGGCCCCATGCCGAACAGCTCCTTGCAGAACTGCTCCTCCTCGGCCGTCTCCGAACCGTGGGTGTGCAGCCGGACGCCCTTGCGGCGGGCGAGTTCGGCGGACTGCCGGAGCAGGTCGGTGGAGACCGAGAACGGCGAACAGGGCGCCAGCGCGACGTGCAGCATCGAGCCGAAGGAGGCGTCGTGGTAGCGGTCCACGGCGGCCTCGGAGGCGGCCAGGATGTCGTCCAGCTCCTCGACGGCGTGGTCCGGCGGCAGCCCGCCGTCCTTCTTGCTGCGGTCCATCGAGCCGCGCAGCGCGGTGAAGCGCAGCCCGAGCTCCTGGACGGCCTCGATCGAGGCGCCGAGCACGTCCCCGCCGTCCTTGGGGAAGACGTAGTGGTGGTCGGAGGCGGTGGTGCAGCCGGACTTGAGCAGGGCGGCGGCCGAGCCCTGGCTGGCGGCGTGCACGAGCTTCTCGTCGATCCGGGCCCAGGTCGGGTAGAGGGCGACCAGCCAGTCGAAGAGGATGTCGTCCTGGGCGAGGCCGCGGGTGATCCACTGGTAGAAGTGGTGGTGGGTGTTGACCAGGCCCGGGGTGAGCAGGTGGCCCTCGCCGTTGATCCGGCGCACCACGTTGTCCAGCCAGTTCGGGGCGGGGCCGTCGCCGACCGATTCGATCCGGTTGCCGAGGATGACCACGTGGCCGCGGGCGTACTCGGTGTCGGTGGCGTCGACGGTGGCGATCGCGACGTTCTCGATCACGGTCCGCTGGTCGGCGGGCGGGGGCTGGACTGCCATGGTGTCACTCCTATGGGGGAGGGCCAGGAGGGGCGTGCACCGGGTGGTGCGCGCCCCTGCCCGGACCGGTCAGGACGGTGTCGCCGTCGGCACCGTCGCGCCGGAGGCCCGGCCGGATCTGGATCCGGATCCGGAGTCCGAGGACCCGGCCCCGGACCCGGTATCCGACGACCCGGCCCCGGAAGCAGGGTCCCCGGCCCGGCGGGCGGCTCCGACGTGGTGGAAGAGCAGGTTGAGCAGGACCGCCATCACGCAGCCGGCCGAGATCCCCGAGTGCATCAGGGTCCGGACCGCCTCCGGGAAGGCGTCGTAGAAGGTCGGCACGGCGATCGGCACGATGCCGACCCCGAGCGAGACCGACACCAGGATGGTGTTGGCGCTGGACTCCATGCCGGCCTCCGCGAGGGTGCGGATGCCGCTCGCCGCGACCGTGCCGAAGAGCACGATCCCGGCGCCGCCGAGGACGGGCTGCGGCACCAGGGAGACGACCGAACCGAGCACGGGGAAGAGCCCCAACAGGATCAGGATGCCTCCGCCGGCCGCGACCACGAAGCGGCTGCGGATCTTGGTCAGTGCCACCAGCCCGATGTTCTGGGCGAAGGCGCTGGCGGCGAAGCCGTTGAAGACGGGGCTGAGCGCCGTGGCCAGTCCGTCGGCCCGCAGGCCGGCCGCGAGCGTGGGTTCGTCGGCCTCGCGTCCGACGATCTTCCCGAGCGCGAGCATGTCGGCGGTGGACTCGGTCATCGAGACCACCATGACGATGCACATCGAGACGATCGCGGCCGCGTCGAACATCGGCGCGCCGAAGTGGAACGGGGAGGGGAGCGCGAAGACCTTCGCGTCCCGGACCGTGCCGAAGTCGGCCAGCCCCAGCGGGAAGGCGATCAGGGTGCCGAACGCCAGACCGATGAGCAGGGACAGCTGCTGCCAGAAGCCGCGCAGCAGCCGGTTGCAGAGCACCACCGCGACGAGGGTGATCGCGGCGAGGCCGACGGCCCGCACGGAGCCGTACCCGGGGGCGCCCGGCGAGCCGCCGCGCGCCCAGTTCACCGCCACCGGGAGCAGGGACACCCCGATGAGGGTGATCACGGTGCCCTGGACGACCGGGGGGAAGAACCGGATGAGCTTGCAGAAGTACGGTGCCGCGAGGAAGCACAGGATCCCCGCGACGATCACCGCTCCGAAGATCACCGGGAGGGCGGTCTTCGGGCCGTGCTCCTTGGCTATGGCGATCATGGGCGCGACGCCCGCGAACGACACGCCGTTCACGAACGGCAGTCGCGCGCCGATCCGCCAGATGCCGAGGGTCTGGAGCAGGGTGGCCAGTCCGGCGGTGAACAGGCTGGCCGAGATGAGCAGGGCGAGGTCGGCGGCGGAGAGTCCGACGCCGGCGCCGACGATCAGCGGGGGTGCGACGACCCCCGCGTACATCGCGGCGACGTGCTGGAGCCCGGTGGAGAACAGCTTCACCGGGGGCAGCACCTCGTCCACGGGGTGGGGCCCGGACCCGGACGGCCCGCCGGGGAGGCGGGTCGAGGTGTCGTTCGGGCCTCGGGTTCTTGCCGGGGTGGAACCGCCGTCGTTACTGCTGGTGTTGCTGGGTGCCATGTCGAGCCCCTCTTGTGCCCGTGGCTCCCGGCGCGCCCGTGGCGCTGGAGATCCCCCGAGGGCGGGACGGCGGAGCAAGGATCCCTCGGGGTGCTTCTCCAGTGCCCCGGGCCGGCCGCCGCGAGGCAGACACGAACTCCGGTTGGTGGGGGTGGAGAAACGGGTGGTACGTGAACTGGTGCGATCTCTGGACGAGTCGCGGGTGGCGCGGGTGGTGCCGGTGCTGCGGCCCGCCCGGACTCGACCGGTCCGTACGGACCGGAGGGTGCGGCGATTCCGGGCGGAGTGCATGCGGTCGGGGTGGGGGAGGGAGGTCAGACGACCGGGATGACCGGGACGACGCCCTCGCGGTGCACGGTGCCCTCGATCAGGCCGTACATGCGGTCCGCGGCGTAGTAGACCTCGTTCTCGTTCTTGAGGCCGAAGGGCTCCAGGTCGACCAGGAAGTGGTGCTTGTTGGGCAGTTCGAGGCGGACCTCGTCCACCTCGGCGCGGTTGTTGAGGACCCGAGTGCCCATCGAGTGCAGGGTCTGCTGCAGCGAGTAGGAGTAGGTCTCGGCGAACGCCTCCAGCATGTGCCGCTTCACGTGGGTGTAGGAGCGGTTCCAGTTGGGCTGGGCCTCGCCGTCGCGGCCGCTGTAGCCGTACTTCCAGCGGGCGGTGACCTGGGTGGCGAGGATGCGGTCGTACGCTTCCTGGAGGGTGGTGTACTTGTCCTTGATGTAGCCCCAGAACTCCGAGTTGGTGGAGTTCATGACGACGAGGTCCTTGAGGCCGGAGATGACCTGGACGGACTCGCCGTCGTAGACGATCTCGGTGGTGCGGGTCTCCTGGCCGTTGCGGACGAAGGAGTGGCCGACCTCCTCCGAGCCGATGAAGCGGGCCGAGTTGTCCGGCGTCCTGATCCGGTCCCAGGAGTACTCCTCGATCCGGATCCGGGCGCTGTGCACGACGCCGCGCTCGGTGTCGTCGACGAAGTGCCGGGCCAGCAGGATGCCGAAGGCCTCGGCCGAGTCGATCCCGTACTCCTTGGCGAAGGCGTAGACGGTGTTCTTGGTGGTGTCGGTGGGAAGGCAGTTGGCGTTGGACCCGGTGAGGTGGACGTCCTCGAACTCGCCCTGGAGGGAGACCGAGACGTTCAGGTCCTTGATCTCGTGCCGGGTGGAGTCGCGGTAGACCCGGACGATGCGGTTCTCCGCCTTGCCGTACTGGTTCTGACCGAGCACGTGGGCCATGACAGGCTCCTAAGCTTCCAGGTCGGTCCACTAGCTTCCGCGGTAGACCGAGTATCCGAACGGGTTCAGCAGCAGCGGCACGTGGTAGTGGTGCTGCTCGGGCGCGACCGTGAAGACGATCGAGACCTCGGGGAAGAACGGCGGCTCGGCCGACTTCGCCGCGTAGTACGCGCCGGTGTCGAAGAGCAGCCGGACGACCGAGCCCGCCTCCACGGCCGGCAGGTCCTTGACCCGGCCGTCGGAGTCCGCGGCGGAGGTGCCGAGCACCTTCCAGCCACCCTCGGTGTGCAGTGCGAGCTCGACCGGGACGCCCTCGGCCGGGCGGCCGAGGCTGGTGTCGAGCACGTGGGTGGAGATGCCAGTCATGGGTGAGGTGACCTTACTGATGGCAGAGGTGATGGTGCGTCAGATCGCGAAGGGCGACCGTCCGGGGGCGGAAAGCCCGCCCACGAAGAATTGTTGACGATGCGTCAGGCCGCGTCGAGGAGGCGGTTGAGCCGGATGTCGTTGATCTTGCGCAGCTCGCCCCGGACGATTCCCGCCTCGGTGGCGGGGTCGTTGGGCTGGCGCTCGCGCAGGGCCGCGAGCATGGTGACCGCGGTGCGGCCGGTCGCGCAGATCAGGAACACGTGGCCGAACTTGGCCTCGTAGGCGGCGTTGGCCTCGCGCAGTTCGTCGAGGATCGCCCGGTCCACGCCCTGGACGCCGGCCTGCTCCCGTTCGGAGGTGGCGTCGCCCGCCTTGGGCTGTCCGATCCGGGCGTGTCCGGCCATCGCGTCGCGCAGGTCCGCGTCGGTCAGTCCGGCCGTCGCCGCCGCGTTGGCGGTGAGCAGGGCTTCGCGGCTGGACCAGGGCTCGGCCGCCGCGATCGCGGTGGCCCAGCGGGGGCTGGAGCATATCTCCAGCAGGATCTCCGCCAGTTCCGCGGCATCGGCCGCGGCCAGGGAGTCAAGGGCGTGGGGGTGGTTGGTCACGGGTGGACCTCCTGAAGAGTGGTGCCACCCGGAAAAGCTAGATCGGCCCCACCCGGCCGTCAACAGTTTGTTGAACGGTTGGTGGTTACGTTTTGAACCGGACCGCGCTGCGGGGCCCTTTCGTGTGCGATTCGCCAAGTGTGCCCCGCCGTGGGCCGATCCAGACTTCTCGGCACCGGCGGGGTCACTCCTGCGGCGGGGTTCCCGCCGGACGCTCGCGGCCGCTCAGGAGGGCTTCGAGCCGTCCTGGCGGTTCAGGTAGTTGTACACGGTGAACCGGCTGACGCCCAGGGCGGAGGCGACCGTCTCCACCCCGTGGCGGACGGTGAAGGCGCCGCGCTCCTCCAGGAGGGCCACCACCCGCTGCTTCTCCCAGCGGTCCAGCTCGGCCAGCGGGCGGCCGTCGAACTGGCGGGTCATCTCGGTCAGCAGCCGGTCCAGCGCACTGCTCAGGTGCGGCAGCCGGACGGCCAGGGCCGGGGTGCCCTCCCACTCCAGGACGACGTCCTCGGCCTTCGCCTCGTCCAGTGGGACGGGCGTCGCGCCGACCGCGTCCAGCAGCGGCTTGACCGCCGCGGCGAGCGGGTGTTCCACGAACTCGGTCACGGCTTACCGCCCTCCTCGCCCAGCAGGCTGACCTGGACGGAGATCCGGGTCGCCCCGGCGTCCAGGGTCTCCCGGAGCAGTCGGGTCACCGCGGCGAGCACCTGCTCGGCCTCGCCCTCGGCGCCGGTCCCGAAGGGGCCGACCGACACGTCCAGGCCGGCCTCGTCGACGACCTTGCGGGCCGCGGCGGCGTGCTCCGGGAACGTGTCCAGTTCGAACGGTTCTGTCGTGAACTCCACCATCAATCGCACCTGCTCACTGTATCGAGCGCGGCTCGGCGGGGGCAGGTCCTGGGTCCCGTCCGGCCCGGCCTGGGTGATCGAACAGCCGGCGGGTCGGTCGGCGGGCCGCTCCGGGCCACTTCAACAAAATGTTGCGGCAGCCTTGACACCCGCTCGGCGAGCCGGAGATGCTTCCACCACACAGAATCCCTCTTCCGGATCGTGGAAGTTGCGGATGACGGAAGAGAGAGTGAGAGGTGATGGACGTGACGGCGGCTGCCAAGCACGGCTTCACGGTCAACCTGTCGATCCTGTTCGGCGAACTCCCGCTGCTGGAGCGCCCCGCGGCCGCGGCCGCGGCCGGCTTCACGGCCGCCGAACTCTGGTGGCCCTTCGGCGTCGAGCACAGCCCGAGCCGGGCCGAACTGGACGCGCTGCGCAAGGCGTTCACCGACGCGGGCGTACGGCTCACCGGCCTCAACTTCCTGGACGACCTCAGCCAGGGCGCCCGTGGCACCGTCTCGGTCCCGTCCGAGCGGGAGCGCTTCCGCGCCAACCTGCCGGTCGCCGCGGAACTCGCAGCCTCGCTCGGTGCCACCGCGCTCAACGCGCTCTACGGCAACCGGGTCGAGGGCGTCGAGCCGGCCGAGCAGGACGCCCTGGCGCTGGAGAACCTGGTGCTCGCGGCCCGCGCCGCGCACGAGATCGGCGCCGTCCTGCTGATCGAGGCCCTGAACGGGGCCGAGTCCCCGGACTACCCGCTGGTCTCCGCGGCCGCCGCGGTCGAGGTGGTCGACAAGGTCAACGCCGCCACCGGCCTCGGGAACGCCCGGTTCCTCTGCGACCTCTACCACCTGGCCAAGAACGGCGAGGACCTGGCGGCGGTCATCGACACCTACGCCGACCGGATCGGCCACGTGCAGATCGCCGACAACCCGGGCCGCAACGAGCCCGGCACCGGCGAACTGGACTTCGAGGACCTGTTCGCCCGGCTCAGCGCCGCCGGCTACACGGGCTCGATCGGCCTGGAGTACCGGCCCTCCACCGGCGTCAGCGCCGACAGCTTCGACTGGCTGCCGCGCGAGCTGCGCGCGGCCCGCTAGCTCGCGGCGCGCCGGCTCGCGAGCGCCTCGCGCGGCAGCAGCCCGCCGACAGCCCGGCAGCGGCCCGGCGGCCGCCGGGCGGCCCGCCCCGCCACCCCTCCCCACCCGCACACGTAAGGAACCCGACGCGATGAGCGCCTCCCGCAAGATTGCCTTCGTCGGCCTCGGCATCATGGGCAAGCCCATGGCCGTCAACCTGGTCAAGGCCGGCCACCACGTGACCGGCTTCGACCTCTCCCAGGCCTCGATCGACACCGTCGTCGCGGCCGGCGGCCACGGCGCCGGCAGCATCGCGGACGCGGTGAAGGACGCCGAGGTCGTCATCACCATGGTCCCGGCCGACCCGCACGTCGAGGCGGTCATCCTCGGCGAGGGCGGCGTCCTGGAGAACGTCCAGGCCGGCACCCTGGTGATCGACATGTCCTCGATCACCCCGCAGACCTCCATCAAGGTCGGCAAGGCCGCCCGGGAGAAGGGCGTGCGCACCCTGGACGCCCCGGTCTCCGGCGGCGAGGCCGGTGCGGTCGAGGCGGTGCTGTCGATCATGGTCGGCGGCGAGGCGGCGGACTTCGCCGAGGCCGAGCCGCTGTTCGCCGCGCTGGGCACCACGGTGGTCCACGTCGGCCCGGACGGCGCCGGCCAGACCGTCAAGGCCGCCAACCAGCTGATCGTCGCGGTCAACATCCAGGTGCTCGCCGAGGCCGTGGTGTTCCTGGAGAACGCCGGGGTCGACCTCGCCGCCGCGCTGGACGTGCTCGGCGGCGGCCTCGCCGGGTCCACCGTGCTGAACCGCAAGAAGGCGAACATGCTCAACCGCGAGTTCGCCCCGGGCTTCCGGATCGACCTGCACCACAAGGACATGGGCATCGTCACCGACGCCGCCCGTGCCGTGGGCGCCGCGCTGCCGGTCGGCGCCGTGGTGGCCCAGCTGGTCGCCTCCGCCCGGGCCAACGGCGACGGCTCGCTCGACCACTCGGCGCTGCTGCGCGGCGTCGAGCGGCTCTCGGGCCGTGAGGTGGCCTGACGCCGAGGTGGCCTGACACCTCCCGCAAGCTCCTCCTGGTGGCGTGTACCTGATCCGGTCGTGCCCGCGCCGCCAGGAGGCCAGACCCGACCGGCGGTCGGGCCGGGGCTCATCCGCCCGCCCGCCGGTCGATCCAAGCGGGTGACGCGCACACCCTCCCCCGGGGGCACTTCGGTCGTGCCAGTTGCGTGTCGCCTGACCCCCTCCCCGCCGAGGGGAGCCCCTCGTACGTCGGAAGCGGGACGAGGGGAACGGCGGGGAGGGGGTCGCACCACCCCCTCCCGGGGCCGCCCCCACCCGGGGGTCGCCTTCCGGGACCACCGGACCGATGCTTGTCGAACCACCGCCGGACCCGTACGGAAGTGAGGACCACCGATGCCCCCCACCCCCCACCAGGGTCACGTGGTCGTAGCACCGGACAAGTTCAAGGGCACCCTGGAGGGTGCCGAGGCCGCGGCCCGGATCGCCGCCGGCATCCGGCGCGCCGCGCCCGGCACCGAGGTGCGCGAACTGCCCGTCGCCGACGGCGGCGAGGGCACCCTGGCCGCGGCGCTCGCGGCCGGCTTCGCCCGGGTCCCGGCCAAGGTGGCCGGCCCGACCGGCCTGCCGGTGGACGCCGCGCTCGCCGTCCGCGGTGACACCGCCGTGGTCGAACTGGCCCAGGCCTCCGGGCTCGCCCGGCTGCCCGGCGGCCGGACCGCCCCGCTGGCGGCCGGCTCCTACGGCGTCGGCCAGCTGATCGGCCGGGCGGTCTCGATGGGCGCCAAGCGGATCGTGCTGGGCCTCGGCGGCAGCGCCAGTACGGACGGCGGGGCCGGCATGGTGCAGGCCCTCGGGGTCCGGCTGCTGGACGCCGACGGAGTCGAACTCCCGCCCGGCGGCGCCGCGTTGCGCCGGCTGGAACGGATCGATCCGGGCCCGCTGGCCGAGCTGCTGACCGGCGTGGAGGTCGTGGTCGCCTGCGACGTGGACAACCCGCTGCTCGGCCCGCGCGGCGCGACCGCCGTGTACGGCCCGCAGAAGGGCGCCGACGGGGACGACCTGGTGGTCCTGGAGCAGGGCTTGACCCGCTTCGCCGACCAGGTCGCCGCGGTGACCGGGCGGGACGTGCGGGAGGCCCCCGGCGCCGGGGCCGCGGGCGGGGTGGGCTTCGCCGCCCTCGCCCTGCTCGGCGCCACCATGCGACCCGGTATCGAGCTGCTGCTCGAACTGCTGGGTTTCGACGGGGCCGTGCGTGGGGCACGCCTCGTCGTCACCGGTGAGGGCTGCCTGGACGCTCAGACGCTCCATGGCAAGGCCCCCGCCGGAGTCGCCGCGGCGGCTGCCCGGGCGGGGGTTCGGGTGGCCGCCGTGGCGGGTCGGCTGGAACTGTCCGAGCCCGAGTGGCGGGCGGCCGGCTTCGTCGCGGCGATCGCCCTCACCGACCTGGCCGAGCAGCCGGGGGACAGCCTGACCAGGGCCGGTGAGCTCGCCGAGGTGGCGGGGGAGCGGCTGGCCGAAGGGCTGCTGTCGGGCTGAGCCCTCGTACGTTCCTCCATTGACGTTTTGTTGAAGGCGGGCCTAGGCTCCCGGCAATCCTTCGGTTCCCGCCCACTCCGACCACCCGCGAGCGCCTCCCCGGGCCGCGTGGTCCGGTGTGTCCCCGCATACCCGGGTACCCGCGTGTACCCCGCCGTGTCCCCACCCAGTTCCAGGTTTCGGAGGTCCCCATGCCGTTCAGCGAGCCAGCGGTGATCCGCTCCCGCCGGGCCGTGCTGCCCGACGGCGAGCGCCCCGCGGACGTGCTCATCCGGGACGGCAGGATCGAGCGGGTCGCCGCCCACGGCTCGCTCACGGCCGGCCACGGCGAGCTCGTCGACCTCGGCGACACCGCCCTGCTGCCCGGCCTGGTCGACACCCACGTGCACGTCAACGAGCCCGGCCGGACCGAGTGGGAGGGCTTCGCCACCGCCACCCGGGCGGCCGCGGCCGGCGGCGTCACCACGATCATCGACATGCCGCTCAACTCCGTCCCGCCCACCACCACGCCCGCCGGGCTGGAGGTCAAGCGGAAGACCGCCGAAGGCCAGGCCTGGGTCGACCTCGGTTTCTGGGGCGGGGCCGTCCCCGGCAACGTCCCCGACCTCGAACCCCTGCACCGGGCAGGCGTGTTCGGCTTCAAGAGCTTCCTCGCCCCGTCCGGCGTTGACGAGTTCCCGCACGTCGAGGCCGCCGACCTGGAGGCCGCCCTGGCCGAGCAGGCCCGGATCGGGGCGCTGGCGATCATCCACGCCGAGGACCCGGCCGTACTGGACGCCGCACCGCAGCAACCCGGCGTCCACTACCGGGACTTCCTCGCCTCCCGACCGGCCGGCGCGGAGACCGCGGCGGTCGCCCGGCTGCTGGACGCCGCCCGGCGCACCGGCGCCCGGGTGCACATCCTGCACGTCTCCTCCGCCGCCGTGCTGCCGCTGCTGCGCCGGGCCCGCGCGGACGGCGTCCAGGTGACCGCCGAGACCTGCCCGCACTACCTGACCCTCGCCGCCGAGCAGGTACCGGACGGCGACACCGCCTTCAAGTGCTGCCCGCCGATCCGCGACGAGGCCAACCGGGACGCGCTCTGGGAGGCCCTGGCGAACGGCGAGTTCACCGCCGTCGTGTCCGACCACTCGCCGTCCACCCCCGACCTCAAGCTGCTGCCCGAGTTCGGCGGCAGCGGCGACTTCGCGGCGGCCTGGGGCGGCATCGCCTCGCTGCAGCTGGGCCTGCCCGCGGTCTGGACCGAGGCCCGCCGACGCGGCCACGCCCTGGCCGACGTGGTGCGCTGGATGTCCGCCGGACCGGCCGAACTGGTCGGCCTCACCGGCACCAAGGGCGCCATCGCGGCGGGCTGCGACGCGGACCTGGTCGCCTTCGACCCCGACGGCGAATTCGCCGTCCACGCAGGCGAGTTGCACCACCGCAACCCGGTGACCCCGTACGCCGGACGGACGTTGAGCGGCGCCGTGCGCACCACCTGGCTGCGCGGCCGGGCGGTGGACACCGGTGCCGAGCCCTTCGGCCGTCAACTGGTCCGACCGGTCAACTACCGCCCCGCCGAAGGTTCGTGAATCGACACCTTCCAGAACGAGCCGGGCTTCCCGAACCAACCGGGCTTCCTGAACCAACAGAGCTTCCTGAACCGCCCGAGCTCCCCGAGCCGCCCGAGCTCCCCGAGCTCCTGAGATCCCCGTACCGCAACCTTCTTCCGAGGAGAGTCAGTGACCACTGCCGACACCCCCAGCGCTCCTTTCACCGAGCTGGTCAACCTGGCCTCCCGGCTGCTCGGCGCGGGCGTCGTCGCGACCAATGAGGACACCTTCGCGGACGCCGAGAACCTGCTGGTGGCCAAGCCCGCCGAGTTCCGCCCGCACACCTTCGGCCACAAGGGCCAGATCATGGACGGGTGGGAGTCCAAGCGCCGACGCGGCGTCTCCGCCGACCAGCCGCACCCCACCGACCAGGACCACGACTGGACGATCGTCCGGCTCGGCGTCGGCGGCGTGATCCGCGGCGTGATCGTCGACACCGCCCACTTCACCGGCAACTACCCGGAGAGCGCCGCGGTCGAGGCGGCCTCCGTGCCCGGGCACCCGTCGCCCGAGGAACTGCAGGCCGCCGAGTGGACCGTCGTCGTGCCGCGCACCCCGCTGCGCGGCGACACCGCCCACGAGTTCGCCGTCCAGGACGACACTCGCTACACCCACGTGCGGCTCAGCATCTTCCCGGACGGCGGCGTCGCCCGGCTCCGGGTGCACGGCGAGGTGCTGCCCGACCCGCGCGAACTGGACGGCCTCACCTTCGACCTGGCCGCCCAGGAGTACGGCGGCGTGGCCGAGGCGGCGTCCGACCGCTACTTCTCCTCCCCGCACAACCTGAACGCTCCCGGTCGCGCCTCCGTCATGGGCGAGGGCTGGGAGACCCGGCGTCGGCGCGACAAGGCCAACGACTGGGTGCAGATCGCCCTGGCCGGGGGCGGTGAGGTCCTGGCCGCCGAGGTGGACACCACCCACTTCGTCGCCAATGCCCCCGGCTGGGCCGACCTGATCGGCTTCGACGCCTCGACCGGGGACGACCCGGCCGACGGCGAATGGTTCGAGATCCTGCCCCGCACCCGCCTGCAGCCCGACACCCGGCACCGCTTCCGGCTCGACGTCGGCCGTCCGGTGACCCACGTGCGGATCAACGTCCACCCGGACGGCGGGCTCGCCCGGCTCCGGCTCACCGGCCGCCTCACCGAGGCCGGCCGCGCGGCCCTCGCGCTGCGCTGGTTCGACGCCCTGCCGGCCGCCGAGGCCGCCGCCGCGCTCACCGAGGCCGGCCTGACCGCCGAGGAGGCCGCGGTGCTGGCCGCCGCCCGCCCGCTGGCGAACCCGGCCACGGCCACCGCCGCCGTCGCGGACCTCCAGCCGGCCGACGGCCCGGACGGCGAGCACTCCGCCCGCCGCCGCTCGGCGCTGTGGCGCCTGCTGGGCGTCTGACGCCCCGCGCGCGCGTCCGCCCCCGTTCCTCCCCGAGCACCGCCCTCACGCACCGCCTCCAAGCACCGCCTTCACGCACTGCCTTATCGACACCTGAAGGACCCTCCATGTCCAAGATCCTGACCACGGAGTCCGGCGCCCCGGTCGCCGACAACCAGAACTCGGCCTCGGCCGGCGAGTACGGCCCGCTGCTGATCCAGGACCAGCAACTGCTGGAGAAGCTGGCCCGGTTCAACCGCGAGCGCATCCCGGAGCGCGTCGTGCACGCCCGCGGCTCCGGCGCGTACGGCTACTTCGAGGTCACCGACGAGGTGTCGAAGTACACCCGGGCGGGGTTCCTGGCCGAGGTCGGCAAGCGCACCGAGGTCTTCCTGCGCTTCTCCACCGTCGCGGGCAACCTCGGCGCCAGCGACGCGGTGCGCGACCCGCGCGGCTTCGCGCTGAAGTTCTACACCGAGGACGGCAACTACGACCTCGTCGGCAACAACACCCCGGTGTTCTTCATCAAGGACCCGGTCAAGTTCCCGGACTTCATCCACTCGCAGAAGCGCGACCCGTACACCGGCGTGCAGGAGGCGGACAACGTCTGGGACTTCTGGGCCCACTCGCCCGCCTCGACCCACCAGATCACCTGGCTGTTCGGCGACCGCGGCATCCCCGCCTCGTACCGCCACATGAACGGCTACGGCTCGCACACCTACCAGTGGGTCAACGCCGAGGGCGAGGCCTACTGGGTGAAGTACCACTTCAAGACCAACCAGGGCATCCGCAGCCTGGACGGCGACCAGGCCGCCGAGGTGGTCGGCGCCGACGCCGACTCGCACCAGCGCGACCTGCACCAGGCCATCGAGCGCGGGGTGTTCCCGTCCTGGACCCTCTACGTCCAGCTGATGCCGGTCGCCGAGGCCGCGGACTACCGCTTCAACCCCTTCGACCTCACCAAGGTCTGGCCGCACGCCGACTACCCGCTGGTCAAGGTCGGCCGCCTGGTGCTCAACAAGAACCCGGAGAACGTCTTCGCCGAGGTCGAGCAGTCCGCGTTCTCGCCGAACAACTTCGTGCCCGGCATCGGCCCGTCCCCGGACAAGATGCTGCAGGGGCGGCTGTTCGCCTACGCCGACGCCCAGCGCTACCGCCTCGGCGTCAACCACACCCTGCTGTCGGTGAACGCCCCGCGCGCCACCGAGGCCAACAACTACGGCCGGGACGGGCTGATGGCCGTCAACAGCGCCGGCCGCGGCAAGAACTACGAGCCCAACTCGTACGACGGCCCGGCCCAGACCGACAACGCGCTCGCCGCACCGGTCAAGGTGAACGGCCACACCGGCACCTACACCACGCCGGCCCACACCAAGGACGACGACTTCTTCCAGGCCGGCGAGCTCTACCGGCTGATGTCGGAGGGCGAGCGGGCCCGCCTGATCGGCAACATCGCGGGCTTCCTCTCCCAGGTCACCCGGGACGACGTGGTCGAGAAGAACCTCGCCCACTTCCACGCCGCCGACGAGGAGTACGGCGCCCGGCTGGAGGCCGCCGTCGCCAAGCTCCGCGCGGGCGACGAGGGCTGACCCCGGGTCTGACTCCCTCAGCACCCTCCGCACCCTCAGGACCGCCGGGGCCCGCACCCCGGCGGCTCCACGACGGGCCCCTCCCCCCGGGCAGTGGGGGAGGGGCCCGTCGGCGTCCCCGCGGTCGCGGCACCGCACGGTTCGGGCCGTTCCCGCCAGCCGACCGGCCGTTGCTCCACGGAATGTTCACCGATATTCACGGACGGCAGTCGTCCGAGCCGCCGGGTGGATAGGCTGGACACCGCCCGCGGTCGCTCCGTGGGGGGACATCGGAAGGGGACGACATGTCGACACCAGCCCCGGGTCGTCACGCCGCACTGGACCAGGGCCCGACGGGCCCGTTCACCTCCCTGCAGCACGCCCTCAGACTGCTGGAGGCCGTCGACCGCCACCCCGACGGCGTCACCCTGGTCGGCCTCGCGCGGGAGACCTCGCTGGGCCTGCCGACCGTCCGTCGGCTCGCCGAGATCCTGGAGATCGAGGGCTACCTCCAGTGCCAGGACGGCGGTTGGGTGCTCGGCGGCACCTTCGCCCTGCTCGGCCAGCACAACCGGGAGCAGCTCGTCAAAGCCCGGCTGAACCGCAAACTCGCCGAACTCCGGGACGAGTTGGGTGCCGCGGTGTACTTCAGCCGGTACCACGACGGGGAGTTGTCGGTCGAGGCGGTCTCGGCGGCCGACTACGCGCCCGCCGTCCAGGAGTGGGTGGACTTCCGGGCCACCGCGCACGCCAGCGCGATCGGCAAGTGTCTGCTCAGCCAGCTCGACTCGGACGCCCGCCGGGACCACCTCTCCCGGCACCCGGTCGCCCGGCTCACCTCCCGCACGGTCACCGACGCCGACCAGCTGATGCACCGGCTGGAGCGGCAGCCGGCCACGGTGCCGGTGCTGGACATCCAGGAGTACGCGCTCGGCACGGTCTGCGCGGCGGTGCCGATCACCGCGGGCAGCACGGTCGGCTGTCTGGCCACCTCGATGCCGGTCGACAACATCCACAAGCTGAAGGCCGCCGCCGAGCTGCTGGCGGCCCAGGCGGCGCCGCTGATGCTGGCGATGGCGGTCTGAGCACCGATCACCACCTGTGGGGCCCCGTCGGACGCGTCGTCCGGCGGGGCCCGCGTGCTGTCCGCAGGGGGTTTCCGGGGTGCTCCCGCGGTGCACATCACTTATTAGACTCGATGTCGATAAGAGTTGTCGAACCCCTTGTCCCCGCCGCTACCGGCGAGTACGTTTCGCAGAGTCGAGCCGCCGCCCCCAGGTCAGGAGGGCCTGCCATGCCCAGCTCCACCCCCGTCCCCGCCCTCGCCGCCCCCGCCGCGCGCGTGCACGAGAGCCTCGTCCTGGAGCCCCGGGACGTCCGCTTCGACTGGTCGCGGCTCCCGCTGCACTGGATCCCGGACGAGCCGATGGCCACCCACGTGATCAACGTGCTGCACCTGCTGCTGCCCGAGGGCGAGCGCTGGTTCGTCAAGGTGTTCAAGGAGGCTCTGCCGCTGATCCGGGACGAGCAGCTGCGCGAGGAGGTGCTCGGCTTCATCGGGCAGGAGGCCATCCACGCCGAGGCCCACCAGGAGGTGCTCGACCACCTGCTCGGCCAGGGGCTCGACCCGCGCCCGTACGTCCGGCAGATCTCCTGGCTCTTCCAGCGCGTCCTGGGCGACAAGCCGGGGCTGTCGCCGGCCCGGCGGCGGGAGAACGTCATCGAGCGGGTCGCCTTCGTCGCGGCGATCGAGCACTTCACCGCCTTCCTCGGCAACTGGGCGCTCAACTCCCCGGGCCTGGACCGGGCGAAGGCCGACCCGACGATGCTCGACCTGCTGCGCTGGCACGGCGCCGAGGAGGTCGAGCACCGCAGCGTCGCCTACGACCTGATGGTCCACCTGGACCCGGGCTACCTGCGCCGGGTCCGCGGCATGGCGGTGTCCGGGCCGCTGCTGGTGCACCTGTGGGTGCGCGGCGCGCGCTTCCTGCTGGCCGCCGACCCGACCCTGGAGGGGCGGCTCAAGCCCACCTGGCGGGAGGCGGGCCGGATCGCCAAGCGGGGACTGCTGCCGGACCCGATCCGCTCCGTCCGCTCCGGGCTGCGCTACCTGCGGCCGGGCTACCACCCGACCCAGGAGGGCTCCTCCAGCCAGGCGCTGGGCTACCTCGCCACCTCCCCGGCCGCCCGGGCCGCCGCCGCGCACGGCTGACGGGCGTTCGGCGGACGGGTGTTCGGCGAACAGATGACAGCGAACAGATCACAGAGTTCAGCGAACAGAGAACGTCATCTGTTCGCTGTCATCTGAACTCTGTTACCTGTTCGCCCCCGCCTCGTCCCGTCCCCGCCCCCCGCCGCCCGCCCTGCCCCTCCCACGCCAAGGACCCCGCCGGATGGACCTGCTCACCCCGCCCCCCGACCTCTACGGCCGTCCCCGCGCCGACGCGTTCATCCGCTGGCTCACCGCCTTCAGCGACCGCTACTCCCCGGCCCTCGGCAGCCCGCTGCTGCGTCGCAACCCCCGCCGCCCGTTCAGCCGCCCCACCCCGCCGCTGCAGCTGGTCGTCGCCGCCCGCCGCGAACTGGCCGCCGACGTAATCGAGTTGAGCCTCGCCGACCCCTCCGGCGGCCAGCTGCCGCCCTGGCAGCCCGGCGCCCACCTGCGCCTGGTGCTGCCCTCCGGCCGCGAGCGCCACTACTCGCTCAGCGGCGACCCCGACGACCGCCGCCACTACCGGATCGCCGTCCGGCGGCTGCCCGCGGGCGGCGGCGGATCGGTCGAGGTGCACGAAGCCCTCCACCCGGGCGCCCGCCTCACCGCCCGCCGCCCGCGCAACGGCTTCGCGTTCTGCGCCGAGCCCGCCGTCCTCCTGCTGGCCGGCGGCATCGGCATCACCCCGCTCCTCCCGATGGCCCGCGAGGCGCAGCGCCACGGCCTCGACTGGCGCCTGGTCCACGTCGGCCGCAGCGCCGACACCCTCCCGTACGCGGAGGAGCTGCGCGCCCTCGACCCGCACCGCGTGGTGCTGCGCACCGACGACGAGCACGGCGGCGTCCCCACCGGCGCCGAACTGCTCGCCCACGCCCCGCGCGGCGCCGCCGTCTACTGCTGCGGCCCGGCCCCGATGCTCACCGCCGTCCAGGGGGCGTTGGACGGATCCGCCGCCACCGCCCTGCACTTCGAGCGCTTCGGCGCGGCGCCCGTCACCGACGGCGAGCCCTTCGCCGTCCGCCTCGGCGCCGACGGCCCGACCCTGGAGGTCCCCGCCGACCGCTCCGCCCTGGACGTGCTGCGCGAGGCCCGCCCGGACCTGCCTTACTCCTGCCACCAGGGCTTCTGCGGCACCTGCGAGGTCCGGTTGCTGGCCGGTGCGCCCGAGCACCGGGACCGCCGCCTCACCCCCGAGCAGCGCGCCGCCGGCGCCCTGCTGCCCTGCGTCTCCCGGGCCGCCGAGGGCGAGACCCTCGTACTGGACCTCTAGCCGGACCTCTGGAAGGAGCCCTCCGATGCCCCCGACGGCGACCGCTGCGATGCCGACCTTCCCCTACACCGAGCGAGACCTGGCCCGCTTCCGCGAGACCCAGCAACTCGCCTACCACTGCGCCGAACAGGTCGCCGCCTGGATCGAACCGGGCGTCACCGAGCGGCAGGCCACCGCCGAGCTGCGCCGCCGCCTGGTCGCCGCCGGGGTGCAGGACTTCTTCCACGTCCCGTTCGCCTGGTTCGGCGACCGCACCGCCTTCCGGCACTTCCACACCCCGCTGCAGTTCTTCGCCGGCAACCGCCGCCTGGAGGAGGGCATGCCGTACGTGCTGGACTGCGCGCCCATCGTGGACGGCTACACCGCCGACATCGGCTACGGCGGCAAGGTCGGCGAGAACCGGGTCTGGGACCGCCTGGCCGCCGACCTGAAGGTCTACCGCGAGCTGATCCTCGCCGAGGTGCGGGCCCGCAAGCCGCTCAACGAGGTGTACGCGGCGGTGGACGCTCAGATCGCCGCGCACGGCTACGACAACCGCCACCAGGTCTACCCGGGCCGGGTGATCGGCCACCAGGTCACCCGCACCACGATGCGCGGCCCGGCCGGGGTGAACGTCCTCGGCTTCGGCGTGCGCACCCTGCAGACCCTCGGCCGCGAGCTCATCTCCGAGCGCCTGCACGGCCGTTCACCGCTGTGGGCGGACGGCCGGTCGTCCCGGCACGCCCCCACCCCGGGCCTCTGGGCGGTCGAGCCGCACATCGGCTTCCGCGGCGTGGGCATCAAGTTCGAGGAACTTCTCGTGGTCACCGACGACGACGTCCAGTGGCTGGACGACGACCTCCCGCACGTCCGCCGCTGGACCGCCGCCGACGATTCGGCCACCATCGAGCCGACCGGCACCGAGCCCACCGATGCCATGCCCATCGGCACCGAGCCGTCCGATGCCACGCCCACCGGTACCGAGCCGACCACCCAGGAGGCCACCCGATGACGACCCCCCTCCCGGCCGCGCCCGTCCGCCGCCGCACCGTCCACTCCGGCGGCCTGGCGCTCGCCGTCTTCGAGCAGGGCGACCCCGAGGCCCCCACCGTCCTCCTGGTGCACGGCTACCCGGACACCCACGCCGTCTGGGACGACGTCGCCGCCGACCTCGCCCGCGACCACCACGTGGTCCGCTACGACGTGCGCGGCGCCGGCGAGTCGGCCGCCCCGGCCCGCCGCGAGGACTACCGCCTGGAGCGCCTCGCCGACGACCTGTTCGCGGTCGCCGACGCCGTCAGCCCGGACCGCCCGGTGCACCTGGTGGCCCACGACTGGGGCTCGATCCAGTCCTGGGAGGCCGTCACCGCCCTCGGTGCCGAGCAGCGGATCGCCTCCTACACCACGCTGTCCGGCCCCAGCCTGGACCACATGGGCTACTGGCTGCGCCACCGGCTGCGCCGCCCCACCCCGCGCCACCTCGGGCAACTGCTCCACCAGGGCCTGCACTCCTGGTACATCACCGCCTTCCACCTGCCGTTCCTCGCCCCGGCGGTCTGGCGCCTGGGCCTCGCCCGGGCCTGGCCGCGGGTGCTGCGCGACCTGGAGCACGTCACCCCGCGGGCCGGCCACCCGCAGCCCACCCTGCGTCGCGACGCGGTCCGCGGCATCGAGCTCTACCGGGCCAACTTCCGCCCCACGATGGGCAGTCCGCGCGAGCGGCGGACCGAGGTGCCGGTCCAGCTGGTCACCCTGACCCGGGACCGCTACGTCGGCACCTACCTCTCCGAGGGCCTGGAGCGCTGGGTGCCCCGCCTGACCCGTCGTACGCTGCACGCCGGCCACTGGTCGGCGCTGCTGGAGAAGGGAGCCACCGTGGCCGGCATGGTCCGCGAGTTCACCGCCCGCATCGACGCGGGCCCGAAGGGCGAAGTTGCCGAGGGCGACGGCCGGTTGGTGGTCGTCACCGGCGGCGGCAGCGGCATCGGACGGGCCACCGCGCTGGCCTTCGCCGAGGACGGCGCCCGGGTGGTGGTCTGCGACCTCGACCTGGCGGCCGCCGAGCGCACCGCCGAACTCGCCTCGCTGGTCGGCCCGCAGGCGCACGCCTACCGGGTGGACGTCTCCGACGGCGGCGCGATGGACGACTTCGCCCAGAGCGTCGCCGCCGAGCACGGCGTGCCCGACGTGATGGTCAACAACGCCGGCATCGGCCACTCCGGGACCTTCCTGCAGACCACCGAGAAGGAGTGGCAGCGCGTCCTGGACGTCAACCTCTGGGGCGTGATCCACGGTTGCCGCGCCTTCGGCTCCCTGATGGCCGACCGCGGCCAGGGCGGCCACATCGTCAACGTCTCCTCGGCCGCCGCCTACCTGCCGTCCAAGGCGCTCACCGCCTACGCGACCAGCAAGGCCGCCGTCTTCATGCTCTCCGACTGCCTGCGCGCCGAGTTCGTCGCCCACGGCATCGGCGTCTCCACCATCTGCCCGGGCATCGTCAACACCAACATCACCCGCACCTCCACCTTCTCCGCGACCACCGCCGACGAGCAGTCCGCCAAGCAGGCCCGCGCCGCCAAGCTGTACGCCCGCCGCGGCTTCCCCCCGGAGAAGGTCGCCACCGCCGTGGTCACCGCCGTCCGCACCGGCAAGCCCGTCGTCCCGGTCACCCCCGAGGCCAAGGCCGCCCGCTTCCTCTCCCGCCTCAGCCCCGGCCTCCTCCGCCTCGCCGCCCGCCTCAACGTCACCTGATCGGGCGATCGTCACCAGATCGGCCGCAATGGGTCTGCGATATCAATTACCATCGATTGTGATATCGCAGGCCTGTATTCCTTTGGGAGGTCAGCCATGGCTCGCACCGTGATAGACGTCAACGACGAACTCCTGGCCGAGGCCGCCGAGATTCTCGGTACGACAACCAAGGTCGCGACCGTCAACGCCGCTCTTGAGGATCTCGTCAAGCGCCGCAAGCGCGAGAAGTTCATGGCCTGGCTCGCCGACGGTGGACTGCCCGATCTCACCGGGCCGGTGGAAAAGGGTGACTGAGCGCTACCTGATCGACAAGTCGGCCTTCGCGCGCTTCTCCAAGCCGGGGGTCAGGGCGGTCCTCAGACCGCTGATCATCAGGGGAGTGGTCGCGATCTGTGGCGCTGTCGAGCTGGAGATCATGCACAGTGCCCGCTCCAAGGCGGATGCCATCGAGATCCGTGAGGGCCTCAGCGGCTTCGACTGGCTCCCCACCCCCGACGAGGTGTGGGACCGCGCCATCGAGGTGCAAGCCCTCCTGACAGCAGCCGGAAACTGGCGGGCCTTGTCCGTGGCGGACCTTGTCATCGCCGCCACCGCTGAACGCCATGGCGCTACGGTCCTTCACTACGACGGCGACTACGACATGATCGCCGCCGTCACCGGCCAGCCGACCGAGTGGGTCGTCCCGCAGGGGACGGCCGACTGATCTCTCCATCGGGGCTGTGAGAGCATCGAGGCCCATGGAGATGACAACGGCTCTGTGGTCCTTCGCCCTCGTCGTGGGGCTGCTCACGCTGACGCCCGGGCTCGACACCGCGCTGGTGCTGCGGACGTCCGCGCTGGGGCGGCGGCGGCAGGCGTGGGGGGTGGTGCTGGGGATCCAGACCGGGACGCTGATCTGGGGGACGCTGACCTCGGCCGGGGTGACGGCGCTGCTGACCGCTTCGCAGGTGGCGTACGAGGTGCTGCGCTGGGCCGGCGCCGCCTACCTGGTGTGGATGGGCGTCGGGATGCTGCGTAAGCGCGGGAGCGCGGCCGCGGCCGAGGAGGAGCCTGCCGAGGGTGGATTCCGGTACGGCTGGCGGCGCGGGACGCTGACCAATCTGCTCAACCCCAAGGTCGGGGTGTTCTACGTGGCCGTGCTGCCGCAGTTCATTCCCGCCGGGGCCCCGCACTTCGCCGCCGGGGTGGCGCTGACCTGCGTGCACGTCGTGGAGGGCGTGCTCTGGTCGACCGTCCTGGTCGGCTTCGCCCGGGTGCTGGGCGGCTGGCTGCGGCGCCCGGCCGCCCGGCGGCTGATGGACCGGGTGACCGGCGCGGTGGTGGTGGGCTTCGGCGTCAAGCTGGCGCTGGGCGACTGAGGCGCCGGGCGGCCCGGGCGGGCCTCAGGCGGCGTGGGTCCGCGGCGCCTTCGCGGAGGACTCGTCCGGAGCCGGCACCGCCGCGACGTCGTGGTGGATCGGCCCGTTCCCGGCGCTCAGCGGCAGGCAGCTGCCGCCCCGCCGGTGGGCGATGATCTCGGCGGCCACCGAGACGGCGGTCTCCTCCGGGGTGCGCGAGCCGAGGTCGAGGCCGATCGGGGAGCGCAGCCGGCCGAGTTCGGTGTCGGTCAGGCCGGCCTCGCGCAGCTTGGCCTCCCGGTCGCGGTGGGTGCGCCGGGAGCCCATCGCGCCGACGTAGCCGACCGGCAGCCGCAGGGCCCGCTCCAGCAGCGGGATGTCGAACTTGGCGTCGTGGGTGAGCACGCACAGCACGGTGCGGCCGTCGATCCGGTCGAGCTGGGAGTCCAGGTAGCGGTGCGGCCAGTCGACCACCACCTCGTCCGCCTCGGGGAAGCGCCGGGTGGTGGCGAAGACGGGCCGGGCGTCACAGACGGTGACGTGGTAGCCGAGGAACTTGCCGATCCGCACCACCGCGGCGGCGAAGTCGATCGCGCCGAAGACCAGCATCCGCGGCGCGGGCACGTAGGACTCGACGAAGCAGGTGACGGTGCCCTGGTCCCGGTCGTCGCAGGGCCGTCCGTCCAGGCCGAGCACGATCCGCCCGGTGCGGCCGGCCTCCAGCATGGCCCGGGCCTCGGCGACCAGGGCGCGTTCCAGGGCGCCGACCGTGGACGGTCCGACGGAGAGCGCCCCGTGCACGCCGTCGCCGGTGACGGCGAGGGTGGCGCCGAGCAGTCCGGCCGGTCCGGCGATCACCCGGGCGAGCGCGACGGGCGTCCCGTCGGCGATGCACCCGAGACCGGCGTCCATCCCCGGGTCGGCCCCGGGCACGACCGGTTGGACGAACACGTCGAGGATCCCGCCGCAGGTCAGCCCGACCGCGAAGGCGTCCTCGTCGCTGTAGCCGAAGCGCTCCAGCACGGATTCGCCGCTCTCGATCGCGGCCTGGCAGAGCTCGTACACCGCTCCCTCGACGCAGCCGCCGGAGACGCTGCCGATCGCCTCCCCGGTCGCGTCGACGGCGAGTGCCGCACCCGGGTCGCGTGGGGCGCTGCCGGAGACACCGACGACGGTGGCCACGGCGAAGGAGCGCCCGGACGCGTGCCAGGCCCGCAACTGCTCGGCGATGTCCTGCATGTCGGAGGCTCCTTACACGGTTTCGACAGTAGCGGGAGACGCCGCCGTACGGGAAACGATCCCGTACGGCGGCAGTGGTGCACAAAGAGCGGCCAGTGCACAAAGAGCAGCTGGTGCACAGAGAGCGGCCAGTGCACAGAGGGGGCTAGTGCACGCCCAGCCAGGACTTGATCGGGCTGAGCGCGAAGTACACGACGAACACCGCGGTGAGGATCCACATCAGCACCCCGGGCTCGCGCCACTTGCCCTGTCCGGCCTTGATCACCGTGTACGAGATCACGCCGGCCGCGACGCCCGCCGTGATGCTGTAGGTGAACGGCATGAGCACGCAGGTCAGGAAGGCCGGGATGGCCACCTCGCGGTCGGACCAGTCGATGTGCCGGGCCTGGCTCATCATCATCGAGCCGATCACCACCAGGGCAGCGGAGGCGACCTCGACCGGCACGATGCCGGCCAGCGGCGAGAAGAACAGCATCAGCGCGAACAGGGCGCCGGTGACGGTGGAGGCGAGGCCGGTCCGGGCGCCGTCGCCGACGCCGGTCGCGGACTCCACGAAGACGGTCTGCCCGGAGGCGCCGGCCAGGCCGCCGACCGCGCCGCCGGCGCCGTCGATGAACAGGGCCTTGGACAGTCCGGGCATCCGGCCCTGCTTGTCCGCGAGCCCGGCCTCGGTGCCGACGCCGATGATGGTGGCCATCGCGTCGAAGAATCCGGCCAGCACCAGGGTGAAGACCGCGACGGAGGCGCTGATCGCGCCGAGGCCCTGGCCGCCGAAGGCGCCGAACAGGTCGACGTGGCCGAACAGGCTGAAGTCGGGGGCGGCGACCGGGCTGCCGGGCCAGACCGGGACGGAGCTCGCCCAGGCCTTGGCCGGTACGTGGGCGAGCTTGTTGACCAGGATCGCGACCACGGTCCCGCCCGCGATGCCGATCAGGATCGCGCCGCGCACGCCGCGCGCCATCAGCACGAAGATCGTGAGCAGGGTGAGGCAGAAGACCAGGACCGGCCAGCCGGAGAGCTCGCCGAACGGGCCGAGCGACAGCGGGGTGGGGCCGCCGGTGTGCACGAAGCCAGCCTTGTAGAGGCCGATGATCGTGACGAACAGGCCGATGCCGATGGTGATCGCGTGCTTGAGCGGCAGCGGGATGCCGTTCATGATCTTCTCGCGCAGTCCGGAGACCACCAGCAGCACGATCAGCAGGCCGTAGATCACGCACAGGCCCATGGCCTGGGGCCAGGTGGTGTGGGGGACCACCAGCGCGGAGACCGCGCCGGAGACCGAGAGTCCGGCGGCCAGCGCCAGCGGCACGTTGCCGACGACGCCCATCAGGATGGTGGTGACGGCGGCCGCGAGGGCGGTGGCGGTGGTCAGCGCGGCGTGGTCGAGCTTGACACCGGTGACGTCCGCGCCGCCGAGGATCAGCGGGTTGAGCAGGATGATGTACGCCATCGCCATGAAGGTGGTGAGGCCACCGCGTAGTTCGTTGGCGAGGGTCGAGCCGCGGGCCGAGATCTTGAAGTACGCGTCGAGCGCGCCCTTCGGCCCTGGTGCCGGGGAGGAGGGGTGGGGCTCGTCCGCGGCGGGTCTGTCTGCTTCAGTGGTGCCGGGCTCCGTGGGGATCCTGGTCATGTCCACTCCCAAGTGTCAAAGGGGGTTGGGGTGGGCGAGCCGACCTGACTGCCAGTCAAGGGAGTTGGCACAGGGGGACGGTATCGACTCACTGGGGCACTCGTAGGGGAGTGCCAGTGGTGCAGGTGGTGGTGCAGGTGAGGGTGGTGCGCACCACTGCGGGAACCCCGGCGTGGGCAGGGCAGCGGGTGGGGGTCCCGGGGCGGCGGGGAAGACGTCACCGCCCCGGGAAGTGTGACTCGTTGTACCGTTCCGGCTCGAACTCCCGGTGTCAGCCGGGCTGTTCGGTGGTCAGGTGCTCGGGTCGGACCGGGATCCGGTTGAGCGCGAGACCGGTGGCGTTGCGGATCGCCGCCACGATCGAGGGGGTCGCCGACACGGTCGGCGCCTCGCCGACGCCGCGCAGCCCGTACGGGGCGTGCGGGTCGGGCAGTTCGAGGACGTCCACCGGGATCGGCGGGGTGTCCAGGATGGTGGGGATCAGGTAGTCGGTGAAGGAGGCGTTGCGCACCTTCCCGTCCCGGACGATGATCTCCTCCATCACCGCGAGCCCGAGCGCCTGGGTGCAGCCGCCCTGGATCTGGCCGACCACGGAGAGCGGGTTGAGCGCCTTGCCGACGTCCTGGACGGCGGTGAGCTCGACCACCTTGACCAGGCCCAGTTCGACGTCCACGTCCACCACCGCGCGGTTGGCGCAGAAGGTGTACTGGACGTGGCCGAAGCCCTGTCCGGTCTCCTTGTCGAAGGCCTGGGTGGGCCGGTGGTGGTGCTCGCGGGTGAGGTCGATGGCCTCGTCGCCGAGCAGGTCCACCATGGGCACGAGGACCCCGGCGCTCTCCGAGACGACCTTGCCGCCGGCCAGCGTGATGTCCTTGTGGGTCCAGCCGTACCGCCGCCGGCCCTTCTCGATCAGCTCCCGCGCGACGGCCTCCGCGGCCAGCTTCACCGCGCCGCCGGTCATGTACGTCTGGCGCGAGGCGGAGGTCGAACCGGCCGATCCCACCTCGGTGTTGGCCGGGTGGATGGTGACCTGCTCGACGCCCAGCTCGGTGCGGGCGATCTGGGCGTGCACGGTGACGCCGCCCTGGCCGACCTCGGCCATCGCGGTGTGCACCATGGCGACCGGCTCGCCGCCGATCACCTCCAGCCGCACCCGGGCGGTGGAGTAGTCGTCGAAGCCCTCGGAGAAGCCGACGTTCTTGATGCCGACCGAGTAGCCGATCCCGCGCACGATGCCCTCGCCGTGCGAGGTGTTGGACAGCGCTCCGGGCAGTGCCCGGACGTCCAGGTGCTCGGTGTCCAGCGGCGGCGGCAGCGGCATCTCCTTGGCCCGGCGCAGCAGTTCGGCCACCGGCGCGGGCGAGTCGATCTGCTGGCCGGTGGGCATGAAGTCGCCCTCCGACATCGCGTTCAGCTGCCGCAACTCGACCGGGTCCATGCCGAGTTCGGCGGCCAGCTTGTCCATCTGGGACTCGTAGCCGAAGGCCGCCTGGACGGCCCCGAAGCCGCGCATCGCCCCGCAGGACGGGTTGTTGCTGTACAGCGCGACGGCGTGCATCCTCACGTTCGGGATCACGTACGGCCCGTGGCCGAGCGAGGCCGCGTTGCCGACCACGGCGGGGGAGGCGGAGGCGTAGGCGCCGCCGTCCAGCACGATCCGGCAGTCGGCGAAGACCAGCTTGCCGTCCCGGGTGGCGCCGTGCTCGTAGTGCATCCGGGCCGGGTGGCGGTGGACGTGGCCGTAGAAGGACTCGTCCCGGGAGTAGACGATCTTGACCGGCTTGCCGGTGTGCAGGGCCAGCAGGCAGGCGTGGATCTGCATCGAGATGTCCTCGCGGCCGCCGAAGGCGCCGCCCACGCCGGCCAGGGTGAGCCGGACCTTCTCCTCGGGCAGGTCCAGCACCGGGGCCATCTGCTCGCGGTCCACGTGCAGCCACTGGGTGGCGATGTAGAGGTCGATGCCGCCGTCCTCGGCGGGCACCGCCAGGCCGGACTCCGGGCCGAGGAAGGCCTGGTCCTGCATGCCGACCTCGTAGTCGCCGCTCACGACGACGTCCGCCAGCGCCCGCACCTCGTCGGTCACGCCGAGGCCGGAGACCAGCTTCTGCTCGTGGCAGATATTGCCGTACGCGTGCGACTTGTACTCGTGCGGCTCGTGCACGTAGCCGTGGGTCTCCGGGTCGAGGCACTGCTCCTCGGTGACGATCGGGGTGAGCACCTCGTACTCGACCTTGATCTTCTTCACCGCGCGCCGGGCCGTCTCCGGGTGGTCGGCGGCGACCAGTGCGATCGCCTCGCCGTGGTACCGGATCTTGTCGATCGCCAGGGCCGGCTGGTCCTGGATCTCCAGGCCGTAGTACTTGGCGCCGGGGATGTCCTCGTGGGTCAGCACCGCGTAGACGCCGGGCACCTTGAGGGCCTCGGAGATGTCCACCGAGAGGATGTTGGCCCGGGGGTGCGGCGAGCGCAGCGCCATGCCCCAGAGCATGTCCTCGTGCCACAGGTCGGAGGAGTAGGCGAACTCGCCCCTGACCTTCAGGTTGCCGTCCGGGCGCAGCGGCGAGCCGCCGATGCCGTCCTTGGAGGCCTGGTTGATGTTCTGCAGGTTCTTCTGGCCCTGGATGGTACGGGTGGTCATGCCGACGCCCCCTTGCCCGAGCACTTGCGGGCGGAGGCGAGCCGCACCGCGTCCATGATCTTCTCGTAGCCGGTGCAGCGGCACAGGTTGCCCGACAGCGCCTCGCGGATGTCGTTGTCGCTCGGCTGGGCGTCCTTCTCCAGCAGGGCGTCGGTCTGCACCAGCAGCCCCGGGGTGCAGAAGCCGCACTGGACGGCGCCGGCGTCGACGAACGCCTGCTGGACCAGGCCCAGCTCGCCGTCCTCCTCGGCCAGGCCCTCGACCGTGCGCACCTCGCGGTCCTGCACCTGTCCGGCCGCGACCAGGCAGGAGCAGACCGGCACGCCGTCCAGGTAGACGGTGCAGGAGCCGCACTCGCCCTGCTCGCAGGCGTTCTTCGAACCGGGCAGGCCGACGCGCTCGCGCAGCACGTAGAGCAGGCTCTCGCCCTCCCACACGTCGTCGGCCTCGACCGGCTTGCCGTTGGCGGTGAACGTGACCCTCATGCCGCGCTCCTGATCTGCTTGCTGTAGTCGTTCCAACACCAGGTGAGGGTGCGGCGGGCCATCACGGCGAGCGAGTGGCGCCGGTAGTCGGCGGTGCCGCGGACGTCGTCGATGGGGGAGGCGGCGGCCTTCACCAGCTCGCCGAAGCGCTGGATCACCTCGGTGCCCAGCAGCTCCCCGGACTCCCAGAGCCCGCGCTCGGCGAGCACTCCCCGCAGGTACTCCTCGGCCTCGACGGCGCGGCGCGGCGTGGGGGCGGCCGAACCGATCCCGGTGCCGACGGTGCCGTCCTTCGGGTGCAGCGCGAAGCCGAACGCGCAGACCGCGATCACCATCGCGTTGCGGGTGCCGATCTTCGAGAACTGCTGGGGGCCGTCCGCGACCGGGATGCGCACGGCCCGGATCAGCTCGTCGGCCTCCAGGCTGTTGCGCTTGACCCCGACGTAGAACTCGTCGATCGGGATCAGCCGGGTACCGCGCACCGAGGCCGCCTCGACGAACACGTCCCGGCCGGCCGCCAGCAGCGCGGGGTGGGCGTCACCGGCCGGAGAGGCGCCGCCGAGGTTGCCGCCGACGCCGCCGCGGTTGCGGATCTGCGGCGAGCCGACGGTGTGCGCCGCCAGCGCGAGCCCGGGCAGCGGGCCGGACAGCTCGTCGATGATCCGGGCGTACGGGACGGAGGCGCCGAGCCGGACGACGCTGCCGTCGTTCGTCCATTCGGTGAGCTCGGTGACGCGGTTCAGGTCGAGAATCGCGGATGGCCGGTGCACGTCGAAGTTCAGCTCGACCATGACGTCCGTGCCGCCCGCGATGGGCAGCGCGGTCGGGTACTCAGCCTTCGCCGCGAGAGCCTCGTCCCAGGTGGCGGGCCGAAGGAACTCCATGCGGGTTTCTCCTCAAGTCTTCGCCGACCGGGTGTCCGGCGGCGTGTCGCCCAGTGAACCCCTGTGACGCGGCCCACTGGCAGTCACCGATGGCATGAAGCCCCGGCTGTGAGCCCGCCCGGCATCCTGTACGTTCCTCTAAGCAGGAGAATCCCGCAGCCCAGGTGTTCGCCGAGTGCTACCTACGACCGTAATCCGGCCGTGATTGCCGGGCTACGGGCCCGTGACCCGGCGGTCCGCTGGTACGTAACGCCGAGCACGGATGTTCGGGCACACTGTCACCCCCACCCCCTCGATCCGGCCGCCGACGCTTGGCCCGGCCGCCGTTCCGACGCTCTGTTCCACCCCTTGTTCCAACCCCTGTTCCAACCCCTGTTCCAGCCCCCGTAAGGAGTCCGCGGATGCGTGTCCGTGACCTGCTCGCCCCCGGTGCCCCCCGACTGCGCCTGCTCGCGGCCGAGGAGGAGCTGGACCGGCAGGTCAGCGGCGTGATGACCACGGACCTGCACGACCCCGGCCGCTACCTGCACGGCGGCGAGCTGGTGCTCACCGGGATGCTCTGGCGCAGCGGCCCCGCCGACTCCGAGCGGTTCGTCCGCACCATCGCGGCCGGCGGCGCGGTCGCCCTGGCGGCCGGCGAGGCCGAGGTCGGCCCGGTGCCCGAGGACCTGGTCGAGGCCTGCCGCCGGCACCGGATGCCGCTGCTGGCCGTCCCCGACGACATCGCCTTCGGCACCGTCACCGAGTTCATCGGCCGTCAGGTCTCCGCCGACCGCGCGGCCGACCTCGCCGCCCTGGTCGACCGGCACCGGCTGCTGGTCTCGGCGGCCGGCGGCGGCGGACTGGACGCCGTGCTGGACCTGCTCGGCGGCGACCTCGACCTGGACTGCTGGGTGCTCACCCCGACCGGCGGGGTGATCGCCGGCCCGGCCGACCGGCTCACCGCCGAGGACCGCGACCAGCTGGTCCGCGCCCACCTGGCCGCCCAGCGCCAGCGCCGCCGCCCCCCGCACCGGGCCCGACTGGCGGGCGGCGCCTACTCGTTGCTGCCCGCCGCGGCCTCCGCCGAGCACGAGGCACCGCTGGCGGACTGGGTGCTCGCGGTGGCCGGCGACGTCACCGAGTGGACCACCAAGCGCCAGCAGCTCGCCGAGAACCTGGCCCGGCTGGTCGCCGCCGAGCGCCACCGCCGGGACGAGGGCCGCCGACTGCGCCGCCGGCTGGCCGACGAACTGCTCGCCCTGCTGCGCCGGGACGCCGACCCGGCCGAGATCAGCCGCACCCTGTACGCCTCCTCGGCGATGGCCGCCCGCTACGAGAGCCCCGAGCCCAAGTCCCACTCCCAGGACGCCTCCTGGCTGGTGCTCAGCGCCGAGGGCACCGGCCTGCCGGAGGGTACGGTGCGGGCGGTCCTGGAGGAGGCGCTCGGCGGCACCACCGACCGCGCCCTGGTCGCCGGGGCGGGGCACGGCGCCGTGGTGGTGCTGCCCGCGATGGACAGCCCGGTGCCCGCCGACACCCTGCGCGAGCTGCTCGCCCCGCTGGAGGCCGGGCTCGGCTCGGAGGGCCGGATCACCCTCGGCGTCTCCGCCCCCGCCTCCGAGGCGGGCGGTCTGCGCGGCGCCCTGGAGGAGGCCCGGCACGCCCGCCGGATCGCCGCCGCCCGGGTCGGCCGGGTCTGCGTGGCCGGCCCCGAGGAGCTGGCCTCGCACGTGCTGCTGCTGGCCGCCGTCCCGGACGAGGTCCGCCGGGCCTTCCGCAGCCGGCTGCTGGACAAGGTGATCGCGTACGACATCGAGCACCAGGCGGACCTGGTCCGCACCCTGGAGGCCTTCCTGCGCTCGGACGGCTCCTGGACCCGCTGCGCCGGGCAGCTGCACGTCCACGTCAACACCCTGCGCTACCGGATCGGCCGGATCGAGGAGCTGACCGGCCGGGACCTCTCCCGGCTGGAGGACCGGGTGGACTTCTACCTGGCGCTGGAACTGGCCTGAGCGTCGACCGGGAAGGCCGGGGGCCGGGGGCCGGGAAGGCCGGGAGCCTTCGCCGGCCCGCCCGGAATCCGCCTGATCGGTTCCTGTCAGTTCCGGTCGATTCCTGGCAATCCGCTGACAGTGACCGGACGTGGAAGATCAGAAACGGCTGAGGGCCCGCCGCGAACGTTCGCGGCGGGCCCTCAGTCATGTCCGGCGGTCGGCTACTGCGCCGGGATGATCGTGGTCAGCCACTCGAAGGCGCTCGGGACCATCCGCTTCCACATGTCGGTGGTGTGCGGGCCGGTGCTCTCCTCGACCTGGACCTTGGTCGGCTCCTTGGCCGCGGCGGCGATCGCCTGGCCGTCCTCGTAGCCGTCCCCCTTGGCGCCGCTGACCAGCAGGGCGACCTTCGGCGGCTGCTGGGCGGACTTGAGGATGTTGACCGGGTTGTTCTCGGTGCGCAGCTTCGGGTCCTTGCCGACCAGCGAGTCCGGCTCGGACCCCGGGTCGTTGTAGCCGGACATCGCGATGCCGGCCCGGTAGCGGTTGGGGTGGGCCAGCGACAGCTTGGCCGCGCAGTGGGCGCCGGCCGAGTAGCCGGCGATCGCCCAGCGGTCCGAGGACGGGTCGGCGCGGAAGTTGTCCAGCACCATCTGCGGGACGTCGCGGGTGATCCAGGCGTCGGCGTTGATCTTGCCGGGGATGTCGGTGCAGCCCGCGTCCTGGTGGTTGCCCAGCAGCAGGGTGCGCGGCGAGACCAGGATGAAGGGCGCGACCTTGCCCTGCTGCATCAGCGGCTTGAGCTGCTCGGAGACCTTGAGGGTGCCGTACCAGGTGGAGGAGGAGCCCGGGTAGCCGGGGATCAGCTCGACCACCGGGAACTTCTTGTCCTTGAACGCCGGGTCGTTGTACTGCGGCGGCAGCCAGACCAGCACCTCGCCGTCGACGCCGGACACCTGGCCCTTGAGGTCGGTCTTCTGGACGTCGCCCGGCACCGCCGGGTCGTTCACCCCGCCGAACTTCTGCAGCACCTTGGGCGGCTGCTTGGCGGCGTCGCCCGAGCCGTCCTTGGCGTTGCCGGCCGGGTCCACCGGCGCCACCGAGGGCACCGCGCGGACGTGGTCACCGGTGCCGAGCAGGTCGTCCCAGTTGCCGTAGATCAGGTTCGCGTTGTTCACCATCACGAAGACCATCAGCACGGCCGTGACCTGGCAGAACATGATCATGACGATCCGGGACAGGGTGCGCACCGGCTGGGGGCCGCGCACCTTCCCCCAGAACAGCAGCGCCACTGTGATGGACACCGGCACCAGGATGACGGTGAGGATGAAGAATGGCGTACCTGTCAGTTCCATCAAGTTCTCGTATCCGGATCGCTCGCCGCCCGGGCCCCGCTCGCCCGAACGCACGTCAATGGCATCAGACGGTGCGAACCGATGATCGGTTGCCGTCCGAATCTGTGCGGAACCTGAGAGGAACATCACGTTTCCGAGCTGTTCCTGCTTCGGGTCGGCGCCTAGTCTGTCACCCGGACGGCGGTGCTCCGGACCAGATGTTCAGCGAACTTCCAGGAAGGTCCCCCGGGGCACCTTACCTCCCGCGCCGATCGCGCTGCCGGGCGAGGCGGTGCGATCCCGCGCGGCCGGGCCAGAGAGACTAGGGGGATGAGCACAACCCGCTTTCGCCCGTCCCGCCGCTTCTGGCCCGTGTGCGCCGTCCTGGCCATCGCGGTCACCGCGGCCGGTTGCAGCAGTACCGGAGGCAGACGCGCCGAGGAGGCCCGCGCCAAGGCCGCGGCCGCCGGAGGCAGCGCCGTCACCACCCCGCGCTGGAAGGTCGCCATGGTGACCCACGCCGGAGCCGGCGACGCCTTCTGGGACAGCGTGCGCAAGGGCGCCGAGCAGGCCGCCGCCAAGGACAACATCACCTTCCTGTACTCCAACGACGCGCAGACCCAGAACCAGGTCCAGCTGGTCCAGGCCGCCATCGACCAGAAGGTCGACGGCCTGCTGGTCACCCTCGCCAAGGGCGACGCGATGGCCGACGTCCTCGGCAAGGCCAAGGCGGCCGGCATCCCCGTCATCACGATCAACTCCGGTCAGGAGTACTCCGCCAAGTTCGGCGCCCTGACCCACATCGGTCAGGACGAGTCCTCGGCCGGTCAGGCGGCCGGCACCGAGCTGGCCTCGCGCGGCCGGAAGAACGTGCTCTGCGTGATCCACGAGCAGGGCAACGTCGGCCAGGAGGAGCGCTGCTCCGGCGCCCAGTCCAAGGCCGGCGGCGGCTTCCAGGTCCTCTACGTCAACGGCGTCGACATGCCGGACGCCCGGGCGGCGATCTCCGCCAAGCTCCAGGCCGACACCTCCATCGACACCGTCCTCACCCTCTCCGGCCCGATGGCCGCCACCGGGCTGCAGGCCGTCCAGGACGCCCACCGCACCGTGGAGCTGGACACCTTCGACCTGGGACCGCAGGTGGTGGCCGGGCTCAAGTCCGGCAGCGTCGGCTTCGCCGTCGACCAGCAGCCGTACCTCCAGGGCTACGAGGGCGTCGACCTGCTGTGGCTGTACAAGTCCAACCTGGACATGCTCGGCGGCGGCAAGCCCGTCGCGACCGGCCCGCAGATCCTCACCAAGGACAACGCCGACGCGCTCGCCGAGTACGTGGCGAGGGGGACCAGGTGAGCAGTCCGACCACCCCGGACCTGCTCGTCCAGGACCGTCCGGCCGCCCTGCGGCGCCTCCTCGCCCGCCCCGAGCTCGGCTCGCTGATCGCCGCCGTCGCGGTGTTCGCGGTGTTCGCCGCCGTCGCCGAGCCCTTCCTGCGGGTCTCCTCGCTGGGCACCGTGCTCTACGCGGCGTCCACCATCGGGATCATGGCCGTCCCGGTCTCGCTGCTGATGATCGGCGGCGAGTTCGACCTGTCGGCCGGCGTGCTGGTCACCACCGCCGCGCTGACCTCCTCGATGGTCTCGTACCAGTTCACCGCGGTCACCTGGGTCGGCGTGCTGGTCTCGCTGGCCACCACGCTGGCCATCGGCGGCTTCAACGGCTGGATGCTCGGCCGCACCAGGCTGCCCAGCTTCATCGTCACCCTGGGCACCTTCCTGATGCTGACCGGCGCCAACCTGGGCCTCACCAAGGCGATCTCCGGGACGGTCTCCACCAAGCCGATCTCCGACATGCAGGGCTTCGAGACCTGCCGCTGGCTGTTCGCCTCGGAGCTGAACATCGGCGGACTGGCGATCAAGGCCACCGTCTGGTGGTGGCTCGGCCTGCTGGTGGTCGGCAGCTGGGTGCTGCTGCGCACCCGCTTCGGCAACTGGATCTTCGCCGTCGGCGGCGACGCGGCCGCCGCCCGCGCGGTCGGCGTGCCGGTCGCCCGCACCAAGACGGTGCTCTACCTGGGCGTCGGCTTCGGGGCCTGGGTGCTCGGGCAGCACCTGCTGTTCTCCTTCGACACCGTGCAGTCCGGCGAGGGCGTCGGCAACGAGCTGATCTACATCGTCGCGGCGGTGATCGGCGGCTGCCTGATCACCGGCGGCTACGGCTCGGTGGCGGGCTCCGCGCTCGGCGCGCTGATCTTCGGCATGGCCAGCAAGGGGATCATCTACGCCCAGTGGAACCCGGACTGGTTCAAGTTCTTCCTCGGCGCGATGCTGCTGCTGGCCGCGCTGCTCAACGCCTACGTCAAGCGCCGGGCGGAACGGGGCCCGCGATGAACGACTCGGAACTCCTCTCGCTCCAGGGCGTCGGCAAGACCTACGGGACGGTCCGGGCGCTGCAGGACGTCTCGCTGACCCTCCGGGCCGGTGAGATCAGCTGCGTGCTCGGCGACAACGGGGCCGGCAAGTCCACCCTGATCAAGATCATCGCCGGGCTGCACCGGCACGACGAGGGCAGCTACACCATCGGCGGCGAGGAGGTCCGGCTGGACTCCCCGCGCCAGGCGCTGGACCGTGGCATCGCCACCGTCTACCAGGACCTCGCCGTCGTCCCGCTGATGCCGGTGTGGCGCAACTTCTTCCTCGGCTCCGAGCAGGGCATGCGCCGCTGGGGCGGCCTGCGGCTGGACGCCGACGGCATGCGCGCCACCACCCGCCGGGCGCTCGCCGAGATGGGCATCGACCTGCACGACGTCGACCGGCCGATCGGCACCCTCTCCGGCGGCCAGCGCCAGTGCGTGGCGATCGCCCGGGCCGTCCACTTCGGCGCCAAGGTGCTGATCCTGGACGAGCCGACCGCGGCGCTCGGCGTCAAGCAGTCCGGGGTGGTGCTCAAGTACGTCACCGCGGCCCGCGACGCCGGCCTCGGGGTCGTCCTGATCACCCACAACCCGCACCACGCCTACCTGGTCGGCGACCACTTCACGCTGCTGAAGCGGGGGCGGATGGCCGGTAGCCACCCGCGCGCCGAGATCAGCCTCGAACAGCTCACCACCGAGATGGCCGGCGGCTCCGACCTCGCCGAACTCTCGCACGAGCTGGCCCGTCCGAACCCCACCCCCTCCCGTGAGGAGCGTCCGCAGCCGTGACCAGCCCCCAAGGCAGCACTCGGCCGGCCGTCCTGCCCACCCTGCTCGGCCTCGGCCCGCGCGCCGAGCGCCGCCGCCGTGCCCTGCCCGCGGGGATACTGCGGCTGCCCACCATCGGCGTCGACATCGGCGGCACCAAGGTGGTCGCCGGGGTCGTCGACGGCGAGGGCAAGGTGCTGGAGAAGCTGCGCACCGACACCCCGCACAAGAGCAAGAGCGCCAAGGTCGTCGAGGACGTGATCGTCGAGCTGGTGCTCCAGCTCGCCGACCGGCACGACGTCCACGCGGTGGGCATCGGCGCGGCGGGCTGGGTCGACGCCGACCGCTCCCGGGTGCTCTTCGCCCCGCACCTCAACTGGCGCAACGAGCCGCTGCAGCAGGCGCTCAGCGAGCGGCTGCGCTTCCCGGTGATCGTGGAGAACGACGCCAATGCGGCCGCCTGGGCGGAGTGGCGCTTCGGCGCCGGGCGCGGCGAGGACCACATGGTGATGCTCACCCTGGGCACCGGCATCGGCGGCGCGGTCGTCCGGGACGGCTACGTCGACCGCGGCAAGTACGGCCTGGCGGGCGAGTTCGGGCACATGCAGGTGGTGCCCGGCGGCCACCGCTGCCCGTGCGGCAACCGCGGCTGCTGGGAGCAGTACTCCTCCGGCAACGCACTGGTGCGGGACGCGCGGGAGCTGGTCGCGGAGGAGTCCCCGGTGGTGCAGCAGCTGCTCGCCCGGGCCGGCGGCACGGTCGAGGGCATCACCGGACCGCTGGTCACCGAGGCCGCCCGGGAGGGCGACCCGACCGCGATCGAGCTGCTCTACGAGGTCGGCACCTGGCTCGGGGTCGGCATCGCCAACCTGGCCGCCGGCCTCGACCCGGGGCGCTTCGTGATCGGCGGCGGCGTCTCGGAGGCCGGCGACCTGCTGCTCGGCCCGGCCCGGGACACCTTCCGCCGCACCCTGACCGGCCGCGGCTTCCGGCCCGAGGCCACCATCGTCCACGCCGCCCTCGGCAACGAGGCGGGCCTGGTCGGCGCCGCGGACCTGGCGCGGCAGGTCGCCCGGCGGTTCCGCACCATCAAGCGGCGGCGGGTGGAGCGCAGCGCGCCGTAGCCGGCGGGGTCGTACGGGCGGCCGGTGCCGCCGGTGGCAGCCGACGGGTAACAGCTGACAGCTGACAAGTAACAGCTGACAACTTTCGGCGAACAGACAACGTTCTCTGTTCGCTGAAAGTTGTCAGCTGTTTTCTGTTTCCCCTCCCGCCCAGGCCTTTGTCGCCCACCTGTCGCCACATCACCCGTTGGTAATGGCAAGGTGTGGTTGTCGGATCATCCCTCCTGTGGAACAACTGATGAGTTGACGTCACATCAGGAGGACTCGGATGAGGGCCGTGACCCGTCTCGTACCATCCCTGCTGCTCGCCACCGCACTGGTCTGGGCCACCACCGGCCCCGCCGGGGCCGCGGCGCCGCCGGCGAAGACGCCGGAGGCGGTGGGCTGGGGCGGGGCGGTGGCGTCGGTGGACGCCGACGCCACCGCCGCCGGGATCGAGGTGCTGCGCAAGGGCGGCAACGCGGTGGACGCGGCGGTGGCCGCCGCCGCGGCGCTCGGGGTGACCGAGCCGTACTCCTCCGGGGTCGGCGGCGGCGGGTACTTCGTCTACTACGACCACGCCACCGGCCGGGTGCACACCATCGACGGCCGCGAGACGGCCGGTCGCACCGCCGACAGCGGGCTGTTCCTGGAGGGCGGCAAGCCGCTGGCCTTCGCCGACGCCGTCACCAGCGGCCTGTCCGTCGGCGTCCCCGGCACCCCCGCCACCTGGGACTCCGCCCTGCGCCAGTGGGGCACCCGCTCGCTCGCGCAGAACCTCGAACCCGCCGAGCGGATCGCCGAGAACGGCTTCGTGGTCGACGCCACCTTCCGCGGCCAGACCTCCGACAACTACGCCCGGTTCAAGGACTTCCCGGCCACCGCCAAGCTCTACCTGCCGAACGGCAAGCTCCCCGAGGTCGGCTCCGTGCTGCGCAACCCCGACCTCGCCGCGACCTACAAGCTGCTGGCCAAGGACGGCGTGAAGGCCTTCTACCAGGGCGAGTTGGCGCAGGACATCGCCAACACCGTGCAGCACCCGCCGGTTGACCCGGCGGCCGGCCGCAACGCCCGCCCGGGGAAGGTCGACACCACCGACCTGGCCGCCTACCAGGTCCGCCGCCAGGCGCCCACCCACGTCGCCTACCGCGACTACGACGTCTACTCGATGGCCCCGTCCAGCTCCGGCGGCACCACCGTCGGCGAGGCGCTGAACATCCTGGAGGACGGCGACCTCTCGACCTACAGCAGCACCCAGTACTACCACCACTTCCTGGAGGCCTCCCGGATCGCCTTCGCCGACCGCAACCGCTGGGTCGGCGACCCGGCCTTCGAGGACGTCCCCACCAAGCAGCTGCTCTCCGAGCGCTACGCCGCCTCCCGGGCCTGCCTGATCAGCCCCGACCACGCCCTCACCAGCCCGCTCGCCCCCGGCGACCCGCGCCACCCGGCCGACTGCGCCGACACCGGCCAGGCCGTCCCCGAGCCGTACGAGGGCCCCAACACCACCCACCTGACGGTGGCCGACCGCTGGGGCAACATCGTCTCCTACACCCTCACCATCGAGCAGACCGGCGGCAGCGGCATCACCGTCCCCGGCCGGGGCTTCCTGCTCAACAACGAGCTGACCGACTTCGACTTCACCCCGCTCGCCGCCGGCGTCCCCGACCCCAACCTGCCCGGCCCCGGCAAGCGGCCGCGCTCCTCGATGTCCCCGACCATCGTGCTGCGGGACGGCGAGCCGCTGCTGGCCACCGGCAGCCCCGGCGGGGCGACCATCGTCACCACCACCCTCCAGGTGCTGCTCGGCCGCCTCGACCGGGGGCTGAGCCTGGAGCAGGCCATCGCCGCGCCGCGCGCCAGCCAGCGCAACACCGCCGTCACCCAGGCCGAGCCGGGCTTCCTGGCGCTGCCGGAGCGGACCGCGCTGGAGGCCCTCGGGCACACGTTCGCCGACGGCGGCGAGATCGGTGCCGCCACCGGCGTGGAACGGCTGCCGGACGGCCGCTGGGTGGCCGCCGCCGAACCGGTGCGGCGCGGCGGCGGCTCGGCCGCGGTGGTCCGGCCCGCCGGCTGACGCCCCGCCGTCGGTGCCCCGGCCCGAGCGGCTCCGGACCCCGGTGCCGCTCCGGCCAGGGCGCCGGTCGGGCCGGGTTGTCGGTGCCGGGCGGTATGTTCGGGGTGGGCCTCCTGCAGGGGCCCACCCCCGTCCGTACCGACCGAACCACCGGGAAGGCCGCCCGCCGTGACCGTCCGCATCGCCACCTGGAACATCAACTCCGTCACCGCGCGGCTGCCCAAGCTCCTGGAGTGGCTGGAGAGCGCCAAGCCCGACGTGCTCTGCCTCCAGGAGCTCAAGTGCGCGGCCGACGCCTTCCCGTACGAGCCGGTCCGCGAGCTCGGCTACGAGACGGCCGCGCACGGCACCGGCCGGTGGAACGGCGTCGCCATCGTCTCCCGGATCGGCCTGGACGACGTGGTGCGCGACCTGCCCGGCCAGCCCGGGTACCTCGCCGACGGCGCCCTGCTGCCCGACGTCGAGCCGCGCGCCATCGCCGCGACCTGCGGCCCGGTGCGGGTCTGGTCGGTCTACGTGCCCAACGGCCGCGAGGTCGACCACCCGCACTACCACTACAAGCTGGAGTGGCTGGAGGCGCTGCGCAAGGCCTCCGTCGAGGACGCGGCCGGCCCGCGCCCCTTCGCCGTGCTCGGGGACTTCAACATCGCCCCCGCGGACGAGGACGTCTACGACGTCGCCGCCTTCGAGGGCCTCACCCACGTCACCCCGGTCGAGCGCGCCGCGCTGGAGGCCCTCGGCGAGATCGGTCTGCACGACGTGGTGCCGCGCCCGCTGAAGTACGACCGCCCCTACACCTACTGGGACTACCGCCAGCTGGCCTTCCCGAAGAACCGGGGCATGCGGATCGACCTCACGTACGCCAACAAGCCCTTCGCCGACGCCGTCACCGACAGTTACGTGGACCGCGAGGCCCGCAAGGGCAAGGGCACCTCGGACCACGCCCCGGTCGTGGTCGACCTCGACCTCTGAGTCACCACTGAGTCACCATCGGGGCGCCGCGGTCACCCGCGGTGACGGGCCGTCGCTCCAACGGTCCTGAGCGGTGGCCGGGCACCGGAGGCCTGCCTACCGTCGGTGAATGACCGGGTGCAGTTGAAACACCACGTGGACATGGGAGTCCCCGGCTGCGCCCGAGAATCCCGGAGGTTCCGGCATGCGCCCCACGCGTACGGCCGCCGCCGCCCTGATCGGCGCGACGGTGCTGACCGGTCTGACGGCCCCCCTCGCATCGGCCAGGGACGGCGCGGCCTCGGTCAGCCCGACCCAGGCCGCACCGGGCCAGACCGTGACGGTCACGGTCTCCTGCGAGAAGTCGGACAAGCCCGACGCCAAGACCATCACCGCCCACTCCGCCGCCTTCGAGGGCGGCCCGGCGACCCTCACGCTCGGGGCCGACGGCAAGCACAGCGGCTCCGCCCGGCTGGCCTCCCAGCACAACGGGGACAGCAAGGTCGACGGCACCTGCCCGGACGGCGGCGCCTTCTCCACCACCGTCAAGGTCACCACCGTGACCGCCGGCGGTGCCGACAAGGGCCTCGGTGACTGGGGCAAGGCGGCGGGGGAGTGGGCCGGCTCGCTCGGGCAGTCCGGTGCCGGCAGCCAGCAGGTCGCCCCGCACGGCGCGGCGAAGACCGGCCTCGGCGGCTCGGTCGCGGCGGACCCGGCGGAGCTCGCCGGAGGGCTGGCCCTGGTGGTCGGCGGCGTCGGCGGCTTCTGGCTGCTCCGGAGGCGCAGTGCCTGACGGCCCCGACGCTCCGCGGCAGTGCCGCGGCGGGGGGCCCCCGCCCCGGCGCCCCGCGGGGGGGGGGGGGGGCGGGGCCGCCCCCCCCCCCCCCCCCCCCCGCCGCGGGGGCCCCCCCCAACCCCCCCCCCCCCGGGGGGGGGGGGGCCCGGG
>NZ_JBIVHS010000006.1:471499-502899 GCF_044749365.1 Kitasatospora sp. NPDC089509 | reverse complement strand
GCCTGGCCGCCGTTGGCAGTCTGAAAATCACCCGTCACGCCCCTCTCCGCACCCACCCCCTCCACCGCCCCCTCCCGCAGCGCGTCCCTCTCGCCTGGTCGGGTGGGAGGGGGGAGGTGGGTGGGTGCTGGGGGTGGGTACGGGCGGGTCTTTTGGGCGCGCGGGCTTCGCCCTGCGCGCCCCTGGGGGGTGGGGGAGACTGGGCGCATGCCGGAGTTGCCTGAGGTGGAGGCGTTGAGTGCCTTCCTGGGTGAACGGTTGACCGGGCGGGTGATCGCTGAGGTGCAGCCGGTGGCGATCAGTGCGTTGAAGACGTACGAACCGCCGGTGACGGCGTTGGTGGGGCGGGTGGTGGGGGGTGTGGGGCGGCGGGGGAAGTTCCTGGATGTTGAGGTGGGTGGGTTGCACCTGGTGGTGCACCTGGCGCGGGCGGGGTGGCTGCGGTGGCGCGACGTGCTGCCGGTGGGGGCGGTGAAGCCGGGTGGGCGGAATCCGTTGGCGTTGCGGGTGCGGTTGGAGGGGGAGGGCGGGTTCGATCTGACGGAGGCGGGGACGAAGAAGGGGCTCGCTGTGTATGTGGTGGGGGATCCGGGGGAGGTGCCGGGGGTGGCTCGGTTGGGGCCGGATCCGTTGGAGGTGGGGTTCGAGGAGTTCGCCGCCTTGGTGCGGGGGGACCGGCGGCGGCTCAAGGGGGTGCTGCGGGACCAGAGCGTGCTGGCGGGGGTGGGGAACGCCTATTCGGACGAGGTGCTGCACGCGGCGCTGATGTCGCCGTACAAGCTGGCGTCCAGCCTCACGGAGGAGGAGGCGGCGCGGTTGTACGAGGCGCTCGGCGGCACCCTGCGGGAGGCGGTGGAGCGCTCGCGGGGGCTGGCGGCGGGGGAGTTGAAGGCGGAGAAGAAGCTCGGGCTGCGGGTGCACGGGCGGACCGGGCAGCCCTGTCCGGTCTGTGGGGACACGGTGCGGGAGGTGTCCTTCGCGGACTCCTCGTTGCAGTACTGCCCGACCTGCCAGACCGGGGGCAAGTTGTTGGCGGACCGGAGGCTGTCGCGGCTGTTGAAGTGAGTCGCTTCAACAGCCGCGACGTGCTCGTCTTAGCGCTTGATGGCGACGCCGCCCCAGTAGTAGGCGGCCTTCGGGTCGGCCGGGGGCTCGCCGTCCGGGCGCCAGGCGAGGACCGGGGAGAGGCCGGGGTCGACCAGGTCCCAGCCGTCGAAGAAGCGGAGCACGTCCTCGTAGCCGCGGGGGACGAGGGTCATCCCGCCGGCCCGGGCGGCCTCGGCGACCTTGCCGACCGCCTCCGGGGCGAAGTCCGCGGTGGGGGTGGTGAGGGCGAGGCAGCTGCCGGCGGGGAGGGCGTCGCGCAGGGCGGCGACCCGGCCCCAGGGGTCGTCCTCGTCGGCGATCAGCATCAGGACGGCGATCATCAGCAGGCCGACCGGCTGGGTGAGGTCGAGGGTGGAGGTGAGCGCCGGGTCGGCGAACAGTTCCTCGGGCTTGCGCAGGTCGGCGTGGATGTAGGTGGTGCGGCTGGCCGGGCTGGAGACCATCAGGGCGCGGGCGTGGGCGAGCACGATGGGGTCGTTGTCGACGTAGACGACCCGGGTGCCGGGGCTGACCGACTCGGCGATCTCATGGGTGTTCGGGGAGGTCGGGATGCCGGTGCCGAGGTCGAGGAACTGGCGGATGCCGTGCTCCTGGGCGAGGTGGCGGACTGCTCGGCCCTGAAAGGCGCGGTTGGCCTTGGCCATCTCCTTGACGCTCGGGACGGCCTCCTCGATGGCCTGGCCCATGGCGCGGTCCGGCGGGAAGTTGGTCTTGCCGCCCAGCCAGTAGTCGTAGACGCGGGCCGAGTGGGGAGTGGTGGTGTCGACGCCGAAACGTTCCCACTGGCTGAGCTCGGCGGCATCGTCGTCCTGCGGGCCCTGCTGGGGGAAGTCCTGACTTGTCGTCATGGCCACGTCCTCTGATGGCAGATCATCACACTGGTGAAGGCGCAGTGTAGCGGCCTCGGAGGGAGGCTGGGCGTCCGGTCGGGGAAGGGTTGTCGACGGGCCGGGGTGGTGGGGTGTGGACGGCTTCGTTTGGGCCGTCGGAGTGGTGATCGGGGCTGTCGGGGCCTCGCTTGGGGAGGGGCGGTGACCTGCGGGGCAAGCATTCAGAATGCTGTCTGATCGTCAGATTAAGGGTCCGGTCCCTTCGCGCAGGTTGCTGTTGGTCGCGTCCGGGATGTCGCTGCTCGGGGCGGCCGCCGGGTGCAGCCCCTGGAAGGCCCCCGATGCCGCGTCCGCTACGGGGAATCCACAGGCCGCGGGCGACGTGCCGGCGGCGCTCGTTCCCTCGGGTGCGGCGTCCTCCCCGGCTCCGCTGTCCCCCGTCCCCTTCACGCCGAGCGGCTCGCCTCCGGTGCCCTCGCCGGTGCCGCCCTCGTCCTCGCCCGATGGGGTGCAGCCGGTCCGCAGGGCGCTCAGCGAGGCGGAGAGCAAGCCGGTGTACGACCTGGATCCGTCGCAGCGGGTGGTGGCGCTCACCATCGACGACGGGCCGGACCCCCGGTACACGCCCCAGGTGCTGGACCTGCTCCAGCAGCACGGGATCCGGGCGACGTTCTTCCTGGTCGGGGAGTGCGCCGTCGAGCACCCGGAGCTGGTGCGGGAGATCGCGGACCGGGGCCACCACATCGCCAACCACACCTGGACCCACCCGGACCTGCGGCACATGTCCGAGAGTGCCGTCCGGGACGAACTGGAGCGCACCAGCGATCTGCTGCACAAGACCACCGGGCGGCTGCCCACCTGGTTCCGGGCGCCGGGCGGGGACTTCTCGCCGGTGTCGCTGAGGGTGGCCGCCGACCTCGGGCTGCGGAACATGAGCTGGACGGTGGACCCGCGGGACTGGTCCCGGCCGGGGACGGCGTCGATCATCGACACCGTGCTCAAGGACGTCCGGCCCGGCTCGATCGTGCTCAACCACGACGGGGGCGGGGACCGCTCGCAGACGGTGGCGGCGCTGAAGGCGTACCTGCCGGTGTTGATCGACTCGGGGTACTTCTTCACGGCTCCGCCGAACTGAGAATATGAACGCCGGATTTGCGGCTGGGGATTATGGCGGCATATGTCGGTGGGTCGAGTAATGGCTTTGCGGTTTAAACCACTCGAATGGGTGGATTAGGAGAACCGTTTCTGCGGATTTTGGGCCTCTAAGGTGATCTCGCACCAGTTCTTCGGGTACCTCTGTGTACCACCTGAAAGGCTTTTGACTCATGCGTCTCCGCAATGCCGTGCTCGCCCTCGCCAGCGCCGCTGCTCTGGTCCTCACCGTTCCGATGTCCGCCAGTGCCGCTGCCGCTGGCGAATTCTCCTACAAGTACGGCCGCGGTCTCCCTGGCTTCCTGGTCGACCCGCCGAGCGGGGAGTGCATCGACGCCCTGGGGGCACTCGCGGACGACCCGGCCTTCGCCCCGTACAACCACACCACCTCCACCGCCACGGTGTTCCTGGACTTCGGCTGCAGCGGGGAGACCTACTACGTGATGGACCCCGGAAAGAAGCTGGGCGACCGGCTGAAGTTCCGCTCGGTCATCTTCTCCTGAGCGGAGCGAACCGCGAGGTGGCCCGGGCCGGGCGGTCGGCGTAGCGTCGAACTGTCCGGCCCGGTCGCCGGTGTCTCCTGCTGCTCCTGCGATCCGCCCGTGGTCGGGCGTGGTGCGAAGGAGGTCCGGGGATGACCGGCAACGGCTACGCGCACCCCGAGTCGCTGGTCGACACGGAGTGGTTGGCCCACCACCTGGACGACGGGACGGTCCGGGTGGTCGAGGTGGACGAGGACACCGAGGCGTACGAGCGGGGGCACATCCCGGGCGCGGTCGGGTGGAACTGGACCACCGAGCTGCACAGCCAGGTCGGGCGGGACTACGCCGACCGGGAGGGCGTCCAGCGGCTGTTGCGGGCGGCGGGGGTGGAGGACGACAGCACGGTGGTGCTGTACGGGGGCAACAACAACTGGTTCGCCGCGTACGCGTTCTGGCTGCTGCGGCTGCGCGGCTACGGGCCGGTGAAGCTGTTGGACGGCGGGCGGAAGAAGTGGGAGCTGGAGGGGCGGGAGCTCACCCACGAGGTGATGGACTACCAGCACTCGGGTTTCCGGCTGACCGGGCCGGAGCGGCCGGAGCTGCGGGCGCTGCGGGACGAGGTGCTCGCGAAGGCCGAGGTGTTCGCCAAGCCCGGTGCGGACGCGGTGCTGGTGGACGTCCGCTCCCCGGCGGAGTTCCGGGGCGAGTTGATCGCGCCGGCGCACCTGCCGCAGGAGCAGGCCCAGGTGCCGGGGCACATCCCCGGGGCGGTCAACGTGCCCTGGTCGCAGGCGGCCGACGACGACGGGTCGTTCCGGTCGGCGGAGGAGCTGCGGGAGCTGTACGGGGGCCGGGGGGTCTCCGCGGAGCGTGAGGTGATCGCCTACTGCCGGATCGGGGAGCGCTCGGCGCACACCTGGTTCGCACTGAGTGAGCTGCTCGGGTACCCGCACGTGAAGAACTACGACGGCTCGTGGACGGAGTACGGCTCGCTGGTGCGGGCGCCGGTGGTGCTGGGGGCCTGAGCGGACGGGCGGGGCGGGTGGGGCCGGTGACGTTGCTGCGGCGGCGTCATTTCGGCGCGTTTCTTTTCATGAACATCTCACAATCGGGGAGTGGGCGGCGGGCTGCCGGGACAAGGATCGATCCGACCCAATCGATCCGGTGATCCTGGAGGACCACGTTGCGCAAGAGGCTGATCGTCTCCGCCGCGAGTGCCCTGAGCCTGTTCCTGGCCGTCCCCGCCTCGGCCACGGACTTCCAACCCGGCGCGGCCGGGATCGGCGACCCCTACTACCCGACCTACGGCAACGGCGGCTACCGCGTCTCGCACTACGACATCCGGCTGAAGTACCAGCCCGCGACCGACGAGCTGGAGGGCACCACCACCATCCTCGCCACGGCGACCCAGGACCTCTCCCGGTTCGACCTCGACTTCGCGTTGAACGTCTCCGAGGTGCGGGTCAACGGCCGGCCCGCGACCTTCACGACCAGTGGTGAGCAGGAGCTGGTGATCACCCCGGCCCGGCCGCTGGCCAAGGGCAGCCAGGCCACCGTGGTGGTCCGCTACAAGGGCGTGCCGTCGACGGTGAAGAAGTACGGCTTCACCGCCTGGCACCGCACCCCGGACGGCGCGGTGGCGGCCGACGAGCCCGAGGCCGCGTGGTGGTGGTACCCGAGCAACGACCACCCGAGCAACAAGGCGACCTACGACGTCTCGGTGCAGGTGCCGGACGGCAACCAGGTGATCAGCAACGGCGTGCTCACCGGCACCAGCTCGCAGGCCGGCTGGACCCGGTACAGCTGGCGCGAGAACAAGCCGCAGGCGACGTACCTGACGACTCTGGCGGTCGGGAAGTTCGACATCACCACCGACACCACCGCGAGCGGGCTGCCGGTCTACAACGCGTACAGCAAGGACCTCGGCGACAACGCGGACGCCGCCCGGGCGAGCGTCGAGCGCACCGGCGAGCTGGTGGACTGGCTGAGCGGCTACTTCGGCGACTACCCGTTCAGCTCGGTCGGCGGCTACGTGCCCAACGTGCCCACCGGCTACGCCCTGGAGACCCAGACCCGGGTCTTCTACAGCCCCAAGCAGTTCGCCAAGGGCACCAACACCTCCGTGGTGGTGCACGAGTTGGCGCACCAGTGGTACGGCGACAGCGTCTCGCTCTCGCGCTGGAGCGACATCTGGCTGAACGAGGGCTTCGCCCGGTACGCCCAACTCCTCTGGTCCGAGCACGAGAACGAGGGCACCGCGCAGGAGCTCGCCGACTACATCTACGCCTCGCACCCGGCCGAGGACCCCTTCTGGAGCGTCAAGCCCGGTGACCCGGGCCCGGACAACCAGTTCGCCACCGCCGTGTACGACCGGGGCGCGGTGGCCATCCAGGCGCTGCGCAACACCATCGGGGACGAGAAGTTCTTCAAGATCCTCAAGGGCTGGCCGACCGAGCGCAAGTACGGCAACGCGACCATCGCGGAGTTCCAGGCGTATGCGGAGAAGGTGTCCGGGCAGAAGCTCGGGGACCTCTTCAAGACCTGGCTGTTCACCCCCGCGAAGCCGGCCGTCGGGCCGGTGGTGCCGGGTGCGGCGGCCCCGGCCGCGCTGGCGCCCGGGGCGCACGCGGATGCGGCCCGGGACGACGTGAAGGCGTTGGTGGAGCCGAAGTCCTGGAAGCAGATCCAGGAGAGCACCTCCGTGCACGCGGGGACGCACTGACGGCCGTACGGTGAGGTGACGGGCGTGGCCCGGTCGGCTGTTCGCGCTCGGTACGGGAGGTACGGGAGCGCGAACGGGCGGCCGGGCTACGCCGCTCCGGGGCCGTCCGCCGCGAGCAGTTCGGTGAGGCGGCGGACGGCGAAGGGTATGAGCTCGCGGACCGGGACCAGCCGGCAGGGCGCCTCGCCGACCAGCACCTCGCGGATGCCCGCCCGCTCCTCGAACTCCCGCCCCACCACCGGGAAGTGGGTGTCGTTGTCGTTGCCGACGTCGGGCGCCTCGATCCACACCCGCTCGCCCTGGATCTCCATCGGGAAGCGGCGCAGCTTGAGCCGGCGGTTCGGCGCGAAGGTCTCGGCGTAGTGCAGGAAGGTGTTGCGGTTGTGGCCGACGCCGACCAGCAGCACGTACCCGCCGAGGTCGTGCAGGGCGCCGAAGGGCGACTCCCGGCCGACCGCCCAGCCGAGCGAGCGGCGGGCGGTGACCTCCCGGGCGTGGGCGCCGACGGCGGCGACCGAGGCCTGCGGGTGGGTGCTGCGCAGGCTCTCCGGCAGGGCGCGCAGCGCCTCGGCGACGGCGCCCATCGGGGAGGGCAGGTCGGCGTGGAACAGCGGGACCGCGGCGCGGAGTTCGGCGATCTTGGGGCTGGGAACGCCGGCGTGGTAGGGCGCCGGGTCGCAGACCGTGCTGCCGGTGAAGGCGGGGACGGCCACCGTGCCGCCCGGGCCGACGGCCTCGCGCAGGCTCGCCACCACGGCCGCCGCCCCGCCCTCGACCCGGCCGAGGGCGGAGAGCGAGGAGTGCACGATCAGTGCCATGCCGGGGCGGACCCCGACCCGGTGCCAGCCGTCCACGAGGTCGGCGGTGGTGAGCGGGCTGCTGCCCGGAGTGGTCATGGTCCCCCCTGGTGACGGTGGTGCTGGGTCTTCTGGGCGTGCTGATGCGGATTCGTACCGGTGTGGTGCGATTTCCGTTCGAGGGCGACCCTAGCGGGTGGCACTGACAATCGGTCAGGAGGGGGGTACCCTCCGTCAGTCCACCCGTCGGTCCACCGTCGGGCCGCGGTGTCCGGCCAGCAGCAGAACCTCCTGGTCGGCGGTGAAACCGTGGTCGAGCGGGGGTTCGCCGCGGCCGCGGTCCCAGGCGAGCACGTCGGCGGCGGTCACCGCGAGCGGGGTGGCGGGCAGGCCGGCGGCCCGGGCCCGGGCGGGGTCGCGCCGCTGGCCGGGCCAGAGCGGTTCGGCCCGGAGCAGCGGGAAGAACGGCGGGGCGCTCTCCGGCGGGACCGGGACGATCTCGACCTCGGTGCCCGCGACCTCGGCGCAGGTGGCGATCAGCCCGCCCAGGGTGGTCGGTTCGGCCGGGCCGACGGCGTGGAAGGCGCCCGGCCGGTCGTCCTGGAGCAGTCGGACCACCAGCCGGGCCAGGTCGCGCGAGTCGACCAGCTGGACCGGCTGTTCGGGGCGGCCGGGCAGCGCGACCCGGCCGCCGCGGGCCGCCCGGCGGACCCAGTAGGTCAGTCCGCGCTGCTCGTCGTACGGCCCGGCGACCTTTCCGGGGCGCACGATCGTCGCCCGGTCGCCGTAGCGGGCGGTGACGTCCTGCTCGCAGGCGACCTTGAGCGGGCCGTAGGTCTCGTCGGTCAGCTCCTCGGCCTCGCGCAGCGGCTCGCGGAGCGGGGCGGACTCGTCGGAGCGGTCGGCGGGTCCGTCCTGCCGGTAGACCGCGTGGCTGGAGACGAACAGGTAGCGGCCGACCCGGTCGTCGAGGGCGGCCATGGCCTGGCCGACCTGGCGCGGGCGGTAGCCGCTGAGGTCCACCACGGCGTCCCAACCGCCCCCGCGCAGCGCGGAGTAGTCGCCGGTGTCGCGGTCGCCGAGGAGGTGGCGGGCCTCGGGGAAGAGGCCGGGGTTGGTCCGGCCGCGGTGGAAGAGGGTGACCTCGGCACCGCTGCGCAGGGCGTCGGCGGCGATCGCGCGGCCGACGAAGGAGGTGCCGCCGAGGAGGAGGATGCGCATGGCCTCCAGGCTAGGACTCGGGGTCAAGTCCGTTTTCTCGGAGGGTGGGAGAGAGCTTCGGGTAGTCGGTGTAGCCGGCGGCCTGCTGGCCGTAGAGGTGGGTCTCGTCAACGGGGGTGAGCGGGGCGCCGGTGGCGAATCGTTCCGGCAGGTCGGGGTTGGCGATGAAGGTGCGGCCGTAGGAGACCAGGTCGGCGAGGCCGCTGGCGAGGACCGCCTCGCCGCGGGCGCGGTCGGTGGCGGCGCGGTTCTCGCCGACGTTGGCGATCAGCGGGCCGGACCAGCGGGGGCGCAGGTCGGCCAGGGCCGGGTAGTCGTCGTTGTCGGTGAGGTGGAGGTAGGCCAGGCCGAGGCCGTCCAGTTCGGCCAGCAGTGCCCGGTAGACCGGGGCCGGGTCGGCCTCGTGCATGCCGAACTGCGGGTTGCCGGGGGAGAGGCGCAGGCCGAGGCGGTGCGGGCCGACCTCCTCGGCGACGGCGGTGACCAGTTCGACCGGGAAGCGGAGCCGGTCGGCGAGGGTGCCCGGGCCGTACTCGTCGGTGCGCAGGTTGGTGTTGTCGGCCAGGAACTGGTGGATCAGGTAGGAGTTGGCGCCGTGCAGTTCCACGGCGTCGAAGCCGGCGGCCAGCGCGTTGCGGGCGGCGGTCACGTGGTCGGCGATCGTCCGGTGGATCTCCTCCCTGGTCAGGGCGCGCGGGGTGACGGCCTCGGCCTTGCCGCCGTCCCGGACGTGCACCGGGCCCGGGGCCGGGACGGCGGAGGGGCCGGCCGGGACGTCGCCGAGCAGCCGGTTCAGCGGGTGGCCCTGGCGGCCGCCGTGCATCAGCTGGGCGACGATCCGCCCGCCGGCCGCGTGCACGGCCTCGGTCACGGCACGCCAGCCGGCCACGTGCGCGGGCGTCTCCAGGCCGGGCAGCCGCCAGCCGGACTGGCCGGCCCGGCTGGGCCAGATGCCCTCGGTGACGATCAGTCCGGCGCTCGCGCGCTGGGCGTAGTAGTCGGCGACGACGGGCAGCGGCGTACCGTCCTCGGCGGCCCGGTAGCGGGTCATCGGGGCCATGACGATGCGGTTGGGCAGGTCGAGCCCGCCGAGGCGGTACGGGCTGAGCAGGGATTCGGTGGTGGTGGTCATGCCAGTACGGTAGAAGTTGACACCGGTGTCAGGTTCAACCGGCGTGGGCGTCCCGGGCGGCTTCGGTGATGATCAACTCCTCGATGCCGTACAGGAATCGGGCCATCTCGGGGCGCGGGAGCACGGCCGGGTCGGCGGTCATGGCGAGGCTCAGCGCCTCCGGGGACTGCAGGGCGTCCAGGGCGTAGGTCAGGCCGGGGCGCGGCTCGAACTCGACCGGCCAGCTGAGGGTGGTGCCCTGCTCGTCCGGCGCGGGAGCGGCCGGGAGCAGGTCGCGGGTGTCGTTGAAGACGCAGGAGCGGTCGGCCAGCGGCAGGCCCTCGGCGGTGAGCCGGTCGGTCTCGGCGGCCAGGGCGAGCTTGTCGAAGTAGGCGTGCCGGTAGGTGCCGATCGCGGCGGCGTGGGTACGGCGCACCACGTCGCCGAACTCGGCGGTGGCGTCCGGGAGATGGAAGAGTCCGTCGCCGGCGACCACGCTCACCGCGTCCGTCAGCCCGGGCAGGAAGCGGTTGTTGACCACGACGCCGAGCACGGCCTCGGTGCGGCCGGCCAGTCGGGCGGTCATCGCGGCGGTGGCCGCGAGTAGGACGGAGGAGGTGCTCACCCGGTGGGCGGCGGCGACCCGTTCGACCGCGCGGGGGAGGGCGGGCGAGCGCAGCACGGCGTTGGGGAAGGGCTCGGGCTGCGCGGCCGGGTCGGACGTCGTGGCCGGGTCGGGCTGCGGGAAGAGGCGGGGCGGGGCGAGGCGGAGCTTGCGCAGGAACTGCTTGCGGGCGGCCTCGTCGCGGCGCCGGCCGCGCTCGGACTGCTGGAACTCGGCCTCCTCCAGCGGCTGTTGGGCGGGTTTGCGGAGCTTGGCGAGGTCGTCGGGGGAGGTGCCGAGGCTGAGCGCGGACAGGTCTGCGACCAGGCGGTTCATCCCGGTGCCGTCCACGGCCGTGTGGGAGAGCGCCAGGCTGAGGTACCGGACCAGTCCGTCGACCGTCACCGCGCCGACCCGGATCGGCCACTGGACGGCGGTGTCGAAGGGTCGCTCGGCGAGCTCCCGGTGCAGCCGGGCGCCGGCCTCGGCCGGGTCGGCGCCGTCCGGCAGCCGCTCCAGCTCGACGGTCAATGTGCCTTCCGGGTCGACGACTTGGTGCAGCCGCTGATCGGGCTGGGGGAGCAGTCGGGTGTGCAGCGAGTCGTGCAGGTGCAGCAGTGCGGCCAGGGCGTCGAGCAGGACGGGCAGCGGCAGGCCCGGGTCCAGTGCGGCGCCGGTGGCGATGGTGTAGCGCGGCACGTCGGCCGGGGGCAGTCGGCGGACGGCATCCCAGATGGCCTGTTGGCCCCAGGTGGCCGGTCCGGTCCCGGACCGGCCGGACGAGAACGCGATCTCCAGCAGTTGGCGTGTGGTCACCGTGTGGCTCTCCGTTGGGCGGTGGTTCGGTTCGTCGGTGCCGGTGCGTTGGGAGCGCGGGTGCTGCTGGGGAGAGTGTGGCGCACCGGCCGTCGGGCGTCGAGGGGCTCCGGGCTGCGGTGACGTCCGGAACGGGGGTTCCGGGATCTCTCGATGTGAAGTATCTTGATGTCGAGATTGACAGTGGACGTGAAACGGGGGCCTGCCATGCGGGGGAACGGACTCTGGGCGCAGCTGCGGCGGCCCCCGGGCGGGCGGGACGCCCGGATCATGCTGTTCGCGCAGGGCGTGGACCGGACCGGCACCGGGGTGTGGGCGGCGGCCTCGGTGCTCTACTTCACCTATGTGTGCGGCATGGACGCCGGGCGGCTCGGACTGCTGCTCGGGGTCGGCGCGGTGGCCGGGATCATCGGCTCGCCGCTGGCCGGCCGGGCGGCCGAACGGCTCTCGGTGCGCGGGCTGCTGGTCGGCTGCCACCTGCTGCGGGTCGCCACCATGGTGCTGCTGCTGGTCGTCGACCACTTCGCCGCGCTGCTGGTGGCGGTGGCCCTGACCTGCCTGGCCGAGCGCGGCGCCAAGACCCTGGAGATGCTGTTCGCCACTCGGGTCGCGGGCGAGCGGCGGGCCACCTACCAGGCGCTGTTCCGCAGCGTCGCCAACGGCGGGTACGCGGTCGGCACCGGCTTCGCGGCGCTCGGCCTGGCGGTGGGGAGCACGACCGCCTACCGGGCCCTGATCGTGGCCAACGCGCTCTCCTACCTGCTCGCCGCCGTGCTGATCCGGCGCACCGAGGAGCCGGCCGGGCGGGGGCTGGTGGCCGAGGCGGTGTCCGGGCCGGCGGACCCGGCGGGCCGGGAGGCCGCCGCTGCGGCGCCGAGCCCCTGGCGCGACCGCGGCTACCTGCTGTTCGTGCTGCTGGACCTGCCGATGTGCCTGGACGACTCGGTCCTCAACGTCGGCCTGCCGCTCTGGCTGATCCACCACACCGGTGCGCCGCACGCCGTCGTCCCGGTCTTCCTGACCCTCAACACCGCACTGGTGGTGGTGCTGCAACTGCGCGTCTCCGCCTGGGCCGAACGCCCCGGCGGGGCGACCAGGGCGGTCGGCTGGTACGGGGTGATCCTGCTCGCCAGCTGCCTGCTGATCGCGCTCTCCACCGGCGGCGGGCCGCTGACCGCCTCGCTGGCGCTGCTGGCCGCGGCGGCGCTGGTCACGCTCGCGGAGCTGATGCGCTCGGTGAGCTCCTGGGAGCTGGCCGTCGCGCTCGCGCCGCCGCGCGCCCAGGCCTCCTACCTGGGGGTCGCGGGGATGTCCCAGTCGGTGCAGAAGTCGGTGGGGCCGGTGCTGCTGACCGGCGTGGTGATGGTGGCCGGACCGATCGGCTGGCTGGGGCTCGGCGCGGCCTGCACCGGCCTGGCGGCGGTGCAGCGCCGGGCGAGCCTGCGGCGGCTCGCGGCGCTGGAGGCCGCGGCGGGGGCCTCGGAGGCCTCGGGCGTCGCGGGCGTCGCGGGGGCTCCGGCGGCGACGGTGGCCGTCGGCTGAGCGGGCTCGGAGGCTGGGGGCGAGGGGGCCGAGGAGCGGGGGCACCTGGTGTGCTGTCCGGTGTGGGGTGCCCCGCTCGGCGTGGTCGGTCGGCGGGCCGGGTTCAGGCGCGGACGGCGGTGACGAGGTGGTAGTCGAGGAGGCCGTGGCGCCAGGCGGGAAGGAAGTTACGGGTCCAGTGGTCGGCGGGGACGGCGTCGGTGAGGTAGCGGTCGAGGCCCGGCCAGACGTCGGGGCCGATGGACTCGGTGGTGACCTCGGCGAAGCCGGCGGTGCCGAGGTCGGTGGTGAATCCGTCCAGGGGGTGGGCGATGTCGAGGCCGTCGGCGAAGCTGGCGAGCAGGATCTTGAGCCGCTCGGTGATCTCGGCGCCGGGGGTGGCGAAGAAGCTGGTGACCACCAGACGGCCGCCGGGGCGCAGGACCCGGGCGGACTCCCGGGCGAAGCTGGTGAGTTCGCGGAAGTGCTGGGCGGCCTCGACGGAGTACACGCCGTCCAGGGAGGCGTCGGCGAAGGGGAGTTGGCCGGCCGAGCCGATGGTGTAGCCGAGCCGGTCCGGATAGGTGGCCAGGGCACGGGCGTTGACGGCGCGGGCGCGTTCGATCTGGTCGGGGTGGATGTCCACGCCGGTGACGGCGGCGAAGCGGAACTCCCGTAGGGCCAGGGCCGCGCCGAGTCCGCGCCCGCAGCCGACCTCGGCCAGTCGCAGCTGCTCGCGCGGCTCGGGGTAGGCGCGCAGCACCCGGCGGTAGAGCTGTTCCTGGCTGTGCACCCGGTCGTCGGGGGACGGGGCCGTCAGGTCGATGCCGTGCCAGTCACCGAAGTTGATGAATCCGCCGGCGAAACTGGCGGCCTTGGACAGGTCGTCGGTGCCGTACGTCCGGCGTACTGTCGGGGGGATGTGGTTGTGGTCCATGGGTCGTCGGGTCTCCTGCTCGGTAGCCGCCCGGCGATCGGGCGCGCGGGGGTACGTACCCAAACCCGTGGCGGTCCGAACACGGTACGTGACGGGTCGGGTTCGGTGTTGACCCGGCGTCGTTTCGGCCCGCGGAGTCGGCCCGTGGGGTGAGCCCGTGGGGTCAGCCCGCGGAGGAGTTGCGGCCGCCGGGGGTCGCGGGGGCCCAGGTGGGCGGCGCGGCGGCCTTCTCGGGATCGGGTTCGCGCAGCAGGACCTTCCAGCCGTCGGCGCCCGCGGGGCCGTCGAGGCGCAGCGTCAACTGCTTGCGCAGGCCGGTGTCGTGGAAGTAGAGGACCACGGTCTGGCGCACCGAGCCCTCGTCGTAGAAGTCGGCGGTCACTGCGCCCCGGGCGCCCGCGCCGAAGGCGGCGACCCAGTTGCCGGCGGTGGCCAGGGCCTCGCGGGCGGAGCCGTCGGAGGTGGCGAGTCCGGCCAGGGCGCCCGAGGATCCGTCGGCGAGGCGCCAGACGATCCGCTGGGTGAGCTCCAGGGTGCCGGTGGAGGGGTAGCCGACCACGCGCAGCGGGGGGTGGCCGACGTAGTCGTTGACGTAGTCGAGCCCGTCGTCGGCACTCCGCAGCCAGTAGCCGCCGGCGACGGAGGCGGTCATCAGTGCGGCGACGGCGCCCGCAGCGGTGAGCGGGCGGACGCGGTGGCGCGGGGCGGGCGGGGCGTCGGGCATGGGCGGCCAGGTGTGTGCGAATTCGGTCAAGGAATGATCAAGGATAGGCAAGGTATTGGTCAAGTGGTGCGCCGGGGGTCGGAAACGCGCTGTCCGGCCGGGTCGTCCGTTCGCTACAGTCCGCCGGGATCCGGTCGAGATCGGATCGGGATCCGATCAAGAGGAGCGACGACCCATGAGCGCCGACACCCGACCCGTACCGTCGCTGACCGGCGGCGAGCGCGAGATGCTGCGCGGCTTCCTGGACTACCACCGGGCGACCCTCGCGATGAAGTGCGAGGGCCTCACCGACGAGCAGCTGCGGCAGCGCTCCAGCCCGCCGTCCACGCTGAGCCTGCTCGGCCTGGTGCGGCACATGGCCGAGGTGGAGCGCACCTGGTTCCGCCGGGTGATCGACGGTGAGGACGTCCCGCTGGTCTGGTCCGCGGACGGCGACTACCAGGTCGCCTACGAGACGGGCGGGGCCACCCGGGCCGAGGCCTTCGCCGCCTGGCAGGCCGAGGTCGAGCACTCCCGCCGGATCGAGCTCGCCGCGCCCTCGCTCGACGTCACCGGCCACCAGCCGCGCTGGGACGCCGACGTGTCGCTGCGCCTGGTGATGCTGCACCTGATCCACGAGTACGCCCGGCACAACGGGCACGCCGACTTCCTGCGCGAGGCCATCGACGGGGTGGTGGGGGCGTAGCCGCCCCAGCCCCCGGGGGGGGGGCTACCAGCCGAGGAGGTGGGTGCGGGCGGTGAGGGCGGCGAGGACGGACTTGGCGGCGGTGTCCGGGGTGAGGGCGCCGGTGTCGAGCTCGTGCGGGGTGCCGGGCGTCGCGGTGGTGAGGATCACGTAGTGGAGGGCGGCGCCGGTGGTGCGGCTCTCCCGGCGGAAGGTGTCCAGGGTGGCGGGGGCCTCGGCGCACTCGACCACGACCTGGTAGCCGCCGGTGGCGTAGGCGAAGGCGGCCTGGGCGGCGGCCGCCAGCGCGGTGACCTGCTGCCGGTCGGCCCCGGGGGCCTGAGGGGACAGCCGGCCGTTGCGGATGACCTGGAGGAAGTCGTCCGTCCGCAGGTGGACGCTGGGGTGCAGCTCCTGGGCGAGCAGCTCCGCGACCGGGCTGCCGCCCGTTCGGTCGTCGGAGGTCCCGGAGGTCCCGGAGGCCCCGGCGGGGTCGACGAGGACGAGGACGCCCCCGGCGCCCCGGCCGGCCCCGAGCTCCGGCCCACCTACGGTCGTACGGTTCACAGCTGCTGATCCCTTCGCGGGCCGGGGACGGGTCGGGACGGACATGGACGGGCAGCCGGGGCGGGGCGGTGGGAGTGCGAAGGAGCCGGTCGGCCCGGATGCGGACAGCCGACCGCCTCGTCCCTACGACTGATGCGTTTCGGGGATCAACCTAGTCCAAACGGGTGCCCCGAGTCGTCCCCCTCCCGGCCCGTGGGCGGGTCGCCGGGCGGGCTCAGCGCTCCTCGGCGCGCAGCACGATCGGGTTGGTGAGCGCCGCCATCGGGCCCCAGGGGAGGTCCCCGCCCATGGTGTTGCCCTTGCCCGGAGTGCCGTCCGCCCTCGGGTGGCGGACCTCGGCGCGGACGTAGGCGGCGAGCGAGGCGGTGGTGCGCCAGACCACCGTGCCGGAGCCGTCGGCGGGCAGCGACTCCTGGTGCAGCTGGCCCTCGTCGGTGAGCAGCCGGACGGTGCCGCCGGGCACCCCGGAGACGGCGAGTCGGACGTCCACCGGGGCGTCGGCCGGGACGGTCAGCTCCTCGCCGATGCCCGCCTGACGGCCGTTCCCGGTGGCGGTGAGGTCGAGCGTGACGGCGGCGGACTCGGCCAGCCAGCTGTGCCCGGCGCGCAGCCCGTCCAGGACGGCGTCCCGGGTGAGGTCCTCGGCGAGCACGACGTTGTGGGGCAGGCCGATGACCTGGGGCGCGCTGTGGGCGTCGCTGTTGCCCATCGCGGGCAGCCAGGAGCGGCCCTCCCGCAGGGCCACGGCGAGCTGGGCGTCCCAGGTGTCGACGGCCGACTCGTCGTCGTACGTCCAGGGGCCGTTCCACACCTCGACGGCGTCGGCCTGCTCGTACCCGAACTTCCACTGGCAGGCGATGTACGGGCAGTACGGGTGCGCGGGCACCACCAGGCCGCCGGAGCGGTGGACCTGGCGGACGAAGCGCGGGTACTCCTCGTCCCGGGAGCGGTAGCGCCAGTCGACGAACTGGCCGGGCTCCAGGCCGATGGCGAGCCAGTGGCCGTTGCGGGTGGTGATCTCCTCGCCCGGGACGATCAGCAGGTCGGGGCCGGCCAGCGGGCCCCAGACGGCGTGTGAGGAACTGGTGTTGTGGTCGGTCGAGACGATGAAGTCCAGGCCGGCCGCGCGGGCTCCGGCGGCCACCTCCTCGGGCAGTCGGCGGCCGTCGGAGTACACGGTGTGCAGGTGGCAGTCGCCCCGGTACCAGGCCCGGCCGCGGCCGCGGGCGCGGTCCGGCGGGTAGTGCGGGGTGAACTCGGGCCCGGGCTCGCCGAAGCGCAGGGTGACCTGGACGCGGTAGTCCAGGCCCTGCGGGGCGACCTGGTACGGGCCCAGCACGACGTGCCAGGTGCCCGGGTTGATCGGGCCGGGGAGGTAGCCGGGGGTGGCGGTGTCGCGGGCGACGGCGAACTCGGTGCGGAAGCCGCCGGACCAGCCGCGGAAGCCGTCCCCGCCGAGGTCGGTGCCGCGCTCGTCGAAGATGCCGATGTCGCAGGAGTTGCCGGGGGTGCCGGCCGGTACCTGCGGCTTGTCGTAGCCGTAGGAGACGGCGATCTCCCGGACGCCGTCCGGGACTTCGACCGGGAGGTAGACGAAGTCGGGGGCGCCGGTGGGGAGGTGGCCGGTGAGGGTGAGGGTGCGGTCGGCGCCGGTCGGGGCGGGCTGCGGGTTCGGGGCGGCCGTGGCGGAGCCGCTGGTGGCGGCCAGGCCGAGGGCGGTGGCGGCGCCGGTGGCGAGGCCGGTGCGGAGCAGGTCGCGGCGGGCGGGGCGGGGTTGCCCGGCGGGGTCGGCCTGCTCGGTGGGGTGGGGTTGCTCGGCGGGGTTCGGGGGCGGGGTGGGGTCGGCGGGCATCGGGGCCTCCGGGCTGGGGTGGGCGGGTCCACAGGGTGGCCTACCCCGGGGGGTGAACCGGGGGTGAGGCGGGGCCCACCGGGGTGGGGCGGGTCGGTGAAAGGGGCCCGGGCGGGGAGCGGACGCGGTCCGGCCGGTGGTCCGGATGCGGTCGGGGTGGCGGTCCGGGCGAGTTGCGGGGAGTGACGAATGGTCGGTTCATAGTCATGTAGGCGGTTGGTATGACATATGGCAACGGGTCGGTCGGGAGGCTGGTGTGACGCTGAGTCGGCGGACGCTGTTGGCGGCGGTGGTGACCGGGGGCGCGCTGGCGGGGTGCGGACGGGGGCGGGGCCCGGCGGGGGGCGGCGCGGCCGACCCGCCGGTGGCCTCCGCGGCGGGGACGGCGTCCGGCACGGCCTCCGTTGCGCCGTCTGCCACACCGTCTGCCACGCCGTCCGCCACGCCGTCCGCTGCGGGGACCGCCACGCCCGCGGCGGCCCGGGAGCCGGGCCGGGCGGAGTTGGTCCAGCGCTACGGGGGTGTGACGCCGACCGCGTGGGGCCTGGACCTCCCCGGGGTGGTCACCGCGCTGCCGGAGGGCGAGCAGGCGACGGCGCTCACCTTCGACGCCTGCGGGGGCCCCGGCGGGAGCCGCTACGACGCCGAGCTGATCGACTTCCTGCGCGCGCACGACGTCCCCGCCACGCTGTTCCTGAACGCCCGCTGGATCGACGCCAACCCGCAGACCTTCGAGCAGCTCGCCGCCGACCCGCTGTTCGAGATCGGCAACCACGGCACCGTCCACCGTCCGCTCTCCGTGACCGGCCGTTCGGCGGAGGGGATCGCCGGAACGGGCGGGGTCGGCGAGGTGTACGACGAGGTGGCGGGCAACGCCCACAAGCTGACCGAGCTGCTCGGGCGGCCGCCGCGGTTCTTCCGCTCCGGCACCGCGTACTACGACGACGTCGCCACCCGGGTGGTCGCCGACCTGGGCGAACGGATCGCCGGGTTCACCGTGAACGCGGACGGCGGGGCGACGCTCCCGGCCGGCGAGGTGCGGCAGGAGGTGGCCTCGGCGCCGCCGGGGGCGATCGTCATCGGGCACATGAACCAGCCGGGCCGCGGCACCGCCGCCGGGGTGACGGCGGCGCTGCCGGGGCTGCTGGCGGCCGGGCGGCGGTTCGTCCGGCTCTCCGACCTGCTCTGAACGCCGGGCCGGTCAGGCCAGCCGGAGGCCGCCCGGGTGGCGCTCCTCGATGACGTCGACCAGCCAGTCGAAGACCGTCGGGCCCCGGCCCGCCCGGGCGGCGGCCAGCTCGGCCGCGACCTGCGCGCGGTTGGTGGGGTGCACCCGGGCGAGCCGGCGCTCCAGCTGGCGGACCGTCTCCGGGTAGCCGAGCGCGCGCCGGGAGGCCTCGTGGTCGCGCCACTCGATGACGTAGTCGCCGTCCTCGGGCGTGCCGTAGCAGCCGCCCAGGCAGTCGGCGAAGGCGTCCAGGTTGCGGCCGAAGTAGCCGTCGGCGCCGAGCGCCTTCCCGACCGCGTCCCAGAAGTCCTCCAGGTCGCCGATCTTCCCGCCGTCGATCACATAGGTCACCGTCACGCGGTCGAGGATATGCCCGGACGGCGAACGGACGGGCGACGGGCGGTGACGGTCCGGTGATCGACGGCCGCGGTTCCGGAGCCTCCGGCGGCGCGGACGGGCCCTACGGCCGGACGGCGATCGCGGTGGCGAGCAGCCCGTCGCGCACCGCCCAGCGGCCCTGGAAGCCGTCGAGCCGGCGGCCGGCCACCACCGGGCCGGGCACCAGCAGCCGGGCGGTGAAGGTGCCGTCGGGGACGAGGTCCAGCTCGGCCTCGTGGAAGTCCAGCCACAGCTGCGTCAGCGGGAACCAGGTCTTGTAGACCGACTCCTTGGCGCTGAACAGGATGCGGTCCCACGGGGTGTCCGGGTGCTCGGCGGCGAGCTTCGCCAGCCGCTGCCGCTCGACCGGCAGGGCGATCGACTCCCGCACGCCCTCCGGGAGCGGCAGCGCGGGCTCGGCGTCGATGCCGACCGAGGCCAGGGTGCCGGCCCGGGTGACGGCGGCCGCGCGGAAGCCGTCGCAGTGGGTGAGGCTGCCGACCACGCCGTCCGGCCAGCTCGGCGCGCCGCGCAGGCCGGGGACGAGCGGGGCGTACGGGACGCCGAGGCGGGTCAGCGCGGTGCGGGCGCAGTGCCGGACGGTGGTGAACTCGCGGCGGCGCTTGTCCACGGCCCGGGCGATCGCGGCCTCCTCGGCGGGCTCCAACCGCGCCTCGGGCGGGTCGTCGTAGGCCACCTCGGTCACCACGACGTCCGGCAGCAGGTCCCCGATCACGTGTTCCCCCCTCGGTCGGCGGCGCGGCGGCGCGCCGCGCGGGTCGAGCCTAACCCGGGCGGGTGGCGGCGGTCCGCGATCTTCGGCAAGCCGTGCCCGCCCGCTCCCGGCCGTCGGCGGCGCGGCGTGACCGGTGTGAGCGGTGCGGCGTGGGCGGCGTGAGTGGTGCGACCGTCACTGGCCGAGCAGGTGGGCGAAGTCCAGTCCGAGGCTGCCGAGGACGGGCAGGGCGCCGAGGTCGGTGACGCCGCCGACCGGGATGCTGTAGCCCTGGTTCACCGCCCGCGGCGTCGCGGAGTTCTGCGTCGCGGCGGCCGAGGGGGCGACGGCGACGGCCGGGGCCAGGGCGGCGGCGAGGAGCAGGGCGGCGAGTGCGGTGCGCATGGGGGCGGACCTCCGGGGCAGACGGGGGTGACGGCCGGTCAACTTCCGCCGGGCCGGCGCGGTCACGCCTCGTCGCCCCTTCGGCCGTATCGGTGCGTCGGTCGGTAGGTCAGCCGGTATGTCGGTCGGTACGGCGGTCGGTTCCCGCCGCCGGGGCGGGGCCGGGTGGCAACGGTGCCATGGCGAGCAGGAGTTGGACCGCCGGGGAGGCCGTCCGCGGGTGGTGGGCGAGCCCCAGGGTGACCGTCGGCACCGGGCGGGCCAGGCGGCGCAGGCTCACACCGGGGATCCGGAAGACCCGCGCCCGGCCCTCCGGGATCGGCGCGATGCCGTGGCCCGCCGCCACCGCCAGCAGCAACTGCTCGTCGTCCGGCTCCTCCCGGACGATCCGGGGCGGCCGGTCGGGCCACAGCTGTCCGGTGATCGACGCGTGCATCCCGGGGCCGTTGGCGCGCGGCCACAGCACCACCGGCTCGTCGCGGAAGCCGTCCGGGGCGAGCCTGCCGCGGCCGCGGGCCAGCGGGTGGCCGCTGGGCACGGCCAGCAGCAGTTCCTCCTCGGCGATGATCCGGCAGGCCAGTTCGGGGACGTCCAGCGGCGGGCGGACGAAGGCCGCGTCCAGTCGCCCGGCGAGCAGTTCGCCGACGTTATGGGCCGTCCAGCCGGTCTGCAGGGCGACGTCCACCTGCGGGTAGCGGCTGCGGAACTCGGTCATCAGGGTGTCCGACACCCCGCCCCGGGCGGAGCGGGTGTACGCCACCCGCAGGCTGCCCTGCTGCCCCCGGGCCACCGCCGTGATCCGCCGGTCCGCCTCGGCCACCAGCCGCAGCAGCTCCCGGGCCTCCGCGGCGACCGCGCCGCCGATCGGGGTCAGGGTGCAGCCCCGGCTGGTGCGTTCGACCAGCTGGACGCCGAGCTGCCGCTCCAGCGCCTTGATCTGCTGGCTCAGCGCCGGCTGCGCCACCCGCAGTCGGCGGGCGGCCCGGGTGAAGTTCAACTCCTCGGCCAGGACGGAGAAGTAGCGCATGCGGTGAAGGTCCACCGGTCGATGGTAGGCCGGTGGCACGGGCGGCAGCAGTCGCCAGGGGCCGGTTTCCAGCGGTGATAAGGCGGGCTTATCGCCGGGTGGTGGAACTGGTCTTGGACGCCCGGCGGGCCGTCCCGCTTTCCTGGAACCCGGTCGCCGACGGCGGGTCGGTGGCCGACCGGGAGGGGGATCGGCATGGACGTCGTGGTGGTCGGCAGCGGGGTCATCGGGCTCACCGCCGCCGTGCGGCTGCAGGAACGCGGGCTGCGGGTCGTGGTGGTGACGGCGGACGGACTGCTGTCCACGGTCTCGGCCGTGGCGGCCGCCGTCTGGTACCCGGTCGGGGTCGAGTCGGGCGAGCGGGTCGCGGCCTGGTCCGCGGCCACCTACGCCGAACTCGCCCGGCAGGCCCGGGCCGGCGTGCCCGGGGTCGTCCTGCGCGACACCTGGATGCCCGCGCTGCGACGGCAGCCGGACGAGGCGCCCTGGTGGGGCGCCGGGGTCCCGGACCTGCACCGGCTGCAGCCGGCCGAGCTGGCCCCGGCGTACACGGACGGCTGGCGGTTCACCGCCCCGACGGTCGAGATGCCGCGCTACCTGCCCTGGCTGCTCGGCCGCTTCCTGGACGCCGGGGGCGAGGTCGTCCACCGCCGGCTCGACACCCTCCGGCAGGCCCGGGCCTGGGCACCCGTGGTGGTCAACGCCGGTGGGCTGGGCGCCCGGCAGCTCTGCGGGGACGAGGCGCTGCGGCCGGTGCGCGGACAGCTCGTGCTGGTGCGCAACCCCGGTCTGCGGGCCTCGCTGCGGATCCAGGACGAACCGGCCGGCTACACCTACGTCCACCCGCGCAGCACGGACGTGGTGCTCGGCGGCACCTTCGAGGCGGACGTGTGGGACCTCGGCGGCGACCGGGCGACCGCGGAGGCCATCCTCGCCCGCTGCGCGGCGCACGTCCCGGAGCTGCGCGGGGCCGAGATCATCGGCTGCCCGGTGGGGCTGCGGCCGGACCGCCGGGGCGGGGTGCGGCTGGAGGCGGAGGAGGGCGCGGACGGGCTGCGGATCGTGCACGACTACGGGCACGGCGGGGCGGGGGTGACGCTGAGCTGGGGGTGCGCGGACGCGGTGGCGGAGTTGGTGGGGGCGGTGCCGGCGGGCTGACGTCGATGCTGATGCACGGTCATGCGGGGGCCGGCGTTCGCGGTTAGACTCCCGGACCGTCCCGGGGCGGTCCCGGAGCGGTCCCTGAGCGGTCCCTGGGCGTCCCGTCCTCCTGCCGGTACCACGGACCCGTCCTTCGCTCCGCTGCTTCCCGTCCTACGGAGGAGTCTTGGCCTCGATCACCCTGGACGCCGAGCGCCGCGTCCGCGCCGACGCCGCACGCGTTCGGATCGCCGCCGTGGAGGCGCTGCGCTCGCTCGGCTTCCAGGTCACCTCCGAGCAGGCCACCGTGGTGGAGGCCCGGCGCGGCTCGGTCGTCCGGGCCGCGCTGCTGCTGCCCGACGAAGTCCCGCTCGCGGTACGGCTCCAGATCGCCGCCGACCCCGGTGGGGCCGAGCACACCACGCTGTTCGTGCACCTGACCGACCGGGCCGTCTCGGTGGTCGCGCTGGGCGTGCAGTCGCCGTACGTGTCGGCGTACCAGGGCGCGCTGTTCGCCCTCGACCAGGCCCTGACCGGCCTCGACCCCGCCGCCGCGGCGGGCTTCCCGCAGCCCCGCTGGTGGGCCGCCGGGGCCCAGTCGGAGACCCTGGCCCGGCACCACCAGGCCGGGCAGCGGGTGGTCGGCGGGGTGACGGCGATGGTCAACGAGCGGCTCTCCGGCGGTCCCCGGGCGACCGGGCCGTCGCTGTGGGGCGGCGTCGAGGGCGTGGTCTTCCGCTCCCGGGAGGGCGTCGTCACGCTGGACCGGACCGCCGTCGCCGCGCTGCTGGCGATCCCGGTGATGATGGGCCGCCGACCGGACGGCGTGCCGGAGCAACTCGGCGCCGAGGTCGCGGGGTTGGCGGCCGAGGTGGAGGGACGGCTGGCGGCCGTCGGGCTGGGCCTGGTGGAGATACCGGTCGGTGAGGAGCGGCGGGCGGCCTTCGAGTTCCTGTACCGGCAGTTCGGGATCCGCTCCCGGCTGCCCGTCCGGACCCTGTGCACCTGCCGGGACTGCCGGCAGACCAAGGTGGTCAACCTGGACCTCAAGCGGCTGCGGGAACGGAAGCGCCGACTGAAGATGATCTCGTCGGTGGTGCGCGCGGCGCACAGCAAGGACGGTGAGATCCACCCGTTCCAGATCGTCGGGGCGTTCCTCCAACAGGGGAAGAGCGACCCGGAGTTCATCTGCTCGCGCTGCGAGAGCACCTCGGCCGACGAACAGCCGGTGACCTTCTGCCCGGGCTGCGGGGACATGCGGACGGAGGGGGCGCTGCTCCGCTGCGGGGAGTGCGGGTACGAGTTCGAGGGGCTGGTCGCGGGGGTCGCGGTCTGGGGGGTCGATGTCTGGGGGGTCGCGCCGCCGGCTGCGCCCTCGACACCGCCGCCTTCGACACCCCCGCCTTCGATACCCCCGCCCTCGATTCCGCCGCCTTCGATACCCCCGCCTCCGGTGGCACCGCCGCGCCCGGCGGCGGTGCCACCGTCGCCCACGGTGCCGCCGCGGCCGACCCTCCCGCCGATGCCCGCCGCACCGGCAGTCGCACCGGCAGCGGCGCCGGGGTTCGGTCCGCCGCCCGAGGGCTTCACCGCGCCGCCGCCCCCGACCTGCGGCATCTGCGGGGGCAGCTACCCGGTCCTGTGGTCGGTCCAGGTCCTCGACGGTCTCAACCCCCGGCCGCTGACCGTCTGCCGGACGTCCGCGCAGTGCTCACCGCCCTCGGTGGTCACTCCGGTGCGGCTCCCGGGCTGAGTCTCCCGGGGAGGGGAGCTGAGGGCGGTGAGTACTGCGGCCCGTCAGGCCTCGGCGGGTGCCAGCTTCTCCAGGTCCGCCAGCAGGCTCGGGTGGGTCGGCCGCCAGCCGAGTTCGGCCCGGGTGCGGGCGCTGGAGGCGGGCTGGTCGGCCGCGAAGACCGGGCCGATGGCGCCGAAGTTCTCCGGCGGCACCGACGCGACCGGGAGGCCCAGCCGGCGGCCGATCACCGTGACGATGTCGCGCACCGCGTCGCCCTCGTCCGCCACCGCGTGCCAGGCGGTGCCGGCCGGGGCCCGCTCCAGGGCCAGCCGGAACAGCACGGCGGCGTCCCGCGCGTGGACGGCCGGCCAGCGCTGGGTGCCGTCCCCGGGGTAGCCGGCCACGCCGGTGCGCCGGGCGAGCTCGGTGAGCAGCCCGGCGAACCCGCCCCGGCCCTCGTTGTGGACGGTGCGCGGCAGCCGTACCGCCGAGCTGCGCACGCCCTGGGCGGCGAGGTCGAGCACCCGGGTCACGGAGCGGCTGCGGCCGGCGACCGGGCCCTCGGTCGGCAGCGGGTCGTCCTCGGTGGCGGCGCGTCCCGGTGCGTACGGGGTGCCCGAGGCGGTGACCAGTGGTCGGTCCGTGCCGATCAGGGCCTCGCCCAGGGCCGCGAGTGCGGCGCCCTCCTCGGCGATGCCGTGGGCCAGGGCCTCGGGCGAGCTGAAGTCGTTGCTGAAGGCGAGGTGGATGACGCCGTCCGCCTGTTCGGCGCCGGTGCGCAGGACCGGGAGGTCGGCGAGGCCGCCGCGCAGCACCTCGGCGCCGGCGGCCGCCGCGAGGGCGGCGGAGGCGTCGGAGCGGGCGAGGGCGGTGACCGTGTGGCCGGCGGAGAGCAGTTCGGCGAGGACGGTCGAGCCGATCAGGCCCGTTCCGCCGGTGATGAAGACGCGCATGACGAACTCCAAGACGTGATGCGACTGGTGTCCCATCACTGTACTCCGTGATGCGACTGGTGTCCCGTCACCGTAGCCCGCGATGCGACATGTGTCGCATCGCGTTAGGATGTCGACATGCCGAGATGGAAGCCCGATGCCCGACAGCGCCTGGTCGTGGCGGCGCTGGGCCTGTTCGCCGAGCAGGGCTACGACGAGACGACCGTCGCCCAGATCGCCGAACGCGCGGAGCTCACCCGCAGCACCTTCTTCCGGCACTTCTCGGACAAGCGCGAGATCCTCGGCGCCGGCCAGCAGGCCCTGAGCCGGCTGCTGGACGAGGGCATCGGAGCCGCCCCCGCGGACGCGACACCGATGGCGGCCGTCGCGGCCGGCCTGGCCCGCGCCTCGGGCGGGATGACGGCCTTCAACCGCTCGCTCGGCCCGCTGCTGCACGCCGCGATCGAGGCGAACGAGGAGCTGCGCAGCCGCGCGGCGATGAAGAACGCCGGCCTGGCCGCGGTCGTGGTCGAGGCGCTGGAACGACGGGGCGTCACCGAGGCCGCCGCCCGGGTGGCGGCCGAACTCGGCGTGCTCGCCTTCAGGATCGGGTACGGCCGCTGGACGGACCCGGCCCGCGACGAGGACCCCGGCGAGCTGGCGGACCTCACCCTCGCCGCGTTCGACGAACTCCGGGCGGCGGCTGCGGAACTGCGGTAGGACCGGTCCGTCGGCCCGTGACCCGTCGGCCCGTGGCCCGTGCCGGAGGGCTGACAGGGTGGCTGGTCCCGCACCGGGAACCTGGCAGTGTGGAGGTGTCCCGCGGTGATCCGCCCGGAGTAGCGTCCGGGCAGGTCGGCGACGGTGTGGGAGGTTTCGGTGGCAGCGGTCAACGGCGAGGTGTCGTTCTGGTACGCGGCGGGCGGGGTGCCGCGGCCCGGGCCCGCGCTGGCGGGGGACGCCGATGTCGACGTGTGCATCGTCGGGGGCGGGTACACCGGCCTGTGGACGGCCTACTACCTGAAGAAGGCGGACCCCTCGCTGCGGATCGCCCTGCTGGAGCGCCGGTTCTGCGGCTACGGCGCGTCCGGGCGCAACGGCGGCTGGCTGTACAACGGCTTCGCGGGGCGCGGCGCCTTCGCCAGGCGGTACGGGCACGGCCGCGCCGCGGCGATGCAGCGGCTGATGGACGAGGCGGTCGGCGAGGTCGTCGGGACGGCGGCCGCCGAGCGGATCGACGCCGACGTCGTCCGTGGCGGAGTGCTCGAAGTGGCCCGGAGCAGGCCCCAGTTGGAGCGGCTGAAGGCGTACGTGGCGGCCGAGCGCGGCTACGGGGACGGCCGGGTGGAGGAGCTCACCGCACAGGAGGCCGCGGCCCGGGTCGACGTCGCCGGGACGCTCGGCGGCGCCTGGTCGCCTTACGGGGCGCGGATCCAACCGGCCAAGCTGGTACGGGGGTTGGCCGAGGTGGTGGGCCGGATGGGCGTCGCGGTGCACGAGGGCACGCCGGTGGCCGCCGTTCTGCCCGGCACCCGGCACCGCCGCCCCCGCGCCGTCACCCCGTACGGCACCGTGACCGCCGAGCACGTGCTGCGCGCCACCGAGGGGTTCACCGCCGGGCTGCGCGGGGAACGGCGCACCTGGCTGCCGATGAACTCCGCGATGGTCGCCACCGAGCCGCTGCCCGCCGAGTTCTGGGCCGGGGCCAACTGGCAGGGCCGCGAGGTGCTGGGGGACTTCGCGCACGCCTACATGTACGCCCAGCGCACCGCCGACGACCGGATCGCCCTCGGCGGCCGGGGCGTGCCGTACCGCTTCGGCTCCCGGACCGACTCGGACGGCAGCACCCAGGTGGAGACCGTGCGCCAACTGCGCCGGATCCTGGACCGGTTCTTCCCGGCCGCCGCCCGGGCCCGGATCGACCACGCCTGGGCGGGCGTGCTGGGCGTGCCCCGGGACTGGTGCGCGACGGTCGAGTTGGACCGGCACAGCGGGCTCGGCTGGGCCGGCGGGTACGTCGGCAGCGGGGTGACCACCGCGAACCTGGCCGGCCGCACCCTGTGCGACCTGGTGCTCGGGCGGGACACCGAGCTGACCGGGCTGCCCTGGGTGGGCCACACGGTGCGGCGCTGGGAGCCGGAACCGCTGCGCTGGCTGGGGGTGCAGGCGATGTACGCCGCCTACCACGCCGCCGACCGGCAGGAGACGGCCGGGCGGGCCACCACCTCGCCGATCGCCCGGGTCGCCGACCTGGTCTCCGGGCGGCACTGACACCGCTGGTGCGTTGACACCGCTGGTGCGTTGAGACCGTTGGGGCGTCGACAGCGCCGGGGCACTGGCTGCCCGGGGCTTCGGCTCCGGGCGGACGCCGGGCCCGTCGCCTCCCGGGGCGACGGGCCCGGCGTCGTTCGGCCGAGCCGTGCTGCGGGGGTATCCGTTAGCAGATTCGTGACGGAGGGTAGTCGATCTTGGTCGGCGGGTCGGCGATACCACCCGTTCTGCCGACGGCGTTCGGCTGATGGGGCATATTGTGTACCCCGGCAAACTACTCCAATGGAAGTCAGTTTCCCGTCGTGGTCCGAAAACCTTCTGCGGACCCGCGCCGACTGGGATAGCGTCGAAGCCGTCGGGGGATCGACACCGATCAGGTGTATTCGAACGTCAGCTACCGGGCCGTAATGGCCCTCATCGCTCCTGGAGAAAAGAATGCAGAATTCCCCGGAGGAAAGCCGGTCGGACGCCATCGACGATCTGCAGCTCGCGGTCGACTCCTTGGCGGCCTTTCCGGCCCGAAATGCGGCCGGCACCGCGGACGTCACCGAACGGCTCGCGGCGGTCGCCGAACTCTGCCGGTCGGTCGACCTGGTGCTCGACAGCCTGGTCGTCCAGGCCGCCGCCGAGGCCGCCGAGGAGGGCTGGACGGCGGCCCGGATGGCGGCCGAGCACTCCGGCTACTACGCCAGGCTGCAGCGGGCGCTGCTGCCCACCGGGGCCGGCGCCGGGCTGACGCAGCAGTGAGCGCGCTGCACCCGGGAGTGCACGTGCTGTCCTGCCCCACCCGGTGGAGCGACGTCGACGAGAACGGGCACATCAACAACGCCCGACTGGTCGGCTACATCCAGGAGGGGATTTACGACCTGTTGTGCCACCACGCAACCGCCGTCCGGCAATCGCTGTTCCCGTCCGGATTCATTATCGCCCGGCACGAGATCGATTACCTGGAGCAGTTGCACCACTGCCCCGAGCCTTTGTCGGTGCGGTTGACGGTGGAACGGCTCGGGCGGAGTTCCGCCCAGGTCGAGGTGAATGTCTGCCGGGAACCGCTCACCTTTATGCGGGCTCGGACCGTGGTGGTCGCACGGGACCGGGAATCCGGCCGTTCGCGCAAACTCAGCCAGAACGAGCGGCGCTTTCTGTCGGCGTTTATGTCGGTGTCGACGGCCGCACCGGGCCTGGTGGGCCGGAAGGCCGGACCGGTGGGCGGCGCGGCGACGGACACGGCGCGTGGCGGTGCCCGGGCGGCCTCGACGCAGTCCCAGGCGTCCGCGGCGGGGTCCGCGGCGGTCCAGCGGATGACGGTCCGGGCCGGTGGCGGGGTGGGCTCGCCGCGCAGCCCGCGCCGACGGTGCCGCGCCTCGGCGGGCTGATCCGCGCATTCCCGTGCCGGTGACGGCGCGGGCCGGCGGCGTGATCGACAACGGCGTCGATCCGTCCGGCCGGTCACTTCCGCATTCCGCGCTCCGCCTTCCGCACTCCGCCTTTCGCCCGGAGCCTTTCTCCCGGATCGGTGGGTACCGCCCGGCCCGGACCGCAGTACGCTGAGCAGCACGGGAACCGGTACGTCCCCCGGCGGTCACGGAGCGCGATGAGGCGGCCCGCACGGACCCCGCCCCGCGAACCCCCGCCCTCCGGACCGACGGCCCACCCGGCCCCTCGGTCCGCTCGGATCGTCGGCCGTGGACCCGGCCGGATCCCGCCGACCGGAAGGAGGACGCGATGACCATCTCCTGGGAGGACTTCCTCGCCCGCGTCGTGGAGCGCGGCGAGTACCGGGGTGCGGCGGAGGCCGACCACGCCGTGCGCGTCGTGCTCGGCCTGCTGGGCGAGCACCTGGTGGGCGCGGAGCGGACGGAACTGGCCGAGGCGCTGCCCGGGACGTACGCCTCGCTGCTGCGGGACGCCCGGCCGGCCGGCGAGCCGCTGACCGCGGAGCGCTTCGTGACGGCGGTGGTGGGCTGGATCGACGGGGCGACGCCGGCGACCGCGCAGTGGGACATCGGGGCGGTGCTCAGCACCGTGGCCGATCTGGTGCCCGGGGAGTTGGTCGACCGGGTCCTGGAGCAGCTGCCGGACGGCTACGACCTGCTGTTCGGCCATCCGTTGCCCGCCTGAGCGACCGCTGCCCGACGGCTGCCAGGTGGTGCCCGACGGCCGGTACGCGTAGCCCGTTACCCGCCCGTGGTGGCGCGGAACAGCCGGGCGCCCGGGCCGGTCAGTTCGACCGGTCCGGCGCCCGGGGGGAGGTAGGCGGCGGCGCCCCGGGGCAGGTCGAGGGCGGGGTGGCCGGGGGCCCGCAGCCGGGCGTGGCCCGCGACGCAGAGCAGGATCTGCGGAGTGGGCAGCTCGATGCGGCCGGCGCCAGTCGGCAGCTGGATCCTGGAGAGCCGGAACTCCTCGGCGGGGGTGGGGAATTCGGCCTCGACGGGGTTCAGTGGACGGGCCGACAGCACGGCGGGCTCGGCGGCCCGGAAGGTCGTCACGGCGAGCAGGCCGGGCACGTCGACGTGCTTGTCGGTGAGCCCGCAGCGCAGCACGTTGTCCGAGTTGGCCATCAACTCCACGCCGGTGCCCCGGAGATAGGCGTGCGGCACCCCGGCGTCCAGGTACAGCGCCTGACCGGCGGTGAGCCGGACGTGGTTGAGCAGCAGTGCGGCGAGCAGCCCGGGGTCGCCCGGGTGCTCCTCGGCCAGCCGGGCGTAGCCGGCGCAGCTTCCGGCGTACCGGCCGCCGGTGGCCGCCTCGCGGCGCAACGCCCCGGCCACGTCGGCGACTTGGCGGGCCCCGGCGGCCAGGGCCTGCCGGAGCAGCGCGGGCAGCACCGCCTCGGCGGGCCGCCCGCGCAGGGCGGCGGCCCAGGGTGCGAGCACCCCGAGGGAGTCCAGCAACCGGGCGGTGCCGGCGGTCGGGCGGAACCCGCACAGGGCCTCGAAGTCGCCCAGGGCGACCAGGAGTTCGGGTTTGGCCGAGCGGTCCTTGAAGACCCGCTCCGGGGCGTCCAGCGGGATGCCCCGGGCTTGCTCCTCGGCGTACCCGGCCTCGGCCTGGGCACGGGTCGGGTGGACCTGGAGGGAGAGCGCCCGGTCGGCGGCCAGCACCTTGAACAGGAACGGCAGCGTCGGGCCGAACCGCCGTACGGTGTCCGGCCCGAGCAGGGCGTCCGGGTCGGCGGCGATCAGGTCGTCGAGCCGGCGGCCGGCCATCCGGGACGGCGCCGAGGGGTGGGCGCCGAGCCAGAGTTCGGCCTGCGGGGTGCCGTCGGGGGCGGTGCCGGTGAGGGCGGGGATGGCGGTGGGGGAGCCCCAGGGGTAGTGGCGGACCGGGTTGTCGAGCAGGGCGTAGGGCGGCATGCCTGGGGTCTCCAGCGGGGCGGGGGAGGTCAGCGGCAGAGTGCGGCCGCGCCGATCAGGCCGGCGTCGGTGCCGAGTTCGGCCCGGCGCACGTCCAGGCCGCGGAGGTAGGACAGGGTGGCGTAGCGGTCCAGGTGGTGGGCGAGCGGGGAGAACAGGACGTCCCCGGCGGTGGCCACGCCGCCGCCGACCACCACCCGGTCCAGGTCGACCAGGGCGGCCGTGGCGGCGATCCCGGCGGCCAGCGCCTGGGCCGAGCGGTCGAAGGCGGCCAGCGCGACCGGGTCGCCCGCGGCGGCGGAGGCGGCCACCGCGCGGGCGGTGCGGTCCCCGCCGGGCGGGCGCCAGCCGTCGGCGAGGGCCCGGCGGGCGATCGCGGTGCCGCTGGCCAGGCCCTCCAGGCAGCCGCGGGAGCCGCACGGGCAGGGCTCGCCGTCCAGGTCGACGGTGATGTGGCCGAGGTGCCCGGCGTTGCCGCTGGGGCCCGGCCGGACGGCGCCGTCCAGCACCAGGCCGGCGCCGACGCCGGTGGACACCACCAGGCAGAGCGCGTTGGCGGCGCCCCGGGCCGCGCCCTGCCAGTGCTCGGCGGCGGCCATCGCGACGCCGTCCCCGGCCAGCCGGACGGGCAGCGCGCGGGCGGCCACCGCCGGGTGCGCGGCGACCTCGGCGACCAGCGGGAAGCCGCGCCAGCCGGGGATGTTGACCGGGCTGACGGTGCCGCCGACCAGGTCGACCGGGCCGGCGCTGCCGATGCCGAGGGCCGTCACGGCGGCCCAGTCGGGGGTGTCGGCGAGCCGGTCCAGCACCGCGTGGACGACGGCGGACACGGCCGCGGCGGGCTGGTCGGCGGGGGTGGGCAACTGGAGGCGGTGCCGCAGCCGTCCGGCCTGGTCGACCAGCGCCCCGGCGATCTTGGTGCCGCCGATGTCGACGGCGGCGAAGAGGGGGGCGGTGAGCGGCATGGCGGGCTCCAGGGGTGGGCGGGGGTGGCGGCCCCCCCCCGCGGGGGGGGGGGGCCCCCCCCCCACCCGCCGGGCCGGGGGGCCGCCCGGGCGGGGGCCGGGCCGGGGCGGGCCCCGGCGGGCGGGACAGGGACCCCCGGC
>NZ_JBIVHS010000006.1:0-471489 GCF_044749365.1 Kitasatospora sp. NPDC089509 | reverse complement strand
CGGGGGGGGGGGGCCGCCCCGGGCGGGCGGGGTCGCCCCGCGCCCGGGCTTTTTGGGGCCCGCGTTTGGGCCGGGGGGGGGGGGGGGGGGGGTTGGGGGGGGGGGGGGGCCCCGGGGGGGGGGGGGGGTGGCGCCCCGACCGGGCGGGTCGGGGCGCCCTTACCGTACGCGGCGGTCGGCGGGACCGTACGGTCTGTCAGCGGGCCGGCTGCGAGCCGGTCGGCGCGAAGCGGTCAGCAGGTCGGCTGCGAGCCGGTCAGCGGGCCGGGCTGAGCCGCAGGGTGACCAGTTCGAACGGCCGCAGGGCCAGTCGGACCGCGCCGTCCTCGACCGTCACCTCGCCGCGGGTGCCGTCCCAGGGCCGCTCCAGCAGGTCGCAGGGGACGGCCCCGGCCAGCGGGAAGGAGGTGGTGAGCCGGCCCCGGACGCGGCCGCCGCCCGCCTCGTAGACCCGGACGACCAGGTCCCCGCTGCCGTCGTCGGCGAGCTTCACCGCGCTGACCACCAGGGCCTCGTGGTCCACCTCGACCAGCGGAGCGACGTGCTCGGCGCTGCCGGTGACCCGCCGCTCGGGCAGGCCGATCCGGTAGCCCTCGCGGACGGCGTCGCCGATCGCCGCGCCTGGGACCAGCGCGTGCCGGAACCGGTGCAGGCCCTGGTCGGTCTTCGGGTCGGGGAAGCGCGGGGCGCGCAGCAGGGAGAAGCGGACCGTGGTGGTGGTGCCGCCGTCGGCCGGGCGCACCGTGCGGGTGACGTCGTGGCCGTAGGTGGAGGCGGTCACCAGGGCCACGCCCCAGCCGGGCTCCTCCAGGTGGACGAAGCGGTGGTTGCAGGCCTCGAACTTGGCCGCGTCCCAGCTGGTGTTGGTGTGGGTGGGGCGGTAGAGGTGGCCGAACTGGGTCTCGGCGGCGTAGCGCTCGGTGTGGACGTCCAGCGGGAACGCGGCCTTGAGGAACTTCTCGGTCTCGTGCCAGTCGACCTCGGTGTCGATGTCGAGGCGCTGTTCGCCCGCGCGCAGGGTGAGGGTCTGGACCACGGTGGAGGAGCCGAAGGAGCGGGCGATCCGCACCGAGGCCGTGCCGTCCCCGGCCGAGGCGGTGAGCGAGTCCACGCCGGTCAGGTCGGTGACGGTGTTGCGGTAGAACTGGTCCACGTCCCAGGCGTCCCACATGTTGGGGAAGTCGGGGTGCAGCTGGAGCAGGTTGGCGCGGCCGCCGGGGGCGACCGTCTCCCGGCCGCCGGCCAGGTCGACGGCCGAGCCGATCAGCCCGTCGGCGTCGACCACGACCCTCAGCAGGCCGTTGTCCAGGGTGAACCCGCCGCCCTCCAGCGGGGTGGCCGTGCAGGCCGGACCGGCCGTGACGGCCGGCGCCGCGCCGCCCGCCGGGACGGCCGAGCGGGTGTGCGGCGCCGCGTTGAACGTCAACTCCCGCCCGCCGTCCGGTGATCCGGCCAGCGCCTGCTGGGCGGCGGCGATCAGCCCGTCCAGCTCCCCGGCCAGCGCGGCGTAGGTGGCCTCGGCCTCGCGGTGCACCCAGGCGATCGAGGAGCCGGGCAGGATGTCGTGGAACTGGTGCAGCAGCACGGTCTTCCAGATCCGGTCCAGCTGCTCGTACGGGTACTCGGCGCCGGTGCGCAAGGAGGCGGTGGCGCACCAGAGTTCGGCCTCGCGCAGCAGGTTCTCGCTGCGCCGGTTGCCCTGCTTGGTCTTCGCCTGGCTGGTCAGGGTGGCGCGGTGCAGCTCCAGGTAGAGTTCGCCGACCCAGACCGGCGGGTTCGGGTACTCGGCCTCGGCCTTGGTGAAGAACTCGGCCGGGTCCTCCCAGTGGACGGTGGCCGCGCCCTCCAGGTTCCGCAGCCGGGCGGCCTTGCCGACCATCTCCCGGGTCGTGCCGCCGCCGCCGTCGCCCCAGCCGGTCGGGGCGAGCGAGTGCCGGGCCACCCCCTTGTCCTTGAAGTTCCGTGCGGCGTGGGCGATCTCGCTGCCCTTCATGGAGCAGTTGTAGGTGTCCACGGGCGGGAAGTGGGTGAAGATGCGGGTCCCGTCGATGCCCTCCCAGAGGAAGGTGTGGTGCGGGAACTTGTTGATCTGGCTCCAGGAGATCTTCTGGGTCAGCAGCCACTTGGAGCCGGCGTTGCGGATGATCTGCGGCAGGCCGCCGGTGAAGCCGAAGGTGTCGGGCAGCCAGGCCTCGTGGTTCTCGACCCCGAACTCCTCCAGGAAGAACCGCTTGCCGTGCACGAACTGCCGGGCCATCGCCTCCGAGCTCGGCATGTTGGTGTCGGACTCCACCCACATGCCGCCGGCCGGGATGAACCGGCCCGCGGCCACCGCCTTGCGCACCCGGGCGTACACCTCCGGGCGGTGCTCCTTGATCCAGGCGTACTGCTGCGCCTGGGACATGGTGTAGCGGAACTCCGGTTCGTCCTCCAGCAGGGCGGTCATGTTGGCCGTGGTGCGGGCGACCTTGCGGACCGTCTCGCGCAGCGGCCACAGCCAGGCGGAGTCGATGTGGGCGTGGCCGATGGCGCTGATCCGGTGCGCGGACGGTGCGGCGGGCGCGGACAGCACCGCGGTGAGTTCCGAACGGGCGGCCGCCGCCGTGCCGTTGACGTCCTGGAGGTCGATCGCGTCCAGGCAGCGTTCGACCGCGCGCAGGATCTCCCAGCGGTGGGCGCCGTCCACCGGCAGCTCGGCCATCAGCTCGCCGAGCACCTCCAGGTCCAGCGACAGCTGCCAGACGGTGTCGTCGAAGACCGCGAGGTCCATCCGGGCCAGCTTGTACTGCGGCTGGTCGCCGGCCGTCTCCTTGTCGCCCAACTCGGTGGGCAGGAAGGGGTGGTAGTCCAGGATGACCGGGTTGGCGGCGGCCTCGACGTGCAGCAGCACCTGCTCGCCGCCGTCCGCCGGGGCGGCGATCCGCACCCACTGGTTGCGCGGGTTGAGGCCCTTCACCGGGCTGCCGTCCGGGCGGTAGACCAGGCCCTCGCACTGGAAGCCGGGCATGTTGGCGTCGAAGCCGAGGTCGATCAGCGCCTCGACCGTCCGACCGGCCCAGGCCTCGGGCACGGTGCCGGAGACGGTCAGCCAACTGGTGCCCCAGGGCGCGCCCCAGGCGTCGCCGACCGCGATCGGGGTGCGCGGCGCGGCCAGGCCCTCGGCGACCGGGACGGGCTCGCCGGGGGCGGTCCAGATGCCGACCTCCAGCGGGACGGACTCGGGGTGGACGGCGGGGAGGATGCGCTCCTCCAGGACGCGCTTGAGACGGGACTCGACGAGGGTGCGGTCATCGTGCATGTCGGCAGGCTCCGTTGCGTGCTTCGGGACGGTTACAGAGAACGTACGTCGGAGGGGTGGACCAGCTCGGTGATGCCGCGCGCGGCCAGGTGCGCCTGGTCGTCGGCGCGTTCGGCGAGCACGGCGGTCGGTCGGGCGCCGGCCTCGGCGAGGCGCATGAAGGCCTCGTACACCGGGCCGCCGGGCCCGCAGACCGCGCGCCGCGGGGAGGTGACCTCGTCGCCGGTGGCGACCACCACCGCGGTGCGGCGCGGCTCGGGCGGGCGCCAGTCGCGCCGGACCGCGGCGGCGGCCTCGGCCAGCTGGGCGCCGGCCGGTTTCACCCTCCGGTCGGTGGTCAACAGGCCGAGGCTGTACTCCAGTTCGGGGAAGTCGGCGAGCGAGCGGTCCACGTCGTGGGAGCACCACCAGGTGACCCCCCACAGTTCCGGGCAGTCCAGCACGGCCTCGACGGTGGCGCCGGTGAACCGGGCGGCGTCCTCGGCGGTGATGTGCGGGGCGGGCGCGCCGACCTCCTGCAGCCAGACCGGGCGGGCCGGGTCGTCCGCCCAGGCCTTGGACAGTTCGACCAGGTAGGCGGCGTGCTGGGCGGTGGCGGTGGAGTGGGCGCCGTAGCGCTGGGCGGTGCCGTTGAACACCCAGGAGTGCACGGCGGTGGCGGCGCCCAGACGGGCCGAGTGCCAGGGGGTGAAGGGGTGTTCGTCCAGGTACCAGGCCGCGTCGTAGGAGGCGTGCAGGTGCAGCCGGCCGGGCGCGCCCTGCTCGCAGGCGGCGAGCATCCGGCGCAGCCAGGCCTCCGCCTCGGCGGGGGTGGCCCGGTCCGGGTCGGGGTGCGGGGCGCCGGAGAACTGGTTGATCTCGTTGCCGAGGGTCATCCCGAGGAAGTTCGGCCGCTCGGTCAGTGCCCCGGCCAGGGTGCGCAGGTAGGCGGCCTGGCCGTCGAGGACCTCGGGGTCGGTGAACAGGTTGCGCCGGTGCCAGGTTTGGGTCCAGGACGGCAGGAAGTCGAAGCTGGACAGGTGGCCCTGGAGGCCGTCCACCGCGACGTCCAGACCGCGTTCACCGGCCGCGTCCACCAGGGCCGTCAGCTGGTCGACGGCGCGCGGGCGGATCAGGGTGCGGTTGGGCTGGAACAGCGGCCAGAGCGGGAAGACCCGGACGTGGTCCAGGCCGAGGGCGGCGATGGAGTCGAAGTCGGCGCGCACGGCGTCGAGGTCGAAGTCGAGCCAGTGGTGGAACCAGCCGGCGCTGGGGGTGTAGTTGACGCCGAAGCGCGGCGCCTGCGGGGTGGTGGGCACGGGGGCGGTCACAGATGGCGTCCTCAACTGTGGTGGGGCGTACGGGATGTAGGGTCGGGACGGACGGGCCCTAGCCCTTGACGGCTCCCTCCTCGACGCCCTTGAAGAAGAAGCGCTGGCAGACGGCGAACACCACGACGATCGGCAGGAACGCGATCATGGTGCCGGCCGCGATCAGCCGGGGGTTGGCGGAGAAGGTGCCGTTGAGGTACTGGAGCCCGACGGTCAGGGTGTACTTCTGCGGGTCGTTGAGCACGATCAGCGGCCAGAGGAAGTCGTCCCAGGCGCCGATGAAGGTGAAGATGACGATCACGCTGAGCATGCCGCGCACGTTCGGCAGGCCGATGTGCCACAGCCGTTGCCAGACGTTGGCGCCGTCCACCAGTGCGGCCTGGTCGAGTTCGACCGGGACGGCGGCGAAGGCGGTGCGCATCAGCAGCACGTTGAGCATCGCGATCGCGCCGGGCAGGGCCACGCCGAGCAGGCTGTCGGCCAGGCCGAGGCCGCGCACCAGCACGTACTGGGAGACGATGGTGACCTCGCCGGGCAGCACCAGCGTCGCCAGGAAGAGGCCGAGCACCAGCCGGGCGCCGCGGAAGCGCAACCGGGCGAGGGCGTAGCCGGCCAGGGTGCAGCCGACCACGTTGCCGGCGATGCAGACGGCGGCGACGATCACCGAGTTGAGGGCGTATGTCCACACCGGGATGGTCTCGGCGACCTTGCCGAAGTTGCCGAGGGTGGGCTGCGTGGGCAGGAAGGCCGGGGTACGGGTGTAGACGTCCTCGGCGGGGCCCTTGAGGGAGGTGGAGAGCTGCCACAGGAACGGGCCGATCACCAGGAGCAGGACGAGCAGCAGGAGCAGGTAGCGGGCGGCGGTCTGCGCCCGGGACGGGGTGTTGAAGCCGCGGGAGGGGGAGTTGAGGCTGCGGGCGGTGGTGTCGGAACCGGGGGAGGGGGTGTCGGAGCCGCGGGAGGGCTTGCTGCGGAGGGTGGTCACGGGGTCAGGCCGCCTTCCGGTTCAGCCGCATCAGGAACAGCATCGGGCCGAGGGTGATGACGAACAGCAGCAGGCTGAGCGCCGAGGCGTAGCCCAGGTGGCCGTTGAAGCCGCGGCTGTACATCTGGATCAGCATCACCACCGACATGTCGCGGCCGCCGGGGCCGCCCTGCCCGTTGGAGAGCACGTACAGCTCGGAGAAGACGCGCAGCGAACTCACCGAGATGAGCGCGGAGATCAGCACCATGGTGGGGCGCACCCCGGGCAGGGTGACGTGCCAGAAGCGTCGCAGCGGGCTGGCGCCGTCCACGGCCGCCGCCTCGTGCAGCTCGTGCGGGACGTTGGCGAGGGCGGACAGGTAGATCACCATGTAGTAGCCGAGGCCCTTCCAGACGGTCAGGGCGATCGCGCTGAACAGCAGCAGCCAGCGGTCGGTGAGGAAGGGGACCGGGGAGTCGGCCAGTCCGGTCTGCCGGAGCAGGCCGTTGGCCAGGCCGCGGTCGTCCAGCACCCAGCCCCAGATCAGCGCCACCACGACGGCGGAGGCGATCACCGGGGTGTAGAAGGCGGTGCGGAAGAAGGTGATGCCGGGGATGCGGCGCTGGACCAGCAGGGCGAGCAGCAGCGGCAGGAAGGTCAGCAGCGGGAGGCAGACCAGCATGAAGACGATGCTGTTGAGCAGGGCGTCGGCGAGCTGGGCGTCGTCGAGCAGGCGGCCGTAGTTCTCCAGGCCGGTGAAGTGGCCGCCGCCGATGGGCTTGGCGTTGGTGAAGGAGAGGATCACCGTGTTGACGGCCGGCCAGAGGTTGAAGACGGCCAGCCAGAGTATCGCGGGGCCGGCGAGCAGCCAGGGGGTGAACCAGCGCCGGTGGGTCATGCGGGTGCCTTCCTGGGGCTGGGCCCTCCGGGGGCCTGGGGGTGTGCGCCGTTCTCCGGTGGGCGGCGGGTGGGGGCCCGCCGCCGTACCGGTACGGGGTGGTGAGGGTTCTCGTGAGGACAGGTGCGGGTGCAGGTGTACGTGTAGGTGCGGGTGCGCGGGTCAGCCCTTGAGCAGCTTGTCGCACTGCTCGACGGCGGTGTCCAGGGCCTGCTTGGAGCTGGTCTGGCCGCTGATGGCGAGGGCGAACTGCTGCTTGACGACGGTGCCCATCGCGTCGTCCACCTCGACCGGCTGGATCAGCTTGGCCTTGGCGAGCGAGGTGAAGGCGGTCACCTTGGCGTCGCCCGCGTTGGTGCCGTCGCTCTTGCTGAAGAACGGGTCGTTCGCGGAGGCCTTGGTGGAGGGGAAGACGCTGGTCAGATGGGCGAAGGCGGCCTGGTTCTCGGGGCTGGTGACCCAGCGGGCGAGGGCGACGGCGGCGGCCGGGTTCTTGGTGCTCTTGGGGATGGACAGGCCCTGGACGTACAGCGGCGGGGTGTCCATCGCGGGGGAGGAGACGACCTTCGGTGCCAGGGTGGGGTTGTCGGTGGCGAGGCTGGTGATGAAGTTGCCGCCGCCGGTGGTCCAGGCCGCGGTGCCGGCGCTGAACAGCTTGGAGTTGCCGGCGTAGGTGTCGGTGAGCACCCCGTTCGGCATCAGCCCCTCCTTGAAGGCGTCGCGGTACTTGTCGAGCAGCGCGGCGGCCTCGGGGGTGTTGAAGGTGAAGGACTTGCCGTCGTCGGCCATGATCTTCACGCCGATGTTGTAGAGGTCGCCGAGGCCGGGCTTGCGGCTCATCAGATAGGTCTGGCCGCCGGACTTCTCTTTCATCACCCGGGCCTGGGCGATCAGCTCGTCCAGGCTGGCCGGGGGCTTGGCCGGGTTCAGGCCGTTCTTCGTGAGGAGTTCGGAACTCCAGTAGTTCACATCGGTGTTGAGGTACCACGGGTAGCCGAAGGTGCCCTGGTAGCCGTGGTAGCGGTAGGCCTCGACGCCGCCGGTCACGTACTCGTCGGCGAGCTTGGGGTCGGCCTTGGCCACGTCCAGCAGGACGTCCTTCTTGGCGAGCGGGAAGGCGAAGTCCGGCGGGAGGTTGACCACGTCGGGCAGGGTGCCGGCGGCGGCCTGGCTGAGCACCTTGTCGGAGTAGCCCTCGCCGGGCTGGTCCAGCCAGTCCACCTCGACGCCGGGGTACTTCTTCTTGAAGCCGTCGATCACGCCCTGCATGTAGTCGGTGAACTTCGGCTTCAGTGACCAGGTCTGGATCGAGACCTTGCCCTTGACCTCACCGGTGGCGGCCGCACTCGCCACGCTGTCGCTGTTCTTGGTGTCGCCGGAGCCGAGTCCGCAGCCGGTGAGGGCCGCCGCGGTGAGGGCCGTGGTGGTCACTGCCGCCCAGATTCTTCGCATGAGGGTCTCCCGGTCCTGGGGGTGGGTGGGGGATCGCGCGCACGTCGGGGTGGTGTCGGGTTTCGGGGCGGGATCCGCGGTCAAAACTCGATCTACTAAACCGGTCTAGCTCTGGCAGGGACTATGCTCCCGCCTAAACTGGGATGTCAAGAGAGGAGCGCGTTCGTGGGTAGACCGACGATCGCCGACATCGCGCGCCAAGCCGGTGTGTCCAAGGGCGCGGTGTCCTTCGCGCTCAACGGCCGCCCGGGCGTCAGCGAGGCGACCCGGGACCGGATCCTGCGGGTCGCCGAGGAGATGAACTGGCGCCCGCACAGTGCCGCGCGCGCCCTCGGCGGCGCCCGGGCCGACGCCGTCGGCCTGGTGATCGCCCGCCCGGCCCGCACCATCGGCGTCGAGCCCTTCTTCAGCCAACTGCTCTCCGGCCTCCAGGCCGTGCTCTCCGCCAGCTCGGTCGCCCTGCACCTGATGGTGGTCGAGGACACCGCCGCCGAGACCGAGGTCTACCGGCGCTGGGCCTCCGAGCACCGGGTGGACGGCTTCATCGTGGTCGACCTCCAGGTCAAAGACCCGCGACTGCCCGTGCTGGACGCGCTCGGGCTGCCCGCCGTCGTGCTCGGCGGCCCCGGCAAGGGCGGCAACCAGCTGCGGATCTGGGCCGACGACCGGGAGGCGATGCTCTCCATCGTCGACTACCTGGCCGCCATCGGGCACCGCCGGATCGCCCACCTCGCCGGGCTGCCGCACTTCCAGCACACCCAGCGCCGGATCCGCGCGCTGCGCGACGCCGCGCGCCGACTCGGGCTGGAGGAAGCCGTGTCGGTGCCCACCGACTTCAGCGACGCCGAGGGCGCGGCCGCCACCCGGACGCTGCTCTCCCGGCGCGGCCGGCCCACCGCGATCGTCTACGACAGCGACGTGATGGCGGTGGCCGGGCTCGGCGTGGCGGGGGAGATGGGCGTGGCGGTGCCCGGCGAGCTGTCCATCGTCTCCTTCGACGACTCGGTGCTCGCCCGGATCGTCCACCCGCCGCTCACCGCGCTCAGTCGGGACACCTTCGCGCTCGGCGAGCAGGTCGCCCGCAGCCTGCTGGCCGAGCTGGACGACGCCGGGCCCGGGCGGGACCTGCAGATGCCGACGCCGCGGCTGACCGTGCGGGAGTCCACCTCGCCGCCGGGGGGCGGGCCGGCCGGGAGCGGGTCGGCCGGGGGCGGGCGGGCCGGGGGTGGGTCGGCCGGGGGCGGGTCCCCCGCCGGGGTGGTTGCTGCGCGGATCGTTGACAGCGGTTCTGAACCGGTTTAGCCTCGCTGCGCCGAGTGGGGCCCGGGCCGGGCGCGCACTGCGGCCCCGGCCGCCCGCTCGTTGCGTCCCCCGTCGATCCGTCCTCCGTCGATCCGTCGATCCGTCGAACCGTCCATTCGTACCGGCACGCCCGCATGCAGCCGGGCCCCCGTCCGTGACGGCGGGCCCGCCCCCACCCACTCCGCTCGATCGGAGCCACCGCATGTCACGACGCCTCCCCCTGCTGCTCAGCGCCGCGCTCGCGATGGCCGCGCTGGGCGTCCTGCCCCCGCCCGGCGCCGCCGCCACCCCCTCGACCACCCCTGCGGGCACGGCCGTTCCGGTCGCCTCGGGCACCGGAAGCCAGCCGTACGCCTCGTACTGGTACCCCAGCACGATCCTCAACTGGGACCCGGCCACCGATCCGGACGCCCGGTTCAACCGCTCCCGCGTCCCGCTCCAGCCCCGCACCAGCGATCCGGCCCTGGCCGCCAACCCCAACGCCCGTGCGGGCGAAGGGAAGATCGCCTCGCTGGTCTCCTTCGGCCCCACCTCCAACAACCCCTCCCAGGGCTCCGCCGATCCCAACTACTACGCCTTCGGCTACTGGCAGTACGTCGACAAGCTGGTGTTCTGGGGCGGCTCGGCGGGCGAGGGGCTGATCCTGGCACCGAACCCCACCGTGATCGACGCCGCCCACCGCAATGGCGTCAAGGTCTACGGGACGGTCTTCTTCCCGCCCGCCGCGTACGGCGGCCAACTCCAGTGGGTGCGGGACTTCACCCAGAAGTCCGGCGACCGCTACCCCGTCGCGGACAAGCTGGCCCAGGCCGCGCAGTACTACGGCTTCGACGGCTGGTTCATCAACCAGGAGACCGGGGGCGGCGATTCGGCCCTGGCCACCGACCTGCGCAAGCTGATGCAGTACACCAAGGCGCAGAGCGGCACCGAGTTCATGTGGTACGACGCGATGACCACCTCGGGCGCGGTGGACTGGCAGAACGCCCTGACCTCCGCCAACTCGCCCTTCCTCCAGGACGGTTCGAAGCGCACCGCCGACTCGATGTTCCTGAACTTCGGCTGGACGCCCGACGGCCTCAACTCCTCCCGCACCCTCGCCCGCCAACTCGGCCGCAGTGAGTACGAGTTGTACTCCGGCATCGACACCGAGGCGAACGGCTACAACACCTCGGTCGACTGGAACACCCTCTTCCCGCCCGGGCAGCCGCACACCACCTCGCTCGGCCTCTACCGCCCCGAGTGGACCTGGAAGTCCGCCACCGACCGGGCCGACTTCTACGCCAAGGACGCCCGGTACTGGGTCGGCGCCAACAACGACCCCTCCAACCTCGACCTCTCCGCCGGCTGGCCCGGACTGGCCGGGTACGTCGCCGAGTCCTCGCCGATCACCGCCAAGCCCTTCGTCAGCAACTTCGACACCGGCCAGGGCGACTTCTACAACGCGGCCGGCACCCGGGTCGCCACCGGCGGCTGGAACAACCTCTCGCTGCAGGACGTCCCGCCGACCTACCGCTGGGTGGTCGACTCCGCGGGCAGCAGGCTCACCCCGTCCGTCGACTTCACCGACGCCTACCAGGGCGGCTCCTCGCTGCGGCTCACCGGCACCCTGGACGCGACCAACACCGTGCGGCTCTACCAGACCAGCCTGCCGGTCGCCGCGAACACCAGACTGGACCTGGTGGTCAAGACCCCGGCCGCCGGCCCGACCAGACTCAAAGCCGCCGTTTCCTTCACCGACTCCCCGGGCAGCTTCAGCACCGTGGACGTCGGGGACAACGCCGGAACGGGCTGGGAGCGGCACACCCTCGACCTCTCCGGGTTCGCGGGGCGGACGATCTCCCAGCTCGCGCTGCAGGTCGACGGCTCCTCCGGAACGGTGCCCTCCTACGACCTGCGGGTCGGCCAAGTCGCCCTCTACGACGGCGCGGTGGAGACGCCGGCCGCGCCGAGCGGGCTGACCGTCCTGGGCGCCGGCGACCTCACGCCGGGCAGCAGCCAGTCGCTGCGGCTCTCCTGGACGGCCGCCCCCGGTGGCAACGTCCACCACTACGAGGTGTACCGGCGCAACCCGGACGGCAGCCGGACCTTCCTGGGGGCCACGCCCAACGACGCCTACTTCGTCGGGCGGCTCGACCGGGTCGGCACCGAGACCGCCACCACCCTGGACGTCGAGGCGGTGTCCACCACCTACGGGCGCTCCGATGTCGCCTCCACGGCAGTGAGTTGGAACGGCGCCCCGCCGTCGACCTCGACGGACCTGGCGCTCAACCGCCCGGCCACCGCCTCCGGCCAGTGCAACGCGAACGAAGGGCCCGCCAAGGCCGTCAACGGCAGTGTCAGCGGCGGGAACAGCGACAAGTGGTGCACCCTGACCGCCGCCAAGTGGCTTGAGGTGGACCTCGGTTCGGCGAAGAAGCTGGACCGCTTCGTGGTCAAGCACGCCCAGGCGGGCGGCGAGAGCGCCGCCCTCAACACCCGGGACTTCTCGATCCAGGTCCGCTCGAAGAGCACCGACCCGTGGACGACGGTCGCGAACGTGACCGGCAACACGGCGGGGGTGACCAGCCACCCGGTGGACACCACCGCCCGCTACGTCCGGCTGGTCGTCACCAAGCCCACCCAGAACACCGACCCGGCCGCCCGCATCTACGAGTTCGAGGCCTGGGGCCGGTAGGCCCCCGTACCGAGAGGACCAACCCCCGTGCCGGTCAGCACCATCAGCGCCGTGGAGAGCACCGACCTGTTCATCGGACCCGAGGACGCCCCGCGCCAGCTGCTGCGGGTGACGGTCGAGGGCCCGGCGGCCCGGATCACCGTCCGTGGTCCCGGAGTCCGTGGCGAGGCGACCGGCACGGGACTGCTCGAAGTCCCCCTGGAGATCACCGGAACGGCCGTCGGCGACCGGCTGCCGGTCACCGTACGGGCGGAGGGGAGCGAGGCCGAGGGGGTGGTGGAGGTCGCGGAGCCCGGATGGACCATGTTCCTGGTCTCCCACTTCCACTACGACCCGGTCTGGTGGAACACCCAGGCCGCCTACACCTCCCCGTGGGAACTGCTCTCCGCCGACGCGACCACCCGCCCGCTCTGGGAACGCAACGGCTTCGCCCTGGTCGACGCCCACCTGGACCTCGCCCTGCGCGACCCGGTGTACAAGTTCGTGCTCGCCGAAGTCGACTACCTGAAGCCGTACTTCGACCAGCACCCGGAGCGGCGCGCGGTGCTCCGGACCCTGCTGGAGCGCGGGCAGGTCGAACTCGTCGGCGGCACCTACAACGAGCCCAACACCAACCTGACCGGCGCCGAGACGACCATCCGCAACATCGTCTACGGCATCGGCTACCAGCGCGACATCCTCGGCGGCGACCCGCAGACCGCCTGGCAGCTCGACGTGTTCGGGCACGACCCGCAGTTCCCCGGCCACCTCGCCGCGGCCGGCCTCACCGGCAGTGCCTGGGCCCGCGGGCCGTTCCACCAGTGGGGCCCGATCCAGAAGAACTTCCGCCAGGGCAAGGACGACGCCCGGGTGATGCAGTTCCCCAGCGAGTTCGAGTGGATCGCGCCCGGCGGCGACGGGGTGCTCACCCACTACATGCCGCACCACTACTCGGCCGGCTGGTGGATGGACTCCTCGCCCGACCTGGCCGCCGCCGAGCGGGCCGTGTACGAGCTGTACCGGAAGCTCAAGCCGGTCGGGGCGACGAAGAACCTGCTGCTGCCGGTGGGGACGGACTACACCCCGCCGAACAAGTGGGTCACCGCGATCCACCGCTCCTGGGGTGACAAGTACCTCTGGCCGCGGTTCGTCTGCGCCACCCCGCGCGAGTTCCTGGATTCCGTCCGGGCCGAACTCGCCGCCACCGGGGGTCGGTTGAGTCCGCAGACCCGCGACATGAACCCGGTGTACACCGGCAAGGACGTCTCGTACATCGACACCAAGCAGGCCCAACGGGCGGGCGAGGTCGCTGCCGTGGACGCCGAGAAGCTCGCCGTGCTGGCGACGGTGAACGGACTCGGGAGCTACCCGACGGCCGCGCTCGACAAGGTGTGGCGCCAACTCGCCTACGGGGCGCACCACGACGCGATCACCGGCTCGGAGTCGGACCAGGTGTACCTGGACCTGCTGGGCGGTTGGCGCGAGGCGTACGACCTGGCCTCGGCCGTCCGGGACGCGGCGCTGGACGCGCTGGCGGCGCGGATCTCCACGGTGGGGGTCTCGACGGCGGGGGTCTCGACGACGGGGCACGGTTCGGCGTCCTCGGGCCCGGCGGTGGTGGTGACCAACACGCTGTCCTTCGACCGGACGGACCTGGTGTCGGTCGAACTCCCGGACGGCGTCCGGTCGGTGCGGGTGCTGGACGACGCGGGCGCATCGGTACCGAGCGCCGTCGACCGGGGAGTGCTGCGGTTCCTGGCGGCGGACGTGCCCGCGCTCGGCTGGCGCACCTGGCGGCTGGTGGCGGGCGAGCCCGATCCCCTGTGGTCGGCTGCGGAGGGCTGCACGATCGAGGGCGGACGCCACCGGGTGACGGCCGACCCGGCGCGTGGCGGCGGGCTGTCCTCGGTCCACGACCTGCTGCACGAGCGGGAGTTGATCCAGGACGGCCGGATCGGCAACGAGCTGCGGGTGTACCAGGAGTACCCCCAGCACCCCGACTTCGGCGAGGGCCCGTGGCACCTGGTGCCGAGCGGGCCGGTGGTCGGCTCCGGGGACACCACGGCGTCGGTGCGGCGGGAGACCGGACCGCTCGGCGAGCGGCTGGTGATCGGCGGGTCGGTCGACGGCGTCCGGTACGAGCAGACCGTGACGCTCTGGCACGGCCTGGACCGCGTCGACTGCCGGACCAGGGTGCTCGACTACTCCGGCGCCGACCGGCTGCTGCGGCTGCGCTTCCCGGTGGACGTCCCCGGCGGGCTGCCGGTCAGCGAGGTCGCGGGCGCGGTCATCGGGCGCGGCTTCGCGCTGCCGGACGTGGACTCGGCGGAGGCGCCGTGGACCCTGGACAACCCGGCCAACACCTGGTTCGGCCTCGGCGCCACGGCGCGGGCGGTGCTGACCTCCGCCGCGGGCGAGGTCACCGGCGTGCGGGCGCTCGGCGTCGCCGAGGTGGTGGTGCCGACGCTGGACGACGCCGCCGACGCCCGGTCGCTGGTGGTCGCCCTGGCCCGGGTCGGGGTCACCGCCACCACCTCGGGTGCGGACTGGGCGCGCTACGGCTGGCTGGACGTGGACTCCAACCTGCCGGACTTCCGGATCGTCGTCGGCGGCCCGGACGTCAACGACGCGGCCCGGGAACTGCTCGACCGGGCGGGTGAGGACTACGCGGCGGTGCTGAAGGCGCACGGCGCGGTGTGGGTGCCGGCGCTGACCCCGCTCGCCGAGGTCTGGCGGCCGGACGCGGACCTGCGGGACCTGCGAGCCCTTCCGGCGCTGGTCGTCTCCGACGTCGCGGCGCTGGTCGAGGACCTCGCGGACGCGCGGATCACCGCCGTCTGCCCGGTGCCGGTGGACGATCAACTGGTCGACCACACCGTGGCATTGCTCACCTTCGGGCTGCCCGGTTTCGCGGTGGACGCGACCGGCGCGCTGCACCTGTCGCTGATGCGCTCCTGCACGGGCTGGCCGTCCGGGGTCTGGATCGACCCGCCCCGGCGCACCCTGCCGGACGGCTCCTCCTTCCAACTCCAGCACTGGACCCATGAGTTCGGCTATGCGCTGGTCGGCGGCGACGGCGACTGGCGGACCGCGACCCTGCCCGCGCAGGGGCAGGAGTTCAACCACCCGCTGTACGCGCGGATCGTGGCCGCCCAGGACGGCCCGCTGCCCGGCACCCTGTCCTGGCTGCGGGTCGAACCGCAGCGGGAGGTGCTGCTCGGCGCGCTCAAGCCCGCCGGGAACCCGATCGCCCACGGTTCGGCGCAGCCGGGGGGCGAGGAGCTCACCGTCCGGCTGGTGGAGTCGACCGGCCTCGGACGGACGGCACGGCTCGGCGGTGCGCTCGGGCTGGACGACGTGCGGCCCGCCGACCTGCTGGAGCGGCCGCTCGACGGGACGGCCGACGCCCTGGACCTCGCCGGTTCGCGGATCGCCACCCTGCTCGCGGTCCCCGGGGTGACGGCGGGCCCGGGGGAGGGCCCGGTACTCGGCCCGGTCGCCGAAGCGGCCCAGCCCGTCCATGCCCGCTACTGGCTGCACAACCGGGGCCCGGCCCCGCTCGGCTACCTGCCGGTGTCGGTCGGCGCCTCGCCCGGGCTGCTGCGGACGGCGGGGGAGGCGGTGACGCTGTCGGTCGCCCTGTCCTCGCAGCTGGGGGACGCGGCGGTCGAGGGCACGGCGGTGGTGCTGCCGCCGGAGGGCTGGGAGTGCGGTCCGGGGAGCCGCCCGTACCGGCTGGCGCCCGACGGGCACCTGCGCTTCCCGGTCACCCTGACCCCGCCGGCCGACGTCGAACCGGGGCTGTACTTCGCCGCCGTCCGGATCGAGCACGACGGCCAGCAGATCGAGGACGTGGTGACGATCGCCGTCGGCGACCTGCCGGAGCTGCTGCCCGTCCCCGGCGACGCGCCCCAGGACTGGTCGGTCACCCAGGGCACCAAGGCGGCGACCGGTCGGGACACCGGGCTGTCCGTCGAGGTGTCCGCCGAGACCCTGCGCGTCGCCCCCGGCGGCCGCACCGCCCTCGGGCTCACCCTCACCAACCGGACCCGGGGCGAGATCCGGGGGGAGCTCCAGCTGGTCTCCCCGTGGGGGACCTGGGAGGCGTTCGCCGACCCGGTCCGGGGCTTCGCGGTGCCGGCGGGCGGGACGACGACCGTCGAATTCGCCGTAGCAGTACCGGAGTTCAGCGAGCCCGGGTCGTCCTGGGCGCTGGCCAAGGTGATGTGGTTCGGCCGCTGCCAGTACGCACCCACGGTGGCCCTGGTGGTGGAGGCATGACCCTCGGCCTGCTCGACGGGCGGCCGCTGCCCCGGACCGCCCTCGACTCCCGCCTCGCCGCGCTGCGGTCCGGACCGCGCTCCACCGCCCTTCCCCAGCCCGGGAGTTCGGAGGACCGGCAGCTGGTCCGGTGGGTCGCCCAGGTGCTGCTGACCGAGGCGCTGTGCGAGACGGTCGCCGCCGAGCGCGGCCTGACCGTCGACTCCGTCGGGCCCGCCCGGCTCGACCAGCAGGCCGCCGTCGAACTCGGCTCCATCACCGCCGCCGCCTACGAGGGCAGCGCGGCCGTCCGGGCGGTGTACGAGTCCGTGACCGCCGAGGTCGAACCCGCCCCGGCCGACCTCGCCCACTACCGCACCCTGACCGCCCGCCCACCGGCCACCCGCTGGCACCTCGCCCTCCCCGACGGCTGCCTGGAGGCCGACCCCGACACCCTCCCGACCGCGCTCGCCGAGGCCCTGCGCGCCGCCGCCCCCGGCGAGTGGGTCACTGTCGGTCCCTGGCAGGCCGCCCTGCTCGCCACCCTCACCATCCCGCGCAACCCCGACCCCGCGCCCGTCCTGCGCGAAGCCGCCCGCCGCGCGGAGTTCGTCCGCTGGCTCGACTGCGAGCGGGCCCGACGCCTCACCCTGGTCGAGGGGTTGGAACACCCGGGCGACCCGGCCCAACCCGACAACCACCACCGCCACTGAGGAGCGGCGGCCGCCCGTTCAGGCTCGCTCGTCGGGGCTGGAGTCGGGGTCGACTTCGGCTTCGGCTTCGGGGGACTGTTCCGCGCGGACGGCGACGAAGGCCGAGGCGACGAGGGCGACGGTGGGGTCCCCGTCCCGGGCCAGTCGGCGGAGGGCCTGCTCCGCGGCAGGCCCCGGTAGTTCGACCAGGGCCTGGGTCAGCCGGATCCGTACCGCGGGGTCGGCGGGGTGGGCGGCGAGGGCGTCGAGCAGGGCGGTTGCGATCCGGTCCGCGGACTCCCAGTCCTGGGCGAGCGCCGCGAGCACCTCCGCCGCGTCGACGTCGTGGGAGCCCGTGACCACCATGGCGAGGAGGGCCGGTACGGCCGCGGTCGCGCCGCGTCGGCCCAGGGCCAGCGCGGCGTGATCGCGGACCGTCGGGTCCGGGTCGCCGAGGGCGTCCGCGAGCGCCGCCGCCGCACCGGGGGCCTCGGGCAGCTCGGCGATCGCCCGCACCGCGCGCCGCCGGACGTCGACGTCCGCCGACCGGAGGCCGACGGTCAGCGTCGCCACGGCGTCGCCGCCCGAACGGGCCAGCGCCCAGCGCAGGGCGCCCGCGACATGGGGGTCGGCCTCCGAGAGCACCGCCCCGGCCAGCACCTCGGCGGGCACCGGCACGTCCTCCGGCGGGGCCAGCACGGCCTGCTGGCGGCGCGCGGCACTGCTCGAACCGAGCCCCTGGAGGAGCTCGACGATCCGCAGGACGTCCTGCCAGCCGGTGGGGGCCGAGGCGTCCACCGCACGCAGCCGCCCGAGCAGCTCCTGTTCCCGTTCCAGGCGGTCCTCCGTCCACCGGATCAGGTCGCCGACCAGGTCGGACGGCGTGAAGGCCGGGTCCTCCAGGGCGCGGGCGATCTGCTTGAGCGAGAGCCCGAGCGAGCGCAGGCTCTCCACGTGGAAGATCCTGCGGACGTCCTCGGCGGAGTACTCGCGGTAGCCGCCGACGGTGCGGCCAGTGGGCCGCACCAGCCCGAGGGCGTCGTAGTGCCGGAGCATCCGGGTGCTCACCCCGGAGCGGCGGGCGACCTCACCGATCAGCACTCCGCGGTCTCCACGGTTCCGGCGGTCTCGTGGGCGGTCGCGCGGGCGGCCTCGGCGGCGGCCGTCCGCTCGGGGCCGAGCGCGGTGACCCGCTTCGCTTCGAACAGGGCCTCGTCGAAGCCGGTCTCCGGGTCGTGGATCAGCAGCACGGTGGCGCGGGCGTGCGCGGCCACCTCCGGGTCCGGGTGGGCCGCGGCCCGCTCCAGCACCGGCTCGCTCCCGGCACCGAGGTCGACGAAGGCCCGGCTCAGGCTCAGCTGCACGGTCCGGCCGCCGCGGCCGAGCTGGCGCACCAACTCCTCCGCCAGCTCCGTCCGCCCGTCCTCGGGGACGAGGACGACCGCGACCCGCCACGCCGTCCGGGCGACCTCGTCGTCGGCGTCCCGCAGCAGGTCGCGGGTGATCCAGCCCCACGCGCTCCGGTCGCCGATCTTGGACAGGGTGTGCAGGGCCTGACTGCGGGCCTGGCTGCGCCCGGAGTCGAGTTCCCGGCGGATCCGGGGCAGGGCGAGCTCCGCCGGGAGGCGGGTCAGCGCCCAGGACAGCATGTCCCGGACGAAGAAGTCGGGTTCGACCGCGCACCGCTCGACGAGCGGCTCCAGCAGTCCGGGGTCGGGGTTCGAGCCGACCGCCAGGGCCGCCTGGAGCCGGACCGACGAGTCCTCGGCGCCCAGTGCGGCGATCATGCGGGTGTACTGCTCGGTTCCGGTTGTCGTGTTGATCGGGACCACCTCCTGCGCCCAGTGGACACCTTGTCACGGTGACAAGGTCAAACCTTTTCTCCAGGCGCACCTGGAAATCCCTGGACCGCGAGCTCGCCCATCCTCTACTCTCCGCCGGGGTCATCCGTTCGTGTGCCTTCGACGGATCGAAGGGGGCGACCCGGACGAAGACGAAGGCGTCAACCGTGCGAGAACGTCGAGGCATTCGAGGATGGTCAACCGATGGACCCTGTGCGGCTGAAGCGGCGTTCCCTCCCCGCCCGATCCCTGCTCCTCCTGCCGACGGCGGCCCTGCTCGCCGCGGGCTGTGCGGCCGGGCCCGGCCGGCAGAGCACCGCGGACCGCCGGAATCCCTCGGTGGCCCCCGTCGCTGACGCGACCGCGCCGCAGATCCGCACCGATGTCGATCCGCTGAAGCGCCGCTTCCCGGAGCTGGGCGAGCTGTCGGCGACGAAGTGGATCGGCCGGACCCTGGGGCAGTACGCCGGATCGGGACTTCCCGGGCCGACCGACGTGAGCCTGGACGGGGTCGCCCGCATCGATCCCGGGACGCTCGCGACCATCACGGGGAACGGGACGTGGCAGGAGGGGGGCATCGCCTGTCCCGTCCCGAGCGCGCTCGTCGAGGAGGTCGGCGCCACCACGTCGGCGTGGTTGCACAGCGAGTCGTTCGACCGGACGGTGACGCGGAACCAGTACTCCGGGAGCTTCTACTTCGACCGGCAGAACAGCCGGGTCTATTTCTGCACCGTGAATCCGACGGCGCGCACCGACTGACCGGCGGTCCGTCGGGATCTGGCGGACGACGAGTAGTGACGGGTGCCCCGTCCTCCTGGGGGGATTCAACAAATCGTCTACTCTCCGCCGGGGTCATCCGTTCGTGTGCCTTCGACGGATCGAAGGGGGCGACCCGGACGAAGACGAAGGCGTCAACCATGCGAGAACGTCGAGGCATTCGAGGATGCGGGTGAGGGGATTGCGGCAGGGAACCAGGCGGGCTCCGGAGGCTGTGGTGTGGGGTGGCCGGTGCGTTGCGCTGGCCGTGGTGCTGCCGTTGTCGGTGTCGTGTGCCGCCGGGGAGCAGCCGCCGCCGGTGGTCGGGGCCTGGAGGTCGAGTGTCGCGTCGATCGAGTTCCTGGACGGTGGCAGGCTCGGCGAGGTGAGCCTGTTGCCGGCCATGTGTCGGGGGGACGCGTCTCCGACGGCGGTGAAGTTCACCGGGAGCTGGCGGCGGGGCAAGCTGGACGATGCGGGGCCCGGCGCCGTCGCCGAACTGGTCTCCGTGGCTGGTGACCTGAAGTGCGAGCGGTTCTTCCAGTACGGCAAGCGCGATGGTCAGGACTGGCTGCAGATGACGGGCGTGGACGCGGGGCAGGAGGCCTTCGTCCGGAAGTAGCCGGATCTGCGGGCAGGTTTCCGGGCCGATGTGACGAGTACCCCGTTCCCTGTCGGGGGCGGGGTACTTCGTGGTCCGCAAGGTGATTGTCGGTCAGTTGGACTGCCACTGCGGTTAGTCGGTGATCTGTGGCACAGTTTGAAAAGGATCGACGTTGTGCACGGCCTCGGCGGGGTGGCGGGCGTTCCGGCCCGGCGGGCCGGTGTACCTGCGATCATCGTCGGCGCGGGAGAACGGCATGGGTACGACCCGTTCCAGGGTGGTCTAGACCGTGGGGCATGCGCCTGCTGCCGTCGTTCATGTGATCTTCTTGAAGTGAACACCTCAGGCTGATTGTGTGGCGCCCACGCACTGCCCGGAAACACAAGATCCGGGCAGCACAGGGGAAAGGCATCACAAATGCGACGCAACGCCATCGCGGTCACCGGTCTGCTGGCGGCCGGTGCGGCCTCGATCATCTTCGCGGCCGGTTCTGCCCAGGCCCTCACCACGGACACCACGCAGCTCGGCTCGGTGCACCTGACCAAGACCGACGCCTCGGGCGTCACCACCTCGGCGGACCTGTCCTGTTCGGCCACCGTGGACGGTTCCGGCGTGACCACCGTCACCGGGACCGGCACCGTCACCAACCCCAACGCGGCCTGCACCGAACTGAACGCCGTCAACGGTGACTTCAGCAAGCTGCTGGTGCACCCGACCTGGCTGCCGCTGGCCCAGCCGGCGCCGGTCTCCGTCACCGCGCAGGGCACCTGGGGCGCCACCGCCGTCAACTGGTCGAACACCTTCAACAACCCCAGCACGCTGGCCAAGTACACCGGCGACGTCTTCGGCTTCTGAGTCCTGAACACCGATTCCTGAGTCCTGAGTCCTGAGTCCTGAGCTGACTCCACGGCTCCAGGCGTGGCCGCCCCCCGGCGTTCGGGGGCGGCCACGCCCGTTCTGCTCCGGGCCGTTCAGCGGGGCAGTCGGCCGGTGAGCAGGAAGGTGGTGAACGGGTCCCGGACGTGGGGGTCGGCGAAGTCGACGCCGTGGCCGGTGGCGTCGACCGTCACCATGGCGGCCCGGTGGCCGAAGGCGTCGAGGGTCTGGCGGGCGCCGGAGTACGGGGTCGCCGGGTCGTAGCGGTTCTGCAGCAGGAGGACGTTGCGGGGGCCGTCCGGGGTGGGGCGGACCTCGGGCTCCTTCGGGGAGTAGTGCCAGAAGGCGCAGGGCCAGACGTTGCCGCCCATGCCGGCGGTGAGCGGGTACCGGCGGGCGTCGGCGGCGGTGCGGGCGGCGTAGCCCGCCGGGTCGCGCGGCCAGGCGGCGTCGTCGCAGAGCACCGCGTCCTGGGCGGCGACGAAGTTGTCCGGGATCACCATGGGGAGCGACGGGCCGGTCGCGGGCGGCGCGGAGCGGGTGGCGGCGAGCTGGAGGGCGTGGGCGGCCAGCGGGTAGTAGCGCGGGTTGGTGAGCGAGGAGTAGACCACGGCGCGCAGGGCGACGCCGTCCAGGGTCCGGCCGGAGGGCAGGACGAGGGGCGAGCGGTCGAGTTCGGCGGCCAGTCGCAGGTAGCTCGCCCGGACGTCCGCGGGGGTGGCACCCAGGTGCAGGGTGGAGTCGAGGCCGGCGAGGTGGCGGGCCAGGGCCGGGAAGGCGTCCTCGGCGCCCTCGCTGAACAGCTGGACGCCGCGCTGTTCACCGTCGGGGTTGACCGTGCTGTCCAGCACCACCCGGTCGGTGCGGGACGGGAACAGGGTGGCGTAGACCTGGCCGAGGTAGGTGGCGTACGAGGTGCCCAGGTAGGAGATCCGGCGTTGGCCGAGGGCGGCCCGGATGCGGTCCAGGTCGCGGGCCGAGTTGGCGGTGGTGACGTCGGCCAGGTACGGGCCGGTGGCGGCCGCGCAGGCGTCGGCGATGCGACGGGCGTGGTCGAGGTTGGCGGTGATCGAGCCGTCGCCGGCCGGGAAGGGGTAGTTGAGCTGGGCGGCGCGTTCCTCGACGGGCAGGTCGCAGTGCACCGGGGTGCTGTTGCCGACCCCGCGCTCGTCGAAGCCGATCAGGTCGTAGGAGCGCAGTACCTCGGGCGGGAGGAAGCCGACGGCCTGGCCGGGGTAGTCCAGGCCCGAGCCGCCCGGCCCGCCGGGGACCACCACGAGGTCGCCGCGTCGGTGGGCCGGGTCGGCGGTGCGGATCCGGGAGACGGTCAGCGTGATGCTGCCGGAGCGCGGGTGCCGGTAGTCGCGGGGGACGCGCAGGGTCGCGCACTGCTGGCGCGGGTCGCGCGGCCACGGGGTGCCGTCGGCGTTGGGCGTGGGCGTCGGGCAGACGCCCCAGGAGAGGGCGGCGGGAGCGGCCTCGGCGGTGGCCGGGGCCACGGCGGTCGGCAGAAGGGCGAGGGAGAGCAGCAGGGCGCCGGTGGCGGCCGTGCGGCGCATGAGCGCGGTCATGCGCCCGACGGTAGGCCGCCGGCCGGGTGCGGGCCTCGGACGGCGGGTGGAGTCGGGGGGTGGAGAGGCCGGGTGGACCGCCAACCGCCGCTCTCCACCCGGCGGTTGAGGCGACGCCTACCGGTGGAGCACCGCCGGGGTCGGCCCGTCGGGGCGGACGGTGATGCTGTAGGCCGCACCCGTCGGGCGCGAGCGGAATTCCAACCGTCCCAGCGGCAGCAGCAGTTCGAGCAGCGCGGTGGTCTCGCGCAGGGCGAACTGGGTGCCCAGGCAGGCGCGGGCGCCCAGGCCGAACGGGAGGTAGGCGCCGTGCTGGGCGGGCCGGGGGGCGCCGGGTGCGAAGCGCGCGGGGTCGAACCGCTCCGGGTCGGGCCACAACTCCGGGTCGCGGTGGGTGAGGTAGGGGCAGACCAGCACGTCGGTGCCGGCCGCGATGCGGTGGCCGGAGATCACGTCGTCCTCGACCGCGTGCCGGGGGAGCAGCCAGGCCGAGGGGTACAGCCGGAGGGTCTCGGCGACCAGCGCCTGCGGGTCGGCGCCGCGCGCGGCGGGGTCGTGCTTGGTGGGGTCGCCGTCGAGCAGCAGGAACAGCCAGGTGAGCGTGGTGGCGGTGGTCTCGTGCCCGGCGACCAGCAGGGTGACCAGCTCGTCCCGGATCAACCGGTCGGTGTACTCCGGGTGTTCGTCGGCGGCGTCGAGCAGCACCCGCAGCACCCCGGGCTCCGCGGGGTCCGTCGGGTCCGTGTCGCGCGCCGTCTCGATCGCGGCCTGGGCGACGGCGTCGATCCGGGCGAGGTCCTCGGCGACGGCGTCCCGGGCGTCCGCCGCATCGGTGGGCAGGGTCGGCATCGCGGCCACCACCCGCTCCACGGAGCGCAGTTCGCCGTCCGTCCGGTCGTCCAGCTCCCGCCCGGTGAGCGCCCGCCACACCGTGTCCAGGGCGAAGCCGCGCATCTCCTCGGCCACGTCGAAGGTCTCCCCGCTGCGCCGGTACTCCTCCCAGCGATCGGCGGTGCGGCGCGCCGCGGCGGCGATCCGCTGCTCGTAGCGGCGCATTCCGGTGCCGGTGAACTGGGACTGCAGCAGCCGCCGTTGGCGCTTCCAGGCGTCCCCGGTTGCGGACAGCACGCCGTCGCCGACCAGCATCCTGGCCCGGTGCGAGCGCTTGACGTACCGGTCGGGGTGGTGGCCCAGCACGTGCTGGACGGCGGCCGGGTCGGTCACCAGCACGGTCGGCGTCGGGCCGCCGAGCCGGAAGGCGGCGATCCCGCCGATGCCGCGCTTCGCCCGGGCGAGCAGCTCGACCAGCTGGGCCTCCTCGGCCCGCCACTGCTCGACGGCCTCGGGTGACAGCTCGGGTACGGGGGCGGTGTCCGTGGTCACCAGGGGGCTCCTCGGCTCGATTCGGTTCGGTTCGGCTCGGCCCGACGCGGTCCGTCCCCGGCGCGCGGCGGGTGGGCTGCGAAGGGTGGGGGCGCAGCGGGCCGACTCTACGGCAGTCGGGTGGCCGGACGGTCACGCGAGGTCACCGTCCGCCTGGGTGGCGCCCCGGACATGGCTGCGCCGCGGTCCGTCCCCCTCGACGGATCGCGGCGCAGCGGCTAAGGGGGTGTCAGACGGTCAAGGTCACACGGCCTCCCAGAGGGCGGGGACGATCGGCGGCTCCCAGCCGACCTGGGCGGTGTGGCCCTGGACGCAGCGGTAGCTGACGCCGTTGTAGGTGACCACGTCGCCGGCCTGGTAGGTGGTGCCGGGGGTCCAGGCGTTGCCGGGGTTGGGGTTACCGCTGCTCACGACCAGGGTGAAGCTGGTGGTGTGGGTGGCGGAGCCGGTCCCGGTGAGGGTGATGCTGTAGGTGCCGGCCGCCGTGTTGGCCGCGGTGGCGACGGTCAGCGTTGCGGAGGCGCCGGACTGGACGGAGGACGGGCTGAAGGAGACCGTCACCCCGGCGGGGGCGCCGGTGGCGGTCAGCTTGACCGTCTGGGCGCTGCCGGAGGTGGTGGCGGTGGCGACCGTCGCGGTGGCGGAGGCGCCGGCCTTGACGGTGGCGGTGGTCGGGTTCACCGAGAGGGAGAAGTCGTTGGCGGGGGTGGTGCCGCCGACGGAGGTCTTCCAGATGGTGGCGGCCACGCCGTTGGCGTTGCGCTTGAGCACGGTGGCGTCGACGTTGCTGGTGGTGTCGCAGGACTGGTGGTAGCAGGAGTCGTAGGACTGCCCGGCCGAGCCGCCCCACTTGGCGGCCTGCGCGGAGGTCTTGACGGCGCTGGCGCCGGCCGCGTAGCCGGAGGTCGGGACGCCGGCCTGCTGGAAGGAGGAGTCGTCGGAGCGGCCCTGGCCCTCGACGTTCTCCTCGGGCTGGAGGTTGAGCGAGTCCCAGTAGGCCTTCAGCGGCGCGGAGGCCGCGGAGGTGAGGTTGTTGATGAAGTAGCCGGCGTTGGGCGAGCCGACCATGTCGAAGTTGTAGTAGGCCTTGATCGCCGAGCGCTGGGCGGAGCTCAGCTGGCCGACGTAGTACTGGGAGCCCTGGAGGCCCTGCTCCTCGCCGGTCCACCAGGCGAACCGGACGTGCCGGGTGAGGCTCGGGTTCTGCTGGGCGAGCGCGAGGGCGTTCTCCAGCAGGACGGCGGAGCCGGAGCCGTTGTCGTTGATGCCGGGGCCGGCCGCGACGCTGTCCAGGTGGGCGCCGAGCATGGTGACCTGGTCGGTCGGGCCGCCGGGCCAGTCGGCGATCAGGTTGTTGGACTGGTAGGTGCAGGAGGTGCAGGTCTGCTCGCTGACCTGGAAGCCGGCGGCCTGCAGCTTGCCCTTGAGGTACGCGACGGACTGGGTGTGTCCGGCGCTGCCGGCCCGGCGGTTGCCGCCGTTCTGGGTGGCGATGGTGTTCAGCTGGGCCAGGTCGGCCTGGATCTTGGCCACGTCGATGTCCGGTGCGGGGCCGCCGGGTGTTCCGCCGCCGCCGACCGTCAGGGTGTACTGGGCGGTGTGGGTGGCCGGGCCGGCGGTGCCGGTGACGGTGATCACGTAGCTGCCGGCGGGGGCCGAGGCGGAGGCCGAGAGGGTCAGCGTCGCGGACGAACCCGCCTGCACGGAACCGGGGTTGACCGTCGCGGTGACCCCGGTCGGGGCGCCGGTGGCGGTCAGGTTGACGGTCTGCGCGGTGCCCGAGGTGACGGCGGTGGAGATCGTCGCGGTGGTCGACGAACCGGGCTGGACGGAACCGGCGGCCGGGCCGAGCGCGAGCGAGAAGTCGTTGTTGCCGGACGGCGTGCAGGTCGGGTCGCCGCTCTGCGCGGGCACGCTGACCGCGTCCCAGGCCGCCTTGGTGCGGTTGTAGAAGGTGCAGCTCGGGTCGAGGTTCTTGGCCGCGGTCAGGGTGGTGGTGCGGTACCGCTTGTAGGTCATGCCGCTGGTCTTCAGCAGCATGCCGCCGTACCAGACCTGGCCGGCCTGCTTGACGCCGATGCCGGTGACGCTGGAGTTGTTGCAGGTCGGGCTGGTGGGCTTGCCGCCGCCCGGGTTGGAGCCGTTGGACAGCAGGTAGAACCAGTGGTTCAGCGGCCCGGCGGCGGCGTGCACCTCGGTGCTCGGGATCGAGGAGGAGTAGCAGTCCGGGTCGTTGTTGACCCGCGAGGGCTGGTAGAGGTTGCGGATCGGGCCCTGGCCGACCAGGTTGATCACGCGGCCGACCTGGTAGTCCGGGTAGTCGTAGGGCGCGGGCTCGTTGTTGTACTCCTTGGTGAGCGCGCCGAAGATGTCGCCGGTGCCCTCGCCGAGGCCGTTCTCGTTGTTGGCGCCGCCCGGGGTGTACTGGTCGATGCCGTGGCCGAACTCATGGCCGACGACGTCCTGGGCGGCTATCCACTCGCCGGCCTGGTTGTGGCCGATCGAGACCGAGCTGCCGTCCCAGTAGGCGTTGACGTCGTTCAGGCCCATCTTGATCGGCCAGCTGCCGCCGTTGCCGTCGTGTCCGTTGCGGCCGAGCCAGTCGCGGAGCATGTCCCATTCCTTCTGGGCCGCCCACATGGCGTCGCCGCAGCCGTTCTCCCGGCTGGACGGGTCGCCGTTGCCCCAGGAGTCCGAGGACTTGGTGAACACCTGGCCGGAGTCGATGTCGGAACAGGACAGGCCGGGCCGGTTCGGGTCGCTCAACGAGTACGAGCCGCCGGAGTTGGTGGTGCTGATGGTGAGCGGCCCGGGGCCGTTCCACTTGCTGTTGACGGTGCCGGCCTCGACGTCGTCGTAGCTGTCGACCACCTCGCCGGTGCCGGCGTCGACGAAGACGTGCAGGTGGCTGGGGGCGTGCTCGGTGCGGCCGGTGAGGACCGTCTCCCAGGCGAGCCGGCCGGCGCCGTCCTTGACCCGGACGACCAGGCGGGGGGAGTCCGCCTTGTCCACGGTCGGCAGCTCGGTCCGCGCGGTCTTCTCCGCGTCGGCCGCGCTGATCTGCGGGGTGGTGGATCCGCCGACCGGACCGGTGGCGGCCGACTGGAGGCCGCGCACCCTGCCCTGTCCGTCGGCGAGCACCACGGCGTCGCCGCCGACCACCGGGAGGCCGTGGTAACTGCGTTCGTAGGAGACGGAGTAGAGGCCGTTCAGCCAGGGGGTGACGGTGCGGCGCTCATAACTCTCGCCGGGGCCCTTGGCCAGCGCGTCGGCGCCGGCCGCGGCGGCCGTGTCGGCGGCGTTGACGGCGGCGGCCAGGGCGCTGGGCGGCGCGGGGGAGGGCGCCGGCGCGCCGGCGGCCGTTCCGGCGGTGGCGCCGACCAGGCCGGCCAGCACGGCAAGGGTGGTCGCCGTGCTGAGCAACCGGCGTGGGGAAACTCTGCGTTGCATCGAGGCTCCTCGCGTGTGGGGGTCCTCGACCGCGGACGGCAAGGCTGGTGGCGCACCGCAGGCCGCGTCCGGGGGACGGCCGCTGCGGGCCGTCCGCGCTCGGGTGCCCGAACACTCACATGACGTCATGCTCGGGTCAATGGCTGGTGCGGGCTCGGCATAGGGTTGGCAAATTCCGTCAAGGTGCGGCTGCCGTTTCGCGTCAAGCTGGGCTTTCCCGCGAGTGGTTGAGACCACATCATGTACGGGGCGGGTGCGATCGAGTAGCGTCCTTCCCGTCGGCAATCGTCCCAGGGCCCCGGGTCGGGGCCCGCCGTCGGGGAGGCAGTCGTGCACCGTGTGGGCTCCGTCGCCACCTCGGCTCCGCCGGCCCCGCCGCCCGCCCTCGCACCGGATCCCCACGTCTGGCGGGAGTTCGGCGCCCTGCTGCGGCACTGGCGCCGCCGGGCCGGACTCACCCAGGCGCAGCTCGGCGCCGGGATCGGCTACGACCACACGGCGGTCAGCAAGATCGAGCACGGGACCCGTCGGGTCGCCCCCCGGCTGGTCGACCGGATCGACGGACTCCTCGGCGCCGGAGGGGAGTTGGCGGCTGCCGGGCTGCGCGCCGAGACGGCCGGGATGTCGCCGCTCGGGCCCTTCGCCCCCGGGGTGCTCCGGCCGCCGCTGCCGGGCGGGGGGTCCGGCGACCCGGTCGGCTCCCCCGGGGCGGCCGTCGCACCCGCCCGGCTGCCCGACTACGGGCTGCTCTGCCCGTTGCACGACGCCGAGGGCTGCGCCGTCCCCCCGCCGGACGAACTCATCGCCCGGTACACCGAGTTCTGCACCGCCGACCCGGCGACCGGCGCCCCGCTGGACGCCGACACCGCGCACGCCCTGGCCGGGTTGCTCGCCGCCCAGCTGCGTGCCGCCGAGGCCGGCGTGCACCCGGGGCTGGTCGCCGACGTCGAGCGGACCCTGCACGTGGTGCTCGCCCGGCTGGCCGTCGCACCGGCCGCCCAGCGACGTCCGCTCGCCCGGCTCGCCGCCGAACACGCCCACGCCGCCGGGGCGTTGCGGATGCAGGGCGGCCGGAGCGCCACCGCGATGGCCTGTTTCGACCGCGCGCTGGTCTGGGCCGAACTCGCCGGGGACCAGGCCACCCAGGTGGGCACCTTGAGCGACCTGAGCGTGCTGGCCCGGCTGGACGGCGATCCGGCGGCCGCGCTCGGCTACGCCCGGGAGATCGACCGGGTCGCCCCCGACCGTCCGTGGGCGGGGGCGATGGGCCGGGTCAGCCAGGCCCGGGCGCGCGCCCTGACCGGCGACGTGCGCGGCACCGTACGACAGATCACCTTGGCCCGGGCCGAGTTGGAGCACATCGACGCCCGGGACGAGGCGGACGTGCCGTGGCTGTCCATCGCCTCGATGCGACTGCGGGTGGAGTCCGCCGCGGCGGCCGCCCTGCGCGACCTCGCCGCCGCCGTGGACGACCCCCGGCTGGCCCGGCGGGCGCTGGCGGCGACGGAGACCGCGCTCGGGCTGCTCGGACCGGACCAACTGCCGGCCAGCCGGCTGCTGTTCACGGTACGGGCCGCCGACTGCCATGTGTGCGCCCACGATCCGCGGGCGGCCGTCGAGCTGCTCGGGCCCGCCCTGGAGACGGTCCCGGTGGGTGCGGTGCCCGCGCTGGTCGGGCACGAGCTGCGCGGGCTGTGCGAGCGGCTCGCACCGTACGAGCCGCAGGCCGCCCGGCAGTTGGCGGAGCGGGCCGGTTCCTGAGCGGAGCGGGCCGGTTCCTGAGCGGAGCGGGCCGGTTCCTGGGCGACGCGGTGGGTCCGCGTGCGCCCCGTGGGCCGGGCCCCTCGCACGGGGAGACCCCTCGGCCTGGCGGAGCCGAGGGGCCGGTTCGGGTCAGCCCAGGGTGAACCAGGTGCTGCGGGACTTCTGCCACTCCGGGTGGGTGAGGTCCTTGGCGGCGGTGCCGTCGCCGTACAGGTCGGCGGAGCCGTTGTCGGTGATCAGCTGGGCGCGGGCGCCGGGGGCGTCCAGGTCCGGCACGTCCGGGACGGCCTCCCAGGCGCCGGCGTCGCCGGTGGGCAGGTCGATCAGCTTGACCGGCTTGGAGGTCGGCCGGCCGTCCCAGCGGTAGAGGGCGTACGGGGCGGAGTTGTCCTCGGCCGCCCAGGAGCCGGCCACGATCAGGTACTGGCCGAGCGCGTTGCGGCGCAGGTCGCGGACGGACAGGCCGCCGAGGTCCAGCTCGATCGGCTCGCCGATGGTCGCGTGCTTCGCCGAACCGTCGAACAGGGACGGGAAGTTGGTGACCGGCACGAGCAGCGCCCGGCCACCAGTGACCGCCGGGGTGAGCGGCGCGCGGAAGCCGATGTACGCGGTGGTGCCGCTGCCGGGGGCGAACTCCAGCCCCTCGACGTTGAATCCGTCGATCTGCTTGGGCGCCTGACCCTCGGCGGAGCCCTCCGCGAAGCCGTAGCGGTTGCCGTGGGCGCTGTCCCAGGCGATCAGGTCGTCGCGCAGCCCGTGGTACGAACCGGCCAGCGAGAGCTGGGTGTCGGCGCCGGAGCCGGTCACCTTGGTGGCGAACAGGGTGTGCCGGTCGGGCTTGACCTTGCCGTCCTTGTTGTTGCCGAGCGAGCCGGTCCAGTAGACGGTGTCGCCGACCCGGGCGGCGGCCTCGATGTCGATCTCCTTGCTGACCCCGAGCGCCGCGCTGAAGTCCCAGGTGCGCACGGGGGCACCGGAGTTGTTGCGGTCGTAGAGCCGCAGGGTGTTGGACTCGTCGTCGCCGACCAGGATATGGCCGCCGCCCGCGTCCACGGCGGCGGAGGCGTCGCTGGAGCCGGTCAGGTAGCGGCTGGCGCCGGAGTCGTGGACGGCCGGCGAGGCGGCGTAGTGCAGGGTGCGGGTGGCGGTCTTGCCGCCCAGGCCGGTGACCTTGACGGTCAGGTCGGTGTAGCCGACGCCCTGGGCGGCGACCGCCAGGGTGCGGGTCCCGCCGCTGCCGGTCACCGTGACGTCGCCGGTCCGGGCCACGGCGGTGCGGGTGCTGCCCGAGGCGGCGACCGTCAACGCCGAGGCGGGGGCGCCGCTCTGGGCGATCGTGACGCCCACCGTCGGGTCGCCGACGGCGCCGACCGCGCCGGACAGGTAGCCGGCCGAGAAGGTGATCGTCGGGGTGCCGTAGGAGACCGCGGCGGACGGCACCGCCGGGAGGGCGAGCACGGGCACCGCCGCGACGGCGACGGCCAGCGGCAGCAGGCGGCGGGGGGAACGGATCACGGTGACGGCCCTTCGACGCGGGGGAGTTGGGGCGGAGTCAGCCTGCTGTGCGTGGGCGAACGCCGACCCTACGTCAGCGAACGGTACGACGAACAGCAGGCTTCCGGAACCGGTCGTGCGCGAGCCGTCCCCGGGGTGCGCCGCCCCGGGGGTGAGCCGTCCCGGGGTGAGCCGTCCCCGCCGGGGTCAGGCGCCGATCCCGGCCGCGCGCAGGCGGCGCTCGACCTCCTCCCAGGTCGGGGTGACCGGGGCGGTCGGGCGGCTGCCCATGCCCTTGTCCTTGAACCCGCTGGAGGTGGAGACGCAGACCACCGGGCCCTCGTCCGGTCGCGGCGCCCGCTCGCCGAGGCTGCGCAGTCCGGCCAGACCGGCCGCCGCGGACAGCTCGGTCCACAGTCCGGCGCGGGCCAGTTCGGCCTGGGCGTCGGCGAGTCGGCGGTCGTCGACGGTCAGCGCCGCACCGCCGCTGCCGCGCACCGCCAGCACGCCCCGGTAGCCGCTGACCGGCGAGGCGATCGAGTACGCCGCGCTCGGGGCGACCGTCACGTGCGCGGCGGGGAGGCCCTCGGCGATCGCCCGGTGCAGCGGGCCGGAGGCCGCCGACTCGCAGGCGAAGATCCGCGGCACCCGGTCGGCCAGGCCGAGGCGCTGCAGCTCGGTGAAGCCCTTCCAGACGCCGAAGAGCAGCTCGCCGTAGCCGGTGGGGACGAAGACCGCGCTCGGCACGCCCACGTCCTGGAAGATCTCGTAGGCGACGGTCTTGTAGCCCTCCGGGCCGTACGCGTGACCGGTGTGGGTGGGGGTCAGGTTGCTGACCGGGTGCAGTCCGAGCCGCTCGACCACCAGGCGCAGCAGCGGCCAGCGCGCCTCCCACGGCACGGGCAGCACCACGGCGCCGTAGGCGTTCAGGAAGGCGTCCACGGCGGGCGGTGCGTCCGGGCCGGTGAAGACCACGCAGGGCAGTCCGGCCCGGGCGGCGTACGCGGCCGCCGAGGCGCCGTGGTTGCCGGAGGAGGCGACCGCGATGCCGGGTGCGCCCGCGCCGACGGCGGCGCTGGTGGTGCAGCGGTTCAGCCGGTCCTTGTGGCTCCAGGTCGGGTTGCGGGACTCGTCCTTGACGTACACGCCCGGCTCGATCTCCACCAGCGGGGTGGCGCCCTCGCCGAGGCCCGGTGCGAGCAGCGGGGGCAGCAGCGGCGCCCAGCGCTCCAGGCCGCCGCGGGCCCGGACGGGGGCGAACAGGGCGGCCGGGTCGACCTTGTCGTAGGCGTAGTCGACCTCGACGGGGTAGGCGAGCTCCGCCGTGCCGGTGCGCGGGCAGCCCGAGGTCAGCGGAGGCCAGAGGGGGTAGTCGAGGGTGGGGTCGCCGAGTGAGCGCTGGCCGGTTGCGAGGGAGTCGTCGGTTGCCATGTAAGCAGCCTAGGGCGGTTTCGGGTGCTACCGGGCGGGTTTTTGAATCTTGGGCGGCGGACACACTCCGGGGGATGTTCGACGACGGACAACCGGACGGGAGCTGGGGAGCGGGATGGACAGTGTGACGGACAGTGGGATCGGGGCGATGGTCGACGCGGTCGACGAGGCCCGGCGGCAGCTGCGGGAGAACGCGCTGCCGAAGGCGGAGGCCCGGGTTCGGGAGCGGGTCCCGGCGGCGGAGGCCGTCGTGATGCTCGGCTCGCTCGCCGATCTGCTGGAGGTGACCGGGGAGCTGGCGGCGGCCCTGTCCGAGCGGATGGCCACCCACCAGGGCCCGGACGTCTACCACCAGGCGGGCGTCCGGCTCCGGGGCGAGGCGGGCAATCTCCGGGAGGCCGAGCGGAAGGTCGCCGAGCGGCTGAGCTGAGCGGTTGAGCCGAGCGGTTGAGCTGAGCGGTTGAGCTGAGACCCGGCGGCGCGCGCGGCCGCCGACACCCCGGGAAGGGTGCCGGCGGCCGCGCCGCGTCGCAGGGCCGGTTCGGCTCGGCGCCGGTTCAGCGGTGGCCGGAGAACTGCACCACCTGCTGGTACGTCGGCCGGTTCTGCCAGGTGGTCTTGTCGTCCGTCACCCCGCCCAGCGGCCGCTGGATGATGGTGTCGGCGCACCACTGGTCGCCCGCCGCGCAGTCCCCGTCGCCCGGGTAGACCTGGGCCGGGGTCTCGGCGGCGGCCCGGACCAGGGTGTTCAGCAGGACGGTGCGACAGGCCGTGAGGTCGCCCCCGCCGCAGAACGGACGGGCCAGCGGGCCGGCCACCCGGTCGCCGAGGACGGCGCGCAGGTCCTTGTCGAGGTAGCTCCACCAGCCGTACTGGAAGGCCGAACCCTTGTGCGGGATGGACTCGTTGGCGCTGACCGGGCCGCCGCCCGTCGCGCCGCTCTGGCCGCCGGACGGCGACTCGTTGATCTGCAGGGCGCCGGTCAGCGCGGTGAACAGCGGGTCGCCGAGCCCGGGGCGCATCACCCCGTCGGCGACCAGCGGCCACCAGGCGTCCAGCACCCGGATCGCGTCCGCGTCCGCGTAGCCGTGGCTGCCGGCCGAGGTCTCCTTCCGCTGGGCGCCGTCGGCCAGCCAGGCCTCCAACTGCTGGAGGGCGGTGAGTGCGGCCGGGTCGGTGACCGGGGCGCTGCGCAGCACCCGGATCAGGTCGGGCAGTACGTCCTCGGCCCGCAGGTCGGCCAGTGCGGCGCCCTCCATGGCCTGGGTGAGCGAGACCCGGCTGACCTTGCCGCCGCCGGCGATCAGCGCCTTGACCCGGTCGTCGAGCAGGTTGGCGCGGTGCACCGAGCCGTTGCCGAAGCCGGCCGAGGTGAAGCCGCTCGCCTGCTTGTTGTTCCAGGAGACGTAGTAGTCCTGGTCGACGGACTGCGGGTGCTCGGCCGGCGGGGTGTACCGGGCGGTGTTGGTGGCGGGGTCGAAGCCGGCCCACTCGTAGGCGGGTCGGGCCAGCACCGGGAGCCCGGCGTCGACCCCGGCGGCGCGCACCGGGTTGCTGCCGGAGTTGTAGTAGGCGGTGTCGCGGGAGTCGGCGTAGAACCAGTTGAAGGTGTAGTTGATGTCCTGCGCCGCCTGCTGGAAGCTCGGTGCGTCGTGCACCGCGCCGGGGTCGTTCAACTCCTGGAAGCCGATGATGGAATCGGCCTCGTGCCGGTAGGTGGAGCGCAGCGCGGTGAAGGCGACGGGTGCCCCGCCGACCGTCCCGCGGGCGGTCACCAGTCCGTAGTTCGACCGGTACATCACCAGGGTGTACGAGCCGGCCGGGGTGGCGTCGGCGGTGGTCGGGCTCCATGCGTCCCGGCGTTCCAGCCGGTCGAAGGGCAGGCACTGCCCGTGCCAGAGGTAGGAGTTGGCGGCGGTGGTGACCGGTGAGCCGTCGGTGGTGCAGAGCGGCACGGCGTAGGTGTCGGTGATGTTCTGCCCGGCGGAGGTGGCGCTCCAGGCGTAGTCCTGGCCGCGGCCGAGCTGGACGTAGAAGCTGAGGCCCGCGAAGGCCGCGCCACGGGCGCTGATGCCCGGGCCCTGGAGTTCCTCCAGCATCAGCAACTGCGGGGCGAAGTAGCCGGTTTGCGGGCCGAAAACGGCGACCGGGTGGCCGTCGTCGGTGTGCGCGCCGGAGACCACCAGGGCGTTGGACATGCCGTGCTTGGCGGTGAGCAGGTTGCCGGGCAGCACGCCCTTCGCGGCCGTCGTCGCGGTGCCCGCGGACCCGGTGGCGTCGTAGATCATCCGCTCGGGCACCACCGAGCCCGGGTCCGGCAGTGCCTGGCCCTGCGGGTCGTCCGGCACGGTCCCGTACGGGAAGCTCTGCCCGTCGTGCAGGGTCCGCACCGCCTCCGGGTCGTCGGCCTCGCGCAGCGACGCCCACACCGCGTCCCCGGCGTCCTTGCCGTACCGGGCCTCGGCCGCCGACTTCACCTGGGCGGAGGCGAGTTGACCTCCGCCGCCGGAGCCGAACAGGGCGCCCACCACGGAGGCCAGGGCGACCAGGTCGGTCAGCTTGAACGGCTCGATCGAACCGGCGTTGGTGATCGGGTCGATGTGGCCGGTGAGGTCGTACTCGCCGGGGAAGGTCCGGCCGTTGTACGCCTGGGTGACGTACTGGTTGATGCCGTCCAGGTAGGCGTTGGCGTCGGCGAGGGCCTGGGTGGCCCGGCCGCCGCGGGCGGCCAGCGCGTCGATCTGCTGCTGCAACTCGGTCTCGGTGTACGGCGCGGCCTGCCAGAAGCTCTGCTCCAGCTGCCGGTTGGCGGCCGCACCGCCGGCGAAGCCGGACAGTTCGCCGCGGCCGACGTGCCGGAACAGGTCCATCACCCAGAGCCGGTCCTGGGCGGCCGCGTAGCCCGCGCCGAACTCGGTGCCGTAGCGCGTCGTGCCGGTGATGTGCGGCACGCCGGTGGCCTTGTCGCGCACGATCGTCACGTCCGGGCGCGGGCTGGTGGTGCTCGCCGCCTGGTCGGCGGGGACGCCGGACGAGGCGTCATTGAAGAAGTTCCGCAGCCCGGCCTCGGTCAGGCCGGGGTAGCCGGAGGCGAGGGCGGAGTACGGGCCGAGCTGGTCGTCGGTGTGCGCGGGGCGGCTGCCGAACATCCGGTTCAGCAGGATCTCGGCGAGCGTCGCGTTGCCGTTCTCGCCGGGCGGGAGGATGTCGGTGCACCGGCCGCCGCAGTAGTCCGGTGCGGCCGCCGCCGTGGGGGAGGCGGCGGCGCTGCCGGGGGCGGTCAGGGCGGCGGTGGCGAACAGGGCCGACGCGAGGACGGCCGCGGCCGCCCTCGGGAACCGGCTGCGGGGTCTGCGGGGGCGGTGGAGGGGGTGGGGGCGTAGGCGCAAGGCGAGCTCCTCCGTCGAAGCCACGGGGAGTCGACGGTAGGGGCGCTACTGGCCGGTTGGCTAGTGGCGTGCATGCCATTTCGCCTTTGCCGTAGCGACAGTTGACCCGTCGTCAGCGGTCCTCGGGGGTGGGCCAGGACGGGTTGTCGGTGGGCTCCGCTAGGGTCGTTCGCATCGGTGGGTGATCGGCCGTCGTGGGCGGCGGGCAGGGGGAGCGCGATGGCGGGGACGGGTGCGGGGGCCGGAGCGGTGCCGGTGCTGCCCGAGGGGGTGACCCACGGGCCGAGCCGGGAGCTGCTCACCGCCGGGGAGTTGTGCTGGTCGCGCGCCTACCTGGACTTGGAGGCCTCGGGGGACGAACCGCTGCAGACGGCCGTGTCCTGGTACGAGCGGCAGGGGGTGCGGGGCGCCGAGGGGCTGTACGTGCTGGGGGAGGCCCGGTACGACGACTGGCAGGGGCCGGTCACGGTGCTGCTGGACGGTGCGGGCGGCGAGGTGTACCTGGCCCGGCCGGACGACGACGGGGTGCTCCGGCGGGATCTGTTGGCCAGCAGCCCGGGGTGCCTGATCGCGCTGGCGGCGGAGGTCGAGGGGCTCCGGCCGGCGGGGGCGGAGCGGGCGCACGGTCCGGCGGCCGTCGCCGAGGTCGAGCGGGCGGTGGGGCAGCGGCTGCGCGAGGCCGATCCGGAGCTCTACCGGCGGACGGCGGGCCGACCGGCCCACTGGGGAACGGCGTTGACGATCCGCTCGCTCGCCCGGGGTGCCGCCGGTGCGGCGGACGGGCTGGCGTACGAGGTGTCCCCGGCGCTGGTCGAGGACTTGGCGACGGTGGCGGGCGAGGGTGACGTCCGCCGGCTCGCGGAGGCCGAGTTGCCCGCGAGCCTCGCCCACGGGCCGACCCGGCGGCTGCTCACCGAGGTCGGGCTGCCGGTCGCCGAGGGCTGCGTGCTGTCCGTCGACGCCGAGGGCCCGTTCCGCACCGTGGCGGAGACCTACCCGGGGAGCTGTTCGGAGGGGCCCCGCGCCTACCAGGGCGGATTCCCGGTGGTCGGCGGGTGGATGTACGACTCCGTGGTCGCCCTCGACGGCGCCACCGGGCGGGTCGAGCTGCCCGACCCGGAGGGCGACGGGGAGACGGCCGCCTATCTGCACCGGGACCTCTCGGCGCTGCTGTACGTGTTGTGGACGTTCGAGCGGCTGCGGGCCGTACGGCGCGAGGCGGAGGACCCGCAGGCGCCGGTACCGTGGTCGGTGTTCGAACCGTCCGAACTCCTGGACAGCGCGGCCGAGGCGGTGCTGCGGGCCCTGGACCCGGAGGCGTTCGCCACCGACAGCCACTTCTGGCCGATCCGGGTGGACGACGGGCACATGGGCAGCCTGCTGGAGTAGTGGTGGAGATCGAGGACGTGGACGTGGACGAGGACGGGGGCGTGCGGGCACTGGCCGGGGTGGTGTGGCGGCGGAAGGTGCTGCTGCTCCTGCCGGCGATCACGGTGGCCGTGTTCGGCGGGGTGGCCGCGCTGCTGGTCCGGGCGGAGGTGCTGCTCGGCGGGAGCCTGCTGCTGGGCGTGCTGGGGCTGCTGGTGCTCTCCTTCCTCGCCGTGTTCGGCACCTCGGCGCTGCTCGTCGCGGCCGCCGACGCGTTGCGGGGGCGGCCGGTGGGGGTCGGGGCCAGCTACCGGCGCGCTGCCGGACGGCTGGGGGTGCTCGCGAGGTGGGCGCCGCTCGGGGCGGTCCAGGTGCTCGGGGCGCTTCTGATGGTCGGTCTGGTGTGGTCGCTGGCGAGCTATCTGGTGGTGCCGGCGCTGGTGCTCGACGGGGCGGGGGTGCGCGCGGCGATGCGCGGCTCCCGGGAGGTGTACCGGCGGGACCGCGGGGAGTTCCTGCGCGGGACGACCTGGCTGTCGCTGCCGGCCGTGGTGAGCATCGTGCCGTCGCTGGTGGTGTTGTCGATCGGGCTGATGGCGACCGACCGGGTGCTCGGAACGGCGCTGATGGTCGGCGCGGCGCTGTGCCTGGGGGCCGGTGTGACGGTGACGGCGAGTCTGTTCGGGGTGTTCCGGGCGCGGCTGTACCTGGCGTCGAAGCGCGCGGCCGTGGTCGAGGCGGCCCCGTGGGGGCTGCACGTGTCGCCGGTGGAGTAGCGGCGGTCGGCAGGTCGGGGGCCGACAGAACGGGGGCCGGCGGCCGCTGTTCGGCTGCCGGCCCCCGGTGCCGTGCCCGGCTCAGTCGGGCAGGTGCGGGGAGGTCTCAGGGCTTGAGGACCAGGCGGATCGGGTTGCCCTCCTTGCGCTCCAGCGCCTCCACCGCGCGGGCGGCGTCGGCCAGCGGGAAGGTGCCGCTGACCGAGCGGGCGAAGTCCAGCCGGCCGCCGCGGACCAGGTTGACCAGGTCGATGACGTCCTGGCCCTGGGAGCCGTAGTGGCCGAGGATCTGCTGACGCAGGTAGCTGACCATGGTGCCCTTGGTGATGGTCAGCGGCTTGTCGGTGAGCCCGACCAGCACCAGGCGGCCGTGCTCGCCGAGGCTGGCCACGGCCTGCTCGCGGACCGGGGCGACGCCGGCGAAGTCGAAGGCGGCGGAGAGCGGCCGGCCGCCGGTGGCCGCGCGCAGCCGCTCGGCGAACGCGGGGTCGGCCGGGTCGAGGGCGGCGTCGGCGCCGAAGGCGAGGGCGCGCTCGCGGGCGGCCGGGAGCGGGTCGACGGCGACGATCGGGAAGGCGCCGATCGCGCGCAGCAGCTGGATGCCGTGGGCGCCCAGTCCGCCGACGCCCCAGACACCGACGGCCTCGGCCGGGCGGACGGCGCCGGTGGCGGTGATCGCGGACCAGGGGGTGGAGACCGCGTCGGGGATGAAGCAGGCCTGCTCGAAGGGGAGCTCGTCCGGGATCGGCACCAGGGTGGCGACGGTGGCGAGCGCGTACTCGGCCCAGCCGCCGTCGTAGTCCACGCCGCGGGTGAAGACCTTGCCGTCGCGGGTCTCGCCGGCCTGCAGCAGCACCCGGTCGCCGACGGCGGTACCGGTCACGCCCTCGCCGAGGGTGTGCACGGTGCCCGCGACCTCGTGGCCGAGGGTGACCTTGGAGCCCTGGAGGAGGAAGGGCTTGAGGGTGCCGTCGATCAGGTGGACGTCGGAGAGGCAGACGCCGGCGGCCTCGACCTTGATCAGCACCTGACCCGGGCCCGGCGTCGGGACGGGCACCTCCTCGACGGCGAAAGCGCCCTTGGCGACGTCGAGGCGGCCGGCGAGCATCGTGGCGGTCATCGGGACTTCCCTTCGGTCGGGGGTGGCGGGGTCGGGGGAGTGCCCCGCCGCCCCAAACTTGCTTGTTAACCAACAAGCAAGTTGAGCCTAGCATGGTGCCATGCCCACGCACGATGACCCGACGGCCCGCGCGATCGCCCCGCAGGAGGCCGAGACCGCCCAGCAGGACGCCGAGACCGTCCCGCAGGACGCCAAGCCGCCCCGCGCCCAGGCCGAACGGCGGACCCAGGCGGAGCGGCGCGCCCGTGCCGAGGCCGCGCTGCTCGCCGCCGCCGCCCGGCTGATCGCCGAGCACGGCAGCACCGGGGTCACCCTCGCCCGGGTCGGCGAGGAGGCGGGCTTCAGCCGGGGGCTGGCCACCCACTACTTCGGCTCCAAGGCCGCGCTGCTGGCCCGGCTCCAGGAGGAGGCGCTGGCGGAGGCGATGGCGGCGGCCGCGCCCGAGCGCAGCGGCGCCGGGGCGGCGGAGGAGCTCTGCGGCTTCGCCCGGGGAGTGCTCGACGGTGTGCGGAACCCGACCGACCTGGGCCGGGCCTTCGTGGTGCTGGGCGCCGAGGCGCTGGCCGGGGCCTCCGAGCTGACGGTGGCGGTGGCCGAGCTGGACACCCGGACCCGCGACTGGGTGGCGGACGTGGTCGGCCAGGGTGTGACCGAGGGCGAGGTGCGGGCCGGGCTGGACGCCCGGGCCTTCGCGTTCGCCTTCGTGGGGCTGCTCAAGGGGCTGGTGGTGCAGGCCGCGGCCGCACCGGAGGCCTTCGACGTGCCGACGGCGACCGCGGAGGCGGAGCGCTGGATCAGGCTGGCGCTGGCCGCCGGGTGACGGCGGCGGCCTCGGGCCCGCGCGGCCGGAAAGCCCCGCGCGGAAACGCCCCGCGCCGCGCCGAAGGGTCGGCGCGGCGCGGGGCCCGGGCGGGAGCGGGCTCAGCGGGCGGGGTGGCATCGGCCCCCGGGGGTTCCGCTCAGCGCCGGGGCCGGCCGTCGGCCGCCGGGGCGTTGATCCGCACCCGGGTGGTGGCGGGCGCGTCCTCGATGTCCCGCAGCTGGCCCAGGACGGTGGCGCGCAGGTCGTCGTAGTCCTCGAAGTGGTGGTCGTTGAAGAGGGTGTAGCCCGTCCACATCAGGTTGGCGCAGACCCGGGCCGGGACCCGGCCCGTCCGGGCGCCCATGCCGACCAGGGCCACCGAGCGGATGCTGCCCGGCGCCAGCCGGTTCTGGCGGTGGACGGCCTGGAAGGCGGCCGCGCAGGCGAGGGCGACGTTCAGGGTCTCGCTGACGTTCTGCGAGGAGGTCTGCATCGTGGGCGCCGAGATCAGGAACCTCGGGTTGACCGCCCCGGACGGCACGCAGACCGCGCTGCCCACCGGCAGGGTGCCCGCGTACTGGTCGCGTATCGCCCGCTGCACCTTCAGCTGGATGCCCGCTCCGAGGTGCCGCTTGATCGCCGCGTCCGCCCCGCCGTCCATCAGGCCGCGGGAGTTGGTCGGGCTGACCCAGGCGTCGACCTGCTCGGTGAGGATCGAGCCCTTGCGGATCTCGATCTCGGGGGTGTCGGCGAAGGCGGCCCGCCACGACTCGACCACCGTCGCGTTGAGGTCCGTCAGCACCACCCTGAGCGGGGACTGCGCGCGGTCCGTCGTCATGCTGCAACTCCTGTCGTACGTCGAGGTGTTTCCCGCTGTCGATCCCGACGCTAGCGGGCGGCACTGACAATCCGTCCGCCGATCCTTCCGCGCTGTCCGGCGACCGGGATCGGCGGTCCCGGTTGTCGGTGCCGGCTGTTAGGAAGGGGGTGTCCGCCGGAGAACTGACGGACCGTCACCACCACGTCCCGCGTGGACCGACCCAGCCGGAGTACCACCATGAGCGCTGCCGACACCCCCGCCACCACCCAGCCCGACCCGAACGACCCGCTGGCCCTGGCGGAGCTGTTCCGGGGCGGCGGCGAGCCGTGGCTGCCGCTGCTGAAGCCGGTCATCGAGGCGCAGCCCGGCGCGGCCTCGTTCATCGGCCCGAGCCGCGGCCCGGAGGTCGTGCCGGTCCGCGAGCTGACCTTCCAGGCCCTCAAGCCGCACGCCCCGCACCGCTGGAAGGTCGTGGTCTTCGGTCAGAACCCGTACCCGCGGCCGGAGAGCGCCACCGGCATCGCGATGTTCGACAACGCCTTCCACGACTGGAAGGACAGCCAGTTCGGCCGGGTGATCAGCATCCGCTGCATCATCAAGGCCGCGGCGATGTGGAAGTACGGCATCCCCAAGAAGACGCCGATCGCCGACATCCGCGCGCTGCTGAAGAAGGAGGAGACGGTCCAGCCGCCGGAGTGGTTCCAGGCGATGCTGACCCAGGGCGTGCTGCTGCTGAACGCGGCGCTCACCGCCAGCGCCGACGGCGCGATGGGCCCGGACCAGCACACCGGGTTCTGGCGGCCGGTGGCCGAGCGGATCGTCGAGGAGATCCTCCGGGCCAAGCAGCAGGCGGGGGAGGAGGACCGGGGCGTCGTCTTCGCCTGGTGGGGTGCGCACGCGCGCAGCCTGAAGAGCGTGGTGCAGCGGCTGGAGAAGAAGTACCCGGAGGTCGAGGTCCGGCACATCGACCACGCCAACCCGGCCGCCCAGGGCGACATCTTCTGCGACAACGACCACTTCGCCACGGTGAACGCCGCGCTCGCCTCGCTCGGGGCGGACGGGATCGACTGGCTCCCCAGCAAGGGCTGGGACGCCGGTGCGGCCGCGGACGGCGGGGCGGACGGCGGGGTCGCCGAGCGGATGGGCGCGTTCATCGCCTCCACCATGGAGCTGCACCAGCTCTACCTGGACCGACTCGCGAGCGTCAAGGACGAGGGCCTCGAACTCCCGGCGATCAGCGGGGTGTTCGACACCCCGGTGGTGGACTTCCGGGAGGCCGTGGCCCCGGTCGCGGCGCTGCTGCGCGGTCTGGACCGGCACGTGGCGCAGTCGCACGAGTTCGGTCGGCGGCGGGCCGGGGAGGGCGCGGCCGACGGCCTGTCCGCCGATGCGATCGCCGCGCTGTACCTCTACACCTGCGAGTCCGCGTTCTACCGGGAGATCAACGCGGTGCTGCGCTCGCCGGACCGCGCCCGGCTGGTCCCCTACCTGCCGTACCTGCGGCTGCTGTTCGCGGCGGTGGCGCAGCTGCCGGTGCGGACGGAGCCGCTCTGGCGCGGGGTGTCGCTGGACCTGCGCAAGCAGTACCCGCTGGGCCGGACGGTGACGTGGTGGGGCGTCTCCTCCTGCACGTCCGAGCTCGGCGTGGCGAAGTCCTTCCTCGGCAGCCGGGGCAAGCGGACGCTGTTCGAGGTGCGGCCGCTGCGCGCGACGGGCATCCAGCGGTACTCGGCGTTCACCGGGGAGGAGGAGTACATCCTGCTGCCGGGCACCCAGTTGGAGGTCACCGACGTCCAGGCCCAGCGGGGCGGGCTGTGCACCGTGACGCTGACCGAGATCGCGGAGGGGCCCTTGGTGTCCTGACGAGTCGCCCCGGCTCGCCCGTGGTGCGGTCGGCGAATGACGCGCGAATTTCATTCTCGACCCGTGGACGCATTCACCCGGGCGTAGTTGACTGCCGGGCGGGTGACCCCCGCAACTCCCCGGAGCACCACCATCACAGAGGAGACCCCTGTGTCCATTGGCGGTACGCAGCCCGAGCCGATACGGCCGACGGCCCGAACGGCAACCCCGCGCCGGTTGCTGATGTGTCGGCCGCAGCACTTCGAGGTGACGTACTCCATCAATCCGTGGATGCACCCGGAGAAGCCGGTCGACCGTGAACTGGCGCTGCTGCAGTGGGACCGGCTGCGCGAGGTGTACCTCTCGCTCGGGCACACCGTGGAGGTGATCGACCCGCTGCCCGGACTGCCGGACATGGTGTTCGCCGCCAACGGCGCGACGGTGGTGGACGGCAAGGTGCTCGGCGCCCGGTTCCGGCACCTGGAGCGCACCGCCGAGGGTCCGGCCTACCTCTCCTGGTTCGCGGCGCAGGGCTACCGGGACGTGCTCTGGCCGGAGTTCATCAACGAGGGGGAGGGCGACTACCTGCCGGTCGGGCGGCGCATCCTGGCCGGCACCGGCTTCCGCACCGACCAGCGCTCGCACCACGAGGCCCAGGAGTTCTTCGGGCTGCCGGTCACCTCGCTCACCCTGGTCGACCCCGAGCACTACCACCTGGACACCGCGCTGGCGGTGCTCTCCGACACCGAGATCATGTACTACCCGGCGGCCTTCAGCCCGGGCAGCCGCTCCGTGCTGCAGAACCTCTTCCCGGACGCCCTGCACGCGGACCCCCAGGACGCCGCGGTCTTCGGCCTCAACGCGTTCTCCGACGGCTACAACGTCGTCCTGCCGCAGGCGGCGGCGGGCCTGATCGAGCGGCTGCGGCGGCGGGGCTTCAACCCGATCGGGGTGGACCTCACCGAACTCCTCAAGGCGGGCGGCGCCGTGAAGTGCTGCACCCTGGAGCTGCGTCCCTGACCGCCTCGGACCGCGCGCCGTCGGACCGCGCGCCCTCGGACCGCGCGCCCTCGGACCGCGCGCCCTCGGACCGCGCGCCGTAGGACCGTGCGCCGTAGGACCGTGCACCGCCCGCCGGCCCGGCCGGCGGGCGGTGCCGTCAGCCGGTCAAGTGGCGGCCGCCCGTGCGCAGTCCGTTGACGGCGCCCGGTGCGGCATGTGAAATGGCACATGTCACCGATCGCATGGGTCAAGAATCCGGGGTCCAGGTTCGCGTCCGCACCGCTCGGCGCGCGACTTTGAACGTTCAAATCCCGTACCCGCCCAGCCGTTGCCCGCCCAGCCCGCACCCGCACAGCCCCCACCCGAGCCCCTCGTCGTGCGGATCGCCAAGGAGCCCCCGATGCCCTCGCCACGTACCGCCCGCGCCCTGCCGTCGGGCGGCCTCGCCGTCCTCGCGGCCCTGGCCGTGCTCACCGCCCAGGCCGCCGTCGCCGCCCCGGCCCGGGCGGCGGGCGGCGACGCCCCGGTGAACGGCGGCAGTTACGTCCTGGGCCCGGCGGCGGGCGGCGGCTGCCTGAGCACCCGCTTCGCCGGGGCCGCGGCCGGCACCCCGGCCGTCCGGGCCGCCTGCCAGGGGCTGTTGAGCCAGCGGTGGCGACTGCTGCGGGTCACCACCACCGCCCCGGCCGGCTACGCCCTGATCAACGCCGCGACCGGCCGCTGCCTGGAGCTGGACGGGCGGGCCCGCAGCGCGGTCACCGCGGACTGCGGCAGCCTCCCGGACAGCGCCCGGTTCACCATCTCCCCGGCCCCCGGCGGGGGTTACGCCCTCGCCCCGGTCGACCGCGCCCGCCAGTGCCTCACCGCGCCGCCCGGCGAGGCGGACGGCCGGCCGGTCCGGGCCCGCGACTGCACGGCCGGTGCGGACCAGCGCTGGACGCTGACCCGCACCGAGCCGCTGGTCCTCGCCGACCCCGGCTTCGAACAGGGCACCGCCGGCTGGACGTTCACCGAGCACACCGGCGTCGCCGACAACAACCCCCACTCCGGCGGCCGACTCGCCTACCTCGACGCCGGCCCCGGGTACCGGGTGAGCCAGCAGGTCACCGCGGTCACCGCCGGCTCGTACGACCTGTCCGCCTGGATCGCCACCGGCGCCGCCGGGGGCACCCTCTCGGTGGCCGTCAACGGCACCACCGTGCAGTCGCTGACCCTGCCCGAGCAGCCCGTCTACGCCAAGTACAGCCTGCCCCGGGTGAAGGTCGCCGCGGGCGACCGGGTCACCCTCGCGATCGGCTCCGCCCCGTCCGGCTGGGTCAACGTGGACGACGCCGCGGTGGCGCCGTCCGCGCCGAACGACCCGCGGATCAGCTCCTCCGACCCCGAGCTGGTCGCCCTGTTCGACTGGGCCAAGACCAAGGCCAACAGCTGGGTCCAGCAGGCCGGCACCACCGGCGTGCTGAACATGGACGAGAACCACACCGGCGGCGCCTCCAGCGGGACGTACGACACCACCTACTGGGCCGGCTACCCCTTCCGGTCCGCCTTCTACAGCCGCGACTTCGCCCACCAGCTGGTCGGCGCCCACCTGCTCGGACTCGACGCCCAGAACAAGACCATGCTGCGCGGCTTCGCCGCCTCCGCCACCGACCTCAACGGCCACTACCCGGTCTGGGCCCTCAACTTCGACGCCCGCAGCTACGCCGCCATCGACTACCACGGCCCGGACGCCTTCGTCCGGGAGCTGCCCGCCCCCTTCGAACTGGTCCAGAAGGCCGGTGAGGCCTACCGGTGGACCGGCGACCGGGACTACGCCGCCGACCCCCTGCTGACCGACTTCGTCCGCACCACCCTCGGCCCCTTCATCGACCGGCACCCCGGCCCGGTCGACAACCACGGCCTCCCGATCCCCCAGGCGACCAGCGACAGCATCTTCGCCGGGACCGCCAGTTACGCCGAGAACGCCACCGGCACCTACGCCGAGGCCGGCGACGCGCTGGCCGCCCAGTACCAGGCCTACCTGTCCGCCGCGACCCTGGCCGACGCCCGCGGCGACGCGGCCGGGGCGGCCGGGTACCGGCAGTCGGCCGACGCCCTGAAGGAGTACGTCAACACCAGCTGGAGCGTCGACCCGGCGCACCCCGACCAGGTCGTACACGGCTACGACACCCAGGGGCGCCCGGTCACCGGCTGGGGCTACGAGGCCGACGTGCTGATGCCGGCCAAGCAACTCCTGGACCCCGGGCCCCGGTTGGACGCGTTCCTGCGGTCCGTCGACGCCCAGGAGTCGGGCCCGCAGGCCTCCGTCAACGCCGAGGCGCTCAGCTACCTGCCCGACGCCTTCTTCGCCGCCCACGACGGCGCCACCGCCTGGAAGTGGATGCAGCGGATCCACCGGAGCGTCGACCAGGTCCACGCCAGCGGCCGGATGCTCAACGGCGACTACCCCGAGCTGCCGTTCACCCTGCTCGGCCAGACCGTCCAGGGCCTGCTCGGGGTGCAGCCCGACGCCGCCGCCCACCGTCTCGTCACCGCCTCCCAACTCCCCGCCGACATCGGCTGGTTGCAGATCGCCGACATCCCGATCGGGGCGGGCACGGTGACCCTGCGCCAGGACGGGACGACCCGCAGCACCCTCACCAACACCGGCACCCGGCCGCTGACCTGGGAGGCCCGCTTCCCCGGCGCCCACGCCGGGATCACCGTCGACGGCACGCCCCGCCCGGTCCGCACCACCGCCGTCGACGGCGTGACCTACACCGTCGCCACCGTCACCCTCGCCCCCGGCCGCACCGCCACCGCGGCGGTCAGCGGCTGACCCGCGGGCGCCCCGGCCGACCCCCACTCGGCCGGGGCGCCGTACCACCCCCACCCCCACACCCCCACAGGAGCGCAGATGCGCCGTCACCCACGCCGCCTCGCGGCACCCCTGCTCGCCCTCGCCCTGGCCGCCACCGGCCTCGGCGCCCTCGGCCTCGGCGCGGCCACCCCGGCCGCCGCCCTCGGCAACGGCAACGCCCTCACCCCGCCGATGGGTTGGAACTCCTGGAACTCGCTCGGCACCGAGGTCACCGAGGACCAGGTCGTCCAGACCATCGACTTCATGGCCGCCAACGGCCTGGTGAGCGCCGGATACAACACCGTCACCGTCGACGACGGCTGGTCGCTCTGGCACCGCGACGGCCAGAGCACCGACTTCGTCCGCACCCCCAGCGGCTCGATGCAGCTCTACGACGCCGCCGGGAACCCGGTCGCGGGCACCGACGGCACCGGCAACGACCCCACCTCCGGCCACCTGATCCCGCGCCCGGACCACTTCCCCGCGCAGACCGTCGACGGCCGGACCGTCAACGGCATCCAGTACCTCACCCGGTACGCCCACAGCAAGGGCATGAAGTTCGGCCTCTACGCCACCGACAGCTACGAGACCTGCCAGATGCACCCCGGCAGCCTCGGCCACGAGTCCGTCGACGCGGCCGACTTCGTCGCCTGGGGCGTCGACTTCGTCAAGTACGACGACTGCCCGTACGGCCCGTCGATCACCGGCCCGGACGGCCACGACTACTCCACCCAGGGCGAGGGCAAGGAGCTCACCCGCTCGATCTACACCCGGGTGCAGACCTTCCAGCACGCCCTGGACGCCGCCTCGGCAGCCCAGGGACGGCCCGAGGTCACCCTCAGCGTCTCCGCCCAGCCCGCCCACACCGGGGTGCCCTACCTCCTCGACCCGGCCGACCCGGCCCGCACCGACCCGGTCGTCCAGGCCGCCGGCACCGCGCCGTTCGACGCGCCCGGCTACGCCCCGACCGGGGTGTGGTGCGGTCAGGTGGCCAATCTGTGCCGGATCGGCGGCGACCGCGACAGCGAACTCGACGGCGTGCTCTGGAACGGCCAGCTGCGCACCGCGCTGCAGTACCCGGGCAATGTGCGCCCGGGCAGCTGGAACGACCTCGACATGATGTTCACCGGCTGGAACGACGTCTACGGGCGCTACGGCACCACCGACACCTGCACCTGCCACAAGCCGTTCACCGACGACGAGTCGCGCACCGAGACCTCGGTGCTGTCGATGCTCGCCGCCCCGCTGATCTCCGGCGCCGACCTGCGCACCGCCGCCCAGTCCGGGCACAGCGCGGACGGCGCCACCTGGTCCACCGGGATCGGCGCGTCCAGCCTGGCGGTGCTCAAGAACGCGGACGTGATCGGGATCGACCAGGACGCGCTGGCCCAACCCGCCACCCTGGTCGGGGCAGCGCCGACGAGCGGCACGGCACCGGTGGTGCTGAAGCGGCGCCTGGCGAACGGGGACACCGCCGTGCTGCTGGTCAACCAGGACCCGACCACCCCGCAGGCCATCGGCACCGGGCTCGGCGCGCTCGGGCTGACCGGCGGGTACAGCTACAAGGAGCTGTGGACCGGCGCGACCGGCACGATCGCCGCCGGGGGTACGGTCGGCGGTGGCACGGTGGCCCCGCACGCGGTGGCGATGTACCGGCTCACCCCGCAGTCCGGCACCACCCCGGCGGCGTCCGCCGTGGGCGACGGCAGGTACCACGCCGTGAGCGCGGGCGGCACCGGCGGCCTGGTGCTGGAGGTCGCCGGCACCTGCGGCTCGCCGCTGGGCTCGGTGGCCGACGTCAACACCTGGTGGCCCACCCACACCTCGGAGCAGTGGGCCTTCACCGCCAACCCCGACGGCACCGTGCGGATCAGCGACGACTGCGACACCGCCACCCACGTCCACACCGTGCTGGCGGCCGGCACCTCGCCGGGCAACAGCGCCTACCTGCTGAACTACTCGCCGGGCAACCCCTGGCAGGAGTGGCGGGTCACCCAGGACCCGACGACCGGCGCGCTCGGTATCACCAACGTCGCCACCGGCCTCGCGCTCACCGCGGGCGGTGCGGGCGGCGCGGCGGCGGGGTCGACGGTGACCACCGACGCGGTGAACGGCGCCGTCGCCGGGCAGAGTTGGACGGTCGCCTCGTAACGGGCTCACCTCGTCACGGCAAGCGGTGCGGCCCGGGGCCTCCCAGCCCCGGGCCGCGCGCGTCGTGCCCGCGTCAGACCTGGTAGCGCAGCGGGTCGAACAGGCCGAGGTGCTCGGCGACCCAGTCGGAGGTCCGGCGCAGCCCCTCGTCCAGTCCCACCAGCGGCTCCCAGCCCGTCAGTTCGCGCGCCTTGCGGTTGTCCGAGAGCAGCCGCTCGACCTCGCTGCCGCCCGGGCGCAGCCGGCCCGGGTCGACCACGATCTCGGCGTCCCGGCCGGAGGCGACGATCAGCGCCTTGGCCAGGTCGCCGATCGACACCTCGCTGCCGGTGCCGAGGTTGACCACCTCGCCGAGTGCCCGGTCGGACCGGGCCACCGCGAGGAAGCCCTCGGCGGTGTCGGTGGCGTACGTGAAGTCGCGCGTCGGGGTGATCGAGCCGAGCCTGATCTCCCGTGCCCCGGAGTGGAGTTGGGCGAGGATGGTGGGGATCACGGCGCGCGCCGACTGGCGCGGGCCGTAGGTGTTGAACGGGCGGACCACGGCGACCGGCAGCTCGAAGGCGTGCCAGTGGGAGAGTGCCGTCATGTCCGCGCCGATCTTCGACGCGGAGTACGGGGACTGCGGCTGCAGCGGGTGGTGCTCGTCGATCGGCGCGGTGATCGCCGTCCCGTACACCTCGCTGGTGGAGGTGTGCACCAGCCGGGCGCCGTGCTTCAGACAGGCCGCGGCGACGTTCTGGGTACCGACCACGTTGGTCTGCACATAGGCCTCGGGGGCCTGGTAGCTGTACGGGATGCCGATCAGCGCGGCGAGGTGGAAGACGGTGTCGCAGCCGGCCACCGCGTCCAGCACCCGGTGGGCGTCCCGGACGTCGCCCGCGAGCAGCTCCACCGGGCCGTCGGGGTCGTTCAGGTAGCGGGCCAGATAGCCGCGTTCGGCGTACGGCTTGTAGTGCACCAGGGCCCGGACCCGGGCGCCGCGGGCGACCAGCAGGTCGACCAGGGTGCTGCCGATGAAGCCCTCGGCGCCGGTGACCAGGACGGTCCGGCCGCTCCAGTCCTGCGGGCCGGTGAAGCCCTGCGGGCCGGTGACGTCCTGCGGGGTGGTGTGCTCGGTCATGGCTGTGCTCCAGTCGTTCGGGGGTCGGTCGGTCAGTGGTGGGCGGCGGCGGGCGCCCGGCCGGCCACCCGCAGCACCTTGGCGGCGAGCAGATCGGCGGCGCGGGCGTGGTCGCCCGGGTCGGCGGCCCGGGCCATCGCGGCGAGTCGGGCCGGGTCGGCGAGCAGCGGCTCGGTCAGCTCGGCCAGCCGCTCGCCGGTGCACTCGCCGTCCGCCAGCAGCAGGCCGGCGCCGGCGTCGGAGAGCACCCGCGCGTTGTGGGTCTGGTGGTCGTGCGGCGCGTGCGGGTAGGGCACCAGGACGGACGGCATCCGGACGCTGGACAGTTCGGCGACGGTGGCCGCGCCGGCCCGGCAGACCATCAGGTCGGCGGCCGCGTAGGCCAGGTCCATCCGGTCCAGGTAGGCGACCGCGTGGGCCACCGGGTTGCCCGCGAGCGCGGCCTGCACCTGCGCCAGCGCGGCCGGGCCGGTCTTGATCAGCAGCCGCCGGTCGGTGCGGTGGCGCCAGCGTTCGGCCAGTTCGAGGGCGGCCGCGGTGAGCCGGGCGGCGCCCAGGCTGCCGCCGTTGAGGACCAGCAGCCCGGCGCCGTCCGGGACGCCGAAGTGCCGGCGGGCCTCGGCCCGCAGCGCCGCCCGGTCGAGCCGGGCGACCGCGCCGACCAGCGGCATCCCGACGGTCTGTACCGCCCGTCCGGCGGGCAGGTGTTCACGGGTGCGGTCGAAGGCGAGCGCGATGTGCGGGGTGAGCCGGGCGGCGAAGCGGTTGGCCCGTCCGGGCACCGCGTTGGACTCGTGCACCACGCTGGGCAGTCCGGCCATCCGGGCGCCGACGATGACCGGCGCGCTCGGGTAGCCGCCCATCCCGACCGCCACCTGGGCACCTTGCTCGCGCAGGATCTCCCGGCACTGCCGGCCCGAGCGCAGCAGTGCGGCCGGCAGCAGGTAGCGGCGCGGGCCGAGCGAGGCGTCGAAGGGGATCATGTCGACGGTGTGCAGCCGGTGGCCGGCCTGGGGGATCAGGGTGGTCTCCAGTCCGCGTTCGGTGCCCACGAAGGAGATCACCGTCCGCGGGTCGGCCCGGCGCAGCGCCTCGGCCAGCGCCAGGCCCGGGTAGATGTGCCCGCCGGTGCCGCCGGCGCCGATCACCACCGACAGCGGCGGCTGGTCGTGGAAGGTGCCGGGCGTCTCGTGTTCTGTCGTCGTCGTCCGCATGCCGTCGACCCTGCCGAGGCCGTCTAAGAGACTTCTCAGAGCCGATTTGAGAGGGTTGTCCGCATGGACAACGGGCAGAAGGTGCTGGTCGTGGACGACGACCCCGAGGTGCGGGCCGCCGTCGAGGACGGCCTGGCGGTCGAGGGCTACCGGGTGCGCGGGGCCGCGGACGGCCTGGCCGCGCTGACCGAGGTGGGTGCCTGGCAGCCGGACGCGATGGTGCTCGACCTGATGATGCCGGTCCTCGACGGCCTGGCGGTCTGCCGCCGGCTGCGGGCGCTCGGCGACCGGATCCCGATCCTGGTGCTGACCGCCCGCGACTCGGTGAGCGAGCGGGTGGACGGCCTGGACGCGGGCGCCGACGACTACCTGGTCAAGCCCTTCGCGCTGGACGAACTGGCCGCCCGGCTGCGCGCCCTGCTGCGCCGCAGCGCCGCCGCCCCGGAGGAGGAGCCCGGCTACCGCTTCGCCGACCTGGAGGTCGACCCGGTCACCCGCACCGGCACCCGGGCCGGGCGGCCGGTGGAGTTCTCCCGCACCGAGTTCGCCCTGCTGGAGGTGCTGCTGCGGCACCCCGGCCAGGTGCTGCCACGCGAGATGATCATGGAGCGGGTGTGGGGCGCCGACTTCGGCCCCGACTCCAACTCCCTCGCGGTGTACGTCGGTTACCTGCGCCGCAAGCTGGAGGCCGGCGGCGAGCCGCGGTTGGTGCAGACCGTGCACGGGGTCGGCTACCGGCTGGACCGGGCGTGAGGGAGCACGCCCGCTGGCGCCGCCGGCGCCCGCTGCGCACCCGGCTGGCACTGGCCTGCACGGCGGCCGTCGCGCTGGTCGCGCTCGGGGTCAGCGCGGCCGCGTTCAGCATCGTCCGCTACGAACTCGACCACCAGCTCGACCAGCACCTCACCCAGCAGGCCACCCTGGTCCAGCAGCAGCACCGCGACCAGGGCCCCCAGGTGGTCTACGGCGAGTGCAACTTCCTCGCCGCCCCGGCCTGCGCCCAGATCGTCTCCGCCGACCCGGCCAAACCGGCCAACGAGCCCTATCTGCTGCCCGTCACCGCAGCCACCCGCCAGGTCGCCGACCGGCAGCGGGCCGGCTACTTCACCGACCTCACCATCGGCGGCCACCCGGCCCGGATGCTCACCACCCCGATGACCGCGGCGCCGCCCGGCGCCCGCCAGGCCGTCCAGGTCGCGCTGCGCTCCGACAGCGTCCAGGAGGGGGTGCGCCAGGCCGGGGTGCTGATGGCCGCCGTCGCCGCCGCCGGGGTGCTGCTGGCCGCCCTGCTCGGGCTGGCCGTCGCCCGCACCTCGCTCGCCCCGGTCACCCGGCTGACCCGCACCGCCGAACGGATCGCCGCGACCCGGGACGCCGGACTGCGGATCGACCTGCCGCCCGGCCGCCGGGAGGACGAACTCACCAGGCTCGCCGACAGCTTCAACGCCATGCTGGGCGAACTGGAACAGTCCGTCGCCGCTCGGCGCCGGCTGGTCGCCGACGCCTCGCACGAGCTGCGCACCCCGCTGACCGCGCTCCGCACCAACGCCGAACTGCTGTCCCGGGCCGATCGCCTGACGGACGGTCAGCGCGAACGGGCGGCGGCCGCGCTGCGCCGCCAGCTGCGCGAGGTGACCGGCATGGTGAACGACCTGATCGAACTCGCCCGGGACGAGGAGCCGCAGCCGCTGCTCGAACAGGTCGCCCTCGGCCCGCTGGTCGAGCACTGCGTGGACACCGCGCGCGGCCACTGGCCGGCCGTCGCCTTCACCCTGGAGGTCACCGGGCCCGGACGGCCGGTGGCCGGCGTGCCCGCCCGGCTCGCCCGGCTGGTCACCAACCTGCTGGACAACGCGGCCAAGTTCAGCCCGCCCGGCGGCGCCGTCGAGGTCCGCCTCACCGGCTCGCCGGACCGGCTGGAGCTGACCGTGCGCGACCACGGCCCCGGCATCGCCCCCGAGGACCTCCCGTACGTCTTCGACCGCTTCTACCGGGCCTCGGCCGCGCGCGCCCTGCCCGGCTCCGGCCTCGGCCTGGCGATGGCCCGCCAGATCGCCCAGGCGCACGGCGCCACCCTCACCGCCGAGGCCGCCCCCGGCGGCGGGGCGCTGTTCCGCCTCCGGCTGCCGCTCTGACCCCGCGTACGGCACGGCACGTGGCCCGCACAGCACCTGTGCGGGCCACGGCCGTTCCGGGGGTCAGTCCTCGTGCAGCGCCCACCTGCTGCCGTCGACCGGCACCGATCCGGGCAGCGCGATCAGCTCGGGCTTGAACAGCGGCTTGGTGTCCATCGCCGGCTCCCAGGTCGCCAACGACTCGTCCTGGGGCACCTCGATCCGGCGGTCCGCCGCGAGGTCGGCGACCACCTTGAGCAGCAGCCGCACCCCGAGCGGGGCCAGGTGGTCGCGCCACAGGCTCTGCGCGGTCGAGCCAGGGGGCACGAACAGGTGCTCCTGGGCGGCGATCGGGCCGCCGTCGGTGCGCTCGGTGAGGTGGTAGACGCTGCCGCCGGTCACCTTGTCGCCGTCCCGGACGGTCCAGCGGATCGCGTCCCGGCCCCGGTGCAGCGGCAGCAGGCTGGGGTGGTAGCCGATGGTGGCGACGGCGGCCCGGGCCCGGGTCCGCCGGCCGAGGAAGGCGTGCGAGTGGGCGGCGAGGATGACGTCCACCCCGTCCGGGACGTGGTGCGCGCGCAGCTCGGCCGAGTCGGTCCACGGGATGTCCCGGGGGTACGCCCAGGAGCGCAGCCGGTCCCAGCACATCGCGTTGGCCTCGTCGGACTGCCCCTTGCGCAGCCGGGGGGCGGCCGCCCCGACGATCTTGTGCCCTCTGTCCAGCAGGGCTTCCGCGACCTGCACCGCGAACGCCCCTTGTCCCGATAGGTAGATGTTCATCCGTACTCCTGCGCTCACTGGTCGGGTCTCGGGCCGGGTCAGGTCGTCATTCGGCCCCTTCCCGGGCCAGGCCCCCGGCGTCCGGCTCGAACCGGACCGGCAGGGTGGAGAACCCGGTCAGGAAGTTGGAGCGGATCCGCAGCGGCTCCGCGGTCTGCTCGAATCCGGTGGTGAAGTCCCTTAGCGCCGTGAGCAGTTCGGCGATCTCCACCTTGGCCAGGTAGGAGCCGACGCAGAAGTGCGGTCCGTACCCGAAGGCCAGGTGCCGGTTGGGGGTGCGGCCGAGGTCGAACTCCCCGGGCCGGTCGAAGACCCGCTCGTCCCGGTTGCCGGAGGCGTGCCAGAGGGTGACGATCTCGCCCGGGCGCAGCCGGACCCCGTGCAGTTCGGTCTCCCGGACGACGCTGCGCCCGAAGTGCAGGGTGGGGGAGGCCCAACGCAGCACCTCGTCCACCGCGGTGTCCACGGCGACCTCGCCCCGCTTGAGCCGGCCCCACTCGCCGGGCCGGGCCGCCAGGGTGCGGACGCAGTCGATCATCGTCAGCCGGCTGGTCTCGTCGCCGCCGATGATCAGGCTGTAGCAGTTGAGCACCACGTCCTCGTCGGTCAGCGGCACGCCGTCCACGGAACTGGCGATCAGCATGCTGATCACGTCGTCCCCCGGGGCCTCGCGGCGCTCGTCGACCAGGTCGGCGAAGTACATCAGGATCTCGTTGCGGGCCATCTCGGAGTCGACCTCGTCGACGTCCTCGTCGTCCGCGGACAGCGCCGCCCTGGTCAGGCTGAGCAGGTAGTCCTGGTCCTGCTCGGGCACGCCCAGCAGGTTGGCGACGGTGGTCATCGGGATCCGGGCGGCGATCCGCTCCGCGAAGTCGCAGCCGCCGGACTCGACGGCCTCGCGGATCCACCGCCGGGTGTTCACCCGGACGGTCGCCGCGACCTGGTCCAACACCCGGGGCGAGAGCACCCGTTGGAGGATCTTGCGCAACTCGTGGTGGCGGTGCCCGTCGGTGACGGCCAGCATCCGGCCGGCCCCGGCGTCGCCGCCCTCCAGCAGGGTGACCAGGACGTTGCCGCGCTCGGAGGTGAAGTGCGCGTCATCCCGGTAGACGGCCAGGATGGACTCGTGTCTGGAGACCACCCAGAAGCCGCGGCGGCCGTCCGTCGGCGGGTTCCAGTGGACCGGGGCGGTGTCCCGCAGGGTGCGCCAGTGGTCGTCCAGGTCGTGGCCGGCGAAGGTGGCCGGGTCGCCCAGGTCCACGGCGGCCGGCGCCGGGGCCGGCGGGTGCACGGTCACCAGTCCGTCCGCCAGAACCGGCGCGGCTGGAACGGATAGGTGGGCAGCGGCACCCGGTGGCTGGCCTCGCCGCGGTGCAGGGCGTCGAAGTCCACCTGCTGCCCGGTCACCCAGGCGTCGGCCAGCGCGGCCAGCGCGTCGGCGTCCCGGCCGGCCGGGACGATCCCCTGGTCGGTGCGGGTGAAGGCGCCGGCGTCGCCGCGCGGCGCGGCGGCGGTGCTGACGGCCGGTACGCCGCCCTCCCCGGCCAGCGCCGCGATCAGCTCGGCGCGGCTGCGCACCACGGCCGCCCAGCGGCGGGGCAGCACCTTGCGGCCGAGGTTGAGGCTGAAGCAGACGTCGTCCAGCCGCAGGTCCGGGTCGGCCTCCAGCCGCTCCCGGAGCCGGGCGCGCTGCCGGTCCAGGGCCTCGTCGTCCAGCGCGGACAGGGTGGCCAGCCGCGGCCGGCCCGTCTCCTCGGCGGCCCGCCCGGCCGGGGCCGGCGGCTCCTCCAGCAGCAGGTGGGCGTTGTACCCGCCGCCGCCGATCGAGGTGACGCCGGCCCGGCGGATGCCGGACTCCGGCTCCCAGTCGGCCCCTTCGAGCTGCGGCACGAACGGGGTGCTGGGGAAGTCGAGGTCCGGGTTGACCTCGGTGAGGTTGACGGTCGCCGGGAGCTTGCGGTGGTACAGCGCCAGCGCGGCCTTGACCGCCCCGAACCCGCCGGAGACCACGCCGCCGTGGCCGACGTTGCCCTTGACCCCGCCGATCGAGGTGGTCGCGGTCTGCTTGCCGAAGGCCATGCCGGCGGCGTGCACCTCCAGTTCGTCGGTCATCGGCAGGCCCAGGCCGTTGGCCTCGTACAGGCCGACGGTGTCGGGGGCGACCCCGCCGACCTCCATGGCGGCGGCGATGCAGGCGCTCAGCCGCTCGGGCTGGGCCAGGCCGTAGGCCATCGCGCTGACCCCGTTGTTGTTCACGGCCGAGCCCTTGACCACGGCGTAGACGTGGTCGCGGTCGGCGACGGCGTGGCTCAGCGGCTTGAGCAGCACGGTGACCACGCCGCTGGACAGTGCGGTGCCGGTGCCGTGGGCGTCGAACGGGCGGCAGTGGCCGTCCTTGGACAGCACCCGGTTCTCCTCCCAGAGGTGGCCGCGCGGGTGCGGCAGCCGGACCATCGCGCCGCCCGCGACCGCCAGGTCGGTCTGGCCCAGCAGCAGCGACTGGCAGGCCAGGTGCACCGCGTAGTGGAAGCCCGCGCAGACCGCGGCCAGGGTGACGGCCTCGCCGGTGAGCCCCAGGTAGTACAGCGCGTTGGAGGTCATGGTGTCCGGCGACCAGGCCAGGCTGGCCTCGATCGCCTCGGGCCCGACCGACACCCGGTCCGGCGGCGAGCTGTAGAGCGCGGCGGTCTGCGGGTTGTTGGCGCCGTACATCCCGACCTCGGCCTTGAGCCGGTCCGGGTCGTAGCCGCCGTCCTCCAGCGACTCCCAGGCGCTCTCCAGGAACAGCCGGTTCTCCGGGGTCATCGCGGCGGCCATCCGGTCGCTGATGCCGAACACCGAGGGGTCGAACCGGTCGTAGCCGTCGAGCACCCCGCAGGCCCGGACGTAGAACGGGCTGTGGATCAGGGTCTCGTCGACGTGGATGTCGTCCTTGGCCAGGAAGCTGATGGACTCCCGGCCGTGCACCAGGTTGTCCCAGAACTCCTCCTTGGTCCGGGCGCCGGGGGCGCGCAGCGACATGCCGATGACGGCCACGTCGCCCGGGTCGTACTCCTGCTCGGGGTTGTCGGTCATGTGAGGGCTCCTGCTTCGGGTCGTGGACGGAGGTCAGCGGTCGTCGGCGCCGCGGCCGCGCAGCACGGCGCGCCGGGCGCCGGCCCGCCGTCGGGCGGACTGGACCACCTCGGGGGCGGCGCCGCTGTCGTCGTCGAGCCACCGGGCGAGCGAGGCGATGTCGCGGAAGCTGAACAGGTCGGGCACCCGGACCCGCCGGTCGAAGCGCCGGGTCATCAGCCGGGCCAGCCGGATCAGCAGCAGCGAGTCGCCGCCGAGGTCGTAGAAGGCGGACTGGACGTCGAGCTCCGACGGTTCCAGGCCGAGCAGTTGGCCCCAGATCTCGGCCAGGGCGATCTCGGTCGGGGTGCCGGGGGCGGTGCGCGGCCCGCCGGGGCCGGCCGCCGGGGGCTCGGGCAGCGCGGCGCGGTCGAGCTTGCCGCCCGGGCCGAGCGGGAGGGCGGGCAGCACGACCAGGGTGGCGGGCACCAGGTGGTCGGGCAGTTCGGCGGCGAGCCGGGCGGTGACGGCGTGCTGCAGCGCGGCGTCCACCGTGGGTTCGTCGGGGGCGGTGCCGTGGGCGGGGACGACGTAGCCGACCAGCCGGTTGCCCCGGACGGCGGCGGCGGCCTCGCGGACCTCGGGGCAGCCGGTCAGCCGGGCCTCGACCTCCTCCAGCTCGATCCGGTAGCCGCGCAGCTTGACCTGGTGGTCGGTGCGGCCGAGGAAGCGCAGCTCGCCGCTCTCGGTCACCTCGACCAGGTCGCCGGTGCGGTACATCCGCTCGCCGTCCCGGAACGGGTCCGGCACGAAGCGCTCGGCGGTGGTGCCCGGCCGGGCGACGTAGCCGTGGGCGAGGCCGGCGCCGCCGAGGTGGAGCTCGCCGGTCGGCGCGGGCCGCAGCCGCTCGTCGAGCACGTAGACCCGGGCGCCCTCGGTCGGCGGGCCGATGGTCGGCTCCTCGGCGGAGTCCTCGGGGACCGGTCCGAAGGTGCAGAACACGGTGCCCTCGGTGGGGCCGTAGGCGTTGAACACCCGGGTCGCGCCGGTCTCCCGGTACGTCCGGTCGACCAGCTTGCGGCGCAGCGCCTCGCCGCCGAACACCACGGTCCGCACGGTGGGCGGCAGCGCCCCGGCGTCCAGCAGGCCGTTCATCACGGACGGGACCACGTTGAGGTGGGTGATCCGGTCCGCGTACCGGCTCTCCGGCAGGTGCACGGCGCTCTCCACCAGCACGACGGCGCCGCCGCGGCACAGCGCGTTGAAGATCTCCATCACCGACATGTCGAAGCAGACCGAGCTGGCCGCCGACACCCCGCTCAGGTCGCAGCCCTCCAGGACGCGGTCCATCGCGGCGAGCATCGCCACGCAGCCGGAGTGCCGCACCGCCACGCCCTTGGGTCGGCCGGTGGTACCCGAGGTGTAGATGACGTACGCGGTGTCCCCGGGCACCACGGCGGCGGGGGCGGCGCCGGGTTCGGTGGTCACGGTGTCGTCCGCGCCGAGGACCAGCACGGTCGGGCCGGGCGGGCAGCCGGTCCGGGAGGCCGGGGTGGTGAGCAGCAGCCGGGTGCCGCTGTCCCGGACCATGAACGCCAGCCGGTCGGCGGGGTAGTTGGGGTCCAGCGGCAGGTAGCAGGAGCCGCTGCGCAGGGCGGCCAGGATGCCGACCAGCAGCTCGGGGGTGCGCTCGACGCAGATCCCGACCGGGACGCCGGGGCCGGCGCCGGCGGCGGTCAGCCGCTCGGCCAACTCCCGTGAGCGCCGGTCGAGTTCGCCGTAGCTCAGGACGCCGGCCTCGGAGTAGACGGCGGTCGCGTCGGGGTTCTTGGCGGCCAGCTCGACGAACGCGGAGTGCAGGGTGTCGGTCACCGGTCCGTCCCCTCGGGCAGGCCGGCCGGCGCGACGGCACCGAGCGGCAGGTCGGGGCGGGCGATCGAGGCGAAGAGCACGCTGCGGTACAGCGCGAGCAGGGCGGTCACGGTGGGCCTTTCCAGGTAGCTCGGTTTGAACTGGACGTGGCCGGCCACCTCGCCGTCGATGTCGGCCATCGAGATCTCCAGGTCGAACTTGGCGAGGTGGCGGCGGACCTGGACCGGTTCGAGGGGCAGGCCGCCGTCGGGGGCGATGGTGGAGCCGACGCCGTGGAAGAGCTTGACGGAGCGCGGGAAGGCGTCCGAGGACAGCCAGTTCACCACCACGTCGAACCACGGGGAGCGGCCCTCGGCGCGCGGCGGCTTCAGCTGGGCGGCCAGCAGGTCCAGGGGGTAGTTCATGTGCTCCAGCAGTCCGAGCGAGAACGCGTGGACCTCCCGGAGCAGCTCGCGGAAGCTGCGGTCGGCGGCCGGTTCGGCCCGGACCAGCACGGTGTTGAGGTAGTAGCCGATCGCGGACTCCCAACCGGGTTCGGCGCGTTGGGCGATCGCGGTGGCCAGCAGGGCGTCCTCGGTGCCGACCGCCCGGTTGAGGGTGGCGAAGAACCCGGCCAGCACGACGGTGCTGATCGACACGCCCTCGCGCACCGCGAACTCCCGCAGCAGCCGGGTCTCCTCGGCGCTCCAGCGGAAGGCGAGGTCGCGGCCCTCGTAGGTGACGCCCGGCGGCCGCTCCTTGGTGGACAGGTCGAGGTGGGCGGGCGGGTCGGCCAGCTTCGCCGACCACCAGTCCAGCGCCGCCGCGGCGGCCGGCCCGGCCAGCCACTGGCGCTCCCACTCGACGAACTCGGTGTACGGGGCGACCGGCGCGCCGGCGGTGGGGTCGCCGCCCTGGTAGAAGTCCTGGAGTTCGCGGATCATCACGTCGGCGGAGGCCGCGTCGGAGGCGATGTGGTGGACCAGCACCAGCAGGTGGTGGTCGGCCGGGCCGCGGCTCAGCAGGACGACCCGCACCAGCGGCCCCTGGTCCAGGTCGAGCGGCCGGTGACCGTGCCGGGCCAGTTCCTCGCGGGCCCGCTCGTCGTCCAGCCCGGCGCCGTCCACCACCAGGAACTCGTACACCGGCTCGTCCAGAACGACCTGGTACGGCCGGCCGCCCGCCTCCACGAACAGGGTGCGCAGCGCCGGGTGCCGGGCCAGCACGGCCTGGAGGGCGCGCTCCAGCGCCTTCTCGTCGACGGCGGCCCGGATCCGGGCGGCCACCATGAAGTTGTACGGCACGGCGTCCGGCGAGACCATCTGCATGAACCAGAGCGAGGCCTGGCCGTGCGAGGCCGGGGCCAGCTCCAACCCGAGGCCGCCGGCGCGGAGTTGGTCCAGGGCGGGGTCGTCGGTGGCGGCCAGCAGGCCGCGGGCGTCCAGTTCGTCCAGCAGCTCCTCGGCGTCCAGCTCGGACAGTTCGTCGAGGAGGGACGGCCGCGGCTCCGGCTCCGGATCCGGTGTGGGTACGGCTGCGATGACGGGCGAGGGTACGGCCGGTGCGCCGCCGGTCAGTTCGACGAAGTGATCGACCACCGCGGCGATCGGCCGCCCGTCCAGGAACACCACCGGCGAGACCCGGTGCCCGAACAGCGCCTGCATCCGGTTGACCAGCCGGATCCCGACCATCGAGTCCAGGCCGAAGTCGCGCGGACAGGCGTTGGTGTCGAAGCCGTCGGCCGGCACGCCCAGCGCATCGGCCAGCTCGGCGAGGACGATCTCGGCCACAGGCCGGTCCGCCGCCACCGGCGACTGCTCCACCGGCTGCTCCACCGGGTGCGCCTCGGGCGGCGCCACCGCGGCGGCGGGCTGCCCGGCCGGGGCCGGCCGGGGCTCGGTGTCGATCCAGTGCCGCTCCTTCTGCCACTGCACCAGCGGCGTCTCCACCAGCTCGACGTCGTCGCCGAACAGCGGGTCGAAGGTCAGCGGCAGCCCCCGGACGTACAGCGAGGCGGCGGCGCCCAGCAGGCAGCGCAGGTCGCTCTCCTCCCGCCGCAGCGAGTTGACGGCGTGCACCTGGGCGCCCCGGCTCAGGGCGGTCTCCTCGACCGCGCCGCGCAGCGTCTCGTGCGGGCCGATCTCGATGAAGGTGGTGACGCCCCGGTCGACCAGCGCGCCGATGGTGTCGGCGAAGCGGACCCGGTTGCGCAGGTTGTGCACCCAGTACTCGACGTCGGTGGCCGGGTTGACGGTGTCGGCCAGGGCGGTGGAGTGGAAGTCGATGCCGGGGGAGAGCGGGGTGATCCCCTCGATGCCCTCGCGCAGCGGCTGGAGCAGCGGGTCCATGCCGGGGCTGTGCACCGGGCGTTCGACCCGGATCAGGCGGACGGAGACGCCGTCCCGTTCGAGTTCGGCCCGCAGCGCGGCGACGGCCTCGGGCGAGCCGGAGACGGCCGCGCTGGTGGGGCTGTTGACCACGGCGACGGCCGCGTGCGCGGCGTACGGCGCGAGCCGGGGGAGCAGTTCGGCCTCCGGCAGGTCGACGGCGATCATCGCGCCTGCGGCGGCCTTGCGTTCGAGCAGGTGCGAGCGGGTGACCACGACCCGGGCGGCGTCGGCCAGCGACAGGGCGCCGGCCACGTGGGCGGCGGCGACCTCGCCGAGGCTGTGTCCGACCACGGCGGTCGGCTCGATGCCGAGCTCCAGCCAGACCCGGGCCAGCGAGACCTGGAGGGCGAACAGCACCGGCTGCTGGACGTCCATCTCGTGGTACCCGGCCTCCTCGGCGGGGGCCGCCAGCCGGTCGAGCACCGAGCAGCCGCCGGCCGCGCGCACGGCGGCGTCGCAGGCCTGCATCGACTCCCGGAACCCGGCGTGCGAGCGCAGCAGTTCGCGCCCCATGCCGACCCACTGGGTGCCGCCGCCGGAGAACACCAGCGCCACCCGGCCGTCGACGCCGCCGGAGACCGTGCCGGTGAGCACCTCGGGGTGCGGGCGGCCGGCGGCGACCCGGGCCAGCCCGTCCAGGACGTCCTGCCGGTTGCGGGCGAACAGCGCGACCCGGTGGTTGTGGTGGGTGCGCCGGGCGGCCAGGGTGTAGGCGAGGTCGGCGACCCGCAGACCGGGGTCGCGTTCGACGTGGTTGGACAGCTCGCGGCAGGTGTCGGCCAGCGCGCCCGCGGTCCGGGCGGAGACCGGGACGAGGTACGGCGGCCCGTCCGGGGCGGCGTCGGCGTGTACCGGGGTGGTGTGCCGCCCCCGGTCGCCGGCCAGGAACGGGTGCGCCGGGGCGGGCAGTCCGGCGGCGTACAGCGCGCCGAGCGAGCCCAGCAGGGTGGCGGCCTCGTCGGCGCCGCGCCGCAGCGAGGGCAGGGTGGTCGCCGGGAGCAGCTCGGACACCGACTTGAGCAGCAGCGGGTGGGGGCTGAGTTCGACCACCGCGTCGACGTCGTGGGCGCGCAGCCCGGTCAGGGCGTCGACCATCCGGATCTCCCGGCGCAGGTTCTCCGCCCAGTAGTCCGGCCCGAGTTCGGCGCCGTCGACGGCCTCGCCGGTGACCGAGGAGATCATCGGGACGCGGGCGGTCCGGGGCCGGATGCCGTCGAGTTCGACCTTCAGCGGGGCGAGCACGTGGTCGACCAGCGGGGAGTGCGGGGCGTGGCCCATCCGGACCCGGTGGTTGGTGACGTCGGCCTCGGTCAGCCGCCGGACCAGCCCGTCGATCTCCTGCGGGGTGCCGGTGACCAGGGTGGAGCCGAGGCCGTTGCGGCCGGAGAGGGTGAGGCCGCCGGTCAGGTACGGCCGGACCTCCTCGGCGGGGGTCATCACGACGATGCCCTCGCCGCGGCCGACCGCCAGCAGCTGGAGCAGCCGGCCGTGCTGGGCGGCCAGCCGGGAGGCGTCCGCGAAGTCCAGCGCGCCGGCCACGTGGGCGGCGGCGAACTCGCCGACGCTCTGCCCGACCACGACGTCCGGTTCGACGCCGAGCGAGCGCCAGGCGTCGGCCAGCGCGACCTGGAGCGAGAACAGCAGCGGCTGGAAGACGTCCATGTCGTCCAGCCGGCCGTCCGGCGCCAGCAGCTGGTCGACCAGGGAGAAGCCCAGCAGCTCCCGCATCCGCCGGTCGGAGCGCAGCATCGAGCGGCGGAACACCGGCAGGCCGGCCAGCAGTTGGCGGCCCATGCCGACCCACTGGGAGCCGTTGCCGGAGAACAGGAAGGCCACCCGAGGCCGGCGCCCGTCGGTCTCGCCGACGCTCAGCCCCGGGGCCGCCTCGCCGCTGCCGAAGGCGTCCAGCTGGGAGCGGAGTTCGGCCATGTCGTGGGCGGCGGCCGCCAGCCGGAAGGCGCCCTCGCCGGGGGTGCGGGCGCACAGCGCGCGCAGGTCGGTCTCGTCCCGCAGCGCCCGGGCCCGCTCGGCCAGCGCCTCCCGGGAGTCCGCCGCCAGCAGCAGCAACGAGGCCTCCGGGCGCGGGAGTTCCTCGACCGCGAGGTGGCAGATCGCGCCGCCGAAGCCGAAGGAGCTGACTCCGCCCCGGCGGGCGTCGGAGCGCCGCGGCCAGGGGGTCAGCCGGTCCTGGACGGTCATCCGGTACTCGTCGAACATGATCTGCGGGTTGGGCGCGCTGTAGTGCAGGCTCGGCGGCAGGACGCCGTTGCGCAGCGAGAGGGCGAGCTTGACCAGGCCGACGATCCCGGCGGCCGCCTCCAGGTGCCCGACGTTGGACTTGACCGAGCCGAGCCGCAGCGGTTCGGTCCGGTCGCCGCCCAGGACGGCGCCGATCGCGTTGGCCTCGATCGGGTCGCCGAGCGGGGTCGCGGAGCCGTGGCACTCGATGTAGTCCACCAGGTGCGGCGCGATGCCGGCCCGCCGGTACGCGGTGCGCAGCATCTTCTCCTGCGCCTGGGGGTTGGGCGCGGTCATGCCGTTGCTCAGGCCGTCGTTGTTCGAGGAGCTGCCCTTGATCAGGCAGTACACCGGCAGGTCGCGTTCCAGGGCGACGCTCAGCGGGGCGAGCACCACGACGCCGGCGCCCTCGCCGCGGACGTAGCCGTTCGCGCGGGCGTCGAAGGACTTGCAGCGGCCGTCCGGGGCGAGCGCGCCCATCCGGTCCATCGCGGTGTAGTAGTCGGGGACGAAGCTCAGGTTCACCCCGCCGGCCAGCACCAGGTCGCTCTCGCCGAGCCAGATCGACTGGCAGCCCACGTGCACCGAGACCAGCGAGCCGGCGCAGGCGGCGTCGATGGCCATGCTCGGGCCCTGGAGGCCGAGGAGGTAGGAGACCCGGTTGGCGATGATGCCGTCGTGCATCCCGGTCGCGGTGTGCGGGGTGATCTGGCTGTCCGGGCCGCGGTAGTGGGCGAGGGCGGCGTAGTCGCCCCAACAGGAGGCCATGAACACGCCGGTGTCGCTGCCGAGCAGGGTGGACGGGGCGATGCCCGCGTCCTCCAGGGCCTCCCAGGACAGCTCCAGGATCAGCCGCTGCTGCGGGTCCATCTGGACGGCCTCGCGGGGCGAGATGCCGAAGAACAGCGGGTCGAAGCGGTCGATGCCGTCGATGAACCCGCCCCAGCGGACCGCGTCGTTCATCAGCGCCCGGCGGTCGGCGGGCACCGGGCCGACGGCGTCGCGGCCCTCGGTGAGCAGCCGCCAGAATGCGGACGGGTCCGGCCCGCCGGGGAAGCGGCAGCCGATGCCGACGACGGCGACCGGTTCCCGGGAGGGCGTGCGGCGTTCGGCGACCGGGTCGGGCTCGGCGGTGGGCGGGCCCTCGACGAGCGCCCGGGCCAGGTCCGCCACGGTCGGGTACTGCCAGATCCAGGTGGCCGGGACCGGTCGGCCGGTGAACTCGGCCAGCGCGGCCGCCAGGGCCACCGACTTGGCGGAGTCCAGTCCGTACCGGTGCAGCGGGGCCCGGCGGTCCAGGGTGGCCGGGGGTACGGCCAACAGTTCGGCCGCGCGGGAATGGAGGAAGTCCGTGACGGCGGACAGGTCTAGCGCTGCGCGTTCTTGGGGCATGGCGACTCCCTCGGCAGGCCGGGTGGAATGGGGCGGTCGGGGGTGGCGGCGGGCATGGGCGAAGCCGTTATTCGTTGAGGGTCGAATGAAAGTGCGCCTCGGGCCGGCGGCGGCTCGACGGCGGCCCGGCGGCAGGATTCCGTGGCGCTGATCTCTTCATCCGCCCTGGACAGGGCAGGGCGGGAACGCACGGTCGCGGAAAGCGCGTGCAAGGAGTATGCGGATTTAAAGGGGGCCGGATTGTCCGGGGCTTTCCTGACCGGCGGACATCAGAGTGCCACCGTGTGAATGGTGAGACAAGCGTCTCCTGAGGGCCGATTGGGGCAGCGGCGTGATAGTGGCGTGATCTGATCTCGAACCTGTCCGGTTCGGTCTCTTCAGGCGCGAAAAATGCCCAGAATCTTTCGGAATCTTTCGGATCACTCGACCGAAACCAGGCAGTCGCGGCCGGAGCGGGCCACCGGGCGAGCCGCCCGGACCGACCCCGCCCGACCGCCCGCCGGCCCCGTCACCCCAGGTCAACGGCGTCCCGCCCGGGCCGGAGCGGACCCCCGGAGGGCGAACGGAGGATAGCGGTCGGCGGGTTCACCCGTACCGCTCCGAATCAGCCGCCCGCGAACCGCCGACCCCGGCCCCGGCCCGGCAGCGGGCCGCCGCCACCGCTCAACAGGGGTGGAGCCAGAGACAGTTCGAGCCCGGGCGGGGTGGACAGCAGTTGAGTGACCACTGCAATCTGATCGGCATGGCAGTTGAGACTATTGATGCGACCGCGGCCCCGGCCGACGGCTTAGGCCCCGTCCGCCCGCTCCCCGCACCCCGCGCCGCGCGCACCGGCCCCGACGTCCAGGGCGGCACGGCATGACCGACACCACCGTGGGGGCGCTGCGCCGGCCGGGACTGGCGCTCGGCGTGCTGGCCGGGGCACTCGCCCTGGACGTCAGCGGACTCGGAGTGCTCAACGCCGCCCTGCCGTCCGTCGGGGACCGCTTCGACCTGGGCGACACCACCCTCCAGTGGGTGATGACCGCCTACGCCGTCACCTTCGCCGGCTTCCTGCTGATCGGCGGCCGACTCGCCGATGTGCTCGGCCGGCGGCGGGTGTTCGAGGTCGGCATCGCCCTGTTCACCCTCTCCGCGCTGGTCGGCGCGGTGGCCCCGAGCATCGGGGTGCTGCTGGGCGCGCGCGCCGTCCAGGGGATCGGCGCCGCGCTGTCCGGGCCGGCCGCGCTGGCGCTGCTCACCGAGACCTTCCCGGCCGGTCCGGCCCGCAACCGGGCCTTCGGCGTCTACGCGGCCGTCGGCGCCGCCAGCTTCAGCGGCGGGGTGCTGCTGGGTGGCGTGCTCACCCAGTTCCTCGGCTGGCGTTCGGTGTTGTGGTTCTCCGTCCTGCTCGGTGTCGCGGTGCTCGCGGTGACCCGGATCGGCCTGCCCGACGGCGCCGGGCACAGCGGCCGGCTCGACCTGCCCGGCGCGGTGACCGGCACCCTCGGCCTCACCCTGCTGGTGGTCGGGGCGAGCAGCGGGGGCGCGGCCCGGTGGGTCGGACTCGCCGCCGCGGTCGTCCTGCTGGTCGCCTTCGTCCTGCGTGAACGCGCCACCGCCGACCCGGTGCTCCCGCTCGGCCTGTTCCGGCTCGCCCCGGTGCGGGCCGCCAGCCTGGCGGCCTTCCTCCAGTACATGGCCTCGGTCGGGATGCTGTTCTTCGCGCCGCTGTACCTCCAGGGGATGCTGGACTACTCGCCGTTCGAGTCCGGCATCGCGCTGGTGCCGATGTCCGCCGCGGTCTTCCTGACCGCCAACTTCGCCACCGGCAAGCTGCTGGCCCGCTACACCCCGCACACCCTGATGGCCGTCGGCCTGGTCCTGATCGGCGTGGGCACCGGCCTGTGGCTGGGCACCCCGCACGACGGGAACTACCTGCTGCAGGTGGCCCCCGGCCTGGTGCTCAGCGGCATCGGCCAGGGGCTGAACTTCCCCTCGATGACCTCCGCCGCCCTGGCCGGCGTCCAGCCCGAGCAGCACGGCGTGGCCGGCGCGGTCAATGTGGTGACCCAGCAGATCGGCGCCAGCGTGGGCGTCGCGGTGATGGTCCTGGTCGCGGCCAGCCGCAGCGACCAACTCGCCGGCTACCACCTCGCCTACGTGGTCGCCGCCGTCGCCTGCGTCCTCGGCGCGGCCGTCATCGCCCTCCGCCGCCGGGCCTGACCGGCCCGGCGGCGGAGAGCGCTGCTCAGTACGGGCTCGGGCGGTTCTCCCGGGCCCAGCGCTGCTCGGCCTCGCTCTGCGGCGGGGGCGGGGTCAGGCCGTCGATCATCCAGAGGTCCTGCGGGGTCTCGTCGATGTGGAACTCGCAGTACAGGCCGCGCTCCACGGTGTGCGGTGCGAGCAGTTCGGCGAGGCGCTCCCGGGTGCGGCGGCGCAGCTCCGGGTCCTCGGTGTGCCGGGCGATGTGCTCGACGACGATGCGCACGGCGTCCGGGGCGGGCTCGCCGCCGATCAGGAAGGAGTCGGCGGCGACCTCGTGGAAGAGCACCACGACGTAGAACCGGGGGAGTCCGAACCGGGTGTAGAACCCGGTGACGTCGTCGGCGAGTTGCTTCTTCTGCGGCGGGGTGTACGTGCCGGGCGGGTGGTAGACGTGCCAGAGCGGCATGGCTCTCCTCGGGGGCTGACGGGGCGGCTGGGGCGGGTAGGGGGGCGGGTCTCAGCGGCGGAGGGCGACGGCGAGGCCCTCGACCGGTCCGGACAGCGCGGCCTTGACCGCGCGGGTGGCGTCGTCGACGAGCACCTCGGTGTCCCCGCGCTCGACGCCGTCCAGGACGGCCCGGGCGACGTCGGCGACCGCGAGCTTCGTGACCGGGACGGCCGCGACCATCTCGGTGTCCGCGAAGCCGAGGTGGACGCCGACCACCTGGGTGCCCTGGGCGGCGAGTTCGAGCCGCAGGGAGTTCGTCAGCGACCACAGGGCCGCCTTGGACGCGCCGTACGCGCCGGCGCCGGAACCCCAGGACAGCAGCGAGTGGATGTCGATCAGCGCGCCCCCGCCGCGGGCGGCGAGCACCGGCGCGAACGCCCGGGCGATCCGCAGCGGGCCGAGCACATTGGTCTCGAACGTGTCCCGGACGAGTGCCAGGTCGGTGGTGAGCAGCGGTGCCGGGTGCAGCACGCCGGCGTTGTTGAAGACGAGGTCGACGTCGCGGGCGTGCCGGGCCAGGGCGGCGACGGAGGCGTCGTCGGTGACGTCCAGGGGGAGGACCTCGATCCGCCCGTCGGTCTCGGTGTCGGGGGTGCGGGCGGTGGCGTAGACCTTCCGCGCCCCGCGCCGCAGCAGTTCCTCGACGAATGCCCGGCCGATGCCGCGTCGGCCTCCGGTGACCAGCGCGACAGAGCCTTCGATCACGGTCATGTGCGTTCCCTTCGCTCCAGGATGGCGTTTAGATTATTACCATCATCTAAAGCGGATGCGGAAGTAGGATCCTCAGGAGCTTTCCGTGAGAAGGGACCGCCGACCATGCCCCGTGTGTCACGAGCCGAGGCCCAGCAGCACCGGCAGCAGGTGATCGACCACACCGCCCGGCTGATCCGGGAGAAGGGCGCCGACCAGGTCAGCGTCCCCGAGGCGATGGCCGCCGCCGGACTCACCCACGGCGGCTTCTACCGGCACTTCTCCTCGAAGGACGACCTGATCGTCCAGGCCCTCCGGGCCGCCTTCACCGAGCGGCGGGAGGCCATGGACCGGCTCGCCGACGAGGCCTCCTCCGACGGGTCCTCCGACCGGTCCTCGGACGGGTCCGGACCCGAAGTCGGTTCCGGCCGGGCCGAGTTCCTGACCCGCTACCTCTCCGACCTCCACCGCGACCACCCCGGCGCCGGCTGCGCCGCCGCCACCCTGGCCGCCGACGCCGCCCGGGCCGAACCGGGCGCCCCGATCCGCACGGCCTTCACGGCCGGCCTGAGCGACCTCGTCGACGGCTACCGGCGGCTCGACGCCCGGGCCGCCGGAACGGACGACGCGGTCGCAACGGCCGGCACGGCCGGCACGGCCGGAACGAACGAGGGCGACCGCGGCACCGCCCTCGCCGAACTCTCCACCCTGGTCGGCGCCATCCTGCTGGCCCGCGCCAGCGAGGACCCGGAGCTCTCCCGGGAGATCCTCGCCGCCGCCCGCCGGCACCTGGACGCCCCGGCCTGATCCGGCCGCCGGGCGTTCGGACGGCGGCGACTACCGCGCGCCGGTGCGCTCCCGCACCGCGCGCGCCACCGCGTCGGGGACCGGGTCCGGTCCCGCCGCCAGCTCCAGTACGAGCCCCGCGGCGGCGGGCGTGTCCAGCAGCGCGAGCAGCACCCGGGCGACGTCGTCGCGGGTGACCTCGCCGACGCTCCGCCCGGCGGTGAGGCGGACGTGGCCGGTGCCCGGCGCGTCGGTGAGCGCGGCCGGCCGCAGGACGGTCCAGTCCAGGTCCTGGGCCATCAGGTGCTCGTCGGCGGCGGTCTTGGCCCGGACGTACGCCGCCCAGACCTCGTCCGCGTCGGCCGGGGGAGGGCTGCCCGCGCCGCGGGTGGAGACCATCAGGTACCGCCGGATCCCCGCCCGCAGCGCCGCGTCGGCGAGCAGGGCGGCGGCCTGGTGGTCCACGGTGTGCTTGCGCGCCGCACCGCTGCCCGGCCCGGCCCCGGCGGCGAACACCACCGCGTCCGCCCCGGCCACGGCCGCGACGACCTCCTCGACGGAGGCGCTCTCCAGGTCGCAGACCACCGGCCGCACGCCGTCGGCGAGCAGGTCGTCGCGGTGGGCGGGATTGCGGACGATGCCGACGGGCTCGTCACCCCGGGCGGCCAGCAGTCGGCCCAGCCGCCGGGCGATCTGGCCGTGGCCGCCGGCGATCGCGATCTTCATGCAACTCCCCTTCCGGAACGGACGATCGGCGGTCCGACGCGGACCGCGGACACTCGGTGGACGTTCATCGGCGGACGTTCACCGGCCGCCGTCAGAGGGTGATCCGGACCTTGAGCGCCGTACGCTCGTCCATCGCCCGGTAGCCGTCCGGCACGCCGTCCAGGTCCACGGTACGGTCGAAGACCAGGCCCGGCTCGATGGCGCCGGAGAGCACGTCGGCCAGCAGCTCCGGGATGTAGGCGCGGGCCGGGGCGACGCCGCCGACCAGGGCCACGTTCCGGTCGAACATCCGGCCGATCTCCACGCCCGCGGAGCCGCCGTGCGGGACGCCGACGTAGCCGACCGCGCCGCCGTCCCGGGTGATCGAGATCGCCGTCCGCATCGACTCCTCGGTGCCGACCGCCTCCAGCACGGCGTGTGCGCCCAGCCCGCCGGTCAGCTCCCGGACGGCCTCGACCGCGGCCTCGCCGCGCTCCGCGACCACGTCCGTCGCCCCGAAGTCGCGGGCGATCGCGGTGCGCCGCTCGTGCCGGCCGAGGGCGATGATCCGCCCGGCGCCGAGCCGGTGCGCGGCGAGTACGCCGCACAGGCCCACCGCGCCGTCACCGACCACCGCGACCGTCGCGCCGGGCCGGACCCGGGCGGAGACCGCCGCGTGGTGCCCGGTGCTCATCACGTCGGAGAGCGCGAGCAGGCTCGGCAGCAGCTTCTCCTCGCCGGCCGTCTCCTTGGGCAGCTTCACCAGCGTGGCGTCGGCGAACGGCACCCGGACCGCCTCGCCCTGGCCGCCGTCGGAGCCGACCTGGCCCCAGATGCCGCCCTCGGGGCAGGAGGTGTGGAGGCCCTCGCGGCAGAACTCGCAGCTGCCGTCCGACCAGACGAACGGGGCGACGACGAAGTCACCCGGGGCGAACCCGGACACCCCGGAGCCGACCTCCTCGACGATGCCAAGGAACTCGTGGCCGATCCGCTGCCCGGGGGCCCGGGACGCCACGCCGCGGTACGCCCACAGGTCGCTGCCGCAGATGCAGGACTCGACCACCCGCACCACCGCATCGGTCGCCCGGCTGATCACCGGGTCGGGGACCTCCTCGATCCGGATGTCGTCGGGGCCGTGGATGACGGTGGCGCGCACGGAACACTCCTGCACTGTTCGGGGACTCGGGTTTACGGCGACCAGCCTCGCCGGACGGGCATTCGAGTGTCCAGCTACATCTCCTACAGCACATCCTTAAGATGGGCTAATGCTTGATGTCCGACGACTCGTCCTGCTCCGCGACCTGGCCGCGCACGGCACGGTGACCGCCGTGGCCGAACTCCACGGCGTCACCCCGTCCGCCGTCTCCCAGCAGCTCCGGCTGCTGGAGGAGGAGACCCGGGCCGAGCTGTTGGAACGCTCCGGGCGCTCGGTCTACCTCACCGCCGCCGGCCACCGGCTGGCCGAGGACACCGAGCAGGTGCTCGCCGCGCTCGAACGGGCCCGGGCCCGGCTGCGCGCCGGCAGCGGCGAACCGGTCGGCCCGCTGCACCTGGCCTGCTTCCCGAGCGCCCTCGCATCGCTGGCCGTCCCCCTCGGCGCGGCCCTCGAAGGCACCCACCGCGGCCTCGAACTGCACATCACCGAGGCCGAACCCGAGGCCGCCGCACGGCTGTTGCTCCAGCGCCGGGTCGACGTCGCGCTGGTCTACCGCTACACCAACCTCGCCGCGCCCCGGCCCGCGGGCATCGAGACCCGGCTGCTGCAGACCGATCCGCTGGTCGCCGTCCTGCGCGACGACCACCCGGCCGCCGACCCCGCCGGCGCCCCGGTCGACCTGAGGGAGCTCGCCGACACCGACTGGATCACCGCTCCGCCCCGGACGGCCTGCGGTGACGCCGTCCTCCAGGCCTGCCGGTCGGCCGGCTTCACCCCCCGGGTGCGGCACACCTGCACCGACTTCTCCGCCATGGTCGCCCTCGCCGCCGGTGGCGGACACACCGCCCTGATCCCCCGGCTGGCCACCCACGGCCTGCCCCCGAACCTCACCGCGCGACCGGTCACCGACCGCGGGCTGGCCCGCACCATTGAGACCGCGGTCCGCCAGGGCACCGCTCACCAACCCGCCGTCGCCGCCTGTCTGGCGGCCGCGGCCCTGCTGCCGGAGGCGTCCGGCCCGCCGCGCTCCTGATGTTCCGCGCGTGCGGCGCCCCTGCGGTCAGCCCCGGATGTGGTCAACCCCGGGTGTGGTCAGCCCCGAGCGATCAGCCCCGGACGCGGTCGAGTCCGGCCGCCGCCCGGCTGCCCGGGTCCCGCTCGTCCGCCGCGGCGGCCGGGTCGCTGCCGTCGGGCAGCAGGTAGCCGTCCGGGGTGACGCTCAGCGGTCCGCTGTCGATCAGGCCCCGCTGCATCGCGCGGCAGCCCGCCTGGAACCGGCTGCCGGCGTCCAACTCCTGCATGATCTCGGCGATGTGCTTGCGGCAGGTGCGGACGGACATGCCCAGGCAGCGCGCGATGACCTCGTCCTTCAGGCCGTCGGCCATCAGCCGGAGCACGGTGCGCTTGGCGCTGCTCATGCCCCCGGCGGGCTCCCGGGTGATGCGCTGCGGCGCGGCGAGGAACGGGTTGCTCCAGCGCCAGAGCCGCTCGAAGTCGTCGGCCAGGAAGCCGACCAGGGTGGGTTCGCGGATCACCAGGGCGAGGTTGGGGCGGGTGCGGTCGCCGACGAAGGCCACCTGGCGGTCGAAGATGATCATCCGGGTGAAGTCCTCGCCGAAGATCCGGACCTCCGCGCCCTTGCGGGTGACCTCGTGCACGTAGTCCCGGGTCGGTCCGCTGAAGACCGCCGTGTGCTGGTAGATGGTGCGCATCCGCAACCCGCGCTGGAGCATCGCCAGGGCCCGCGGGGTGGCCTCGGCCAGCATCTCCTGCTGGCGGCCGCCGCCCGGCTGGGCCGTCAGGGTCTCCTCGCGGCACTGGGCGCTGGCGGCGTCGAGGGCCGAGCGCACCGATTCGAGGTTGTCCAGGACCTCGATCGTGGTGGCCGGCAACTCCCTTGCGGCGCTGTGCTCTTCGTAGAGCGGCAGGAGTGCGGCGACTTCCTCGCGGACCCGGGCCACGTCCAATTCACGCATGCGGATTTCGATTTCGACCGGTGCCAGCAGGGTGGCGAGGGCCGTGGACGGATGAGTTGGAACCCAGCCGTCCTGGTGCGGATGGAGCAGGCGCATGGCGAGCAGGCCGGAGAGGGTCGCCTCGGCCTCCGCGGGGTCGGCGCCGGTGAGGACGGAGACCGATTCGACGGTCAGTTCACCGAGCTCAAGCGCGTGTTTGTAGATCGCGATGCTGGTGTCGTCGAGTGAAGGCAGGAGTTCGGGAATTCCGGGCTTCGGCAATATCACCCGGCCAACTCTAGGTGATCGGAGTCGAACCGGCTATCGGTCCTCATCCGTTACTCACCAGGGGGGATACGGAGGGGGGACGCGCCTCAGTGTCCGTCGGACGTGGTGTGCCGTAAAGGTTCCGGGGAATTCTTTACAGGGCGTTCATAATGGCCGGGCGAATAGTGGGAAACATCCGATTTGTCATGTCCTGGACTTTTGTTCTGGGTTATCCGCCTTCCGAGCTCACCTTGTTGCACTGCAACTTCATGCGCATCGAAGGGTCTCCCGCAGCACCCCCTCGGACCCGCAGGCTTACTCACGTCCCAACCGGCGACCTTCGAAAGCGAGTCCAGGATGCGTTCCACCCTCTACCTCCTGCTGCGTGTCTCCGCGGCGGTCGCGTTCGCGGTCGGCACCATGACCGCCCTGATGCCCGGTGACCCGGGCTGGGGCTGACGGTCCACCGCGGACGCCGGGTCGAACCGACGGACCGCCGGGACGGGCACCGCACCTCCCGCACGATCAGCAATCAAGGCCAGAGGAGAAAGCACGAGATGACCGAGGCGACCCAAGCGCACGTGGTACCCGGACTGCCCGCGGCGGCACGACTGGCACTCGACTTCGACGTCGAGCGACTGGTCGCCGACGTCGCGGAACTGCGCCGGCAGGCCTGGAAGTTGCAGGCCACCTACGGCGCCGACGGCGTGATCGGCGAGGCGCCGATCGACTGGCGGGTCCTCCCGCTGCGCAGCCCCGGCGGCGCCCTCGACCGCACCGACCCGGGCGGCCCGGCGCTGGAGGACTTCGAGCCCACCGAGTGGCTGGCGAAGGCGCCGTACCTGGCGGAGGTGCTCGACACCATCCCCGCCGAGCTGCGCAGCGCCCGCCTGATGGCGCTCGGCCCGGGCGCCCGCTCGGCCGACCACTTCGACAACAAGTACGGCGTCGCGTGGGGCACCGCGCGGGTGCACGTCCCGATCCTGACCCACGCCGAGGCGCGGATGTACATCGCGGACGAGCTCCAGCAGTGGCAGCCCGGCACCTTCTGGTTCGGCGACTTCAGCCGGGTCCACCGGGTGGAGAACACGGGCACCGAGACCCGGGTCCACCTGGTGATCGACACCCTGCCGAGCAAGGAGCTCTTCGAGCTGTTCCCCGCCGAGGTGCGGGACCAGGTCGACGGCGCCGAGATCGTGTTCAGCCGGGGCCGGCAGCCGCTGACGGCGGAGGCCGCCGCGGCCTCCCTGGTGGCCTTCGACCTCCCCGAGTCCTTCGCCAACTGGGAGGAGACCGAGGGCGAGTTCCTCCAGCCGCAGAAGCAGCTGGCGGCCGTCATCGAGCGCGACGGCGAGCACCTGGTGCTCACCCTGGACGGCCGGCCGGAGTTCCGCCTGGTGCACGTCGGCGACCAGGAGTTCCGCTTCGCCGGCTGGACCGAGGAGCGCACCGTCCAGGTCCTCCCCGGCGACGCGCCGCGCGTGGTCCTGCGCACCCGGGTCGGCAGCCGGGTCCAGCAGCTGGAGCTCGCCGCCCGGCGCGGCTGACCGGTCGCCCTCAGCAGAGCCGACCGGTCGCCCTCTTCAGACAGGACCCCATACGCATGACACACACCTCGCCCTTCGCGGACGTCCTCGGCGGACTCGCGCCCGAGGCCTGGGACGCCCTGACCGGGAACCGCCTCTACTCCTCCCACGACTGGTTGCGGTTCTGCGCGACGGACATCGGCGGGACCACCACCACGGGCGGTCTGCACGTACCCGTGGGGGACGGGGGAACGGCGGCGGTGGCGGTCACCGCGGTCGAGCACGAGCCCAACTCCTTCTACCAGTGGCAGTCCCACCTCTCCGCGCTGGGACTGCCCGGCGCGGGGGAGGCCGGCCTGCTGCTCGGGCAGCGCCGCGGCTACCAGACCCACCTGCTCGCGTCGCCCGGTGTCGGGCGCGAGCAGGCGGCCGCCGCCGTGTTCGACGCGGTCGGCAAGCTGCGGCTGGAGCTGGCCGGTTCCGACCTGCTGCCCTCCACCCCGGCCTCGCAGCCGGTGCCCGCCTTCGGCCTCTTCCTGAGCACCGACGACGTGCTGGCGCTGCGTGCGGCCGGAGCCGCCGGCCCGCCGCTGCTGCTGGCCGCCGACGCCTGGATCCCGATCCCGGACGGCGGCTGGAACGAGTGGATGCACGGACTGCCGTCCAAGCGCCGGGTCGACATGGTCCGACGGGACGTCAAGCGCTTCGAGGACGCCGGCTACCGGATCACCCGGTCCACGCTCGGCGAGTGCTACCAGGAGGCGGCCGAGCTGCTGGTCGGCACCCAGGCCCGGTACGGGCACGCCTCGGACCCGGCGGTGCTCGCCGAGTCCTTCCGCCGCCAGGCCGCGGCGATGGGCGATGCCGCCCAGGTGGCGTTCTGCGGCGTCGAGGGGGAGCCCCCGGTGGGGTTCTGCCTCTACTACGCCTGGGGCGACACCCTGTACCTGCGCGCGGCGGGCTTCGACTACGCCCGCCTCAAGGACGCCTGCGAGTACTTCAACACCGTGTACTACGAGCCCATCCGGGCCGCCGCCGAGGCGGGCTGTCGCTGGGTCCACGCCGGCATCGAGGCCGCCGACGCCAAGGCGCTGCGCGGCGCGGAACTGCGGCCGCTGTGGCTGCTCGACCTCGCCGAGGACAGCGCCCTGGCGGGCCACGCGGAGTCCATCCGCGCGCACAACGCCGCGGAGCTGCAGAAGCTCGTCGCGTCCTCCGGCGCGGTCGCCAAGGCCGTCGTCACCGACGCCTTCGCCCCGTACTGCTGACGTACTGCCGACGCGTCCGCCGACGTATCCGCTGGCGCATCCGCTGACCACCGGACCGCCCCTCCTCACCGACCGACCGGCCGGCGCGCACCGCCCGCGCCGCCCGAAGGGACCGTCATGCCTTCCGACCTCAGACGCCGTACCGCGGCACTGGTCGTCACCCCGGACTTCGCCAAGTTCTGGCTGGGTCAGGCGCTCGCCAACCTGGCGGGCAAGAGCATCACCCTGCTCATCCCGCTGGTGGCCGTGGTCGCGCTGAACGCGGGGCCGACCGAGGTCGGTCTGATCAACTCGGCGCAGTTCCTGCCGCTGCTGATCTTCACCCTGTTCGCGGGGGCCTGGTTGAGCGGGCGGGCCCACCGGCCCACGATGATCGCCGCCAACGCCGTCAACGCGGTGCTGCTGGCACTCGTGCCACTGGCGATGGCGTTCCACTGGCTGGACATCCACCTGCTGTACGTGGTGGTCTTCTCGATCGGCGCGATCACCTGCTTCGCCGACGTGTGCGCACTCGCCTACGCGCCGGTCCTGGTGGTCGGCGACCGGCTCGTGACGGCGAACAGCAGGCTGGAGACCACCTACGCGCTGGCCACCGTCGCGGCGCCCGGGCTGGGCGGCATCCTGCTCGGCACGCTCGGCGGATCGACCTCGCTGGCCCTCGGTGTTGCGGCCTACCTGCTCGCCGTGGGAGCGTTCCTGACGATCCGTCACCGCGAAGTCCCGGCCGTCCCGGCCGCTCCGGCGGCCGGGACGAGCCAGGGGCCGGGCATCTTCCAACTGATCGGCCAGGGGCTGAAGTTCTCCTGGCGGGTGCCGCTGCTGCGTCGGCTCACCCTCCAGGCGGCCTGGTTCAACCTGTTCGAACAGGCCGTCCTCACCCTCTACCTGGTCTACGCGGTGCGCGACCTGGACTTCTCGCCCGGCCTGCTGGGCCTGACGATGACCATCGGCGGCGCCGGCTCCGTCCTCGGTTCGCTGTTCGCCACCCGGCTGGGCACGTCCTTCGGGGCGGCCCGGACGCTGATCATCGGCATGGGACTGGCCTCGGTCGCCCCGCTCGTGATCCCGTTGGTGTCCGGTCCCAAGCCGCTCACCGCCACGGTGTGCACCGCGGCCTTCGTGCTGTACGGTCTCGGCCTCACCGTGTTCAACATCTTCAGCCTGACGGCCCGGCAGCGGACCACGCCGGACGACCTGCTGGCGCCGGCCTCCGCCACCAACCGCTTCGTGGCCTTCGGCACCATCGGCATCGGCGCCGCGCTCGGCGGCTGGGCCGGTACCTGGCTGGGCCTCCGGACCGCCCTGGTGCTCGCCACCGTCGGCCTGGTCGCGGGCTGGCTGGTCTTCGCGGTCAGCCTGGTCCGGTCGGGCTCGGACGGTGAGGGCGGCCGGCACGAGGACCCCGCCGCGGTCCCGGACGAGCCCCGGCCCGTCGCCGTCGCCGCGGTCGCGGCCGCCGACGGAGCCTGACCCCGGCGCGGCGAACCGCCGCCGACCGCGAAACCGCCACCACCGCGAAGCCGCCGCCACCCGCGGCGCCCCTCCCCGGGGCGAACCGATCCGCCCCGGGCGGGTCGACCGTGCCCGCCTCCGGGCCCGGACGCCCCCGAGAGCCGCCCGGACCCCGCCGTACGACCCGGCGGCCCGCCCCCGGGCCGGCCGAACCCCCTACCCCAGGAAGTGATGATCCACCGTGCCTTCCGTGCCCCCGTCCCAATCCGATCCGCAGAACCGGCCCGACGCCCTGCTCCTGATGGGTGACCTGGTGGTCCTGGCCCGCCAGGGCCGGCTGATCACCGAGGCCCGCCGCCGCGGCCTGGCCCCGCTCGCCGTGGTCAGCCTGGACACCGACCTGGACCGGCTCGCCGAGCTGCGCGCCGACGCCTCCCACCCGCTGTCCGGCCTCGCCGAGGTCGTCCAGGTCGCCGACGCCCAGGTGGCCACCGTGGCCCCCGCCGTGCAACCGCTGCTGCGCCGCTACCACGTCCGCGGCGTCATCTCGGTCGGCGAGGTGTTCGTCGAACCGGTGGGCGTCCTCGCCGACACCCTCGGACTGCCCGGCACCGGTTCCAAGGCCGCGCTGATCTGCCGCAACAAGCTGCTCCAGCGCACCGCCGCCCCGGCCTACGCACCGTCCTGGCAGACGGTCCCGGCCGACGAGCGGGCCGGCTTCACGCTCCCGGCGGAGCGGCTGCCCGCGGTGGTCAAGCCGGCCGGCCGCTTCTACAGCTCCGGCGTGCGCATGGTGCACGACCAGGAGGAGCTGACGGCGGCCCTGACGGCGCTGGCGCCGCACGAGATCGCCCTCGTGGAGAGCCGCGTGGTCGGCCCCGAGTTCTCGGTGGAGGCCCTGGTCCAGGGCGGCGAGGTGCTCTGGTCCGGCGTCACCGGCAAGGAGAGCAACGAGTCCGGCGGGTCGTTCTTCACCGAGGTGGAGCACACCTCCCCGGCCGAGCTGGACGAGGCCTCCCGCACCGCGCTGGTCGAGGCCAACCGCGAGGTGCTGCGCAGCGTCGGGGTGCGGGACGGCATCACCCACGCCGAGTACCGGCTCACCGAGGACGGCGTGGTGCTGATGGAGGTGGCCGCCCGGCTGCCCGGCGACGCCATCACCTTCCTGTGGGAGCTGGCCACCGGCGAGGGCGTGGAGCCCGCCATGATCGACCTGGCCACCGGGGTCCCGACCAGCCACCCCCAGCCCCGCCGCCGGGCCCGCCAGCACTTCGTCGACCACCCGCACGGGCGGCTGGTGGACGTCACCGCCGAGGACGCCGAGGTCTCCTGGATCGTCCGGGACGACCGCTGGCCCGTCCTCACCCCGCTCGACCCGCAGGCGCCCGCGGCGCTGCGCGGCGTCCTGGTCGGCCGCCGTGTCGGCGACCTGCTCGACGCCCAGGTCGACTCGGGCCACCGCTCCGCCTCGCTGATCGTCGACGTCCCGCTCGACGAGTCCATCGAGGTGGCCACCAAGACCTTCACCGACCAGGTGCGCGTCATCGTCGACCCGCACCCCACCGGCTGACCGATCCCGGCAGCCGGCGACCAACCGCCCGGCACCAGCCGACGCAAGAAACCCTGGAGAGGAAACATGTCCGCACCCGTTGCACCCGCCATTGCCTGCCTGGTCTGCGACAGCCCCGTGGAGATCCAGACCGACTGGGAGGTGGGCGAGATCGTCGCCTGCGACTCCTGCGGTCAGGAGCACGAGGTCGTCGAGAAGTCCGACGCCACCGTCAAGGTCGAGCTCGCCCCCGAGGTCGAGGAGGACTGGGGCGAATGAGTTCGGAGGCAGTCGACGTCCTGCTGTCCCTCACCATGCTCCGCCCGGAGGAGCGGCAACTCCTGGACGCCCTGCGCGCCCAGGGGCTGACCGCCCGCACCGCGCTGGTGCCGGACCTGGCCGGAGTCCTCTCCGGCCGGGTCCCGGCCCCCCGGCTGGCGGTGCTCCGGAACCTCTCGCACCGGGAGGCCATCGGCGCCGCCCGGCGGCTGGAGCAGGCCGGTGTGGTGACCTTCAACACCGCCGCCGCGATCGAGATCTGCAACGACAAGGGCCTCCAGGCCCTGATGCTGGCCCGGCACGGGATCTCCCACCCGCGCTCGCTGCACGCCTTCACCCACGACCAGGTCCGCGAGGCCGTCACGGAGCTCGGCTGGCCCTCGGTGGTCAAGCCGGTGAGCGGCTCCTGGGGCCGCGGCGTGGTCCGGCTCTCCGACGTGGAGTGCCTGGAGAGCTGGGTCGGAGCGCGTGAGTCGGTCGACGCGGCCGGCAAGCTCTTCCCGGTGCTCGTCCAGGAGTACGTGGACAAGCCCGGTCACGACCTGCGGGTCGTGGTCGTCGGCCGGGAGCCGGTGGTCGCCTTCCGGCGGGTCTCGGCCGACTGGCGGACCAACACCCACCTCGGGGCCGAGGTCGAACGGACCGAGATCACCGACGAGATGGCCAAGCTCTGCCTGGCCACCGTCGACCTGCTCGGCGAGGGCTTCTACGGCGTCGACCTGATCGAGAACCGCGCCACCGGCGAGCTCGGCGTCCTGGAGATCAACGCCAACCCCGAGTTCGCCCGCTCGTCGGGCCAGCACGGAGTCGACGTGGCCGGCCGGCTCGCGTCCTACCTCGCCGCCTCGCTGCCCGGCTGACCGGGCCCGTACCCGCCTCGCTGCCCGGCTGACCGGGCCCGTACCCGCCCCGCTCCACCGAAGAAGAAGGTGCAATGGAACTGTTCGACACGGCGGTCGTGCTGACCCGGGTCATGACCTCGGGGACCGTGATGAGCATCGAGAAGAGTGACCGCGAACTCCCGGGGCTTGAGCGGCTGTTGGCCAAGGCCACCGGCCGGGCCAAGGTGGTTCTGGTGAACAGCCGCACCGCGGCCGTGCACGCCGCGCTGGCCGGTCAGGGCATCGGCCACGGCGACACCGCCGACCTCCCGGGCCTCGACCCGCGGACGGCGGCGTTCGTCTCCTGGCTGGGTGTCACCGTCCGTGCGGAGGAGGGTGCCCGCCCGGCCTTCGACCAGATCTCGCTGGACCAGCAGAACGCCGACCGGCTGCGCGAACTCGCCCGGCCGGTCGGCGTCGAGCCGGCTCCCGTCCTGGTCGTGGACCTCACCGGCCTCGGCTTCGGCCCGGCCGCCGCCGTCCTGACCGACGACCCCAAGGTCTGGGCCCGGGCGGAGCGCCTGAAGATCTTCGGCGCCTACGACCTGCGCACCATGTGGACCCAGGAGGAGGCCGACGCCGACCTCGTCCCCGGCGTCCAGTTCAACTACCGTCTGAGCCCGCTGGTGGCCGCCTGCGTCCGCATGGCCGTCCAGCAGGCCTCCTCGTCGGCCCCGTCAGGAGCGTCCGCGTGATCAGCGATTTCCCCTCGGCCCCCCTGCCACTGCCCACCGCCGAAGAACTCGACGCCCAGCTGGCCGAGTTCGGCGGCGAGGCGATCATCCCCAAGGAGCTGCGCCGGACGATCTTCCCGGTCATCACCAAGGAAGACATCTTCACGATGCTGCTGTCCCAGCGCAGCAGCCCCGAGAAGGTCGTCGACACCTTCGCGGAGGCCTACCGCTCGTACGTCGGGGCCCACCGGGCCCTGCCGACCGCGAGCGGCACCTCCAGCCTGCACATGGCCCTGATCGGCGCCGGCGTCCAGCCGGGCGACGAGGTGATCGTCCCGGCCTTCACCTTCATCGCCACCGCCCAGGCCGTCGTCGCCGCCAAGGCCGTCCCGGTCTTCGTCGACATCGACCCGCTCACCTACTGCATGGACCCGCAGGCCGCCGCGGCCGCGATCACCGAGCGCACCAGGGCGCTCATGCCGGTCCACGTGCACGGCCTGCCCGCCGACGTCCCCGCCCTGCGGGCGCTGGCCGACCGGCACGGCCTGGCCCTGGTCGAGGACGCCTCGCACGCCCACTCCGCCACCCTCGGCGGCAAGGTGGCCGGCTCGCTCGGCGACACCGCCGGACAGAGCCTGATGGCCGACAAGAACTTCCCGCTCGGCGGCGAGGGCGGCATCGCCTTCTTCGCCACCGACGAGGCCCACCAGCGCGCCGTGGACTACCTGGAGCGCCACGCCATCGACTACCGGATGTCCTGGATCGCGGCCGCCTTCGGCAGCAGCCAGCTCCGTCGACTGCCCTACTACGACGCCGTCCGCGCCCGCAACTCCACGCTGCTGGCCGAGTCCCTGGCGCAGACCGGGCTGTTCCGCCCGCCGCACGTCCCCGAGGGCAGCACCCACGCCTACAACATGTACCGGATCACCCTGGTCCCGGAGGCCGTCGGCCTGGAGGACCTGCCGGTGCACGCCGTCAAGGAGGCGGTCCACCAGCTGCTGGTGGCCGAGGGCGTGCCGGCCCGCGAGTGGCAGAACACCCCGATCCCCTGCCACCTGCCGTTCCGGCAGCGCGACGGCTTCGGCGGCGGCTACCCGTTCACGCTGAACCCGCAGGCCGTCCGCGACCACCGCCCGGAGGACTTCCCGAACGTCGTCGCGATGCTGGAGAGCACCCTGGTGCTCTGCCGCGAGCTGCGCTCGCCGGTCGAGTACGAGCGGGCCCTGCGCTACGCGGACGCGTTCACCAAGGTCGCCCGGCGGCCCGACGCCATCCGCAAGCTGGCCACCGAGCGCGAGTACCCGCGCCCGCAGGAGCGGGCGGCCCGCCTTGGCTGAGCAGACCGCCCCCGCGGGGGCGCAGCAGGAGCGTCCGTTCACCGTCGCCGTGCTCGGCGGCACCGGCTACACCGGTGCGGAGCTGATCCGGCTGCTGGCCGAGCACCCGAACGCCGAACTCGCCTTCCTCTCCTCGGAGCGCAGCGCCGGCCAGTCGGTGGCCTCCGTCCTGCCCTGGCTGCGCAACCACCCGGCCGCCGGCAAGCTCAAGTACCGCCCGCTGGACGAGCTGACCGAGGTCGACGTCGCGTTCGGCTGCCTGCCGGGCGGCCAACTGCCCGGCAAGATGGGCCTGGTGGCCGAGCGCGCCAAGCGGGTGCTGAACCTGGCCGGCGACTTCCGGCTGCGCGACCCCGAGCAGGCCGCGGCCCACTACCCGGCCTCGGCCGCCTGGCCGGAGCCCTTCGCCTACCACGTCCCGGAGTTCGACGACGTCCCGGAGAACCGGTTCGTCAACCTGCCCGGCTGCATGGCCGTCTCCACGATCTACGCCCTGCGCCCGCTGCTCGCCGCGGGCCTGGTCGAGGACGACGTGGTGGTGGACGCCAAGACCGGCTCCAGCGGTTCGGGCCGGACCTCGAACGAGCACCCGGCCGACCGGGCGGGCAACTTCCGGGTCCACAAGCTGTTCGGCCACCGGCACGGGCCGGAGATCGCCCAGGCCCTGGCGGACTACGCGGGCGGCGCCGCACCGCGGCTGCAGTTCTCCACGTACAGCCTGGACACCCCGCGCGGCATCGTGATCACCGCCTACAGCCGGCTGCGCCCCGGCGTCACCGGGCTGGACGTCCGGCGGGCCTACGCCGCCTCGTACGCCCGCACGCCGTTCGTCCGGCTGCGGCAGTCGCCGAAGTCCCCGCAGGACTTCCCGATGCTGAAGTCGGTGGTCGGCTCCAACGTGGCCGAGGTGGCGGTCTCCGTGCGCGACGGCCGCTGCGTCACCGTGGCCGCGCTGGACAACCTGCTCAAGGGCGCCGCCGGCCAGGCCGTGCAGGTCTTCAACCGGCTGCACGGGCTGCCCGAGGCGACCGGCCTCCCGTTCACCGCGGTGGCGCCGTGACCAGGCCGCTGTACGTCCTCAAGCTCGGCAGCAGCACCCTGGAGCACCCGGAGATCTTCGACGAGGTCGCCGAGCTGTCCCGCCGCGGCGCCCGGGTCCTCCTGGTGTCCGGCGGCGCGGCCGGCATCGAGCACCACTACCGGGCCGCCGAGCGGCCCATCCCGTGGCTCGACCTGCCCAACGGCGACCGGGTCCGGCACATGTCGCCGGACGAGGTCCCGCACGTGATCGCCGCCTACGAGCAGTACACCCTCCCGCTGGTGGAGGCCGGACTGACCGCGCGGGGCCTGCGGGTCCTCACCGGCGTCGCGGCCCGCACCGGCCTGGTGTCCGGCCGGGCCAACCGCCCGCTCAAGGTGGTCTCCGACGGCCGGACCCGGATCGTCCGCGACCACCGGGCCGGCGTGGTCACGGAGGTCGACGCCGAGCGCCTGACCACCCTGCTCGACGCCTTCGACGTGGTCTGCGTCAGCCCGCCCGTCCTCGCCGTGGACGGGGGAGCCGCGATCAACGTGGACGCCGACGTGCTGGCCGCCGAGGTGTCCAACGCCGTGGCCGCCGACCACCTGCGGCTGGTCACCGGGTCCGCCGGGCTGCTCACCGACCCGGCCGACCCCGGCTCCACGCTGCGGCACGCCCACGAGGGCGAGGGCGCGGGGTACGCCGCCGGGCGGATGCGCCAGAAGGTCCGGGCCGCGGAGCTGGCCCTGGCCGGCGCCGCCGACGTCGCGATCACCGGGCCGCACACCCTGGCCCGGCCGGACGGCTGGACCCGGTTCTGGCGCACCCGGGAACCGGCCGCCGACCTCGAACTGCTCAGCCGCGCGGTGCAGATCCCCTCGGTCTCCGAGGACGAGCGCGAGCTCGCCGCCCACCTGGTGCAGTGGTGCACCGAACGGGGCATCGACGCCCGGATCGACGAGGCCGGGAACCTGGTCGCGGTCCGCGGCGACGGCCCCCGCCGGCTGCTGCTGCTCGGCCACCTCGACACCGTGCCGTTCCACTGGCCGGCCCACTGGGACGGCGACACCCTGCACGGCCGGGGCAGCGTGGACGCCAAGGCCTCGCTGGTCGCCTTCCTGGAGGTGCTGGCCGGGGCCGACGTCCCGGCGGACGGGCAGCTGCGGGTGGTCGGCGCCGTCGAGGAGGAGATCTCCTCCTCCAAGGGCGCCTTCCACGTCCGCGACCACTACCCGGCGGACGGCGTGGTGGTCGGTGAGCCCAGCGGCGCCGGCGCCCTCACCATCGGCTACTTCGGCCTGTTCAAGCTGCGGGTCACCGCGACGGTGAGCAGCGGGCACTCGGCCGGGTACGACGCCCTGTCGGCCCCCGACGCCCTGCTGCGCGCCCTGGAGCGGATCCGGACCGCGGTGCTGAAGGAGGCGCCGACCGCGCTGGACGCGGTGATCGGCATCGAGAACGGCGCCGACCGGGGCGTCCAGCACGCGACCGGCGTGCTGAACTTCCGGGTGCCGCCGGAGGCCGACCTCGCCGCGCTCCGGGCCGCGGCCCGGGAACAGGCCGGCGACGGCGTGGAGGTGACCGAGCTGCGGGCCACGCCCGGTGTCAGCGGCGGCCGCACCAGCCCGCTGGCCAAGGCCTTCGGTCGGGCCTTCGCCAAGGCCGGCGTCCGTCCCAGGTTCCTGGTGAAGAAGGGCACCTCGGACATGAACACCCTGGCCACCACCTGGCAGGGCGTGCCGATGGTCGCCTACGGCGCCGGCGACGCCGCGCTGGACCACACCGACCGGGAGCACGTGACGGCCGAGGAGTACCGGGCGGCCCGCGGCGTGCTGGCGGGCGCGGTGGCCGGGTGGTTCGCGGCCCGGCCGGCCGGAACGGATCCGATCGAACAGGGGGAGCGGTCATGAGTGTCCTGCTGGACGGCGCGGCGCCGGCCGCCGGTACCGACGAGGTGCCGGCCCGGCTCGCCGAACGCGCCCGCGAGGCACGCCGGTTGATCATCGACATGGCCGCCGGTCCGCGCGGTTGCCACCTCGGCGGCAGCCTCTCGGTGACGGACGTCCTGATCGCCGCCCTGCACCGGGCCGGGCAGGACGAGGGCACCCGGGTGGTGCTCAGCAAGGGGCACGCGGCCGCCGCGCTCTACGCGGCGCTGCACGTCAGCGGCGTCCTGCCGGAGAACCCGGCGCCGCTGTACGCCGACCCCGGGCACCACTTCACCGGCCACCCCAACCACGCCGTCCCAGGGGTGCTCTTCCCGACCGGCAGCCTGGGCCACGGCCTGCCCTACGCGGCGGGCTGGGCACTGGCCCGGCGGCTGTCCGGCGGGTCCGGGCTCGGGGTGGCCGTGGTCGGCGACGGCGAGCTCCAGGAGGGGCTGATCTGGGAGACCTGCCAGGTCGCGGCCGCCCAGCGGCTCGGCAACCTGGTCCTGGTGGTGGACCGCAACGGCGGCCAGAACGACGGGCTGGTCGAGGACATCTCGCCGCTGCCCGACCTGGCGGAGCGGTTCGCGGCCTTCGGCTTCGACACCCTGGAGGTGGACGGCCACGACCTGGCGCAGCTGCACGCGGTGTTCAGCGCCGACCGTCCCACGGACGGGCGCCCGCTCGCGGTGATCGCCGCGACGGTCAAGGGCAAGGGCGTCCCCGCCGTCGAGGGCAAGGCCGGGTCCCACTATGTGACCATCGATGCCGCCCGGGCGGCCAAGTGGAAGCGGTTCGTGAAATGACTGCCACTCAGGTGCTCCCCGTCCGGGCGGAGGCGCAGGCCGAGCCCGCCGAGCCCGCGGTGCTCTCCGGCCGGGACGCCTACCGGGCCGAACTGACCCTGCTGGCCCGGACGGACCCGCGGATCCTGTGCCTGGAGGCCGACCTCGGCGGGCGCCGCCACCCCTTCGCGGAGGAGCACCCCGACCGGTTCTTCAACCTGGGGATCGCCGAGGGCGCGATGATCGACATGGCCGCGGGCCTGGCGATGGCGGGCTTCCGGCCCTTCGTCAGCACCTTCGCGCCGTTCGCGGCCCTGCGGGCGGCGGAGAGCCTCAAGCTCGGGCTCGGCTACCTCGGCGCCGGCGTCAGCGTGGTGGCCCCGTACGCGGGCGTCTCCGGCGGCTGGTTCGGCACCACCCACCACTGCCTGGAGGACCTGGCCGTCCTGTCGAGCGTCCCGGGCGTGGTGATCGCGGCCCCCTACGGGGAGGCCGAGATGCGGGCCGTCATCCGCTCCGCCGCGGCCACCGGCCGTCCGCACTACATCCGCACCGGCCGCAACGCCAACCCGGTCGGACTGCACCCCGCCGGGCAGGAGGTGCCGACGGTCCGCTGGGACGGCCCGGCCGGCGGGACCGGTGCGGACGTCTGCCTGGTCTCGGTCGGCGAGGTCGGCACCGACCTGTCCGTCCAGGCCCGGCGGCAGCGGCCCGAACTGGCCCACGCCCACCTCTGCTACCTCGACCAGCAGCACCTGGCCGAGGCGGCCGGCGAACTGGCCCGGCAGTACTCCCGGTTCGTGGTCGTCGAGGAGCACCGCCCGGCCGGCGGCGTCGCCTCGGCGCTCGCCCTGCTGCTGCCGCAGTGCTCGGTGCGCGGCGTCAACGCGGGCCAGGACTGGCCGTCCCACGGCGGCGACCACGAGCACGTGCTCGCCGAACTGGGCCTCGACACGGCCGCCGTGCTGTCCGCGGCCGACGCCGCGGCGCGGGACTGAGCCGCGGCCCGAGGCCGCGTCCCGACACCACGGCCCGACACCACGGCCCGGGACCGAGCCGCGTCCCGACGCCACCGGCCGGGGCACCCGCCGAGGAGGGCGCACCGGGATCCGCCGGCCGCCCTCCCGGCCGGCCGGCCCCGGAGCTCCTTCCCCACCCCGTTCACCCCATCTCACCGTCGGCAGCGCGCCGACCAGAACGAAGGACCGATCGACCGTGACCAACCAGGGTGACTCCCCGGAACTGCGCGGCCCGGCGTTGGACGCCGAGCGCACCTCCCTCCCGGTGGGCCAGCGCCTCGTGATCGACCACCAGGGCGCCGCGACCGCACCCGCCTCCGAGGTGCCCGGCGCCCGGCGCGGCGGGTCCGTCACCCTGCTCGCGGACGCCCCGCCCGAGCACATGGACCCGGCGCAGACCTACATCGGCACCACCCTCGCCGTGGCGACGGCGTTCTTCCACCGCGCCCTGACCGGCTACGTGGAGGACCCGGACAACGGTGTGCTCACCCTGGTCGGCGACCTGGCGACCGACGCGGGCCGCACCCTCGACGGCGGTCTGACCTGGACCTACACCCTGCGCGACGGCCTGGCCTTCGAGGACGGCACCCCGATCAGCTCGGCCGACGTCGCCCACGCGGTCGCCCGTTCCTTCTCCGAACTCGGCGACTACGGGCCGCAGTTCATCCAGCGCGCACTGGACCCCGAGCGCACCTACCGGGGCCCGGGCCAGGACGGCCGGCCCGCCCCCGGGGTGACCACCCCCGACGCCCGCACCATCGTCTTCCGGCTCAGCGAGCCGTACCCCGACTTCCCGTTCTTCGCGGCGACCACCACCACCACGCCGGTGCCCGCGGACCGGGCCCCCGGCGCGGAGTACGAGACGACCTGGCTGTCCACCGGCCCCTACCGGCGCAAGGAGGAGCAGCCCGGCGAGTACATCCTGCTGGAGCGCAACCCGCACTGGTCGCCCGCGAGCGACCCGATCCGCCGGCAGTACGTCGACGAGGTCCGCTGGGAGTTCGGCGTCGACCGCACCGCCCAGACCGAGCGCCTGGCCGAGCCCACCGAGGCCGACGCCACCTCGATCGCGACCACCGACGTGGCCCCGGCGGACATCCTCGCCATCCAGGTCGACCCGCGGAAGCTGGAGCGGGTGCTCGACGGCCCGACCGCCTACGCGATGTACGTCTACATCAACACCCAGCGGGTCCCCGACCCCGACGTGCGCCGGGCGCTGATCTACGCCTTCGACCGGGACTCCTACGTCGAGGCGGCCGGCGGCCCGGCCGCGGCCGAGCCCGCGACCACCATCCTGGCCCCGCTGCTGCCCGGCTACCGCCCGTACGACGCCTACCCGACCGGCCCGAACGGCGACCCGGAGAAGGCCAAGCAGCTGCTGGCCGGCAAGGAGGTGCCGAAGCTGCGGTACGCCTTCCAGGACATCGCCCCGCTGCGCAAGCTCGCGCCGGTGGTCAAGACCGGGCTGGAGCGGGCCGGCTTCGAGATCGAACTCGTCCCGGTCGACCGGGCCGCCTACTACAGCACGGTCGGCCGCCGGGACACCGACGTCGACCTGATCTGGGGCGTGTGGGGCCCGGACTTCCCGGACCCGGCCGGAGTGATGGACGTGCTCTTCCGCGGCGACCGGCTCGCCGAGACGGGCAACATGAACCTCTCCTACTTCGACGACCCGGAGATCAGCCGGCGCCTCGCCGCACTGGGCAAGGAGACCGACCGGTCCGCCGCGGCCCAGGGCTACGCCGAGCTGGACCAGGAGATCATGACCGAGCACGCGCCGCTGATCCCGGTCTTTTACAAGCGCCAGTTCTCCCTGGTCGGCCCGCAGGTTGGCGGCCTGTTCATCAGCTCGCTGTACTCCTTCCCCAACCTGACCCGGGTGCACGTCAAGTCCTGACGCCTTTCCCATTCCTGACAGTCCGTCAGGTTCCACTCCGGGGCCCGCGGGACGGTCCGCCGCCCGCGGCCCCGGGGTTGCCCGTCGTTCGTGAACTGAGGAGGATGACCAGGTGCTGACACAGCTGTTGACCTGGATCCCGACATCCGCTGCGCCCCGGCTGAAGGCCGGCCTGAGCGGGATGCCGAGAGCCTTCTGGGCCCTGTGGGTCGGCACCCTGGTCAACCGCATCGGCACCATGGTGCAGCCCTTCTTCGCGCTGTACCTGACGAGCGGCCGCGGCTTCTCCACCGCCGTGGCCGGCACTCTGCTGACCGTCTTCGCGGTCGGCATGCTCTTCTCCCAGCTCATCGCGGGCTGGCTGGCCGACCGCTTCGGCCGGCGCGCCACCCTGCTGGGCGGGATGCTCACCAGTGCGGCCCTGATGGTCACGATCGCGCTCAGCAGCAGCCTGTACGCCTTCGCCGTCGAACTGTTCCTGCTCGGCCTGGCGATCGACGTCTACCGCCCCGCCTCCACCGCACTGGTCGCCGACCTCATCCCGGAACGGGACCGCACCCGCGCGTACGGCCTGCTGTTCTGGGCGGTCAACCTCGGCTACACGGCCGGTGTGCTGATCGGCGGGGCGCTGGTCGCCCTCGGCTTCAGCACGCTGTTCTGGGTCAACTCGGCCACCTGCGCCGCCTTCGGGCTGCTGGTCTGGTTCGCCGTCGACGACCGTGCCGCCCCGCCCGCCCCGGCCCCGACCGGGCCGGACGGCTCCACCGCCGGCTCCGGCTTCGGCGCGGTGCTGCGCGACCGGGTGATGTGCGCCTTCATCCTGATCACCGGCGGCTACGCCTTCGTCTACATGCAGACCATGTCCACCCTCCCGCTGGCGATGCGGGCCGACGGCCTGTCGCCCGCCGCCTTCGGTACGGCGATGGCGGTCAACGGCGTGGTGATCAGCGTCGTCCAGCCGCTGGCCGTCGGACGGTTGAGCCGGGCCAACCCCAACCGGGTGCTGACCGTCGGCATGGTGCTGGTCGGCCTGGGCTTCGGCCTCAACGCCCTGGCCTCCTCGGTCTTCGGCTACAGCCTCACCACCGTGCTCTGGTCGCTCGGCGAGATCGCCTTCACCGGCGCCAGCGCGGCCACCGCCGTCGCCCTCGCACCGCCCCACCTGCGCGGCCGCTACAGCGGCGCCTACGGCTTCGCCTGGTCCCTCGGCGGCCTGCCCGCCCCGGTCGTCGGCGCCTGGCTGCTCGACCACGGCTCCGCCGCCCTCTGGCTCACCTGCGCCGCCATCGGCCTGCTCGCCGCCGTCGCCCAACTCCTCCTCGGCCCGGCCGTCGCCCGCCGCATCACCACCGCCGACCCGGCCCCGACCACCACCCCGACCCCGGCCGCGGTGGACTGACCCCGTCCGCCGGAACCCCGGGGTGGTGGTCGAGAGGGCGGCGGGGTGTCACAGCGTGGTCAGCTCGGTGAGGTCGGCGATCACCTCGGAGGCGATGACCGGGTCCAGTTCGGCGAAGGTCGGGAAGGTCCGGTTGAGGGTCCAGTAGTCGTCCGGGCGCTTGTCGAGCCACACCGTTTCCAGCTGCTGCTCGGGGTACGAGTCGTGCATGCCGACCGCGATGCCCTCCTCCGGGGCGATCACCACATAGAGGTCGGGCCCGACCCGGCGGGACAGCCAGCGTTCGACGCCGTTGTCCTGGGGCTCGCCGCGCTGCCAGCCGCGCCGTTCCATGCCGACCAGTCGGGCGGTGGGCAGCACGGGGCCGTTCTCGAAGCGGGTCAGGCGGTGGCCGGCCCGCTCCTCGTCGGTCAGCGCGTACACGGTTCGGCCGAGCTGGCGGAACGGCTGCAGGATCTCGTAGTCGGCGAACAGCTCCGACCAGGCGGCGAGCTCGTCCCCGAGCAGCAGTGGGTGGGCCAGCCGGACGGAGGCCCCGGCGGGCAGGGCGAACGTCTCGTCCCGGAGGTCCGCCAGGGTGCGGTCCTCGGCGACCCGGAACGCCGTCACCGTGCCGTCCGTCCCGGCCAGCCAGACCAGGCGACGCACCAGGTGCCACAGCAGCGGATGCCCGACGAACAGCTGCTCGAACTCCTGCGCCGTCCAAGAGCGTTGGCTGACCATCGCCTCCTCCAGGCGGCGGATCTGATCCCCCGCCACGGTGCGGACGTCCTTCTTCAACGCCGCGAAGCGCTTGCGCTCGGCCGGCGCCAGCTCGGCGTCGTCCCGCGCCCCTGGCACCGGAAGATCCTTGCGACGCACACCGGCCGCATCCAGCACAAACGGCTTCAACTGCTCGTCGAAACCCACCGTGAATCTCCGGGAGCCGTAGTCGACGACCGTCGTCCCGTCGGCCTCCAGCCCGAAATCCGGCACCAGACGGTCGGACAGCTGCTCCCCGGACAGGCCGAGACCGGCCGCCACCTCGGCGATCTTCTCCTGCGCCCGGGTCTTGAGGGCCTTGAACTTCACCCGCTGCGCGATGCCGTGCAGATGCAGCAGGGCGACGTCGGTGCCGATGGCGGCCAGCACCTCCAGACCGTCCACGGCCCGGTGGTGCGCCCCCTCGCCGGGCCACGCCCGCAGCACCGGCGTCAGCCGGCGGACCGTCCCGTCGTCACCGAACCGGCCGAGCACGTGCAGCGCCCACCCGTCCTGGGCGGGCATGCCGGCCAGCCGCCACTGCTCGAACACCGCCCAGCAGAATTCCGTCAACGACTGTGGCTCGCACACCTCCGCCAGCTGATCGAGGCCTGGGTAGAACGCCCCGGCCTGCGACAGCGCGAGCATGGTGAGCACGTGCCGCACCGCCTCGGCGGGCAGGGCGGCCCGGCCGCCGCGCACCAGCAGCTGCGGCAGCATCACCGGCTCCGTCCAGTCGCAGGGCGGGGGAAGCTTCGCCGGGAGCGCGGTCACCAGCGGGTCGGCCGACAGCAGCGTGGCCACGGCCTCCTCCGCCTTCGGCCCGTACTCCCCGGCCACGGCCCGCACCGCTTGCGCGCCGTGCGTCTCGGCGATCACCCGCAGGGCCTGCTCGGCGCCGCGTCGGGCCGCCCCGGCCTTGCCGGTCGCGGCGGGCACCAGCAGCCGCGCCGCGTCCAGGCCGTGCCGGGCGAACCAGGAACGCGCGGTGCTCCCGGCCGACTTGAGGCGCACCAGCCAGTCCGCCATGGTCTCGGCCACCCGCACGTCCAGGTACGGCAGCAGCAGGGGCGCGTGCGTGGCCGGGTTCCCCACCGCGGCGGCCCGGAGAGGTTCGACGGCGTCCGTCCCGAAGCGGGCGGCGACTCGGCGCAGGGAGTCCCCGGAGTGCCAGATGCGCTCACCGACGCGCCACTGCGCGAGCAGGGGCCGGGCCAACTCCTCGTCGCCGTAGGCGAACAGCGCGAGCTCGGCGTGCTGTCCGTCGCGCAGCCGCGCGTCCTCGGGTTGCCCGATCCTGGCCCGGATCGTGGCCGCGACCCGCTGCCAGTCCTCCTCCGACCAGCTCGTGTACCAGGGCTCGGTGCTCGACGCCCATGCCTCGCGCTCACCCGGCAGCCACCGCATCTGCGGTTCCCGAGGCGCGCTGAGGTCGGTCAGCACGCGGGGCCTGGCCGTGGAGCGCGGCCGCGTCCACGGCGGGCTGGTGAACAGCTCCGGCAGCGAATCGGGGCCGACCTCCGGCACCCGCTCGCCGAGGTCGGTGAGCGGCTCGACCAGGGCCGCCTGCTCGGGCGTCAGCTCCGGGAGCAGTTCGAGCGCGATCGTGCGGTGGACGGCGACGTGGCCGGTGAGGAGCTGCCGGGCGAGCTGCTGCGCGGCCGGGGCGGTGGGGGCCACCGCGGCCTCGGCGAGCAGGCGCAGCGCCCGCCGGGGGAAGCGGCGGAGACCGGCCATGAGGGCGGCGCGGGTGGACTTGATGCCGTCCTGCTGGGCCAGGAGCCCCCGGAAGCCCTGGTCGGAGGGGAGCTCGGCGAGCGCGTCCAGGATCCGCTTCTTGCCGTCCTTGTGGTGGTAGCTGGTGGTCAGGTCGTGCAGCAGCACCGGTGCCAGGTCGCCGCCGAGGCCCTCCGCCACGGTCGCGATGATCTCGGCGGACCAACCGTCATAGCTCAGGCTCGGCAGCGGGGGGAGCTTCTCCAGCGGTTCCGCCGAGGAGAGCGAGCACAGCAGCATCGACCACTCGACGACGGCCAGCCGGGAGCCCGACGCGACGCACTCCTCGACCCAGGCGGTCTCGGACGGCACCAGGTACGCCGCCACCACCCGGTGGGTCAGGTCGTTCCGGCAGCCCGCCAGGGCCTCGACCGCCGCGCGGTGGGTCTCCTCGTCGCAGTCCGCCAGCAGCGACCGGACCCGGTCCGCGGCGGGACGGATCCTGCCGTGCCTGTGGTTGGCCCCGCGCCGGACACGGGGGTGGACGGACATCTGGTGGATCCAGTCGGTCTCGACGGCCGTCGTGAACAGCTCGACGGTGGCCCTGGCCGCGAACGGCAGGCCGAACTCGGCCACCCAGGCGTCCACGGCGACGCGGACGTCGTTGTTGCTGGGATACGAGAACACGGCGGCGAGCACCGCCGCACCGAGCGGGTCCCGGCTGCCGGACCGGTGGGCGCGGGCGGCCGCGACCAGTTCGGGGTCACTGCGCTCCGAGGTGAGCGTCTGCTCCAGCCAGTCCCCCATCTGCCGCAGTCCGTCGCGGTACGAGGTCACCGGCTCCTTCCCCGGCGCGGACGGCTTGCGGGGAATGCCGCCCCGGCGCGGGATCAGGGCCCGACGCCAGGCGTCCGGCATGACGAAGACGTCCTCGTCCCCGGGACCGGGGGCCTCGGCCGTGGGCGCGGACACGCCGGCCTGCACCACGGGCACCGGAATCGCCGCCGCATCGGGCTCCGTACCCGCCCCCGCACCGATCTCGCGGTAGCCCTTGCGCTCCTTCTCGGCGACCACCTTGGCGAAGTGTGCCCGCGCCTCCTTCACCGTCGGGAACGCCTTGACCTGCTCCCGCCCGTCCGTACCGCACCGCCCGTACCGCACCGTCACCGCGGCACCGTCGACCGCGGCCTCCCAGAACTTGTCCGAGCCGCCCTCGACGAACTCCCAGCGCCGCACAGCCCCGCCCCTCTCCTCGCACTGATGATCCGGAGACGAACGCTAGCGAGCCCCACCGACAAGCCCGGGCCGACCGCCCTCGCGACTGCGGGGGGACGGACTGCGGCGGGATCGACTGTGGGGGACGGTCACGGCCGGGAGCCCAGGACCGCCGGGCGGCACGTTCGATTCTCCCGGGCGGCCGGCCCGTAGCCGGTCACTCGAAGGAGTGTCGAGGGCGGCGGCCCGACCGCGCCGGGCCGCCGTAGTACCCGGCAGACTCAGGAGAGTTCGTCGAGATCGAACACGGCCGTCACCGGCGCGTGGTCGCTCCAGCGCTCGGCGTGGGTCTCGGCGCGTTCGACGTAGGCCTCGACCGCCTTGGCGGCCAGGCCGGGGGTCGCGACCTGGAGATCGATCCTCCACCCGGAGTCGTTGTCGAAGGCGCGGCCGCGGTAGGACCACCAGGAGTAGGGGCCGGTGCGGTCGGGGTGGAGGGCGCGGACGACGTCGACGTAGCCGGCCTCGTCGTAGACGCGGGAGAGCCAGGCGCGTTCCTCGGGGAGGAAGCCGGCGGACTTCTGGTTGGCCTTCCAGTTCTTGAGGTCCTCGGGCCGGTGGGCGATGTTCCAGTCGCCGCAGACCACGACCTCGCGGCCGTCGGCGGCGGCGCGGGCCCGCAGGGCGGTGAGGTGCACCAGGAACTCCGCCATGAAGCGTTCCTTCTCCTCCTGGCGCTCGGTGCCGACCTCGCCGGAGGGGAGGTAGAGGCTGGCGACGGTCAGCCCCGGCAGGTCGATCTCGACGTACCTGCCGGTGTCGTCGAACTCCTCCGAGCCGAAGCCGATGACGCTGCGCTGCGGCTCCCGGCGGGAGAGGATCGCGACGCCGGCCCGGCCCTTGGCGACCGACGGGGCCCAGAGCGCGTGCCAGCCGTCCAGGTCGCGCAGCTCGACGGGCAGTTGCCCGGGCTCCGAGCGCACCTCCTGGAGGCAGATCACGTCAGCCTCGGTGCCGGCCAGCCATTCGACGAAGCCCTTCCTGGCCGCCGCCCGGATTCCGTTTACGTTCACACTCGTCACCACGATCACCCGGGCAGCCTACCCACTGGCCCGGCCCGCCCCGAAGTCCGGCGCGCGGTGCCGAGCTGTCGTGAGCTGCTCCGGGAGGCCCGGGAAGAGCTGTCGTGAACGTGGCATTAATGTTCGCGACGGCCCCGTCAAGCCGTGCCATTGGTCTTGACCATCTCCGGACGGAGCACCTAGGGTCACTTACTGCAAGGACCTTTAATAAAGAAGGACGGATAAAGGCCCGCTCTCCCACCTGCCGCAACAGCGGGCAGCGGGCCGGGGATCCGCCCTCCTTGTCGTAGGGCGGACAACAGCAGGGTGGAGGACACGGTGGGGACGACAGGACAGCTCTCGGCGGTGCCGGAGCCGAAGTACTGGCACCTGCGCACGGTGTTGCTGCGGGCCATCGACACGGAGTTCTCCACCGGCCAGGTCCTGCCGAACGAGCGCGAGCTCTCCGCCCGCTTCGGGGTCGCCCGGGCCACGCTGCGGCAGGCCCTGGACCAGCTGGAGCTGGAGGGCCGACTGGTCCGCCGCCGGGGCATCGGCACCCTGATCGCCGCGCCGCGGGTCGGCGTCCCGGTCAACCGGCAGGAGGAGGGCTGGCCCGGCGTCGGCCGCAGCCAGGCCTGGCGCACGGTGGACTGCACCTCCGCCCCCGCCTCCGCGCAGCTGGCCAAGGGCCTCGGCATCACCGAGGGTGCCACCGTGCACACCGTCCGCCGGGTCCGCCTGGTCGAGGGCCGGGTGATGGCCTCGGAGTCCCTGCACGTCCCGGCCGCCGCCCTGCCGCACCTGCCCGGCTTCCGCGCCGAGAGCGACCGCGCCCGTTCGGTGCTGCGCCAGCTGGAGCGCCTGGACGTCGACGGCGAGTCTCGCTCCGTCGAGCTCGGCGTCGCCGAGGCCGACGAGGCCGTGCTGCTGGAGCGCCCCCCGGGCACCCCGGTGCTGGTCATGACCACCCAGTACGCCGCGGCCGGCCGCCTGGTGGCGCTCGCCGTCGCCACCTACCGGGCGGACACCTGCAAGCTGACCTTCGGCGGGACCGGCCTGGTCGAGGTCACCCCGGTCGGTGCGACCTCCGAGGTCCGCACCGCCTCCTGAACCACTTCCCGACACCCTCAGACACCGGCCCGGACGCCCAACTGGCGTCCGGGCCGGTGTCGTTGACCGCCACCCCGATGGCTGGTTACCGTGCGGGAGACGGACTCAGGAGGGGGTGGCCGGTGAACCCGGTGCTGGAGTGGTGGGCAAGGGGCGAAGTGCTGGCGTTCGACTGCCTGTTCCGGGCGGACGGCACGGCCCGCGAGGCGGAGTTCGACGGACCGGAACACCTCCGGCTGGAGCTGGGCGACCCGGTGGATGTGGCGGAGCTGGCAGCCGAGCCGTCGTCGGGCGAGCCTGATCTCTCCCTCAATAGCGAGACCGAACTGCCGGATGGTCGAGGCTACTTGCAGTGCGGCGACGGCGGCCTGGGGCACCTCGGCTTCATCGCCCGACTCGGCCCGGACCGTGAGCTGGTGTGGCTGCTGACCACCTCGACCGGCAACCCGTTCCTGCGGGCCACCGTGGAATGGCCGTCGGCGCACTTCGTCAACGACTGGGGTAGCACCCTCACCCTCGACCTGACCGACCCCGAGTACGCCGCCCCGTAGCCCAGCGCCAACTGGCCTCCGGGCCGGTGTCGTTGGCGTCGTGTGGCCGCCGGATATTCGGAGCGGGCGCGGCCGGGATCGGCTATACCTGGAGCGGTGACCAGGATCGTCGAGTTGTGGCGTGCGGGTGAAGTGCCCATCGAATGCGGGCTGTTCCGGGCCGACGGCACCGGGCGGGAGGCGGCGGACTGCGACTCCTCGAACCTGACGGGCTACGGGTTGGGCGGAGCGCTCGACCTGGACGCCCTGCTGGCGGAGGACCCGGAGTGGACGACGGGGGCCGACGTGTTCGCGGAGGCCGAACTCCCGGACGGCGCGGGCCATCTGTGCAGCGGCGGCGGTTCCCACGGGTCCGACGGGTTCTTCGCGCGGCTGGACGCCGACCGGAACCTGGTCTGGGTGGTGCACCTGCTGGCCAACGAGTTCGTCCGGATCGACGTCGAGTGGCCGCTGGCGACGTTCACCAACAACCGGGACAACACGCTGACCATCGACCTGACCGACCCCGAGTACGCCGCCCCGTAGCCCTCACACCCGGGGCGGGTCGACGGCGAAGAGCTGGTCCTCGACGTGGTCCAGGGCGACCCGCAGGGCGCCCATCGAGACGACCTCGGAGCCCAGCGCCGCGAGCGCCACCTCCGGTGCCCGCAGGGTGAATTGGGCGAGGCGTTCGCGCAGCGGCTCCAGGACGCCGTCCAGGCCGGCGGCCCAGCCGCCGATCACCACCAGCTGGGGGTCGATGGCGAGGACCAGGGCGGCGACGCCCTGGACGAGGCGGGTGAGGAAGCGGTCCATGGCGACCTTGGCGACCTCGTCGCCCTCCCGGGCCAGTCGCAGGACCCGGGCGACGGCGGCTTCGTCCAGGGGGTTGAGCGGCTTGCCGGTGGTGGAGAGCAGCCGCTCCGGGGTGACCTCCTGGCCGAGCAGGTGCAGGGCGCCGATCTCGCCCGCCGCGCCGCCGTAGCCGCGGTGCAGCCGGCCGTTGATGAGCGAGCCGGCACCGGGGCTGAGGCCGGCCATCACGAAGACCACGTCGTCGGCGCCGACCGCGGAGCCCTGCCAGTGTTCGGCGATGGCGGCGAGGTTGGCGTCGTTCTCGATCAGGACCGGGCAGCGGAAGGAACGGCGCAGCCGGGCGCCGAGGTCGAGGCCGGTCCAGCCGGGCATCGCGGTGCCGAGCCGGACGGTGCCCTCGCGGTCGACGATGCCGGGGGTGCCGATGCCGACGGCCCACAGGTTGTCCCGGGAGATGCCGGCCTTGCGCAGCACCTCGGCGACGGCGGTGCGGACGGCGGAGAGCCGGTCCTCGGCCTCCAGGGTCTCGTCGACGGGCTTGAAGTGACTGCCCACCACCTCGCCGGTGAGGTCGGCGAGGATGACCCGGATGTCGTGCACGCCGATCTCGATGCCGAGGATGTGTCCGGCTTCGGCCCGGAAACGGAACCAGCGGGCCGGGCGGCCGCGGCGGCCGGTGCCCGGCTGGCCGTCCTCCCGGGGCTGTTCGACCTCGGCCACGAGCCCGGTATCGACCAGGCCCTCGATCACGCCCTCGACGGTCGGCCGGGAGAGCCCGGTCTCGCCGACGAGCTGAGTGAGGGTCACCGAGTGGCCGGTCCGCAGCGCCCGAAGCGTGACCGCCGCGTTGATCCGCCGCAGCAGCGAGGAGTCTCCTCCGGTGAGCCGATCCGCCAAAGCGATGCCCTTCGCCGTTCGCGCGACTGCACTGGCGCGCGGTGTCGAGTGCGCGGGGCCCACCGAGTGGCCCGCGGGGGTCCGCCCCCGGAGACACGGCACGGGCGGCGCGCCGCCGCCCGTACGAGGGCCCGGAGGACTGTCCGGAGCCTACCCGGGGACCGCCCCGCGCGGCGAGGATTCCCGCAGCTCACCCGGGCTTCGGTATCGAAATGGTACGGATCGGGTGGTGGTACGTGACCCGGCTTCACCGGTCGGCCACGGACGGCCCCCGCTGCGGGCGCCGGCCCCGGAGGGACCAGCGCGAGCGCACCGACAGCAGCGAGCCGACGCTGAGCCAGGAGCACGCCGAGAAGGCGCTGACCACCGAGCCGGCCGAGCCGATGGACAGCACGCTGCCGACGGATCCGATCGAGAGCACGGATCCGATCGAGCCGATGGACAGCAGGGAGCCGATGGACCCGAGGGAGGCGACGGAGCCGAGCGAGGCCCGGGAGCGGATCGAGCGCGAGGAGGCGGGAGCGGCCATGCGCCCGATGGTAGCCGCGACCCGGCCGACGCACCCGCCCCTCGGCCCGGCCGGTCCTCAGTCCACCCGGGCTCAGTCCACCCGCGCCCAGTCCACCCGGGCTCAGTCCACCCGCGTTCAGTCCACCCGCGCCACGAACAGCCCCTGCCCCAGCAGCCCCATCGGGTGCCCGTCCTCCGGCAGGGTGAGCACGGTCGGGCAGCCCGCGGCGGTGAGGGCGGCCCGCCAGTCGTCGGCCGGGTGGGCGGTGAGACCCCGGGAGTCGCCGGTGATCAGCAGGTCGAGCTGCTCGGTGACGGGCGCGAGCAGCAGCAGGCGCCCGCCGGCGGCGAGCAGGCCGACCAGCGCCGGGACCTCCTCCGCCGGGCTGCCGACGGCGGTGGCGACCACCACGTCGTAGCGCCCGCCGTCCGGGGCGAGGTGGTGGTCGACGTTCTGCCGGGGCCGGGCGGCGAGGGCCCGGGTGATCGCCGTCTCTGCGCCGTCGCGGTCGAGTTCGAGCACCCGCAGCGGCTGCGGCCCGCGGTGGGCCTCGCCGGTGGCGCGGACCAGGGCGCCGAGCGCGGTGCCGAGGTAGCCGCGGGCGGCGGTCCAGCGGACCGGGGCGGCGGCCGCGCGGGGCGCCTCCTCACCGCTGAGCAGCTTGGGCAGCCGCAGCGCGCCGCGGCGGACCCGGTCGAGGACGGCGCCGGTGCCGAGGCCGTCGGCCCAGGCCTCGGTGGCGGGCCGCCAGGCGTCCCGGACCTCGGCGGAGCTCAGTTCGGGCGCACCGGAGTAGACCGGGCCCTGGGCGCCGCCGTCCCGGCGGGTGATCAGGCCGTGCCGGGCGAGCGCGTCGAGCCAGCGGCCGACCCGGGGGCGCTGGGCGGGGGTGACCTGGGCGGTGGCGAGGAGTTCGGCCTCGGAGCAGCCGTGCTGGGGGTCGGTGAGCACCCCGGCCTGCTGGAGGGCGTGCAGCAGGGCGGTGAGCACGGCCCGGTCGAGGTGGGCGCCGAAGCCGGTGATCTGTTCGGCGGTGAGGCCGATGCTGTGCTTCCAGGCGGCGGCGGTGGCGGCCTCGGTGTCGGCGCGCAGCCGGCGGTCGGCGGCCTCGGCCTGGCTGTCGGGGGCGCGGACGTGGGCGAGCACGGCGCCGAGCGCGTCGACGGCGGCGTAGACGTCGTCCTGGCGGGGTTCGGGCCCGACGTGCAGGACGAGCCGCAGGTCGCCGAGGTCGTGGTCGGTCAGGCCGGGCTGCCGGCTGAGCCGCCAGAGCAGGGCGGAGGGCAGGCTGAGGTGGGTGGTGCCGTTGGCGGCGAGGGCGCTGAGCTGCTCCTCGGGCCGCAGTTCGGGGTCGGCGCAGTGCACGGTGCCGCCGGCCAGCAGGGTGGCCAGGGCGAGTTCGACGGCGAGGTCGGTGGCCGGGTGCAGCACGGTGTGCCGGATCGGCGGCGGGCCGAGAACGCCGGCCCAGTGCCGCAGCCGTTCCTCGGCGGCGCGGGCGGTGGAGGGCGGCAGGGCGGCGTGTTCGGCGACGCGTTCGGCGAGGGCCCGGGGCAGGCCGCCCGGCGGGGAGACGCCGAGCAGCAGGCCGATGCCGCTGATCGCGCGTCCGTCGGCGACGACGGCGGGCCGGTCGCCGAGCTCACGCAGCGCGCTGACCAGCGCAGGGGTCGAGGCCAAGGTGATCACTCCGGGGTGCAGGGGAGAAGCCGCACTACTGAACCATGCGTCCGGGCCGGTGGAGGCCGCCGCAGAGTCAAACTTCCGTAATGATTTTCATATCGGCCATCCAAGCGGCGGGCACGGCCCCGCCACGAACGCGTCGGAAGTTCACATTCCGGAACCGTTGCGGCATCCCTTGACAGGTGGTTCGGGTGCTGGATTACTTGGCCTGGGCTTGGCCTGACCGAACGATCGGTTGGCCGTTCGGCCCCGGCCGACCAGCGGAGGAGCGACGATGACCGGCAGCGCACCCCACCCGGACCGACGCCTGGGGGAGCGCATTCCTCCCGCCCTGCTGGACGCCGGCGAGCGGATGGGCGTCGACGAACTGCGGGCCCACCAGCTCGACCGGCTCCAAGCCACCCTGCGGCACGCCTACGACCACGTCGAGCTCTACCGCCGCAAGTTCGACGCCGCCGGGGTGCGCCCCGAGGACTGCCGGACGCTGGACGACCTCGCCCGCTTCCCCTTCACCACCAAGGCCGACCTGCGCGAGGGCTACCCCTTCGGCATGTTCGCCGTCCCGATGGAGCGGGTCCGCCGGATCCACGCCTCCAGCGGCACCACCGGGCGCCCGACCGTGGTCGGCTACACCGAGAACGACCTCTCCATGTGGGCCGACGTGGTTGCCCGCTCGATCCGCGCGGCCGGCGGCCGGCCCGGCCACAAGGTGCACATCGCGTACGGCTACGGACTGTTCACCGGCGGCCTGGGCGCCCACTACGGCGCCGAACGGGCCGGCTGCACGGTCATCCCGGCCTCCGGCGGCATGACCGCCCGCCAGGTGCAGCTGATCCAGGACTTCCGGCCGGAGGTCATCATGGTCACCCCGTCCTACCTGCTCACCCTGCTGGACGAGTTCGAGAAGCAGGGCCTGGACCCGCGCGCCAGCTCGCTGCGGATCGGCATCTTCGGCGCCGAACCCTGGACGGAGGAGATGCGGCGGGAGATCGAGGAACGGCTCGACCTGCACGCCGTCGACATCTACGGCCTCTCCGAGGTGGTCGGCCCCGGCATCGCCCAGGAGTGCGTGGAGACCAAGGACGGGCTGCACATCTGGGAGGACCACTTCTACCCGGAGGTGGTGGATCCCTTCACCGACGAGGTGCTGCCCGAGGGGGAGAGCGGCGAGCTGGTCTTCACCTCGCTCACCAAGGAGGCGCTGCCGGTCATCCGCTACCGCACCCGCGACCTCAGCCGACTGCTGCCCGGCACCGCGCGGCCGGCCTTCCGGCGGATGGAGAAGGTCACCGGGCGCAGCGACGACATGATCATCCTGCGCGGGGTGAACCTGTTCCCGACCCAGATCGAGGAGATCCTGCTGCGCATCCCGGGGGTGGCCCCGCACTTCCAGCTGCGGCTGACCCGGCAGGGGCGGCTGGACCACCTGACCGTACGGGTGGAGGCCCGGCCGGAGGCGCCCGCCGACCTGCGCGAGGCGGCCCGGGAGGCGGTCGTCCGGGCGGTCAAGGACGGGGTGGGCGTGACGGTCGCGGTCGAGGTGGTGGACCCGTACACGCTGGAGCGCTCGGTCGGGAAGATCAAGCGGGTGGTCGACGAGCGGCCCCGCTGAGCGGGCCGGCTGAGCGGGCCGGCGGGCCGCCGGAACGACGAGGTCGGAGGCGCACGGCTGTCCGGGGGGTGATGTCGTGCGCCTCCGACGTCTACAGAAATGTAGACGGTCAGTGGGCGGAGAGTCCAGCCGCCGACCGGCGGTCGGCCCGTGCGGACAGCACCAGCGCCAGCGCCATCAGCACCGCCAGACCCAGGCTGACCGGGCCGGTGCCCAGCGCCAGACCGCCGCGGTCGGCCCCGACGCCCAGCCAGTCCGCGAACGAGGCGCCCAGCGGGCGGGTCAGCACGTACGCCCACCAGAAGCCCGCCACCGGGCCCACCCAGCGGGCCCCGGCGGCCACCGCCGGGATCGCGATCAGCACCGCGAAGCCCAGGCCCGCGACCAGGTAGCCGAGCTGGAGGGTGGCCGCCGTCAGGTCGCCGAGCGCGGTGCCCAGGGCGAAGGTCAGCAGCACGGCCGCCCAGTAGAACAGCTCCCGGCGCAGCCCGGTCACCCGGTCGATCGCCAGCGAGCCCTCCACCCGGTGCCAGAGCACGAACAGCGCCGCCAGCGCCACCGCCAGCGAGCCCGCCGACAGCGCGTACGGGACGCCGAGCGCGACGTGCGCCACATCGGCGACCATCGTGCCGAACACGCTGACCAGCACCACCACCGCCCAGTACAGCCCGGTCCGGCAGCGGCCGGTCCGCAGCTGCACCAGCAGCACCACGGCCAGCAGCAGCCCGGCCGCGGCCACCGCGGGGACCGGGCCGACGGTGTGGGCGAGGAAGTCGGAGAGGGTCTCGCCCATGCCGGTGGTGAGCACCTTCACCACCCAGAACCAGCCGTCCACGGCGGGGACCTTGCTGGCGCCGGCGGTGGCCCGGGTGTCACCGGGAAGGGTGTCACCGGGAAGGGTGTCACCGGGAGCTGCGGGGCGGGGCGTCGTCGGTACGGACGAGTGGGCCATCTCAGCGCTCCGAGTCGTCGAAGGCGGTGTCGGAGACGGCCGTGCCCGAGGCGGCCGTGCCGGAGACGACGGTGTTCGAGGTGAGCTGCCCGCCGGAGCCGTCCACCGTCACCAGGTGGCGCACGCCGTCCGGGCCGACCACGGTCACCGCCCAGGCCGCGCCGCCGCCCTGCTCGCCCACCCTGCGCAGCGACTCGACCCGGCCGCCGGGCACGGCCGCCTGGGCCTTCTCCAGCGCGGCGGAGGCCGCGACCGCGGGCAGCGCGGCGGGCGCCCCGCCGTCCCCGGACCCATCCCCGGCCCCGTTCCCGTGTCCGCGCCCGTGCCCCTGTCGATGGCCGTGCCCGGCCCCGTACCCGGCGCCGTCCCCGGCCAGGGCGGCCGCCTCGCGGTGCCCGCGCTCCCCGTAGCCCTCGTGCGCCGCCACCGCGACCGCCAGCCCGCCCGCGCCCAGCAGCGCCACCGTCACCAGCCCGGCGGCCATCCGCCGCTCCCGCCCGCCCGTCCAGGCACGCAGCCGCTGGACGCGGCGGCGCCGGGGTTCGAGCGGCGGCACGTCGGGAATCTCCGGCTCCTCCCCGGCGGGCGGGACGGGGGACGACAGCGGATCGGTCATCGGGCGTGCTCCTTGCCTCGGGGCTGCGATCGGCTCCCGGCCCGGTTCCGCCCGGGCCGCGCCCGGTGATCATGGCGGACCGTACCTGAACCCCCGCTTAAGCCCGCTCGGACGTTCCCGGACGCACCTGGCACCCTGAACGGATGCACATACTCGTCGTGGAGGACGAACAGCGGATGGCCACCGCGCTGCGGCGCGGACTGGAGGCCGACGGCCACACCGTCGACACCGCCCACAACGGCCCCGAGGGCCTCGCCCTCGCCGAGCGCCACCCCTACGACGTGATCGTCCTGGACATCATGCTGCCCGGCCTCAACGGCTACCGGGTCTGCGCCCGGCTGCGGGCCGGCGGCTGCCGGGCCGGCATCCTGATGCTCACCGCCAAGGACGGCGAGTGGGACGAGGCCGAGGCGCTGGACACCGGCGCCGACGACTACCTCGCCAAACCCTTCTCCTTCGTGGTGCTGCTCGCCCGGCTGCGCGCCCTGCACCGCCGGATCGACCAGCAGCGCCCCCGGCTGCACACCCTCGGCGACCTGGTCCTGGACGCCAACGCCCGCACCTGCACCCGGGCCGGCACCCCCACCCACCTGACCGCCCGCGAGTTCGCGATCCTGGAGCACCTGGCCGCCCGGGCCGGCACGGTGGTCTCCAAGCGCGAGATCCTCGACCACGTCTGGGACGCCGACCACGACGCCGACCCGAGCATCGTCGAGGTGCACGTGCACGCCCTGCGGCGCAAGATCGACGCGCCCTTCGGCCGGGCCGCCCTGCAGACCATGCGCGGCGCCGGCTACCGGCTCGACCCGGCGGGCGGCTGAGGTGCCCCGACTCCCGCGCCGGGCCGGCCGGTTCGTCCCCCGTTGGGCCGACCGGTTCGTCCCCCGTTGGGCCGGCCGGTTCGTCCCGCGCACGGTGCGCGCCCGGGCCACCGCCGCGGCCGGTACGGTGCTGGCCGCCGCGCTCGCCCTGGCCGGGGCCGGACTGCTCGCCGCCGTGCACGCCGACCTGGTCGCCTCGGCCGCCTCGGCGACCCGCCAGCAGGCCGAGTCGGTCGCCCAACTCGCCGTCCAGGGGCGGCTGCCGGCCGTCCTGCACACCGCCCACGGCGCCGACTTCCTCCAGGTCGTCGACGCCCGCGGGGCCGTGCTCGCGGCCAGCCCCAACCTGGCCGGCCGCCCCGCGCTGGCCACCGAGCGGCACACCGGCTCGCGCACCACCGACGCGGTCGACCCGCTCTACGACCACCACCCCCAGCGGCTCACCGCCGTCACCGCCGACACCACGACCGGCCCGGTCACCGTCTACGCGGGCGCCTCGCTGCGCGCCGCCGACGAGGCCATGGACATCACCCAGGCCGGACTGGCCGTCACCTGCCCGCTGCTGCTGCTCACCGGGGTGGTGGTCACCTGGAAGGTCACCGGGCAGGCGCTGCGCCCGGTGGAGGCGATCCGCGCCGAGGTCGACGCCATCACCGGCCAGGACCTGCACCGCCGGGTCCCCGAACCGGGCACCGCCGACGAGATCGCCCGGCTCGCCGCCACCATGAACGCGATGCTCGACCGGCTGGAGGCCTCCGGCCGCCGCCAGCGCCAGTTCATCGCGGACGCCTCGCACGAACTGCGCAGCCCGCTGGCGGTGTTGCGCACCCAGCTGGAGGTGGCCGACACCCACCCGGACCCGGCCGTCCGGGCCGAGCTGGTGCACGGCGCCCTCGCGGACACCGACCGGCTGCAGAACCTCGCCACCGACCTGCTGCTGCTGGCCCGGCTCGACGCGGGCGGTGCCGAGGACCGGCCCCGCCAGCGGATCGACCTCACCGACCTGGTCGCCGGCACCGTCCTGGCCCGCCCCTCCGGCCCGCACCGGCGCACCACCGACCTGGCCCCCGGGGTCGCCGTCGACGGCATCCCGCTGTGGCTCGGCCGGCTGCTCACCAACCTGCTGGACAACGCCGAGCGGCACGCGGCCACCGCCGTGCACGTCCGGCTGGCCACCGACCCCGGGCGCGGCCTCGCCCTGCTCGACGTCGAGGACGACGGCCCCGGCATCCCGCCCGCCGACCACGAGCGGGTCTTCGAGCGGTTCACCCGGCTCGACGACGCCCGCTCCCGCGACCACGGCGGCACCGGGCTCGGCCTGCCGATCGCCCGCGACATCGCCCGCCACCACCACGGCACCCTCACCGTCACCCCGACCCCGGCCGGCGCCCGGCTCACCGCCGAGATCCCGCTGGCGGCCGGGCCGGTGTGAGCCACCGGTGTGAGCGGCCGGCGTGGGCGTGGTGTGAGCAGTCGGCGCGACCGGGCGTCGGCTGGCCCTATGCTGCGGGGCATGCCGAGTGAGCTGCGAGTTCATCAAGCGGACACCGACCGGGCGTTCATCCTGCGGGAGACCGAACTGACGCCCGTCCCCTTCGTGCCCGAGATCCACCTGCACATGGCGCCGGACGCCATCGCGCTCTGGGAGACCACCGAGCGCGAGCGCGGCGAGGCCGGACTGCCGCCGCCGTTCTGGGCGTTCGCCTGGGCCGGCGGGGTCGCGGTCGCCCGCTACGTGCTGGACCATCCCGAACTGGTCGACGGCAAGGCGGTGTTGGACATCGCGGCCGGATCCGGCCTGGTCGGGGTGGCGGCCGCGCTGCGCGGCGCACGGGACGTCCGGGCGGCCGAGATCGACGCCTACGCGGTGGCCGCCGTCGGACTCAACGCCGAGGCCAACGGCGTCCGGGTGACGGGCGCGCTGGTCGACCTGGTGGACGGCGACGGCGCCCCGGCCGATGTGGTGCTGGCCGGCGACGTGTTCTACGAACGGGCCATGGCCGCCCGGTTCCTGCCGTTCCTGGAACGCGCCGCCGCCCGCGGCGCCACCGTGATCGTCGGCGACCCGGGCCGCGCCTACCTGCCCCGGGACCGCTTCACCGCGGTGGCCGCCTACCAGGTGCCGGTGGTCGCGGACCTGGAGGACGCCTCGGTCAAGACCACCACGGTGTGGCGCCTGCTTGCCTGACCCGAGAGGTCCATGACCGGAGGTCCATGACCCGAGAAGTCCGCGATCCGAATCGTCCGTGATCCGGAACTGTCCATGATCCGAAAAGCCGGGCGGCCCGGCCGAACACCCTGCTAGACAGGCCGACATGACCCCACAGATCGTGCTGCGCCCCGCCGCGCCCGAGGAGATCCCCGCCCTGCTCGACCTCTGGGCCCGGGCCGCCAAGGGCACCAGCATCACCGACGACGAGGCGGGCGTGGCCGCTCTGCTCGCCCGGGACCCGGAGTGCCTGATCGTCGCCGCCGCGGCCGACGACCCGGGCACCCCGCTCGGCACCGTGATCGCCGGCTGGGACGGCTGGCGCTGCCACCTCTACCGCCTGGCCGTCGACCCCGCCCACCGCCGCCAGGGCATCGGCGCCGCCCTGCTGGCCGCCGCCGAACAGCGCTTCACCGCCCTCGGCGGCCGCCGCGCCGACGCCATGGTGCTCGACGAGAACGCCCTCGGCCACCGCACCTGGCAGGCGGCCGGCTACCACCCCGAACCCCAGTGGAGCCGCTGGGTCAAGCCGCTGGCGGACGGCTGAGTCGCCGCGGCCCCCGGTTCACCCGATGACGGGGAGCCGGGGGCCGCGCGTCGGCCGTCGGCCGTCAGCCTTCGTCTGTCAGCTGTCAGCTGTCAGCCGCGCAGGTGGGCGAGCCAGGCCTCGACCTCGTCGGAGCGGCGGGGGAGGGCGGCGGAGAGGTTCTCGTTGCCGTCCTCGGTGACCAGGATGTCGTCCTCGATCCGGACGCCGATGCCGCGGTACTCCTGCGGCACGGTCAGGTCGTTCAGCTGGAAGTACAGGCCGGGCTCGACGGTGAGCACCATGCCCGGCAGCAGCTGCCCGTCGAGGTGCTCCTCGGTGCGGGAGTGGGCGCAGTCGTGGACGTCGATGCCGAGCATGTGGCCCGTCCCGGCGAGGCTGAACCGGCGGTGCAGGCCCAGCTCGTACACCTTGTCGGCGGTGAGGTCGCCGAACAGGCCCCAGGCGGTGAGGTGTTCGGCCAGCTCGCGCTGGGCCGCGTGGTGGAAGTCGCGGAAGTCGGCGCCGGGCCCGACCGCCGCGATGCCGGCCTCCTGGGCGGCGTACACCGCGTCGTAGACCTTCCGCTGGATCTCGGTGAAGCGGCCGGACACCGGCAGGGTGCGGGTCACGTCGGCGGTGTAGAGCTCGTTGGTCTCCACGCCCGCGTCGAGCAGCAGCAGGTCGCCGGGGCGGGCCTGGCCGGTGTTGCGGACCCAGTGCAGGGTGGTGGCGTGGGGACCGGCGGCGGCGATGCTGCTGTAGCCGACGTCGTTGCCCTCCAGCCGGGCCCGGACGAAGAACGTCCCCTCGATCAGCCGCTCCGGCGTCGCGGTGTCGGTGCCGAGGACGCGCACCACGTCCTCGAAGCCGCGGGCGGTCGCGTCGCAGGCGAGGCGCAGCTCGGCGATCTCGAACTCGTCCTTGACCAGGCGCATCCCGGACAGGAAGACCTCGAACTCGGCGTCCCGCTCGTCGACCGCCACCTCCCGGAGGGCCGCCTCCACCCCGGCGTCGTGCCGGCGCAGCACCCGGGCCGGTGCGGTGGCCGCGGCCAGGTCGGCGCGCACGGTGCGGACGTCCCGGCAGGGCAGGCCGAACAGCTTCTCGCTCTCGGTCAGGCTGTTGCGGCGGCCGTCCCACAGCTCGCCGTGGTTGTCCAGCCAGAACTCGCCGTTGTCGGTGCGGGAGCGGTCGCGCAGGTAGAGCACGGCGTGGTGGCCGGTCTCCCCGGCGGGCTCCAGGACCAGCACGGCGTCCTGGGACTGGTCGCCGGTCAGATAGACGTAGTCGGACGAGGGGCGGAAGGGGTAGTCGGTGTCGTTGGCCCGCACCTTGGGGTTGCCGGACGGGACCACCAGCAGCTCGCCGGGGAAGGCGGCGGAGAGCGCGGCCCGGCGGCGCTCGGTGTGCGCGGCCTGGGCGATCGGCTCCAGGGCGTGGCGCTCGGTGTCGGCCCAGCCCTGGGTCATGTTCTGGGCGAGTTCCTCGGTGACCCCGCGGGTCAGGCCGTTCTTGCGGTACTTGATGGGCTCGGTCGGCTCGGTGGGCCCGGTCGGCTCGGTCACTGGGGACTCTCCAGAGGGGGGAGGGGGAGACGGTGCGCGCTTCGCTACGCTGTCCTGCCGAGTGCGCAACAAGCGTTTTGTACGGTATATCGAACGGCGTCCGGAGAGAAGAGGCTGAGGATGAACGACTCCGAGGGATCGGTGCGGGGGGTCCTCGCCGCCAACCTGAAGCGGATCCGGGCCCAGCACGGACTCTCGCTGTCCGAGCTCTCCCGACGGGCCGGGATCGGCAAGGCGACGCTCTCCCAACTGGAGTCCGGCGCCGGGAACCCCACCCTGGAGACCGTCCTCGGGCTCTCCCGGGTGCTCGGCGTGCCGATCTCCGACCTGGTCGAGGGGCAGCCGTCCGGCGAGGTGACGGTGGTCCGGGCGGCCGACGCCGAGGTGCTCAGCGGACGCGGCGTCGACCTGCGCCCGCTGCGCCGGATCGAGGCCGGTGACGTGGTGTTCGAGGTCTACGACCAGCAGGTGCGCACCGACGGCACCCAGATCTCCGGCGGCCACACCGGTACCGAGCACACCATCGTGCAGTCCGGCCGGCTGCGGGTCCGGGCGGGCCGCTGCGAGGTGGAGCTCGACCCGGGCGACTACATCGGCTTCGACGCCTCGCTCCCGCACTCCTACACCGCGCTCAGCGGGGAGCCGGTGCGCTCGGTGCTCCTGCTGCAGTACCGCGCCGAGCGGCGGCTGCACCTGGCCGGACCGGGGGAGACGGGGGAGGCGGGCGAGGCCGGGGAGGCGAAGGAGGCCAGGGAGGCGGCTCCGCCCTGCGTGGGACGGTGAGGTCCGCCCAGGATGGGTGAGGTTCGCCCGGCCGCCGGATCGTTCGGTTCGACGAACGATCCGTATCCGTCCCAGGGGTCGCGACGGATCGACGCGCCCGTTCCCCCGCTCCCCTGTGGCGGGGGACCGGACGCTGACCAGGGAAGGATGCCAAGGCCCACGGCGCATCGGCCATGCATTAGCCTCTGGGCCTAATGGTCAAGGGAGCGCCAGGTCAGGAGGGGTGTGCTCAGCATCAGGTTCGGGGTCGCCGACCTCGCCAGGACCCGCTTCGCCGTCTCCCCGCTGGACCACCTGATGACCGGTGGCGCCAGCCGGCGGGACGCGCCGTCCGGCTGCCTGGGAATGCGCCGCGACCGTTGGTGGCGCGAGGTGCGCCGGCACGTCCCGCACCGTGCGGCCCCCTTCCTCGACCTGGTCAACGCCAGCACGGCGGGCGTCCCGGCGTTCATGGGCGCCGACATCGACGGCGTCCGCCGCGACCTCGCCGACGAACTCGACGAAGTCCTCGCCGTCGCCTCGCCGACCTTCGCACAGGACCTCGCCGTGTACGGCGACCCGGCCGAACTGCCCGTCGCCCTGGCCCGGTTGCGCGACGACGGCCCCGACGGGCTGCGCCGGGTCGCCGACGGCGCCTGGGCGCTGTACCGGTCCTGCTTGGCCCCCGACTGGCCCGAACTCCGCCGACTGCTGGAGGCCGACGTGGCCGAGCGGGCCCGCACCGCGGCCCGGTCCGGCGTCGGCGCGATGCTCGACTCGCTGCACCCGCACACCCGTTGGCACGACGACGGGGTGCTGGAGTACGCGACCGGCGGGCCGACCGGCGGGCCCACCGGCGAGTTCGCGTTGGGCGGCCACGGGCTGGAGCTGCGCCCCAACTACTTCGTGCAGAACGGCATCGGCATGCTGCTCGCCGAGGACCGGCAGAGCCTGCTGATCCACCCGCTCGCCGCCCGGGCCCCCGCTCGCGGCTCCACCCCGGCTCGCGGCTCCACCCCGGCGAAGGCGGCGCCCGCGGTCGCCGACGGCCTGGCCGCCGTCCTCGGCCCGGCCCGGGCCCGCGCCCTGCGGGCCGTCGAGGGCGGGCCCTGCTCCACCACCGAACTCGCCCGGCTGCTCGGCATCAGCCCGCCCTCCGCCTCCGCCCACGCGGCCGCCCTGCGTGCCGCCGGCCTGATCACCACCCAGCGCCAGGGCAAGCAGGTCCGGCACGCGCTCAGCGCGGTCGGGCACGACCTGCTGCTCGACAACCCGGAGGTCGCGCGGGCGGGGTAGCGCCTGCTGTCAGGGGCTCTGTCAGTGGGATCGAGCAGGATGATCACCATGACGGACATGCTCGGCTGGCTCGCCCAGCCCTACTCGATCGCCTACGGAGGGTACAGCGTCGTGCTGGCCCGAGGCCTGGCCCCGGAGGAACTGGTGGCCCGGATCGCGGCGGAAGCTCTCCCGGGGCACACGGTGCGGCCGCTCGGCCCGTACACCGGGGAGGACCTGATCGACGACCACGACCTCGACTTCGCGGGCGACTTCGAGGCGATCGCACTGCGCCACGGGCAGGCCGACGGCCTCTCCTACGCGGTCGCGTACGGCTACTGGCAGGGCGAGCTGCACCTCCCGGAGAGCGTCTCGCGCGGCGACGGCGTCGAGGTGCACCACCTGGAGTACGAGGAGGAGAACGGCAAGCCGGTGCCGCCGTTCTACCGGGCCTCGCGGGACGGGCAGCCGCTCTGCGGCTTCAACCTCCACCTGGACGGCAGCTGGGGCTTCGCCGGGGTCGACGGCGAGCCGGCGGTCGCGGCCGCCGTCACCGCGGACCTGGCCGCCCTCGGGCTGCCCGACCCGGAGCGCCCGAACCGCGAGGTCCACCGGCTCTGCCTGGAGGTGCTCGGGCGCCGCTTCGGCCTGACCCTGCCGCGCGGCCCGGTGCTGGAGGGCGAACTGCCTGCGGTGCTGCTGGAAACCGCCTGACGGAGGCGGCGGGGGCGGCGGAGGGGGCGGCGGGGACGGCGGGGACGGGCGGGAACGCCGCCGAGGCGCCAGGACGGGGAAGGCCCGGCGCCTCGGACGGACCCCGCACCGGGTCCGTGCCCAGGACGCCCGGAGGTGGTGCGGGGGTCTGACGGGGGTGGAAGTTCCCCGTCAGACGGTGCTCGGCGCCGGACCCGATGGAACGGGGTGCTCGGATCGCGGCGCCGGGCCCAACGTTCACCGACGGCGGTAGACGGCCTGCCAACGATCATCGGGGGAGCGGCCGTTGATCGTCCGTCTACCGGGCCCTGAGAACGTGCGGGCGCTTGAGTAGGGCCGAGTACGGCACGTGAGCAGGGAGATATCGGAAGTGTTGCGAACGGTTGTGGTCCGTACGGCGGTTGCCGGTGCGGCGGTCATGGCGGTGGGCGCGGGGATCTTCGCCGTGGCGGCGGGGGATCCGGTGCGGCACGGCTCGCCGACGGCGCCGCCGGCGCAGGCCTGCGGGGGGTCTGCGGAGGTGAGGTGCGTGGCGAGCACGATCGCCTGGAACAGCACCGGGCTGGTGATCCGGATCCGGTGACGGGTTCCTAGGAGCCGGCGGCGGTGGCCAGCGCGGTCAGCAGGGACTCGGCGTCGGCGGACTCCGGGGCACCGAGGCCGCTGAGCAGTCGGTGCGCCTCCGTCGCGTGGTCCCGGGCGGTGCGGTGATCGCCTAGTGCCGTCATCGCATTGGCCAACACCAGGTGGGCGAGAGCGCGTTCGCGCTGTCGCCCACCTTGCGTTGCCAGGCGCAGCGCCTCTTCCGCCTCCCGCACCGCCTCGTCGACCCGCCCGAGCAGCCGCAGCACGTCGGCCAGCCGGCTACGGGCCGCCGACTCGCGGTCCAGGTCCCCGGCGCGGCCCGCGCAGTCGACGCAGCACTGCAACTGCACGGCGGCGGCGTCGAGTCGGCCCAGTTCCTGGTAGGCGAGGCCGAGAACGTAGTGCACGTACGCGGTCATCGCGGCGTCGCCGGGTTCGGTCAGCAGTCGTCGGCAGGTCTCCACCGCGTCCTCGACCCGACCGCTGCGGATCCGGGACAGCGCCGCGTTCGCGGTGCTCGCCACCTCGCCGGAACGGTGGCCGAGCCGCCGGGCGAGGTCCGCCGCCTGGTCGAAGGCGGTGATCGCCTCCTGGTGCCGGCCCTGGGCCTGGGCGATCACGCCCAGGTCGTTGAGGGCCTGCCGGTGGACGGCCGGGTCGTTCGCCTCCTGACAGGCCAGGGCTGCCCGACGGGCCTGCTCGGCGGCCTCGTCCAGCCGGGCCCGGCCCAGCAGCACGGTGCCGAGGAGGAAGCGGGCACGGCCCTCGGCGGCGCGGTCCCGGGCCCTCATGGCGGCGGCGATCAGGAGCCGGGCGGTCTCCTCCGCCCGGCCGGCGAAGGCGCCCAGGCCGAGCGGGCTGAGGGCGATCAGCAGGTCGACGGCCTCCCGGAGGAGAGCGGGGGAGACCGTCGCGACGGCGGCGGCGAGGGCGATGGCGCCGGGGGTCTCGGACCGGGCCCAGTGGCGAGCCTCCGGCAGGTCCGCGAAGACGGGCCGGGTGATCGGCTCGCCGAAGACATCGGCCACCGGGTCGCCGGGGACGGCCAGGGCGAAGGCGGTCCGGGCATTGCCGAGGAGGAGGGTGAGCAACCGGCTTTGGGCGGTGGCGCGTTCGTCCGCTTCGAGGCGTAGGGACGTCCGGCGGGCGAAGGCGCGGACCAGGTCGTGGAAGCGGTAGCGGCCGGCGCCGATCGACTCCAGCAGGGCCTGGTCGACGAGTGCTTCGGCGAGGTGCTCCGCCTGGTGCTCGGGCAGGTCGAGGACGGCGGCGGCCGCGGCCGTGCCGATGTCCGGCTCCACCCAGGAGAGTTGGCGAAAGGCCGTGGCCAGGGGCGGCGGGAGGAGGCGGTAACTGAGGTCGAAGACCTGCTCGACGGCCAGGTCGCGGGTGCGCAGGACGGAGATGCCCTCACGGTCGTTGGCGAGGCGGGCGAGGAGGTCGGCGATCGGCTGGTCGGGGGTGGCGGCGAGCCGGGCGGCAGCGATCCGGACGGCGAGGGGGAGGAAACCGCAGGCCTCGACCAGGAGTTCGGCGTCGTCGGGTTGCGTGGACCGGCGTGTTGTACCGATGACGGAGTCGAGCAGGGCGAGTGCTTCCCGGGTGTCGAAGACGTCCAACGGGACGTGCAGGACGGAGGAGACGCCGGTGAGCATCGCGCGGCTGGTGACGATGACGGCGCAGTCGGAGGAGCCGGGCAGCAGCGGCTGGATCTGGGCGTCGTCGCGGGCGTTGTCGAGGAGGACGAGGAGACGCTTCCCGGCGCTGGCTGTCCGGAACAGCGCGGCCCGGCCCGCGAGGTCCCTGGGGATGGACGGCGGGGTCACGCCCAGCGCGGTGAGGAAGTCGGCCAGGATGTCGGCGGCGCTCGCGGGCACCAGGTCGGCACCGCGCAGGTCGGCGTGCAGACGGCCGTCGGGGAAGTCGGGGCGCAGGGTGTGGGCGGTGCGGAGCGCGAGGGCCGTCTTGCCGACGCCGGCCATGCCGGTGATCGTCACCAGGCGCAGCCCGGGCGTGGCGCGGTCGGTGAGCGCCCGGGCGATGGCGGCGACATGCTGCTGTCGGCCGGTGAAGTGGGCCGGATCCGAAGGGAGTTGGTCCGGATCCAACTCGTCGCGGAGGGCCGTGAGTTCGGGGCTTGGCTCGATCCCGAGGTGCTCGACCAGTCGGGAGTGCAACGCGTCGTAGGCGGCCCGGGCCTCGGTGGTGCGGCCGGTGCGCTGCAGGGCGCGGATGAGCAGGGCCTGCAGCTGTTCGCGGAACGGGTGTTCGGCGGCGAGGGCCTGTAACTCGGTGAGGCAGTCGGCGGGTTCGTCGAGGGCGAGGCGCTCTTCGAGGAGGGTGAGGCGCAGCTCGGCGAGCCGCTGCCGCTCGCGCTCCACGAGGGGGCCGGGCAGGCCGAGGAGCGGTTCCCCGCGCCAGAGTTGGAGAGCCTGCCGAAGATGCTCCCGTGCCTGTTCGGGGGCGCAGCTCCGGGCGAGTTCACGGAGGCGCCTGGCCTGGAACAGGTCGATGTGGTGAGGGGGAACGGAGAGCCGGTAGCCGCCCGCCTGCGAGAGCAGGACGGTGGGGGTCCGGCGCACCGGCTCCAGCAGTTTCCGCAGCTGCGAGATGTAGGACCGGATCGCGACGACCGGCGAACCGGGCGGCTCCTCGCCCCAGATGTCCGCGATCAACTGGTCCATGGACACGACCGAGTCGGGCCGGAGGAGGAGAGATACCAGCACCGCCCGCTGCCGGGGCGCTCCCAGCTCGACGGTGCACTCGGCGCGCTGCACCCGCAGCGCGCCGAGTAACGCGAAGCTCAACGGATCCGGACCACCAACTGGCCGCAAGGTGTTCTCCCCAAGGTGCTGAACTCGGCGTCGGACCACCGGCTGACCCCACATCCTCGCTGGCGGTGGCACCCGTACACAAACATGCATTCGACTTTCAGTCAGTTGCTGTTCGGTCACGGCATCCGCGTCGCGGGGGTCGTTGCGATAGGGCCAGCTGGTCGGGCCGTGTCGAACTGGCCGAAGGTTCGAATGGCGCGGATCGCGGAGAGGGATTCAGCGGGGGAGAGCGCGTTGTTCTGAAGGTGTCTCCAGTCCTGTTCCCAGCGCAGGATTTCGTCGGGATCTTTGGAGAAATGCGCTCCGAGTTTGGATTCCGAGTACAGCATGGTTGACCGATCGGGAAGCGTGAGCATGATCGCTGGCCATGCAAACGAGCACGCTTCGCCACGCGCAAACGGGAACACCTGAATGGTGATGCTTGGATCATCGGCGAGATCCTCAAGGTGCTGAAGCTGGGCAATGGTCACATCTGGGCTGCCGATTCTTGTGTGGATGCAGCTCTCATCCATGATGAAATGGGAGTGGGGCGGGTCGCGCCTCTCTCGAATCCGCTGTCGAGAGATTGCGAATTCAGTCCGTTCATCGGCTTGATTTTGACTGATTGACCCCTGGTTGGCGGCAGCATTATGGATTGCTGCTGCGTACTCTCTGGTCTGGAGAAGTCCGGGGATGACTCTTTCTTGAAAATGCCTGATCTCTACAGCCTTGGACTCGTAAGAGGCGTACTTGAAGAAGCCCTTGAGCATCGAAGTGTGCTCAAGGGCCCACCACAGTGACTCCAGCGTGCCGCCGGATCCTAGGACGGAGTCGGCGCGGGTGGCGAACGCGAATGGGGGTGGGCGATCCCCGAGTTCGACATAGGAGACGAAAGCGCCGGAGTAGTTGATCAATCTCCCAAGTTGGGCTTGTGTCAGGCCCCTGGCCCGGCGGAGGCTTCGAAGAGTTCTCCCGAAGGCCTCAAGTCGCGACCTGTACGGCTCTGGCGAATCATCCTTCATGATCATCCTAATTCAACGCATCGAGTGTTGAGTTGAAACGTCTTCCCATCGTAGTGGTGCGAGACGACCCTTGAAGGGCGATCGTCAAACCCCGAGGTGGTCGCCGTGGAGAGGAGTGGAGAATGGCGAGAGGAGCATGCAAATATGACTAGAAGGTATTCCGGTGAGAGCCTGATTTTGCGGCGGAACTTCCCGCCCTGTCGGTGCCCGAAGTGCGGCGATGCCATCCCCGAAGCCCGACTGGACACCCGCAGCATCGCCCCGGCGCCGCCCGTGGGATGGGCGGCGCCGCCCTCCGAGCCCTACCGCCCCTCCACCCCCGGCGAGCGGGTCTTCGACGCCCGCTCCGGGCGCTGGGCCGCCTTCATGGGCTGGCAGCACGGGCGTGCCTTCCTCCGGCCCCCGGGCGGCGGCATCGAGTGGGACACCGAACCGCGTTGGATCACGAACACCGAACAGTGAGATGCCCCATGAGCAGCATGATCGACAAGATCACGGCCGAGGACCGTCGCAACGCGGCCGACATCCTCGACGACCTCCAAACCGTCCTGCACGCCGCCGAGGTGAAGCTTCCCTCCCTCGGCATCGACTGGCGCCTGGTCAAGGACACCGGCGTCATCCTGATCGACCTCGGCGCGGCCAGGCCGGACGTCATCGAGCGGCTGGTCCTCATCCTCCGCAGGGGCATGCGACCGTAGTCGCCGCGACGGCCATCGCCGTCGGGAGCTTCCTGCTCGCGGGCGTCGTCGCCCTCCTGCTGCCCGACGACACTCCTCCCACGGCGAGCATCCTGGTGTTCGTCCTCACCTTCCTCGCCACCTCCACGGGTGGCTTCGCACTCGCCGCCGGGTGGATGGGGATCGACTAGCGAAGGCGCGGGCTTCGAGGATTCTCGAAGCCCGCGCCACATGACAGAAGGGTGGCGCCTTGAGCCAGTTGCCCGTCCGCGTCAGAACGAGCCGTCGCCCCGGATGCCGTGGACGAGCCTTTGGGCGGCCGCGAAGTCGGTGGCGATCGTCTCGGGCACCCACTGCACGCCGTCCCACCGCTCGATGAGCCGAGGCGCTGCCGGGTTCACATGGGCGGGGCGGTCGATCTCGTCGAGGTGTACGGCTCGCAGTTCTCCAGCGGGGCGTCGGAAGGCTGACCGGCACTCGGCCCACAGCTCCAGCGGTTCGTCCTCGTCCACGCCACTCCTCTCCACGGCGGGAGCGTACTCCTTACTCCAGCGGCCAGCTGTCCGCCGGAGTGTCGAGCCATGCCCGGTGCCCGCCGTCGGGTGCGACGGTCAGACCGAGCCTGCCCGGACCGGGTTGGTGGTTCTCCAACCACCAGTGGTGGGCGGCTTCGACCTCGCTCCAGAGGCGGCGCGGGCCGTGCTGCCACACCGTGAACCGGGCGGAGTTCTCGGCGCCGTCCCAGTCGACGGCTGCCCAGGAACCACCGTCGGTCGTGGCCGTCCACAGTCGGGTGACCACGCCGGCCATGCCCGGATCGTGATCCCAGGCGTACCAGAGGTCGCCGAGGCGGTGGCCGAGAGCGAACCGGGTCTCGAACGCGGAGTCGGCGACAGCCCAGGGGGCGAGGGCGGTCGTGGACTCGGTCGGGACGTGGTCCTCCATAACCACGTCCCGGAACAGCTGCAGGTCCCGGCGCTGGGTCCGCATCAGCATGAACGCGCTGTCCGGGGTGTACCTGCCGGTGGCGCTGCCGTCGCCGTCGACCGTCAGTCGGAGGAGACCGCCGCAGGCCCAGGGGTTGTCCCACGGGGTGAGGATGATGCCACCGGATCGGGTCTGCGTGATCCATGCCGACGGCACCCGCCGTACGGAGCAGGTCGCCAGAACCCGGTCGTAGACCGCCCCGGGAGGCCAGCCGTGGCGCCCGTCGCCGCACACAACGGCAGGAGCGTAGCCGAGCTTGCCGAGCGAGCTCCTGGCGCGGGCGACCAGGCCGGAGTCGACCTCGATCGTGGTCACGTTGGCGTCGCCCAGCCGGTGTGCCAGCAGCGCGGCGTTCCAGCCGGTGCCGGTGCCGATTTCCAGTACCCGGGTGCCCAGGGTGGGGTCGAGGGCGTCGAGCATCGTGAAGACGATCGATGGCGCGGACGCCGAGCAGGACGGCCATGCGTCCGCAGGATCGTCGGGTTCCTGGCCGTCGTTGATCTGCGTCACGACGGCTTCGTCCGAGTAGGCCGCAGAGAGCCACCGGTCGGGCTCGCTCCGGCGATCGCACAGCTCGTAGCCGTCGCCGGCGGCAAGCCAGATGCGGTCGGGAAGGAACCGGTGCCGCGGGACGGCCGCAGCAGCCCGGCGCCACTCCGGGGTGACCTCGTAGCCGAGGGAACGGGAAACGGCGCGGAGCAGGCCACGCGTAGCGGCCTGCTCCCGGTGCTGCTGGGTCACTTGCTCTTGCCGTCCTTGCTGTGCTTGCCGCCCTCGGGCGCCTTCGCGGTGTCGGGGCTCGGCTTGGAGGGGCTGAAGTCCTTCCTCCCCGAGTGCTTGCCGTTACCGCCGTCGTTGGAGCCGCTGCCGCCGCCGGAGGTGCCGCTGCCCTTGCCGATACCCCATCCCATGGGAACTCCTACCTGGTCGTGGTGGTGCCGCTGACAGTCAACTCCGTGGGCATGCCGAAGGGAGGGGCCGGAAAGGGGGCCGTTCCACCGGCCCCGGTGCCGGACCCTGGGCCACAATTGAGGTCTCGTCACCTCTGATCGAGGGAGGGCCTGTGACCGTCACGCCGAACGGGATCGGCGAGCTGTTGCGCGGGCGTCGCGAGCAAGCTGGGCTGACGCGGGAGGAACAGGCTGCCGTAGTCGGAGGAGCGACGGGCGAGTGGTGCAGCCCGGACACGGTGAAGAACTGGGAGACGGAGAAACGGATTCCGCGACAGCCCTCGCTTCAGGGCATTGCCGACGCCTACGGTCTTCCCAAGGGGCAGGTTGTCGAGGCTGCAGCCCGCTCTCGGCGGTATCGGCGCGAGCACGGCACGGAGGACATGGTGAACCGGCGGAAGTTCATCGGGGCGGGCGTGGCCGCGGCCGCCGGTGTTGTGGTGCTGCCTGGTATTGCCCAGGCACGTGAGGGGATCGAGTCAGCGCTCGCGCCATCCGGCGACGGCGATCTCGCGTACCTGGAGGCAGCCTTCGAGCGGCACCGGGGCGGCTACCGTGGGCGGTCGCCCGACAGGGTCCTCGCCGAGATGCTGTCCGACCTCGGCCTCCTGCAGAACGTCCTCCACCGCCCGCACCCCGCGCGCGCCCGAGCGGACCTGGCCCGAACTGCTGCCGGGATCGCGGGTCTGGTCGCCATCGTTCAACACGACCGTGGCGACCAGCGTGGCGCCTTCCAGTGGTTCGCCACTGCCGACCGGGCTGCGCGGGAATCGGGTGACCAGCGGATGCTCGCGTGGGTACTGGCGCGGCATGCCATGGTGCCACTGAACTACGGGGCTCCTGAGTCGGCGGCCCGGATTGCCGAGCGTGCGCGGTTCGAGGCCGGCGACGGTCCGACGGCGGCCGGTGCCCTGGCTGCGGCAGTCACCGCTCGTGCCCTCGCAGCCTCCGGCGATCTGGAGGGGGCTTCGCGGGCGGTCGACGATGTCCGTACGCTCGCGGAGCGGTTGGACGGCGCCGAGTCGGCGGACACGTGGTTCGGCTACTGCGAGCAGAAGCATTTTGTTCACCTCTCGCAGGCGTACCTGCTTCTCGGTGACTCAGACCGTGCCTGTGCCGCGCAGGAGGAAGCGTTGCACCTGACCGATTCCCCGTCCGTGATGACGCGGGCGCTGTTGGCGATGGACACCGCCGCGTGCCTGCGAATCGATGGTGATCAGACTGGAGCAGCCGAGATGGCCTCGGGTGTCTGGGACCGCTTGCCGAGCGGCTACCGGGAAGGCCTGATCCGGTCACGGGCTGAGCTGCTGCACCGGCAGCTCACTGGGCGCGCACGCACCTTCCTCGGCGATGCCCTTGCCCAGGGGTAGGGGGAGCGCACGACACAACCTCCGAGTATCCGGCGCGGGCTTCGAGGGGTCTCGAAGCCCGCGCTCCGCCCCTTGACCGGTTCGGACCGGCGGCGGATCCTCGGTGCCATGACCGTGCCTCCGCCGCCCAGGCCGTCCTACGCCCCGCAGCAGCCGCGCCCGGGAGGCTCCCGGGCCAACGCCGTCACCGTGCTGCTGCTCGCGGCTGTGGCGGTCGGTGCACTCGCCCTGCCCTGGGCCTCGTACAGCGGGGAGAGCGGGAGTCTGCAGTGGTCCGGTTTCGACATCCTGGGGAGCAACCACCGGTGGTCGGAGGCCTTTCTGGACGATGCCGGGACCTGGATGCGGGCCCTGCAGTGGATCGGTGTCGCCCTGATCGTGCTGTCGGTGCTGCGCCTGGTGGCCTCCGTCGTCCGGCTGGCCGGCCTCACCCTGCTGGTGGCGGCCGCGCTGGGCGCCGCCGCTGCGGGCTCGCTGGTGCAGTTCCACCATGTGCTCCAGGGCGGCGGTGGCTTCGCCCCGTCGATGCAGGCGGGGCCAGTCGTCGCGGCGGTGGCCGGGGTGCTCTGCTTCCTGGTCGCCTGCTTCGGCCCGGCCGCCCAGCGCCGTTGACCGGCGGCCGGCACCCGGTACCCGGCTCGGAGCGGTGACCGGGCCTCGGCTGGCCTCCGGACAATGACGTCTGCATAGGTGCGACTCGATCCGATGACCGAGGCCGAGTTCCGGGTTCACTTCGACCACATCGTGGCCAAGTACGCGGCCAGCAAAGTGAGATCGGGCAACTGGACGGCCGAGGAGGAGTAGGCGAATTCCCGGGAGAGGCTGGACGAGCTGCTGCCCGAGGGCCTCGTCGCCGCCGACACCCGTCTCTGTCTGGCCCGGGGCGCGGTGAGCGGGTGGGCATCTTCTGGCTGCACCTGCGCCCGCACGGGACGGAGACCGCCGCCTTCGTCTACGACATCGAGGTCGACGCCGGGTTGCGCGGTCGCGGCTACGGCCAGGAGATTCTGTCGCTGCCGTTCCACCAGCACCTGACGACCGAGGAAGCCCGCCAGGTCGCCGCCGCTCTGGCGCAGGCCGTCAAGACGGCCGGGGGCGCCCGGTGAACACCCTGCCCTAGCCGTGGTCGGCGGCCGTGGACAGCAGCACGTCCACCAGCCGCTCGGCTGCGTCCGGGCGGCCCTGCGCCCGGGAGCGCTGCGCCATCGCGGCGCACCGGCCGGGGTCGCCCAGCAGCGGCTCCACGGCCTGCTGGAGCTGCTGGGCGGTGACCTCGCCCAGCAGCGCCACGGCAGCCCCGGCTTCCTCCAGGTGCCGGGCGTTGTGGGCCTGCTCGTTGCCGGCGGAGGTGGCCAGCGGGATCAGCACGGAGGCCTTGCCGAGCGCGGTCAGTTCCGCGATGGTGCCCGCGCCGCTGCGGGAGATCACCACATCGGCCAGCGCGAGGACGTCGGGCAGTTCAGGGCCGACGAACCCGGTCAGCAGGTACCGGGCGGCCAGGTCGGCCGGGAGACCTGCGGCGCGGGCCCGTAGGGCCTCCACGTTCGCCGGCCCGCACTGGTGGACCACGTTGGCACGGGTCAGCAGCCACGGCAGCACGTCCGCCACGAGGCCGTTGATCTGCTCCGAACCCTGGGCGCCGCCGGTGATGTACACGGTCGGAAGGTCATGGCGGAAGCCGTGCAGTCCCAGGGCCTGGACGGCCTTGTCCGCACTCCCGGCCAGCACCTCCGGACGCACCGGATTGCCCGTGACAAGGGCACGCGCCCGGGACGCCTCCGCCAGCAGCGGCAGCGTGGACTCCGAGGACACCGCGATGCGCGCCGCCTTCCCCGCGAGCGTGCGGTTGGCCAGCCCCAGACGCACGGTCTGCTCGTGCACGACGAGCGGGCGACGGCACAGCGAGGCGGCCAGGCCCACCGGCACCGCGACGTACCCACCCGTCGCCAGCACCACGTCAGGGCGGAAGCGGGAGACGACCGAGCGCGCCTGGGCGACGCCGAGCGGCACCCGCGCCATGTCCCGCACATTTGCCGGAGAGATCATCTTGATCGGGTTGCTGCTGCGCCGGATCTTCCCCGTGGCCACCGCCGCGAACTCGATCCCCTCACCCGCTGCGACCCGGGACTCCAAACTGTCCGCCGTCCCGACCCACAGCACCTCCAGGCCCCGCCCATCGGCGCCCAGCCGCGCCCGTACGGTACGAACCGCGGTCAACGCCGGATAGGTATGGCCTCCGGTCCCGCCTCCGGTGACGATCAACCGGAAGGCCCGCTGGGCGGCGTCGCTGGTCACGAAGAACTCCCGATCTACAGGGTGGCGGACAGACCGGACGATACAGGCAGCTGCCCCCAACTACTGTAGTGAAAGCGGGGGCTTCGAGGACTCTCGAAGCCCCCGCTCGGAGCCGTGGCGCACCCCGGCCCGGAGCGGTTGCCGGGCCTGGGGTAGCCTCCGAACGATGACGACTGCTCAGGTACGACTCGACCCGATGAACGAGGCCGAGTTCCAGGTCTACTTCGACCACATCGTGGCCAAGTACGCGGCCAGCAACGTGAGATCGGGCAACTGGACGGCTGAGGAGGCCGCCGGGAAGTCCCGGGAGAAGCTGGACGAGCTGCTGCCCGAGGGGCTCGCCACCCCCGACACTCGGCTCTGTCTGGCCCGGGACGCGGTGGGAGGCGAGCGGGTGGGCATCTTCTGGTTGCACTTGCGCCCGCACGGGACGGAGACCGCCGCCTTCGTCCATGACATCGAGGTCGATGCCGGGCTGCGCGGCCGCGGCTACGGCCGGGCGGTGATGCTCGCGGGCGCGGACCTCGCGCGCCAACTCGGCGCGGTGCGGCTCGGACTGCACGTCTTCGCGCACAACGAGACGGCGATCGCGCTGTACACCTCGCTCGGCTTCGCCACCACCGACCTGGTGATGTCCCTACCGCTCTGACGCCCCGGGATCGGCCCGGGGTCAGACGCCGTTGAGGGCGTAGTTGCGGAAGGTGGCCAGGAGGGGGAGCACCTCGGTCTTGCTCGGGTCCTCGGTCACGGCCCGCATGGCGTCGATCACGGCGTGGGCGATGATCTTGGTGATGGCGAGGTCGTCGGGGGTGGCGACGGTGCCCCAGGCCTTGAGGGTCTGGGTGAGCAGGGCGCTCATCCGTGCGCCGATGTTGGCGCTGACGGCGTCGGAGAGCTCGGCGATCTCCTCGTCGCTCATGCTCGACCTGAGCCCGAAGGCAAGCGCCATCAGGGTGTCCATCGCGTGCTCGCCGTACGCGGCGACCAGCGACGGCAGTGAACGCTCCTCGGCCCCGCCCATCGCCAGGGCGGACAGCGCCTCGTCGTCGTCCTTCCACGCCGCCTCCAGGGCGGCCAAGGCCCGGAGGGCCTCGTCCATGGTCAGCCCGTCTGTCATGGGAGGAACGGTATTGAGCCGGCCCCCGTACCGCGCACGGTTCGGGGACCGGCTCACCCCTTCGAGCGAAGCCCGGCCTATTCCGGCCGGTGGACGTGGGCGAAGTGCTGCGCGTCCCAGTCGCCGCCGAGCGCGGGGGCCAGTGAGGCGGCGGCCAGGGCCGCGAAGTCCTCGGCGGTTCCCGCGCGTTCGGGCAGGGCGCCGAGCAGCGGGGCGCCCGCGGAGCGGGGCAGGTCGGCGAGGTTGCAGCGCTCGGCGAGGCCGGGGTCGGCGGGCCAGGAGCCGATCAGCACGCCGGCCAGCGGGAGTTCACGGGCGGCCAGTGCCTCGGCGGTGAGCGAGACGATGTTCAGGGTGCCGAGTCCGGCCGAGGCGATCAGCAGGACCTCGGCGGCCAGACCCGCGTCGAGTACGGCCCGGGCCTGGTCGGCCAGGGTGCGGCCGCGGTCGTCGTAGCGGACCAGCAGGCCGCCGGCGCCCTCGACCAGTACCAGGTCGTGGGTGGCCGCGAGTTCGCGGACCTCGGCCACCACCTCGGCGGGGGAGAGGTACGGCATCGAGGCCCGCCGGGCGGCGGTGTCGGGGGCCAGCGGTTCGGGGTAGCGCACCAGCTCACGGATCGTCAGTTCGCCTGCCAGGCGCCGGACTTCGGCCGCGTCGCCGGGCTCGCCCGGGGCCACGCCGGTCTGCCCGGGCTTGAGTACGGCGACGGTGCGGCCCGCCCGCAGGGCCGCCGAGGCGACGGCCGCGGTGGCGACGGTCTTGCCGACGTCCGTGTTGGTCCCCGTCACGAAGAGGATGCGGGCGCTCATCCGGCCACCGCCGCGGCGGTCACGGCGGCGGCGATGCGGGCCACGTCCTCGTCCTCCGTCACATAGGGGGGCATGGTGTAGATCAGGTCCCGGAAGGGGCGCAGCCAGACGCCCTCCCGGGCGGCCGCCTCGGTCGCCGCCGGGACGTCCACCGGGTGGTCCAACTGGACGACGCCGATGGCTCCCTGGACCCGGACGTCGTGCACGCCGGGAAGGTCCGCGGCCGCGGCGAGGCCGTCCCGCAGCCCCGCCTCGATCCGCTTGACCCCGACCGCCCAGTCCTGTCCGAGCAGCAGGTCCAGCGAGGCGTTGGCGGCCGCGCAGGCCAGCGGATTGCCCATGAAGGTCGGTCCGTGGGCCAGCACCGGCACCTCGCCGCGGCTGATGCCGTCGGCGACCTCGCCGGTGCACAGCGCGGCGGCCAGGGTGAGGTAGCCGCCGGTGAGGGCCTTGCCCAGGCACATCACGTCCGGCGAGACGCCCGCGTGGTCGGCGGCGAACAGGGCGCCGCTGCGGCCGAATCCGGTGGCGATCTCGTCGAAGACCAGCAACACCCCGTACCGGTCGCAGAGTTCGCGCAGCATCCGCAGGTAGGCGGGGGAGTGGAACTGCATCCCGCCCGCGCCCTGGACCACCGGCTCGACGATGACGGCGGCCAGCTCGTCCGCGTGACGGGCCATCAACTCCTCGAAGCGGGCGGCGTATTCGGGGTCGAGCGGGGCGTCGAAGCCGGCCGGCGGCTGCGGTGCGAAGAGCTGCCCGGGGAGTACCCCGCCCCACAGGTGGTGCATCCCGCCGTCCGGGTCGCAGACCGACATCGGGTGGAAGGTGTCACCGTGGTAGCCGCCGCGCCAGGTCAGCAGCCGGCGCTTCTGCGGCCGTCCGGTCGACTGCCAGTACTGCAGGCACATCTTCATCGCGACCTCGACCGCGACCGAGCCGGAGTCGGCGAGGAACACGTGCTGGAGCGGCTCCGGGGTGATCTCCACCAGCCGGGCGGCCAGCCGGACGGCGGGCTCGTGGGTGAGCCCGCCGAACATCACGTGGCTCATCCGCCCCAGCTGCTCGCGCACCGCCTCGTCCAGCACCGGGTGCCGGTAGCCGTGGATCGCCGCCCACCAGGACGACATCCCGTCGACCAGCTCGCGCCGGCCGCCCGCGACGGGCTCGGCCAGGCGCAGCCGGACGCCCGAGGCGGACTCGACCAGGTACGGGGTGACGGTGCCGGGCATCGGACCGTACGGGTGCCAGACGTGCGCCCGGTCGAGGTTGAGCAGCGTGTCCGCGGACAGCTGGGACATGGTGGTTCTCTCCGAGGGTCAGGCGTTGGGCGCGAGTTCGGTGCCGGCGCCGCGGCGGCGGACCTTGACGAGGTCGCTGCGCAGCTCGTCGTCCTGCGACACGGCGGCCTCGGTGCCCTCCGCGGTGGTCGCTTCCGCCGGGGTGTGCGCGTGCCCGCCGCACGGCCCGCAGCCGCCGCCGCTGCCGCACGCCGAGGCCGCCGTGCCGGAGGAAGACGCGGCCGTGCCGCAGGACGACGCGGTCGTGCCGCAGGACGAGGCGGCGACGGCCTCAGCGACGTCGGCGCGGTGGCGCGGCAGGGTGGCCTCGCCGGCGCCCTCGACCTCGAAGCCGGCGTCCTTGATCATGTCGAGGTCGGTCTGCCCGGCCTGGCCCTCACTGGTCAGGTAGTCGCCGAGGAAGATCGAGTTGGCGATGTGCAGGCCCAGCGGCTGCATCGAGCGCAGGTGCACCTCGCGGCCGCCGGCGATCCGCACCTCGGTGTCGGGGTTGACGAAGCGGACCATCGCCAGGATCCGCAGGCAGCGCTGCGGGGTGAGGTTCCACTCCTTGGCCAGCGGGGTGCCCTCGAAGGGGATCAGGAAGTTGACCGGGACGGAGTCCGAGCCGAGCTCGCGCAGCGCGAACACCACGTCGACCAGGTCCTCGTCGCTCTCGCCCATGCCGGCGATCAGGCCGGAGCAGGCGGACAGCCCGGCGCCGTGCGCCTTCTGGACGGTGTCCACCCGGTCCGCGTAGGTGTGGGTCTTGGTGATGGACCCGTAGGTGTTCTCGGAGGTGTTCAGGTTGTGGTTGTAGGCGTCGGCGCCCGCCGCCTTCAGCCGCTCGGCCTGGTTGTCGGAGAGCAGGCCGAGGCAGACGCAGATCTCGACCTCGGGGTCGGCGTCCTTGATGGCCGCCATGGTGTCGGTGACCCGGTCGATGTCACGGTCCGTCGGGCCGCGGCCGCTGGCGACCAGGCAGACCCGCTTGGCCCCGCCGGCCACCCCGGCGCGGGCGGCGTCGGCGGCCTGCTCCGGCTTGAGCCAGGTGTACTTGAGGATCTCGGCCTTGGACCCCAGCCGCTGGGAGCAGTAGGAGCAGTCCTCGGGGCAGAGCCCGCTCTTCAGGTTCACCAGGTAGTTGAGCTTGACCCGGCGGCCGAACCAGCGGCGGCGCACCTTGCCGGCCGCGGCGACCACGTCGAGCAGCTCGTCGTCGGTGGTGGCGAGGACGGCCAGGGCCTCCTCGCGGGTCGGGACTTCGCCGCGCAGGCCCTTGGCGGTGAGGGTATCGAGCAGATCCATGGGGCCGATCCTGCCTGCTCGCGCGCGAATGGCGCCAGAGCAAACCCACCAGAAGATCCCGGCGAGGATGTGCCGATTGCCACAGTGTCGAAGCTCACGGCGTCGGTGCAGGTCACGCGCTTGACGGTGGCCGCGGCGGACGGTTACCGACGGGTAGCCGGGCGGGGGTCGGCGGAGTGCCCGCGGGGGTGCCGCGGCGGCCGCCGGGGCGAAGATCCACAAGCCCCCGACCCCGTGATCCCGGCCACTCGACGGGTGCTTAGAATCTGCGCCATGACCACGCAGGGGGAGCACACCCCGACTCCGGGAGAGGGCCAGGACGGCCGGGCAGGACAGCGAATAGGCGGGGGCCTCGGCCAGGCGACGGCGGCGGGACCGGCGGACCCCCGGCGCGGCCGACTGCCGGCCGGCCGCCGGGCGGTCGGCTGGGTCGTCATGGTGGGCGTGGTCGTGGCCGGCGGATGGATCATCACCCGCCCGACGCCCGGCGACTACATACCCGGCCTCGGCCCGTCCAGGCAGGACGCCACCCGCACGCCCCCCGTGGTCGGCGCCCCGCCGCCCACCACCGACCCCGAGGGCCTCAACGCCGACAACCTGTTCCCCGCCCAGCGCCCGGTCGAGGTCGCCGGCTACAAGGCCCGGCGCGGCGGCATCCGGCAGGGTGAGAAGTGCGACGAGGTGCTCCTGGACCGTACCCAGGAGCTGCTCAAGGACAGCGGCTGCCGGGCCTATCTGACGGTCAGCTTCACCGGTGTCGACCACCCGGTGCTCAGCAGCGTCACCGTGCTGCGCTTCGCCGACCAGTCCGCCGCCGCCCGGGCCGCCGACACCCTGCGCGGCAAGCCCGGCGTGGTCGCCTTCATGCTCGCCGACACCAACATCGCGCCCGCACAGTCCGGCGGTGAGGCCAAGCCGGGCAGCGAGCAGCGGATCGAGGCGGTCGGGCACTACGTGACCGTCACCGGCTCCCGCCCCGGCGACAGCCGCCCGAGCGGCACCGCCTCGACCCCGGCGTCGGCCGGCCCGACGCCGAGCGCCTCGGCCGGCGACTTCAACCTGGCCGAGGCCACCCGCGCACTGTCGTACGCGGCGGGGCAGCCGTTCGTGTGGATGTGACAACAGGGACCTGACGAACGGGCCGTGACGAACGGGCCGTGACGAACGGGCCGTGACGAACGGGCCGTGGCGAACGGCGGGGGGGGCCGGGGGGGGGGGGCCCCGGCCCCCCCCCCCGCCCGCCCCCCCCGGCGGCCCCCCCGGCCGGGCCCCCCCCCCGGCCCCCCCCCCCCCCCCCCCCCCCGCCCCCCGCCCGCCACCACCCCCCGCCCCCGCCCCCCCGCCGGGGGGGCGCCCCCGCCCCCCCCGCCCGCCCCCGACGCCGGGTCAGCCGCCGAGGCGGTCCACCGCGGTCACCCGCACCACCGCCCGGCCCTCCTCGTCCGAGCCGTACAGGTCGACCTCGGCGCTGATGCCCCAGTCGTGGTCGCCCTCCGGGTCGTCGAAGATCTGCCGGACCTTCCAGGCGGAGTCCTCCTCCTCGATGATCAGCATCTTGGGCCCGCGCGCGTTCGGGCCGGTGCCGAGGTCGTCGTACTCGTCCCAGTAGCCGTCCATCGCGTCCGCCCAGCGGTCCGCGTCCCAGCCGTACTCGCCGTCCAGCTGGCCGAGTTCGTTCCAGTGCTCCAGCGCGCACAGCTCGACCCGGCGGAACATCTCGTTGCGCACCAGCACCCGGAAGGCCCGGGCGTTGGCGGTGACCGGCGCCGGCTTGTCGTCCAGGGTGACCTCGGCGGTGGCCGCCTCGGTCGGGTTGGCCAGCTGCTCCCACTCGTCCAGCAGGCTGGAGTCGACCTGGCGGACCAGCTCGCCGAGCCAGGCGATGACGTCCTTGAGGTCGTCGGTCTTCACGTCCTCGGGGACGGTCTGCTCCAGCGCCTTGTACGCCCCGGCCAGGTAGCGCAGCACGATGCCCTCGGTGCGGGCCAGCTCGTAGAAGCCGACGTAGTCCGAGAAGGTCATCGCCCGCTCGTACAGGTCGCGCACCACGGACTTGGGCTGGAGCTGGTGGTCGCCGATCCACGGGTGCGCCCGGCGGTACACCTCGTAGGCGTGGGTGAGCAGTTCCTCCAGCGGCTTCGGGTAGGTGATCTCCTGGAGCCGCTCCATCCGCTCCTCGTACTCGATGCCGTCCCGCTTCATCTCGCCGACGGCCTCGCCGCGCGCCTTGTTCTGCTGGGCGGCGAGGATCTGGCGCGGGTCGTCGAGGGTCGCCTCGACGACCGAGACGACGTCCATCGCGTACGAGGGCGAGGTCGGGTCGAGCAGCTCGAAGGAGGCCAGCGCGAAGGTGGACAGCGGCTGGTTGAGCGCGAAGTTCTCCTGGAGGTCCAGGGTCAGCCGGACGATCCGGCCCTCGGCGTCCGGCTCCGGCAGCCGCTCCACCACGCCGCCCTCCAGCAGCGAGCGGTAGATGGCGATCGTGGTGCGGATGTGGCGGCGCTGGGCGGCCTTGTCCTCGTGGTTGTCGGTCAGCAGCTTGCGCATCGCCTCGAAGGCGTTGCCCGGGCGGCCGATCACCGACAGCAGCATCGCGTGGCTCACCTTGAACCGGGAGACCAGCGGCTCCGGGTCGGCGGCGATCAGCTTGTCGAAGGTCTCCTCGGTCCAGCCGACGAAGCCCTCCGGCGCCTTCTTCCGCACCACCTTGCGCTTCTTCTTCGGGTCGTCCCCGGCCTTGGCGATCGCCTTGTCGTTCTCGATCACGTGCTCCGGCGCCTGGGCGACCACCTGGCCGACGGTGTCGAAGCCGGCCCGGCCGGCCCGCCCGGCGATCTGGTGGAACTCGCGGGCGCGCAGGATCCGCACGCGCTGTCCGTCGTACTTGGACAGCGCGGTGAACAGCACCGTGCGGATCGGCACATTGACGCCCACGCCGAGCGTGTCCGTACCGCAGATCACCTTCAACAGGCCCGCCTGGGCGAGGCGTTCGACCAGTCGGCGGTACTTCGGCAGCATGCCCGCGTGGTGCACGCCGATGCCGTGGCGCACGTAACGGGACAGGTTGCGGCCGAACTTGGTGGTGAAGCGGAAGTTGCCGATCAGGGCGGCGATGGCGTCCTTCTCCGCCTTCGAGCACATGTTGATGCTCATCAGCGACTGCGCCCGCTCCACCGCCTCCTTCTGGGTGAAGTGCACGACGTAGACCGGCGCCTGACCGGTCTGCAGCAGCTCCTCCAGGGTGTCGTGCATGGTGGTGCGGCGGTACTCGTAGAACAGCGGCACCGGGCGGGTCGCGTTGCGCACCACGGTGGTCGGCCGGCCGGTGCGGCGGGTCAGGTCCTCCTCGAAGCGGCGCACGTCGCCGAGGGTCGCCGACATCAGCAGGAACTGCGCCTGCGGCAGTTCCAGCAGCGGGACCTGCCAGGCCCAGCCGCGGTCCGGCTCGGCGTAGAAGTGGAACTCGTCCATGACGACCTGGCCGATGTCGGCCCGGGTGCCGTCCCGCAGCGCGATCTGCGCCAGCACCTCGGCGGTGCAGCAGATGATCGGCGCGGTGGGGTTCACGCTGGCGTCGCCGGTCATCATGCCGACCTGCTCGGTGCCGAACATCTTCACCAGGTCGAAGAACTTCTCCGACACCAGCGCCTTGATCGGCGCGGTGTAGAAGGTCCGCTGCCCCTCCGCCAGCGCCGCGAAGTGCGCGCCCGCCGCCACCAGGGACTTGCCCGACCCGGTCGGCGTCGCCAGGATCACGTTGTTCCCGGAGACGAGCTCGATCAGCGCCTCCTCCTGAGCCGGGTACAGCGTGATCCCCCGCTCCTCCGCCCAGGCTGCGAACGTCTCGTACAGCGCATCGGGCGTGGCGGGCTTCGGCATCAGGTCAAGGAGCGTCACCCGGCTATCTTGCCTGCTCGCCGCCACCCCGGGCAAAGCCCGGCGGCGGGGCGGGCCGGTCAGAACGGTGCGACGGGTGACTGCCCGGCCAACCGGGGATCGTTGGCGCAGCCCTGGGCGCCGACGAGTTCCCGCGCGGTGCGCAGCGCGGCGTCGACCCTGATCTGGTGGATCCGGACGGCGGGCGTGTCGGCGGAGCCCCGGTCGCCGGTGATCGTGATCTTGAGGTACGGGGGCGGGGCGGTGCCGCTCCGGTCGTGGGCGGCGGGGGTGCCGGGGGCGGTCGGGGTCGCCGGTGCGGCGGGCGCGGTCGGAGTCGCCGGGACGGCGGCGGCGGCGGGGGAGTCGCAGCGGACCAGCAGCTGCACCGTGCCGTCGTGGAAGAGCCAGCCCTGGGCGCCGGAGCCGAACGCCAGCGTGGCGGGGCGGATCGGCTCCCAGCCGGTGGACTCCGCGTCGGTCTTCGCCTTCAGGAACCGCTCGTCCGCGTGCGCGACCTCGATCTTGGCGACCCAGTGGCTCCGGGCGTCGTCGCCCTGCCAGTCCACCGCGCAGACCGGATCGGCCAGGGCGTTCCGGCTGCCGAGCTGGTCCTTCCCCTGCCAGACCACGGCCTGGTGGCCCGGGCCGGACAGCGCCGCGAGGTCCTCGTGGCTGAAGGCGTTCCAGCAGGCGTCCGGCGGCACGTCGGTGGCGTGCGCGGACCGCCACCACCAGGTCCCGCCGCCGAGGCCGGCGGCCAGCACGGCCGCGCCGAGGGCGGCCGGCAGCACGCGCCGGCGCGGGTGCTCAGCCATGGGACGCCGCCTGCTGCTGCCCGAGGTCGGGGATCGCCGGTGCGGTGGCGGGAAGTTGCACCCGGTTGCTGCACCGGTACTCGGCGGAGGCGGCCCGGGCGACCTTCAGCGCGATGTCGCCGTACGCCTGGCGCTCCTGCTCCGACGGTGCGGTGGTGCCCCCGGTGGTACCCCTGTCGCTGCCGACGTCGACCCGGAAGTACGGCGGCGCCGTCTTCCGCTTGGGGTCGTTCCCGGCGGGGACCTGGAAGTCGCACCGCACGTACAGCCGGACCCGGTGGCTGCTGTCCGCCGTGGCCAGCCAGGCCGCGCCGGGGCCGCCGTCCAGCGGGGTGACCCGGCGGTCGTGCGCGGCGTCCTGGGCGCGGTCGGCCTCGATGCCGTCCCAGGCGGGGTCGACCTTGACGGCCAGCGGCCGGCCGTGGCGGCCGTCGTCCCCGTGCCAGGAGAGGTGGCACGCATTGCTGCGGATCTCGTTCTCCTCCGGCGAGGTCGGCGTCTGGATCCGGGGGTGCGGCGTCACTTCGGACAGCGTTCCGTGCGCTCCGGCGAGCGGCCGCAGGTCCCGTTCGGAGAGCGCCGACCAGCAGGCGCTGCGCGGGATCTCCAGCGACTGCTCCGGCCGCAGGGCCCACAGCACGCTGCCCCCGATCAGGGCCACCCCGAGGAGCCCCACGGACCACGGCAGCCAGCGCCGCCCGGGCGGTTTCGGGGGGTTGTCGAGCGGGTTCGGGAACGGGTTCGGGGTGTGCGCGACGTCGACCATGGTTCAGCGTTCCGTCCGTGTCGGGGTTGCCGGGGCGTGCGGCGGGCATATTCGGCTCGTCGTCCCGACCGGATCGACTGAATCGGTTGAATCGGCTGAATCGGTCGAATCGGCTAAGCGCCCGGGGTGCATTCGACGATCGAATTCGAAATTCGTCATGTGTCCGTCCTTCGGAAGGGGACCGGCACGGAGCGTATCGAAATCATCGACGCTCCGTCGGCGAATCCGGTGGGAATGTCGGGAATGAAGATCCGGAACGAAAGATTCGATATTCGCGGTATTCCGCCACGGTTAAGCGGTGTGGACGGCGACAAGAACACGCCGACCGGGTTGTGCCGATTCGCACATTGCCGCCGTCTCGCGGGGCGTGCCAGAGTGCCGGGCATGACCCTCCCCCTGACCTCTGCCTCCTCCGCCCCGTCAGCCCCGACCGCCCCGACCACCCCGTCCGCCCCGGCGCAGGTCTTCGACTGGCTCGACGAGGCCGCCGCACTGCGGGCGGACGCCGGGCTGACCCGCACGCTGCGCAGCCGGACGGCGGAGGACCAGGTGCTGGACCTGGCCGGGAACGACTACCTCGGGCTGACCAGGCACCCCGCGGTGACCCGGGCGGCCGGTGAGGCGGCGCTGCGCTGGGGCGGCGGGTCGACGGGGTCGCGGCTGGTCACCGGGACGACCGCGCTGCACACCGAACTGGAACGGGAACTGGCCGAATTCTGCGGCGCGGAGGCCGCCCTGGTGTTCTCCTCCGGCTACACGGCGAACCTGGCCGCGCTCACCGCGCTGACCGACCCGGACACCCTGATCGTCTCCGACGCCTACAACCACGCCTCACTGATCGACGGCTGCCGGCTCGCCCGCGCCGACGTCCACCGGGCGCCGCACAGCGACCCGGCCGCGGTCGCCGAGGTGCTGGCCGCGCGGGAGCAGCGGCGCGCCCTGGTGGTGACCGACTCGGTGTTCTCGGTGGACGGCGACGCGGCACCGCTGCGCGCACTCTCCGAGGCCGCCCGCACCGGCGGGGCCGCCCTGCTGGTGGACGACGCCCACGGACTGGGCGTGCTCGGCCCCGGCGGCCGCGGCGCCCTCGCCGCCGCCGGACTGGCCGGACAGCCGGACACCGTCGCCACCGTCACCCTGTCCAAGTCGCTCGGCTCCCAGGGCGGCGCGGTGCTCGGCCCGCACCGGGTGATCCGCCACCTCACCGAGACCGCCCGCACCTTCATCTTCGACACCGGCCTCGCCCCGGCCGCCGCGGGGGCCGCCCTCGCCGCCCTGCGCCTGCTGCGCGCCGAACCGCAGCGCGCCGACCGCGCCCGCGAGGTCGCCCGCGGCCTGGCCGCCCGGCTGACCGCCGCCGGCCTGCACGCCTGCACGCCGGACGCGGCCGTGGTCTCGGTCCGCGCCCCGGGCCCGGAAGCCGCCCTCGCCTGGGCCGCCGACTGCCGCCGGGCCGGCCTCGCGGTGGGCTGCTTCCGCCCGCCGTCCGTCCCGGACGGCATCTCCCGCCTGCGCCTGACCGCCCGCGCGGACCTCACGGACACCCAGATCACCCAGGCCGTCCGCACCATCGCCGACCTGGCCCCGGCGGGTGCAATTCCGGTGGATCGTGTCGGTAGCAGGCAGTAGGGTTCGGGATCGTTCGGGGGGAGCCGGGCGGCGGGCGGGGTCGTAGGCCCCGGGGTGCCGTGCCGTCGTACGCGGGTGCCCGTCGGACAGCGACCGCCCGAATCCTCGATGGGACTCCGCACATGAACCACGCCGTTCGCCGCTCACTCCTGCCCGCCGCCCTCGGTGCCGCCGTACTGGTGGCCGTCAGCGCCCCGGCGGCCACCGCCGACTCCTTCCCGCCCGGTTTCCCCAACGGTGTTCCCCCGCAGGTGGCGATGTTGCGGAACGTGAACAGCGGCAAGTGCCTGGAGGTCGCGGACTGGCGCACCGACCCCGGAGCGCCGGTGCGCCAGTGGGATTGCCACGGCGGGGCGAACCAGGTGTGGAACTTCGTCTCCGGGATACCGGGCGCGTTCGTCAACGTGAACAGCGGCCTGTGCCTGGAGATCGCCGACTGGCGGACCGACGGCGGAGCGCCCGCCCGGCAGTGGACGTGCACCCGAGGCATGAACCAGAGCTGGGCCTTCGGCCGCAACAGCCCGAACGAGGGGTGGCTGATCACCAACAACAACAGCGTGAAGGTGTTGGAGATCGCCGGCTGGGACACGGCGAACGGCGTGAACGCGACCCAGTGGGCCTCCAACGGCGGGAACAACCAGCGGTGGGAGACCATCGCACGCTGAGCCGGAGAGGATGAGGGAATGGCCGATCTGCTCTGGGACGACCAGGTGGCCTGGCTGCTCGACCCGGCCGGCGGGGACTGCCTGCCGGACGTGTACATCGCGGACACCACGGCGGCCGACTGGCAGGCCCTGTTCGACCTGGTGGTGGAGCGGGGCTGGGCCTTCGAGTACGCCGTGGGGGACACGGTGCTGCCGCTGCCCCGGGCCGAGGCGGTGTTGTCCCGGCCCGTCGGCGCCGAGTGCCCCTACCTGCGGGTGTGGCCGGATCCGGGGGTGTGCGCGATCTTCCGGTTCCTCGGCGAGGAGGAGATCGACTTCGACCTGGCCCTGCGCGAGCTGCAGGGCCAGGAGCGGCTGGACGTGCTGTGCGGGTTCCTGGCGGCGATCGGGCGGCGGCTGGGCAAGCCCGTTCCGATGTACTTCGAGGGCGACACCCGGGCGCCGTTCCTCGGGTACGACCTCGAAGCCGACCGGGTCCGGGTGTTGTGGACCCCTCCGGAGGAGCGGGATGGCCGACCTGCGTTGGGTTGACCACGCCGGGTGGCTGCTCGATCCGGCTCTGGACGGGTGGTTGCCGGGCGACGGCGTCGCGGACACCACGGTGGCGGACTGGCAGGCGTTGCTCGACCTGGTGGTCGAGCGGGGGTGGGAGCGGACGTTCGTCGTGGGCTGCTTCGAGATGGCGCTGCCGCCCGCCGAGGAGGTGCTGTCCTGGCCGGACGGGCCGGCGCGTCCGGTGCTGAGCGTGAACCCGGGGCCGGGGGTCGGTGCGGTCTTCCGGTTCCGCCGTGCGGGACGGATCGATCTGGATGTCAACGTCGAGCAACTCGGCGGCCAGGAAGGGCTGGACGTGTTGTGCGGCTTCCTGGCCGCTGTCGGGCGGCGACTAAACCGGGCGGTGCCGACGCCCGTCGAGGGCGGCGGCCCGTTCCTCGGGTACGACCTCGAAGCCGACCGGGTCCGGGTGTTGTGGACCCCTCCGGAGGGCGTCACGCCTCCTCGGTGACCTCGGCCGTCTCCGCCGTGAGCAGGGCCAGCAGGCCGGGGAAGCGCTGTTCGATGTCGGCCCGGCGGAGGGTGGCCATCCGGCTGTTGCCCCGGTCGACCTGGCGGACCAGCCCGGCCTCGCGGAGGGTCCGGAAGTGGTGGGTCACCGTCGCCTTGCTGACCGGTAGGGCGAAGGAACTGCAGGTGCGGGCCTCGCCGTCGGGTCCGGTGGCGAGCTCCCGGACGACGCGCCGTCGCAGCGGGTCGGCCAGTGCGGACAGCACCCGGCCGAGTTCGATCTCCTCCGGCGCGGGGTGCCCCTCGTCGTCGGGCATCGCGTCCACCTCCCAGGTACGGCTTGCATCGTACCTCGTGGCGGCCCTAACGTACCCAAGGTACGACGCACGTCTTACCTTGAGATCGAGGAACACCCATGGACCAGCTGGACCAGCCCTTCACCCTCGTCGGCACCGCCCGCCCCAAGCCCGAACGCGCCGAGGAGCTCCGCCGACTCCTGCTCTCCTTCGTCGAGCCGACCCGCCGGGAGCCCGGCTGCCTCGAATACCACTTCCACGAGGACCGCGACGAGCCGGGCGTCTTCGTCTTCTACGAGGCCTGGCGGAGCCGGGCTGACCTCGACGCCCACCTGGCCCTCCCGCACCTCCTGGACTTCTGGGAGCACCGGATGGACTATCTGGAGCGGGACCTGGAGATCCGCTACCTCACCATGCACAGCCCGTACGAGGAGCGTGCCCCGCGTCGCTGACCTCCTCGGGTACGACCGCGCGACCACCCGGCCGACCGGGTGCGTTACGGCCGGCCCGGGACGAGCAGCGCCTCCGCGCCCACCGGGCGGTAGCCGGCGGCCTGGAAGGCGCGGACGCTGGGGGCGTTGCCAGGGGCCTGCTGGGCCCAGAGGACCTCGCCGGTGGGCACCAGGTGGCGGGCGGCGGTGGCCAGGGCGCGGCCGAGGCCGCGGCCCCGGGCGGTGGGGTCGACCTCGACGGCGGCCTCCCAGCGGCCCGCGACGCCGCGGCCGAGGATGAGCACGCCGCCCTCGGCCCGGTACACCCGGACGTCCTCCCGGTAGCGCAGGGCCCGTACCACGCGCGGGTGTTCGCGGTCCTCGACGAGGGTGAGCGGCAGCGGCGGCCCGCCCGGGAGGCGGTCGGCGACGGTGAGCAGGTCGATGTTGTTGACGGTCCGGCCGGTCCGGGCGGCGAAGGCGCTGAGGAAGGGCGGGCAGAGCGGCGCGGCCAGCGGGTCGCCGGGGTCGTCGGCGAGGGTGGCGTGCACCCAGGCCGGGTCCTGGTCGGTGAACACCACGGCGTGCGCGGCGAAGCCGATCACCCCGGCCTCGCGCGGCGACGGCTGCGGCACCACCGTCACCGTGCCGTCCGAGGGCGGGAACACCCCGCCCGCCGCGTCCGCCAGGATCTCCGCCAGCCCCCGTACGCCCATCACGCGCCGCGCCCCTTCTGTTGATCGATGATCACCAGACTAGTCGCGGAGCCGGACCAACGGACAACACCGGAAGGGCAGTTGAACGGAGTCGGAGCCCGGGCCGCCCGGGCCGCCCTCAGGCGGGCTTCTTCCGGGCCCGGCTCGGCTGGACCCGGGGCGGTTCGCCGGCGGCCTTCGGATGGTCGGGCGGGTACGGGAGTTCGCCGAGCCCCTCGTCGTGCAGCTGCCTGTCGTACAGCTCCAGCAGGCCGTCCAGCCGGAACGCGTGGCCCTCCATCTCCACGTTGAGGTCGCCGAGTTCGGCGAAACGGGCGGGGACGGTCCGCAGGTCGAAGTCCTCGGGCGAGGCGTCGTCCAGCTCCTCCCAGTGCAGCGGGGCGGAGGCGGTGGCGCGGGGGCGGGCGCGCAGGGAGTAGGCGGAGGCGATGGTGCGGTCGCGGGCCATCTGGTTGTAGTCGACGAAGATCCGCTCGCCGCGCTCCTCCTTCCACCAGGCGGTGGTGACCTCGCCGGGCATCCGCTGCTCCAGCACCCGGCCGAGTGCGATCACGGCGTGCCGGCCGTCGGTGAAGGTCCACTCGGGCACCAGCGGGACGTACACGTGCAGGCCGCGCCCGCCGGAGGACTTGGGCCAGCCGCGCAGCCCGTACTCGGCCAGCAGGGCGCGCAGTTCGTGGGCGGCGCGGACGGCGTCGTGGAAGTCGGTGCCGGGCTGCGGGTCCAGGTCGATGCGCAGTTCGTCGATGTGGTCGGTGTCGGTGCGCCGCACCGGCCACGGGTGGAAGGTGAGGCAGCCCAGGTTGGCGGCCCACAGCACGGCGGCGGGCTCGGTGGGGCAGATCTCGTCGGCGGAGCGGCCGCTGGGGAATTCGATCCGGGCGGTGGGCAGCCAGTCCGGCAGGTTCTTGGGCGCCCGCTTCTGGTAGAAGAACTCGCCGTCCACGCCGTCCGGGAAGCGCTGCAGGGTGGTCGGCCGGTCCCGCAGCCCGCGCAGCACCCCGTCGGCGACGGCCAGGTAGTACTGGGCGACGTCCAGCTTGGTGAAGCCGCGCTCGGGGTAGTACACCTTGTCCGGGTTGGACAGCCGGACGGTGCGCCCGGCGACTTCCAGTTCGACGGCTGAGCCCATGCCCCCCACGCTAAGGGCGCCGTGCCCGGCGCGCGCCCCGGGGTGAACGGGGCGAGGATCGGACCCATGGACCTGCCCGTGATGCCGCCGGTGGCGCCGATGCTCGCCAAGTCGGTGGCCAGGATCCCGCCGGGGATGCAGTACGAGGCCAAGTGGGACGGCTTCCGTGCGATCGTGTTCCGCGACGGCGACGAGGTGGAGCTCGGCAGCCGCACCGGCAAGCCGCTGACCAGGTACTTCCCCGAGCTGGTCGAGGCCTTCCGGCGGGAGCTGCCGCCGCGCTGCGTGCTGGACGGCGAGGTGGTGATCGCCCGGGACGGGCGGCTGCGCTTCGAGGAGCTGCTGGAGCGGATCCACCCGGCGGCCAGCCGGGTCAGGCTGCTCGCCGAGCGGACCCCGGCCTCCTTCGTCGCCTTCGACCTGCTCGCGCTCGGTGACGAGGCGCTGGTCGACCGGCCGCTGTCGGAGCGCCGCCCGGCCCTGGAGACGGCCCTCGCGCACGCCGCCGACCCGGTGTTCACCGCCCCCGCCTCGACCGACCGCGAGCTGGCGCAGAGTTGGTTCGCCGAGTACGAGGGCGCCGGGCTGGACGGGGTGGTGGCCAAGCCGCTGGACCAGCCGTACCGGCCGGGGGAGCGGACCATGTACAAGATCAAGCACGAGCGCACCGCCGACTGCGTGGTGGCCGGCTACCGCGAGCACAAGAGCGGCCCGGTGGTCGGCTCGCTGCTGCTGGGCATCCACGACGAGCAGCAGCGGCTCCAGCACGTCGGCGTCTGCGCGGCCTTCCCGATGGCCCGGCGCCGCGAACTGGTCGAGGAGCTGGCCCCGCTCAGGATCGACGACCTCTCCCGACACCCTTGGGGTGCATGGGCGGAGGAGTCCGCGCAGGCCGAGGGGCGGCTGCCGGGGGCGGTCAGCCGCTGGACCGGCGGCAAGGACCTGTCCTGGATCGCGCTGCGCCCCGAGCGGGTGGTCGAGGTGGCGTACGACCACATGGAGGGCACGCGTTTCCGGCACACCGCGCAGTTCCGCCGCTGGCGGCCGGACCGCACGCCGGAGAGCTGCACCTACGCGCAGCTGGAGGAGCCGGTCTCGTACGACCTCGGCAAGGTGCTGGGGCTCTGACGGACAAGCTCCGAGGGCCCGACCGGGACGACCGGTCGGGCCCTCGGAGTGTCCGGGGTGTCCCCGGCTGCTCAGGAGACGCGCAGCGAGCCCGGGGCGGTGCCGGTGGCCGTCGCCCCGCCGGACGGCGAGCCGGACCCGGAGGCCGAGGCCGAGCCCGACGGCGAGCCCGAGGAGGAGGTCGAGGCCGAGCCGGAGGCCGTACCGCTCGGCGACGCGGTGGCCGCGCTCGGCAGCGTGTAGACGTTGTTCGGCGACACGATCTGGGTGACCGCCTTGGCCACCAGCGTCGACGGCTCCGAACCCTGGTACTGCACATCGGTGTTGAGCTGGACCACCAGGCTGGCCTGGGCGTCCGGCAGGTACACCACGACGGTCTGGTAGCCGGGCAGCGAGCCGTTGTGGCCGATCCAGCCGTGGGTGTTGAAGATCCCGAAGCCGTAGCCGACGCCCGGCGTGCCGGTGGCGCGGCCCTTGAGCCGCTCCGCCTGGGTGGCGGGCTTGAGCAGCGGGTTCCCGGTGGCCAGCGCCTTGGACCAGGTGGTCAGGTCGGCCAGGTTGGAGATCGCCGCGCCGGCCGCCCAGCCCCAGGACGGGTTCCAGGTGGTGGCGTCGGTGAGCTGCCCGTTCGCGTCCTGGTCGGTGTAGCCGTGGGCGTGCGGGTCCGGGAAGGTCGCGTCCGTCGGGAAGACCGTCTTGGTGAGCCCGGCCGGGGTGAACACCTGGGCCTTCAGGTAGTCGCCCAGCGCCTGGCCGCCGGCCTTCTCGACGACCAGCCCGAGCAGCACGTAATTGGTGTTGCAGTACTCGAACTTGCTGTCCGGCGCGAAGTTCGCCGGGTGCTTGAAGGAGTAGGACAGCAACTGGTCCGGGGTGAAGACGTGGTCGGGGTCGTTGAAGAAGATCCGCTGGAAGTCCGGGTCGTCGCTGTAGTTGTACAGCCCGCTGCGCATGTCGCCGAGCTGGCGGATGGTGATGCCGTCGCCGTTCGGCACGTTGGGGACGTACTTGGAGACCGGGTCGTCCAGGCCGACCTTGCCCTGGTCGACCAGTTCCAGCACGGCGGTGGCGGTGAACGTCTTGGTGACGCTGCCGATCCGCTGGTACAGGTCGGTGGACATCGGCGTCCCGGCGCTCTTGTCGGCCACCCCGAACGACTTCTGGTAGCTGCCGTCGGGGGTGGTGTAGCCGACCGTCACGCCCGGGATCGAGGCCTGGCTCATCACCGCCTGGATCGCGCTGTCCAGCTTGGCGGTGACGTCCGAGGTGAGCGGTACCACCTTGCTGGAGGCGGAGCCGGAGGCGGCGGACGGGCTGTTCGCGCCCGGGCTGCCGCCGGCGGACGGGCTGAGCGCGGCCGGCTCGGCGGTGATCGCCGGACTGTCGGCCTTCGGCGCGGAGGAGGAGCCGGAGCAGGCCGCGGTCGTGAGCAGACCGGTCAGGGCCAGGGCGGCGGCGGTGGCGCGGCCGGCGGTGCGGCGACCGGTGGCGGCGCGACCGGCGGGGCGGGGGGCGGCCGGACGCGGCCGTCGGATCTTGGTCATGGGTCGAGAGCGCCTCATCCTTGAGTGGGCGGCTCCGGAGCGCGCACACGGGCCGCTGCTCCACGGGGCCGCAGGGAGCGTCGCCACCGTAAGCACCGTGGCCGCCCGGCCGCGCGCGGTTCGGCGCCCGGCTGATCCGAACGGGACCGCCGTCAGCCCTTTGCCCCAACCCGGCTGGCGGCCGCTGTCAAGTACCCGGCCCGGGCGGCCGGTTGGTGTCGGGACCGGTGCCCCGCGCTCCGCCGGACGGGTGAGCACCGGCACGCCGCGACGGCGCCCGGGCCCTGCTCGGGCACGATCGTTTAGCCCAGCTGTGGCCGCCCTTAAGAATTCCTCGATGGACCGCACCCCCTCCCACCAGGCAGATTTCTGCCTGCCGGAGCGCGCCCGTCAGGAGCGGCCGAACCGCGCCACCTCGGCCTGCCGCAACCCTCGCGGGCCGTTCCCCGAAGCACGTCAGGAGCCGTCGCCGTGAAGGCACTCGTCAAGCAGAACGCCGAGCCCGGCCTCTGGATGATCGACGTCCCGAAGCCCGAGATCGGCCCCGGCGAGGTGCTGATCAAGGTGCTGCGCACCGGCATCTGCGGCACCGACCTGCACATCCGCAAGTGGGACGGCTGGGCCCAGCAGACCATCAAGACCCCGATGGTGATCGGCCACGAGTTCGTCGGCGAGGTCGCCGAGATCGGCGCCGGGGTCGCGGACATCGCGATCGGCGACCTGGTCAGCGGCGAGGGCCACCTGGTCTGCGGCAAGTGCCGCAACTGCCTGGCCGGGCGCCGCCACCTGTGCCGCAACACGGTCGGCCTGGGCGTCAACCGCGACGGCGCGTTCGCCGAGTACGTGGCGCTGCCCGCCTCCAACGTCTGGGTGCACCGGGTGCCGGTCGACCTCGACGTGGCCGCGATCTTCGACCCCTTCGGCAACGCCGTGCACACCGCGCTGTCCTTCCCGCTGGTCGGCGAGGACGTGCTGGTCACCGGCGCGGGCCCGATCGGCATCATGGCCGCCGCCGTCGCCAAGCACGCCGGCGCCCGTAGCGTGATGATCACCGACGTCTCCCCGTACCGGCTGGACCTGGCCCGGCAGGTCGGCGTGACGCTGGCGCTCAACGTCGCCGAGCACACCATCGAGGAGGGCCAGCAGAAGCTGGGCCTGCGCGAGGGCTTCGACGTCGGCCTGGAGATGTCCGGCCGCCCCGAGGCGATGCAGTCGATGATCGCCAACATGACCCACGGCGGGAAGATCGCCATGCTGGGCCTGCCGGCCGAGCAGTTCCCGGTGGACTGGGCCTCGATCGTCACCTCGATGATCACCATCAAGGGCATCTACGGCCGCGAGATGTTCGAGACCTGGTACGCGATGTCCGTGCTGCTGGAGGGCGGCCTGGACCTCAGCCCGGTGATCACCGGCCGCTACGCCGCCGACGACTTCGAGGCCGCCTTCGACGACGCGGCCGGCGGCAACTGCGGCAAGATCATCCTCGACTGGACCGCCTGATCCCCGCGATCCACCCGCCCGAGCCCGCGATCCACTAGGAGACCGTTCGTGTTCGACAACGTGCGCGCCGACATCGCCACCACCCTCGACGAGATCCGCGAGGCCGGCCTGTTCAAGCCGGAGCGGGTGATCGGCAGCCCGCAGAACGCCGAGGTCACCGTCACCTCCGGCGGCCGCCCGGGCGAGGTGCTGAACTTCTGCGCCAACAACTACCTCGGCCTGGCCGACCACCCCGAGGTACTGGCCGCGGCGAAGGACGCGCTGGACCGCTGGGGCTACGGGATGGCCTCGGTGCGCTTCATCTGCGGCACCCAGGACGTGCACAAGGAGCTGGAGGACCGCCTCTCGGCCTTCCTCGGCCAGGAGGACACCATCCTCTACTCCTCGTGCTTCGACGCCAACGGCGGCGTCTTCGAGACCCTGCTGGACGCCAACGACGCCGTCATCTCCGACGCGCTCAACCACGCCAGCATCATCGACGGCATCCGGCTCAGCAAGGCCCGCCGCCACCGCTACGCCAACCGCGACCTGGCCGACCTGGAGCAGCAGCTCAAGGAGACCCAGGACGCCCGCCGCCGCCTGATCGTCACCGACGGCGTGTTCTCGATGGACGGCTACGTCGCCCCGCTGCGCGAGATCTGCGACCTGGCCGACCGCTACGACGCCATGGTCATGGTGGACGACTCGCACGCCGTCGGCTTCGTCGGCGCGGGCGGCCGCGGCACCCCCGAACTGCACGGCGTGATGGACCGGGTGGACATCATCACCGGCACCCTGGGCAAGGCGCTCGGCGGCGCCTCCGGCGGCTACGTCGCCGCCCGCCGGGAGATCGTCGCCCTGCTGCGCCAGCGCTCCCGCCCGTACCTGTTCTCCAACTCGCTGGCCCCGGTGATCGCGGCGGCCTCGCTCAAGGTGCTCGACCTGGTCGAGCAGTCCAACGAGCTGCGCGAGCGGCTGGCGGCCAACACCGCGCTGTTCCGCTCGAAGATGACCGAGGCCGGTTTCGAGATCCTGCCGGGCGACCACCCGATCGCCCCGGTGATGATCGGCGACGCGGCGAAGGCGGGCCGGCTGGCCGAACTCCTGCTGGAGCGCGGCGTGTACGTGATCGGCTTCTCCTTCCCGGTGGTGCCGCACGGCCAGGCCCGGATCCGGGTCCAGCTGTCCGCCGCCCACTCGACCGAGGACGTCGAGCGCGCCGTCGCGGCCTTCGTGGACGCCCGGGCCGCGCTGGAGGGCTGACCGCCCCACCGACTGCCCGCGGGCCGGACCGCTCGGAACCGGACCGGCCCGCGGGCCCACAACCGCCGTGCGGCGTGGCTGAATCGACTCCCCACGCCGCACGGCCCCCGAACCACCTGCCCCACCCTCCCGCATCGGGGGCGGGACGCCGGCCCGTACCGGTGTCCCGCCCCCGTTCGCGGTTTCCGGCGCCCGAGCTGCGGCGACCTCACGTTACCGGCCAGTAATTTGGCTGATCATCGCCTCCTCTGAGGGGTCGTCAGCTCATAGGCTCGCTCATGATCACATCGGGTGAACTGAGGGAGCAGAGCGTGATGGCACGACCCCGTCGGACTGGCGGCCACCGGACGGCGAGCGCGGTGCTCGCCCTGGCACTCGGGCTCGGCGTCGGGCTCGGGACCGGTGTGGTGGCCCAACCCGCCTTCGCGGCACCCGAGTTCGCCGCCGCGCCGGCCACCGCGTCGGCGTTCGGCGGCTTCCGGCTGGCCGACATCACCGCCGCGGACGGCGTGGTCCTCAAGGCCGACGTGTTCACCCCGCCCGCCGGGACCCCGGGCGCGGACGCCCGGGGCCGCTACCCGGTGGTGGTGCAGCCCGCCAGCTGGGGGCAGAACGACCTGGAGTACGTCGCCCAGGGGCACAAGTTCGCCGCCGCCGGGTACGTCGTGGTGACGTACACCGTCCGCGGCTTCTGGGGCTCGGGCGGGGAGGTGGACGTCGCCGGCCCCAAGGACGTCGCCGACATCTCGACGGTGATCGACTGGGCGCTCGCCCACACCGCGGCGGACCCGGACCGGGTCGGCATGATCGGGCTGTCGCTCGGCGGCGGCCTCACCCTGCTCGGCGCCGCCTTCGACCCGCGGATCAAGGCCGTCGCCTCGCTCAGCGGCTGGGCCGACCTGACCGACGCGCTGTACAGCGGGCAGACCCGGCACACCTCCGCCGCCACCCGGCTGGCCACCATCGAGGGCCTGACCGGCCGCAAGAGCCCGGAGTTCGCGACCGCCCTGGACGACCTGTTCGGCGACCACGACCTGCCCGAGGTGGTGAAGTGGGCGGACGTCCGCTCGCCGGCCACCTACCTGGACCGGATCAACGCCAACGGCGCCGCGGTCTACCTCGCCAACGGCTGGAGCGACAGCTTCTTCAACCCCGGCCAGATGACCGACTTCTACCAGCGGCTGACCGTCCCCAAGCGCCTCGAACTGCGCCCGGGAGACCACGCCAGCCAGGAGTTCACCGGCCTGCTCGGCTTCTCCAACGCCACCTGGGACAACGCCCGCGGCTGGCTCGACCGCTACCTCAAGGGCGCGCCCGGCGCGAACGACCTGCCGCCGGGCGTCGACCTGGAGGTCCGCCCGGACGGCGGCCACGAGGCGTACCCGGACTGGCGCTCGGTCGGCTCCCGCACCGAGCGGGTGACGTTCGGCGACACCGCGACCGTCCGCGGCGACGAGCCCTCCGGCGCCAGCGGCGGCACCGTGCTGCTCTCCGGCCTGGTCGACCAGTGGCTGCACCAGCCGCCGACCGTCCTGGTGCCGCTGCTCGACCGCTCCGCCGCCGCCGTCCGGCAGTCGGAGCCGTACCGGCAGGGCCTCGCGGTGCGCGGCGCCGCCCGGGTGCACACCACCGTCACCGCCTCCGCGCCGCAGGGCACGGCGATCGCCTACCTCTACGACGTGGACGCCCTCGGCGTGGGCCGGCTGATCGCGCACGCCCCGCAGAGCTGGAGCGGCCGGCCGGCCGGGCAGCCCTTCCCGCTGGACGTCACGCTGTTCCCGACCGCCTACGACCTCCCGGCCGGGCACCGGCTGGCGCTGGTGCTCGGCACCCACGACGGGCTGTACGGCGGCGAGACCCCGAAGGACGCCACGGTGACCTTCGGCCCGGCCGAGCTGTCCCTGCCGGTCCGCTGACGGACCCGGTCCCACCCGGTGGCAGGAGAGCCGGGTGGGACCAGGTCGGCCGGGTCGGCCGGGTCAACAGCTGAGGTGGAGCCGGTCGGAATATACGTCAGCTGTCGTAAGCGGCAGTCGGATCAGAGCCGGCGCAGGAACACGTCCAGCTGGGTGTTGGTGTCGCCCGGCACCAGGTTGGCGTCCTCGGCGGTGAAGACGACGGTGTCGCCGGTGGCGTCGACGTACGGGCTGTCGGAGCCGCCGGTGCTCTGCGAGCCGTCCAGGGCGGCGGTGACCCGCTCGATCCGGCCGGTCCGCAGGTCGCGGCGGAAGACGTCGCTCTGCCCGTTGGTGTCGCCGGGCACCAGGTCGTCGGCGCCGGAGTCGAAGTAGACCCAGCGGCCGTCCTCGGTCATGGCCGGGTCGTAGGCGCCCTCGGTGGTCGTGGTGCCGGGCAGCGGGGTGTTGACCAGGGTGGTCCGGCCGGTGGCCAGCTCGCGGACGTAGAGGTCCATCCGGATGCCGTGGGTGCCGGGCCGCCCGACGCCGTAGACCGGCAGGGCGTAGAGGGCGAAGCGGCCGTCGGGGCTGATCCGGGCGTCGTTGCCGCTGCCGGTCAGTGCGCCGGTGGCATCCAGGCTGGCGCCGGTGGTCTTCCCGGTGGCGGCCTTCCAGACGTAGTACGGGTAGAACCGCGGGCCGGCCAGCGCGGCGGCGGCCTCCGGAGCCGCGGCGGGGCTGGGGGCGGGCGCGGTCGGGAGGAGGTTGCCCGCCCGGGAGATGAAGCCGACCGTGCCGCCGTCCGCGCTGATGGTCGGGCGGAAGGAGTTGTTGTCGGCACCCTGACCGTCCGTGCCGACGGTGACCAGCCGGGTGGTGCGGGTCCAGCGGTCGGTGACGAACACGTTCTGCTTGCCGCGGTGCACCCCGGCGGCCAGGTCGGTGCGGTCGGAGGCGAAGGCGACGTAGCGGCCGTCCCGGCTCAGGGTGGGGGAGTCGGCGCCGCGGATGGTCTCGTCGTCGGTGGTGGTGAGGCGGCCGGCGGAGACCAGCTCGGTGCGGCCGGTCCAGCGGTCCCGGACGTAGACGTCGCTCCGGTGCCGGGCCTGGCCGGGCAGCACATTGGTGGCGGCGGTGCTGAACGCGACGTAGCGGCCGTCGCCGCTGATCGAGGCGTCCGAGGTGGCGGCGTTCAGCCGGGAGCCGTCGTCGGCCACACTGGCCCGCTCGACGTGCCCGTTGCGCAGGTCCCGGACGTAGACGTCACCGCCGTTCGCGGCGCCGTCGGGCAGCAGGTTCGTCGCGGTCGAGGAGAACAGCGCGGAGCGGCCGTCGGCGCTCAGCCCGAGCGCGTACGAGGGGCCGTCGAGCTGCTCGCCCTTCGGCCCCTCGCTGACCCGGGCGGTGTCGCCCTTGGGCGGCCGGGCCTCGGCCGAGGCCGGCAGCACGGCACCGACCGCGAGGGCGGCCACCAGGACGCAGCCGGTACGGGCCAGTCGGCGGCGGGAACGAGCGGTGATCATGGACAGCCTCCCCTGATGACGGTGCCGGGCCCGGGGATCCCCGCCGGCCCGGCTCGGCCACGAGCCAAGCGCCGACCGAGCGGGACGGTCAACGGGCCGAAGCGATCTCGTCCCGAAATACGCCACGGGTGGTACTGCGCCCCTCCGGCCCCGAAACCGACCCGGGAGCCGGGCCCGGAGCCGACCCGGGAGCCGGGCCCGAAACCGCCCCCGGAGCCAGTCCCGAAGCCGACCCCGGACGGCCCGCTCCGCCACGCTGGCAGAATTGGGCTGTGATCGACGCACGACGGCTGCGGACCCTCCGGGCCGTGGCGGACCACCGCACCGTGACCGCCGCGGCGGCCGCGCTCTACCTGACCCCCTCCGCGGTCTCCCAGCAACTCGCCGCCCTGGAGCAGGAGACCGGCCACCACCTGCTGGCCCGGGAGGGGCGGGGGGTGCGGCTGACCGCCGCCGGGGAGATCCTGCTCGGCCACGCCGACGCGGTGCTCGCCCAGCTGGAGCGCGCCGAGGCCGACCTCGCCGCCTACAGCGCGGGCGTCGCGGGCGAGGTCACCGTCGCCTCCTTCGCCACCGGCATCTCGCACGTGCTCGCCCCGGCGATCGGGCTGCTCGCCGAGCGGGCGCCCGGGGTGCGGCTCAAGGTGCTGGACGCCGAGGGCGACGCCAGCCTGCCGATGCTGCTGGACGGCCGGGCCGACCTCGCGGTGGCCGTCGAGTACCGGGGCGCCCCGCGCGGCGACGACGCCCGGCTCACCCGGGTCCCGCTGTACGCCGAGCCCTTCGAGGCGGTGCTGCCGCTGACCCACCCGCTGGCCGCCGAGGCCGGACCGCTCGCGGTGGCCGCCCTGGCGGACCAGCCGTGGATCGGCCCGTACCCGGGCAACCCGTGCCACGACGTGGTCCTGCTGGCCTGCGAGCACGCCGGCTTCCAGCCGCGGCTGCTGCACTCCTCGGACGACTTCCGCGCCGTCGTCGCACTGGCCTCGGCCGGCGCCGGGGTCGCCCTGGTCCCGCGCTCCGCGCTGCGCGGCGTGGACCTGGCCCGGGTCGCGGTCCGCCCGGTGGACAGCGACCTCGCCACCCGCCGGGTCTTCGCCGCCGTCCGGGCCGGCGCCGACGGCCACCCCCTGATCCGCCCCGTCCTGGACGCCCTCGCCGAGGCCGCCGCCGCCGGGGCCTGAGCGGGGGATAGGGTCGGCCGGGAGTTCGTACGCGTGCGGGGGAGGGGGCGACGCCATGGCGGTTGCCGTGTGGGCGGCCGTGCGACGGCGGCCGACGGCCTTCCTGTGGTCGCGGTGGCCGCTGCGGGCCTGGGCGTTCCTGCTGACCGGCACCCTCCAGGGCGCCGTCTCGCTGCTGGTGCTGGCCGTGCTGCTGGTCCTCGGGGTCGCGCTGTCCGTGGTCGGCGTCGGGCTGCTGGTGCTGGCCGGGGTGGCCGTGCTCGGGGTGCCGCTGGGCGCGCTGGAGCGGCGCCGGCTGCTGCTGGTCGAGCCCGTCCCGCTGCCCGACCCGCACGGCTCGCTGCCCGGCGCGGGCGCCGCGGCCTGGCTGCGGACCCGGCTGAGGGAGCGGGCGACCTGGCGCGAGCTGGCCCATCTGCTGCTGCACAGCGTGCTGTTCACGGCGAGCGGTCTCGGCTTCGTCGCGCTGCTCGGGCTGTCGCTGATACTGCTGGTGACGCCGCTGATCGTGTGGGCGATCAGCCCGGACACCGTGATGCTGATCCCCGGCCACCCGATCTCGGAGCCGCTGGCGGCCCTGCCGGGCAGCGCGGCGGGCGCGGTCGGGCTGGTGCTCTCCGCCTACGCCGGGTGCCTGCTGGCCGGGGCCCAGGTGTGGACGGCGCGGTGGCTGCTGGCGCTCCGGGACGAGGACCTCGGCGGCCGGGTGGTCGAACTCACCCGCTCCCGGGCCCGGTTGGTGGACGCCTTCGAGGCCGAGCGGCGCCGGATCGAACGCGATCTGCACGACGGCGCCCAGCAGCAGCTGGTCGCCCTGAGCATGACCCTGGGGCTCGCCGAACTGGAGCTGCGCGGGCAGCACCCGGCCGCGGCCGAGCTGGTCACCCGGGCCCGCGGCGAGGCCAAGCAGGCCCTGGCGCAGCTGCGCACCCTGGTGCGCGGGATCCACCCCCAGGTGCTGACCGACCACGGGCTGCCCGCGGCGGTCGCCGAGGTGGCGCTGCGCCACCCCGTCCCGGTGACCGTCGACATCGACCTGCCGCACCGGCTGCCCGGCCCGGTGGAGACGGCCGCCTACTTCACCGTCACCGAGGCGCTCACCAACGCCGCCAAGCACAGCGGCGCGGACCGGATCGACGTGGTGGCCCACCTCGACCGCGGCACACTCGTGCTGCTCGTCACCGACAACGGCCGCGGCGGGGCCGATCCCGCCGCCGGCGCCGGCCTCCAGGGGCTGGCCGACCGGGTGGCCATTCTGAAAGGACGACTGATCGTGACCAGCCCGGTCGGAGGACCGACCCGACTGCGCGTGGAGGTCCCGTGCTCCGGATAGTGCTCGCCGAGGACGCCGTCCTGCTCCGGGCCGGCCTGGTGGAGCTGCTCGGGCGGGTCGGCCACCAGGTGGTCGCCGCGGTCGGCGAGGCCGGGGAACTGGCCCGCGCCGTCGACGCCGAGCGGCCCGACATCGTCATCACCGACGTCCGGATGCCGCCGGACTTCCGCGACGAGGGGCTCCGGGCCGCCGTCGAACTTCGGTCCAGGCACCGGGGGTTGCCGGTCCTGGTGCTCTCCCAGTACGTGGCGACGGCGTACGCGACCCAGCTGTTCAGCGACGAGGCGTCCACCGACGGCGGCCTCGGGTACCTGCTCAAGGACCGGGTCGGCGAGGTCGCCGACTTCCTGGACGCGCTGGAGCGGGTGGCGTCCGGGCAGACCGTGCTGGACCCGGAGGTGGTGCGGGTGCTGCTCCGGCAGCGCACCGCCGACGAGCCGTTGAAGCGCCTGACGCCGCGCGAGCGGGAGGTGCTGGGGCTGATGGCCGAGGGGCTCAACAACCAGTCGATCGCCCAGCGGCTGACCGTCACCGAGGCCTCGGTGGTCAAGCACTCCAGCAACATCTTCATGAAGCTGGACCTCGACCCGGTCGAGGGCAACCGGCGGGTGCTGGCGGTGCTGGCCCACCTGCGCGGCCGGGGGAGCGGCGAGGTCAGTCCACCGACGGGACGGTGACGGCCCGCAGGTCCGCCCCGGGGCTGAGCAGCCGGTTGAGCCGCTGCGCCGAGGCGTCCCAGGACCACTGCTCGGACACCCACTCCCGGCCGCGCCGCCCGAACTCCCGGGCCCGGTCGGCGTCCAGCAGGGCCGCCGACACGGCCGCGGCGACGGCCGGCACGGACCGGCCGTCCACCACGCTGCCGGTCCGGCCGTCCAGCACGGTGTCCGGGGCGCCGCCGGAGTCGCCCGCCACCACGGGCAGTTCGCCGGCCGCGGCCTCCAGGAAGACGATGCCCAGGCCCTCCGCCTCCAGGCCGGCCCTCCTGGTCCGGCACGGCATGGCGAAGACGTCCGCCGCCGCGTAGAACCAGGGCGTCGAGGCGTGGTCCTGGCCGCCCGCGAACACCACGCCGCCCGGGGCGAGTTGGCCGGCCAGTCGGCGCAGCCGGGGCTCGTCGGGGCCGTGCCCGACGATCAGCAGGACGGCGTCCGGGACCTCTCGGCGGATCAGCGGCAGTGCCCGGATCAGGGTGTCCTGGCCCTTGCGCGGGACCAGCCGGGACACGCAGAGCACCACCTTGGCGTCGCCCAGCCCGTACCGCTCGCGGATCACTCGGCGGTGCGCCGACGACGGCCGGAACGCCTCGGCGTCCACGCCCGGGACGAGCCGTGCCAGCCGGGCCCGAGGGCCCAGCGCCGGGGCGATCCGGCGCCGGGTGTACTCGCCGAGGTAGGTGACCACGTCGACGTGGTCGCCGATCCGGCGCAGCAGTCGTCGGGCGATCGGGGCGCGGGCCCACCAGATCTCGTGGCCGTGGGTGGTGGCGACCATCCGCTCGATGCCGCCCCGGCGCAGCGCGGGCGCCATCGCGGCCAGCGGGGCGGCGGCGCCGAACCAGACCCGGTCGCAGCCGTGGGCGCGGGCGATCTCCAGCGTCCGACGGGTGACCCGGGGGGTGGGCAGCAGGGTGCGGCTGCGGTCCCGGACCACCGGGAAGGGCAGGGTGGCGGCCCAACCGGTGTCCGCGGGCTCGGCGGAGGTATAGACCACCACGTCGTCGTCCGGGACGCGCACCGCCATCGCGTGCACGAAGGTCTCGATGCCGCCCTGCCGGGGCGGGAAGTCGTTGGTGACGATCAGGGTGGTGCCCATGGGAGTCGATGCCTCGGTTCCGGGGTGGAGTGGGGTCGGGTGGGGCGGGGCGGGTCGGACGGTGACACGGGTGGCGGGTGCGGCCGCCTGCGCGGGCAGCGGCAGCCCGCGAACGGGCTCCGGTACGAGGCGGGCCCAGACCGCCAGCACCGCGGGCAGGGCGAGGTAGCCGAACCGCCCGGCCGGGGCCAGCAGGAAGGCGAGGCCCAGCCCGAGGGCCAGCCGGTCGGCGGCGGCGACCAGGTCACGGGGCGGCCGGCGCAGCAGCGAGCCCGCGACGGCCAGGCCGCCGAGCAGCAGCAGCGCGACCGCCGCATACCAGCCGGCCGGCCCGAGGCCGGCGAGCAGCCGGCCCGGCAGCGGGCTGGCGGCCTCGGTGCGCAGCTCGCCGTGGCCGAGCGGGAAGGCCAGCACCTGGTCGACCATCGGCCCGGGGGCGAGCAGCGCGGCGGGCAGCACCAGTGCGGCGGTGCCGAGGAACGCCACGGTGAGGCAGCGGGCCGCGGCCCGTCGCCCGGCGGTGGCGGCGAGCAGGGCGGCGGCGACGGCGACCGCGGGCCAGCAGGTCCACTTCATGGCGCAGGCGGCGGCCAGCACCAGCCCGGCCGCCGCCGGGCGCCGTACCGCGGCGAGCGCGAGGGCCAGGCAGAGCAGGCCGGTCAGCGGGAGGTCGACGCCGCTGACCGCGAGCGGCAGCGCCACCACCGGCGAGGCGAGCAGGGCGGCCAGTACCGTCCCCGGCGACACCGTGCGCCACCGCGGTGCGGCGCCGGGTGCGGCGGCGCGCAGCAGCCGGTGGGCGGTCCACAGGGCGGCGAGGAACACGGTCGCGCACCAGAGCCGGGCGTCGCCCGCCAGTTGCGCCAGCGGCCCCTGGGTGCCGAGCAGCGCCCGGGGCAGCCCGAGCAGGGCCATCCCCGGCAGATAGGGCGTTACCTCGTCCACCGTGCGGGGGTCGTCGAGGTACGGGGAGACCTGGTGCAGCAGCAGCGAGCCGGAGCGCTCGATCACCCCGACCTCGCTCTGCGCCGCCCCGGTGTGCACCAGCAGGAGCAGCGGCAGCACCACCGCACCGGCGAGCGCGACGGCGACCGAGCGGGCCCGGGCGTCCCGCCGCGACGGGAGCAGGACGGTGAGCGCCGCGCCGAGGTAGCCGAGTGCGGCGACGGTGCCCCAGGTCCGGTGCGGTCCGAGGGAGGAGTCGAGGGGGAAGACGGCGGCCCAGGCGGCGCAGGCGAGCCATCCGGCGCACCAGTACCACCTGCGTCCGACCGCCTCCGGAGCCGGGTGGGCCCGGTCGTTCGGAGGAGTGAGCACCCGTTCATTCCAGCCGCGCGCGGAGGCGACGTCATGACGGCCAGGTCGAGACCCGATGGTCGGGTTTCCCCTACCATCCGCGCACGTGGGGGCCCGTGATCGGGCCCGAGGCGGCGCGGGGGGACCGCGTAGGGTGGCGGGAAACGACGGCCGCACCCCTCAGGAGACCTCCATGCCCTCGACCGCTGTCCCCGCCGGTCCGCTGCCGGTCGGTGTGATCGGCCTCGGCGACATCGCACAGAAGGCGTACCTGCCGGTGGTGTCCGCCCTGCCGGGCCTGGACCTGCGGCTGATGACCCGGGACCGGGCCAAGCTGGACCGGCTGGGGGAGACCTACCGGGTCGACGCCGGGAGCCGGTTCACCGACCTCGACGAGCTGATCGACAGCGGCATCCGGGCCGCCTTCGTGCACGCCGCCACCGACCAGCACGTGCCGATCACCGAGCGGCTGCTCCGCGCCGGGGTCGACGTGTACGTGGACAAGCCGCTGGACTACACCGTGGACGGCGCCCGGAAGCTGGTCGACCTCGCCGACCGGACCGGCCGTTCGCTGATGGTCGGCTTCAACCGGCGCCACGCGCCCGGCTACGCCCAGGCGTTGGAGCGTCCACGTGACCTGATCGTGCTGCAGAAGAACCGCGAGGGCCTCCCCGAGGCCGCCCGCACCCTGGTCTTCGACGACTTCGTGCACGTGGTGGACACCCTGCGGTTCCTGGTGCCCGGCGAGATCGACCACGTGGACGTCCGGGCCCGCAAGGACCGGGAGGGACTGGTCGAGCACGTGGTGCTGACGCTCGGCGGGGAGGGGTTCACCGCGCTGGGCATCATGAACCGGCTCTCCGGCTCGACCGAGGAGGTGCTGGAGGTCTCCGGCGGCGACTCCAAGCGCGAGGTGCGCAACCTGGCCGAGGTGATCGACCACCGCGGCCAGCCCACCGTGCGCCGGCGCGGTGACTGGGTGTCGGTGGCCCGCCAGCGCGGCATCGAGCAGTGCGTGCTGGGCTTCCTGGACGCGGTGCGGGCCGGGAAGACCCTGGACGCCCACGACGCGCTGCGCACCCACGAGTTGTGCGAGCTGATCGTGGAGCGGATCGGCTGAGGCCGTAGGCGTACGCGTAGGCGTAGACGTAGGCGTACACGTCCGCCTACGCCTACGCGTACGGAACGGAACGGGTAAAGCAGGGCAAAGGCGGGGTCAAGCTTGGTGAAAGCTGCAAGGAGCCTGGGAGAAAACTGAATTGACGCCTTTGCGCGTCATCCGGTCGGAACCGACAGTTCATTGACGAGGTCTTGTCGGGGCATTTTCTACGCGCGTATCTTGAGGGCGCCGCGGGGGACGGAGGCCGTCCCCCGCTCTCTCCGCACCCTTCTTCTACGCGAGTAGCGTCCGCTGCCCGAGCCAGGAGCCATGCCCCGGTGACCACCGCCCCCGCACCCCGCCCCCGCAGAACCGCCCTGCTGCGCGCCGCGATCGCCCCGGCCGCCCTGGCCGTCTCGCTGGTGCTCGTCCCGCTGCCGGCCGCCGACGCCGCCGGCCCGGCCGCCGCCCCGCCCGCGCCGACCGAGGCCGGCCCGCTGCGGATCCACGACATCCAGGGCACCACCCGGATATCCCCGCAGGCCGGAAAGCCCGTCACCGGCGTGCCCGGCATCGTCACCGGCGTGCGCGCCTACGGCAGCGTCAAGGGTTTCTGGCTGCAGGACCCGAATCCGGACGCGAACCCCGCCACCAGCGAGGGCATCTTCGTCTACACCGGCGGAAACCCGACCGTGCAGGTCGGCGACTCGGTGCTGGTGAGCGGCAAGGTCAGCGAGTACTACCCGAACTACTCCGGCGGCTCGCAGTCCATCACCGAACTCACCGGCCCCGCCGTCACGGTGCTCTCGGCCGGCAACCCGCTGCCCGCCCCCGTGGTCGTCGACACCCGCAACATCCCCGGAACCTACGCCCCGCCGGCCGGGCCCGACGGCAGCATCGACGCCGGGCAGCTGAACCCGGAGAAGTACGCCCTGGACTTCTACGAGTCGCTGGAGGGCATGCTCGTCCAGGTCAAGGACGTCCGGGTGATCCAGGCGACCGACAAGTACAACGAGCTGTGGGTCGCCGCCGACCGGCAGGACCAGCGCAGCAAGCGCGGCGGCGTGCTGTACGAGTCCTACCGCGAGCCCAACGTCGGCCGCCTGATGGTGCAGCAGCAGGCGCCGGTCTCCCAGCAGCCGTTCCCGGTGGCCAACGTCGGCGACGAGCTGACCGGCACCACCACCGGACCGCTGGACTACAACCAGTTCGGCGGCTACACCCTGGTCGCCGGCACCCTGGGCACCCTCAAGGACAACCACCTCCAGCGCGAGGTCACCGCCCAGGCCGGGGAGCGCGAACTCACCATCGCCACCTACAACGTGGAGAACCTGGCCGCCACCAACCCGGACGCCAAGTTCGCCGAGCTGGCCCAGGGCGTCGTCACCAACCTGCGCTCGCCCGACATCGTCGCCCTGGAGGAGATCCAGGACAACAACGGCGCCAAGAACGACGGCACGGTCGACGCGAGCCAGACCGTGGCCAAGTTCCTCGCCGCGATCAAGGCGGCCGGCGGCCCCGCCTACGACTGGCGCTCGGTCGACCCCCAGGACGGCAAGGACGGCGGCGAGCCCGGCGGTAACATCCGCCAGGTCTTCCTGTTCAACCCCCAGCGGGTCTCCTTCACCGACATCCCCGGCGGCGCCGCCACCAGTGCCGTCGGCGTCACCGGCACCGGCGCATCCACCGCGCTCACCGCCTCGCCCGGCCGGATCGAGCCGACCGACGAGGCGTGGACCAACAGCCGCAAGCCGCTGGTCGGCCAGTTCTCCTTCCGCGGCCGGAAGGTCTTCGTGATCGCCAACCACTTCAACAGCAAGGGCGGCGACCAGGGCATCGACAGCCGCTTCCAGGCCCCGACCCGTAGCTCCGAGGTGCAGCGGCTCAAGCAGGCCACCGTCGAGCAGGCCTTCGTCGCCAAGCTGCTGGCCGCCGACAAGGAGGCCAAGGTGGTCTCGCTCGGCGACTTCAACGACTACCAGTTCTCGCCCGCGCTGGCCGCCCTCACCAAGGACGGCGTGCTGCGCGACCTGGTGAACGAGCTGCCGGAGACCGAGCAGTACTCCTACGTCTACCAGGGCAACTCCCAGGTGCTGGACCACATCCTGGTCAGCCCCGAGGTCGGCTACGCCAAGTACGACGTGGTGCACATCAACGCCGAGTTCGCGAAGCAGGCCAGCGACCACGACCCGCAGGTGGTCCGGATCAAGCCGTAGCATCCGTTCCGGTTATCCTGCCTCCGCCGCCGGTGGTCACCGGCGGCGGAGGCATTCGCACCCGACGGGGGACGGCGTGGAGTACCGGATCGAGCGGATCGGGCGGGACGACTGGCAGCGGTTGCGCACCATCCGGCTGGCCCAACTCCTCGACACCCCCATGGCGTTCGGCGAGACCCTCGACTACGCCCGGCTGCAGGGCGAGGGCAACTGGCGGGCCCGCACCGAGTGGCTGAACGAGCCCGGCCGGATCGGCCTGGTCGCGGTGGACCCGGTGACCGACGAGTGGGTCGCCACCATGCTCGCCGTCCCCAGCCGCAAGGAGGCCACCGTCGACCTGATCGGCGTCTGGGTCGACCCGGCGCACCGCGGCCGCGGGCACGGCGTCGCCGACGCCCTGCTGGACGCGGTGATCGCCTGGGCCCGGGACGGCGGCGCCGGGTGGATGCTGCTCGGCGTGCACGAGGCCAACCACCGCGCCGCCGCCTTCTACCGGCGGCGCGGCTTCACCTACAACGGCGCCGAGACGCCGTACGTGCTGGACGAGCGGGCCCGGATCCTGGAGATGGTCCTGCCGCTGGGGTGATCGGGGTCAGCCCGCCGTGTACTCCGCCAGGTGCTCCCCGGTCAGCGTCGAGCGGGCCGCGACCAGCTCGGCCGGGGTGCCCTCGAAGACCACCCGCCCGCCGTCGTGCCCGGCGCCCGGGCCGAGGTCGATGATCCAGTCCGCGTGCGCCATGACCGCCAGGTGGTGCTCGATCACGATCACCGACTTCCCGGAGTCCACCAGCCGGTCCAGCAGGCCGAGCAGCTGCTCGACGTCCGCCAGGTGCAGCCCGGTGGTCGGCTCGTCCAGGACGTAGACCCCGCCCTTGTCCGCCATGTGGGTGGCCAGCTTCAGCCGCTGCCGCTCACCGCCGGACAGCGTGGTCAGCGGCTGGCCGAGGCTCAGGTAGCCGAGGCCGACGTCGGCCAGCCGCGCCAGGATCCGGTGCGCGGCCGGAAGCTTCGCCTCCCCGGCGCCGAAGAACGCCTCCGCCTCGGTCACCGACATCGCCAGCACCTCGCTGATGTCCCGGCCGCCCAGCCGGTACTCCAGCACCGAGGCGTCGTAGCGCCGGCCCTCGCAGTCCTCGCAGGTGGTGGCCACCCCGGCCATCATCGCCAGGTCGGTGTAGACCACGCCCGCGCCGTTGCAGGTCGGGCAGGCGCCCTCCGAGTTGGCGCTGAACAGGGCCGGCTTGACGTCGTTCGCCTTGGCGAAGGCCTTGCGGATCGGCTCCAGCAGCCCGGTGTAGGTGGCCGGGTTGCTGCGCCGGGAGCCCTTGATCGCGCCCTGGTCGACCGAGACCACGCCCTCCTCAGTCGGGATCGAGCCGTGGATCAGCGAGCTCTTCCCGGAGCCCGCCACCCCGGTGACCACGGTGAGCACCCCGAGCGGCACGTCCACGTCCACGTCCCGCAGGTTGTGGGTGTTGGCGCCGCGGATCGCCAGCGTGCCGGTGGGCTTGCGGACGGCCGTCCGCAGCGCCGCCCGGTCGGCCAGGTGCCGGCCGGTCACGGTGCCGCTCTTCCGCAGCCCGGCCACCCCGCCCTCGAAGCACACCGAGCCGCCCGCCGTCCCGGCCCCGGGGCCGAGGTCCACCACGTGGTCGGCGATCGCGATGGTCTGCGGCTTGTGCTCCACCACCAGCACCGTGTTGCCCTTGTCCCGCAGCCGCAGCAGCAGGTCGTTCATCCGGCTGATGTCGTGCGGGTGCAGCCCGGTGGTGGGCTCGTCGAAGACGTACGTGGTGTCGGTGAGCGAGGAGCCCAGGTGGCGGATCATCTTGACCCGCTGGGCCTCGCCGCCGGAGAGGGTGCCGGAGGGGCGGTCCAGGGAGAGGTAGCCGAGGCCGATCTCCACGAAGGAGTCCAGCGCCTGCTGCAGCGCGGAGAGCAGCGGTGCCACCGAGGGCTCCGCCAGCGCGCGGACCCAGTCGGCGAGGTCGCTGATCTGCATCGCGCAGGCGTCGGCGATGCTGATCCCGGCGATCCTGGAGGACCGGGCGGCCTCGCTCAGCCGGGTGCCCTCGCAGTCCGGGCAGGCGGTGAAGGTGACGGCGCGCTCCACGAAGGCCCGGATGTGCGGCTGCAGCGCGTCCTTGTCCTTGGACAGCATGGACTTCTGGATCTTGGGGATCAGGCCCTCGTAGGTGAGGTTGACCCCGTTGACCTTGACCTTGGTCGGTTCCCGGTACAGGAAGTCCTGCAGTTCCTTCTTGGTGAACCTGCGGATCGGCTTGTCCGGGTCGAGGAAGCCCGAGTTGGCGTAGACGCCTACCGTCCACCAGCTGTCGACCTTCCAGCCGGGGATGGTGATCGCACCCTCGGAGATCGACTTGCCGTCGTCGTACAGCTGGGTCAGGTCGATGTCGGAGACCCGGCCCCGGCCCTCGCAGCGCGGACACATGCCGCCGGTGATGCTGAAGCTGCGCCGCTCCTTGACCGTCCGGCCGCCGCGCTCCACGGTCACCGCGCCGGCGCCGCTGATCGACGGGACGTTGAAGGAGAACGCCTTGGGGGAGCCGATGTGCGGGGTGCCGAGCCGGCTGAACAGGATCCGCAGCATCGCGTTGGCGTCGGTCGCGGTGCCGACGGTGGAGCGCGGGTCGGAGCCCATCCGCTGCTGGTCGACGATGATCGCGGTGGTCAGCCCCTCCAGCACGTCCACCTCGGGGCGGGCCAGCGAGGGCATGAAGCCCTGGACGAAGGCGCTGTAGGTCTCGTTGATCAGCCGCTGCGACTCGGCGGCGATGGTGTCGAAGACCAGTGAGCTCTTGCCGGAGCCGGACACCCCGGTGAACACCGTCAGCCGGCGCTTGGGGATGTCGACACTGACGTCCTTGAGGTTGTTCTCGCGGGCACCGTGCACGCGGATCAGGTCGTGGCTGTCGGCGACGTGCGGCTCGGCCATCGTTCTCTTCGCTCCTGGCGGTCGTGCTGCTGCTACGGACGGGTGGGCGGGCCCGCCCCGGCCGGTCGGGGTCGGGGCGGGCCCGGGAGGGCTCAGCTGGGGCCGGGCCCGGGAGGGGTCAGCGCACCTCGTTGAAGCGGACCATGGTGCCCGCCGGGTCGCGGAAGGCGCAGTCGCGGACGCCGTACGGCTGCTGGGTCGGCTCCTGGACGAGCTCGGCGCCGCCGGACTTCAGTCGGTCGAACACCCCGTCCAGGTCGGCGGTGGCGAGCACCACGCGGGCGTACGTCCCCTTGGCCATCATCTCGGTGATGGTACGCCGCTCGTCCTCGGTGATGCCCGGGTCCGCGAACGGCGGCTCCAGCACCAGGGAGACGCTCGGCTGGCCGACCGGGCCGACGGTGATCCAGCGCATCGGGCCGCCGCCGACGTCCTGGCGGACCTCGAAGCCCAGCAGGTCGCGGTAGAAGGCGAGGCTGGCCTCGGGGTCGGTGTGCGGGAGGAAGGTCCAGTGAATGCTGATGTCGTTCATGACTGCCACGCTAGGCGCGGGGCCCGGGCGGGCGCTTCTCGAAAACTGATCGCCTTCCCGGGCCGGGAATCCCGCCGGGGGCCTGCCGGAGAATCCGCCGGACGGCCGGACGGCCCGACCCCGTGCGGACCGGTGTCCGGGGGCCGGGCCGTCGGGCTCCGGGGCGTTGCCGCTCGGATGCGGCGGCCGCTCAGGCGCGGCAGCGCAGCATCTCCAGCGGCGGGTGGGCGAGCAGGTCCGCCCAGAAGTCCTCGCCGTACTCGCGCCGGCCCTCCTCGGAGATCCCGAGCGGCACCCACTCCAGCCCGGAGAACCCGGCCGCGCCCAGCGCCTCCTCGTAGACCTCGCGGCGCGGGACGGTGCCGAGGATGCTGATCGGCTGCGGGTCGAGCAGCGCGGTGACCCGCACCCGCGGGCCGGTCTCGACGTGGTCACCGGTGGGCTCGCAGCGGAACCCGTACCGCTCCAGGGACGCGCAGTCGAAGGCGTAGTCCGGCTTCTGGGCGAAGACGAAGAACTCCCCGCCCGGCACCAGACTGCGGTGGACGTTGCGACACATCCGGTCCAGCGACGCGCGGTCCTCCGCGTAGTTGAGGCACTGCACCGCCAGCGCCACGTCGAACTTCCGTTCCAGCTCCCGCAGTTCGGCCACGTCGCCGACCTGGTAGCGCACCCCCAGCGGCTCCCGCCGCTCGAACGACTCCGCGGCCGCGATCATCTCGGGGGAGATGTCGACCCCGAGCACCTCCGTCGCGCCGCGCCGTCGGACCTCGCGGCTGTAGAAGCCCGTCCCGCACGCCAGGTCGAGGACGGCCTTGCCGCGCACGTCCCCGACCATGGCGAGGAAGCTCGGCACCTCACCGAACCGCGTCAGCGGCAGGGCCTTGAAACCCTCGAACGCCTCGCCGATCCCGTCGTACTGCTGCACGCCCATCGCGCCGTCCTTCCGTTCCGCGGTCGTTCCGGAAGTCTCGCGCAGCCCGACGGGCCGTCGTACTGGCGGAAGTGACGAATCAACGGCGCCGGGCGAGGTGCGCGGTGATGTCGGCGTCCAGTTCCACGCGCGCGGGCAGCACGGCCAGGATCCGCCGGAACACCTCCTCCCGGGTCTCGGCCGACAGCATCAAGTAGGCCGAGACGGTGGAGAGATGGCCGACGTACTCGGCCGCGCCGATCGTCGACCGCCGGGCGATCACGGCCTGTCGGACGTCGGTGAAGAGCGCGGAGCGCAGCAGTTCGGTACCCGGCCACCGCATCGCCCGCTCCGGCGGCGTGCCGTCCGGGGAGGGGACGTCGTCGCTCGCCAGGAACGGCGCCCGGGCCGTCCGGACGGCCTCCGCCACCGCCGGATCGGCCAGCTCCACCGGCCCGCCGAAGGAGGCGAACACCCCGCCGGGCGCCAGCAGTTCGGCGATCCGGGGCCACCGCCCGCGCGGGCTGGTCCAATGCAGCGAGGCCGCCGCGTACACCAGGTCGTACGGTCCGTCGGCCGGCAGCTCCTCGAAGGCCGCCCGCACCGCGCGGACGCCCGCCGGGGTGTGCAGGCGCAGCTCGGCGAGCATCGCGCCGTCGGGCTCGGTCGCGGTGACGGCGACGCCCTGCCCGGCGAACATCCGGGTCGCCTTGCCCGTCCCGGCGCCGATCTCCAGCGCGGTCCGCGGCGGGCGGCCCGCGTACTCGGCGACCAGGTCGAAGAGCGCGGTCGGATACCCGGGCCGGTACCGCTCGTAGGCCTGGGCCACCGTGCCGAAACTCAGTGCGCGCTCGGGCGGCTCGGGCGGCTCGGGCCGCTCAGGCATCCGGGGCCGCCGGCAGCGCCAGCCAGTCCTGCCAGCTGATCCCGCGCCCGAGGAAGCGCGGCCGCTCGAAGGGCCAGTCGCTCTCGATCCACTTCGGCACCAGTGCGTCGAAGGCCTGCTCCACCTCGCTGCCGACCAGCCCGTCCACCACCCACCAGGAGATCTCGCCGTCCGCCCCCACCCGCTCCGGCGGGTCGATGTACACGCACCCGTGCACCGCCGTCTCCGCCGCGTCCAGCAGCGCGTAGTTGAACGACTGGTGCGCGGCGATCTCCCGCTCGTGCCGGGCCAGGTCGATCCGGTTGGCCTCGGCCGTGATCGTCTCCGCCGGCCACCCCCAGGCCGGCCCGAAGATCCCGAACAGCCGCTCCCGCGAGCCCATCACGGCCGGATAGTCCATCGGCGCGTCGGCCTCCCGGATCGGCCGCAGGTGGTACGCCCCGTCGAGCAGCGGCACGTGGACGGGATGGACGAAGTCAGCAGGAAGCCAGGTCATGCCGCCGAGGCTAGCCGCGACCCGGCCGTGAACGCACCGAATATCGCGCGGAGCCGAACCGGGGACCGCTGACACCGCTGACACCGCTGACCGAAAAACAAGCAGGCATGATTGCTTTTTTCTTCGGCCGGTGCCACGCTGCTGCCCGGCGGCGCTCGTGCGAAGTGCCGTCAACCCAGCGGCAGGGGAGGCGCTTTGACGCGCACGAGCTCGGTACTGCGGATCGGCAATGCCTCGGGGTTCTACGGGGACCGCTTCGCGGCGGTGCGGGAGATGCTCACGGGCGGGCCGCTGGACGTGCTCACCGGGGACTACCTGGCCGAGCTGACCATGCTGATCCTGGCCCGGGACCGGCTGAAGGACCCGTCGCTGGGCTATGCCCGGACCTTCCTGCGGCAGATGGAGGAGTGCCTCGGGCTGGCCCGCGACCGCGGCGTGAAGATCGTGGTGAACGCGGGCGGTCTCCATCCGGCCCGACTCGCCGAGCGGCTGGGGGAGTTGGCCCAGCGGCTGGGCGTGCCGACCGCCGTGGCCCGGGTCGAGGGCGACGACCTGCTGCCGCGCCGGGCCGAACTCGGGCTGCCCGAGGGCCTGTTGGCCGCCAATGCCTATCTCGGCGGCTTCGGCATCGCCGCCTGTCTGGCCGGGGGCGCCGATGTGGTGGTCACCGGCCGGGTGACGGACGCCGCACTGGTGGCCGGGCCCGCGATCGCCCACTTCGGCTGGACCGCCGCCGATCTCGACCCGCTCGCCGGGGCGGTGGTGGCCGGGCACGTGCTGGAGTGCGGGGCGCAGGCCACCGGCGGCAACTACGCCTTCTTCGGCGAGCACGACGTGGACCGTCCGGGCTTCCCGCTGGCCGAGCTGCACGCCGACGGCTCCAGTGTGATCACCAAGCACCCGGGCACCGGCGGCGCCGTCACCATCGGCACCGTCACCGCCCAACTCCTGTACGAGACCGGCGGACCGCACTACCTCGGCCCCGACGTCACGGCCCGGCTGGACACCGTCCGGCTCACCGAGGAGGGCCCGGACCGGGTGCGGATCGACGGGGTGCGCGGCGAGGCCCCGCCGCCGACCCTCAAGGTCGGGCTGAACCGCCTCGGCGGCCACCGCAACGAGGTGGTCTTCGTGCTCACCGGCCTGGACATCGAGGCCAAGGCCGCCCTGGTGCGGCGCCAGTTCGCCGCCGCCCTGCCGCCCGAGTCCCGGCCCGCCGAGCTGCGCTGGACGCTGGCCCGCACCGACCACCCGGACGCCGCCACCGAGGAGGCCGCCTCGGCCCTGCTCCGGCTGACCGCCCGGGACCGGGATCCGGCCAAGGTCGGCCGTGAACTCGGCAAGTCGGCCGTGGAGTTGGGCCTCGCCGGGTATCCGGGCTTCCACCTCACCGCCCCGCCCGGCCCGGGCGCCCCGTACGGGGTGTTCACCGCCGCGCACGTCGACGCCGGGCTGGTCGAGCACACCGCCGTCCTGCCGGACGGCAGCCGGATCCCCGTCCCGCCGGCCCCGGTGACCTCAGAACCCGGGGCCGTCGAGCACGAGTTGCCCGCGCCCCTGCCGCCCGGCCCGACCCGCCGGGCCCCGCTCGGCCTGCTGCTCGGCGCCCGCAGCGGCGACAAGGGTGGTGACGCCAACCTGGGCGTCTGGGCCCGCAGCGAGGACGCCTGGCGCTGGCTCGCGCACACCCTCACCGTCGACCGGCTGCGCGAACTGCTGCCCGAAACCGCCGAGTTGCCCGTCGCCCGGCACCTGCTGCCCAACCTCAGGGCGGTGAACTTCACCCTCACCGGCCTGCTCGGCGAGGGCGTCGCCGCCCAGCACCGCTTCGACCCGCAGGCCAAGGCCCTGGGCGAGTGGCTGCGCTCGCGCCACCTCGACATCCCGGAGGTACTGCTATGACCGCCCTGTCCACCCGGGTCGACCCGGCCGGCGCCGAGTACGCGGAGCACCGCGCCGCGATGATCACCAAGCTGGTGGAGCTGGACGCCGAGCACGCCAAGGCGCTGGCCGGCGGCGGCCCCAAGTACGTGGAGCGGCACCGCAAGCGCGGCAAGCTGCTGGCCCGGGAGCGGATCGAGCTGCTGGTCGACCCGGACTCGCCGTTCCTGGAGCTGTCCCCGCTGGCCGCCTGGGGCAGCGACTACCCGGTGGGTGCCGCGCTGGTCACCGGCATCGGGGTGGTCGAGGGCGTGGAGTGCGTGATCACCGCCAACGACCCGACGGTGCGCGGCGGCGCCAGCAACCCGTGGACGCTGCGCAAGGCGCTGCGGGCCAACGAGATCGCGCTGCACAACCGGCTGCCGGTGGTGAACCTGGTCGAGTCCGGCGGGGCCGACCTGCCCAGCCAGAAGGAGATCTTCATCCCCGGCGGCGCCCTGTTCCGGGACCTCACCCGGCTGTCCGCCGCCGGGATCCCGACCGTCGCCGTGGTGTTCGGCAACTCCACGGCGGGCGGCGCCTACGTGCCGGGGATGTCCGACCACACCGTGCTGGTCAAGGAGCGGGCCAAGGTCTTCCTGGGCGGCCCGCCGCTGGTGAAGATGGCCACCGGCGAGGAGGCCGACGACGAGTCGCTGGGCGGCGCGGAGATGCACGCCCGCAGCTCCGGCCTGGCCGACCACTTCGCGGTGGACGAGCCGGACGCGCTGCGGATCGCCCGCCGGATCGTCGCCCGGCTGGACCACCGCAAGCCCGGCCCGGACCCGGACCGCTTCGCCGAGCCGCCGAAGTACGACGAGGAGGAGCTGCTCGGCATCGTCCCCGGCGACCTCAAGGTGCCCTTCGACCCGCGCGAGGTGATCGCCCGGATCGTCGACGGCTCCGACTTCGACGAGTTCAAGCCGCTCTACGGCGCCAGCCTGGCCACCGGCTGGGCCCGGCTGCACGGCTACCCGGTCGGCATCCTGGCCAACGCCCAGGGCGTGCTGTTCAGCCAGGAGTCCCAGAAGGCGGCGCAGTTCATCCAGTTGGCCAACCAGCGGAACATCCCGCTGCTGTTCCTGCACAACACCACCGGTTACATGGTCGGCCGGGACTACGAGCAGGGCGGCATCATCAAGCACGGCGCGATGATGATCAACGCCGTCTCCAACTCCACCGTCCCGCACCTGTCCGTCCTGCTGGGCGCCTCCTACGGGGCCGGCCACTACGGGATGTGCGGCCGGGCCTACGAGCCGCGCTTCCTGTTCTCCTGGCCGAGCGCCAAGTCCGCGGTGATGGGCCCCCAGCAGCTCGCCGGGGTGCTCTCCATCGTCGCCCGCCAGTCGGCCGCGGCGAAGGGGCAGCCGTACGACGAGGACGCGGACGCGGCGATCCGGGCGATGGTCGAGCAGCAGATCGAGGCGGAGTCGCTGCCGGTCTTCCTGTCCGGGCGGCTCTACGACGACGGCGTGATCGACCCGCGCGACACCCGTACGGTGCTCGGCCTGTGCCTGTCCGCGATCCACAACGCGCCGGTCGAGGGCGCGCGTGGCTACGGCGTCTTCCGGATGTAGGGGGAACCCCAGATGATGATCACCAATGTCCTGGTCGCCAACCGGGGCGAGATCGCCCGCCGGGTGTTCCGCACCTGCCGGGAGCTCGGCATCGCGACCACCGCCGTGCACTCCGACCCGGACGCCGCCGCCCCGCACGTCCGGGAGGCCGACGCCGCCGTCCGGCTGCCCGGGGCCGCACCCGCCGACACCTATCTGCGCGGCGAGCTGATCGTCCGGGCCGCCCTCCAGGCCGGGGCGGACGCCGTCCACCCGGGCTACGGATTCCTCTCCGAGAGCGCCGAGTTCGCCCGCGCCGTGCTGGACGCCGGGCTGGTGTGGATCGGCCCGCCGCCGGAGGCGATCGCGGCGATGGGCTCCAAGACCGCCGCCAAGCGGTTGATGGCCGGGGCCGGGGTGCCCGTGCTGGGCGCGCTCGCCGAGCCCGCCGAGGCCGACCTGCCGGTGCTGGTCAAGGCCGCGGCGGGCGGTGGCGGCCGCGGCATGCGGGTGGTCGAGCGGCTCGCGGACCTCCCGGCCGCACTGGAGTCCGCCCGGGCCGAGGCGGCCAAGGCCTTCGGCTCCGACGAGGTGTTCTGCGAGCGCTACCTGCCCACCGGCCGGCACGTCGAGGTCCAACTGCTGGCCGACGCCCACGGCACCGTGTGGGCGGTCGGCGACCGCGACTGCTCGCTGCAGCGCCGGCACCAGAAGGTGATCGAGGAGGCCCCGGCCCCCGGCCTGCCCGCGGCCGTCCGGGCCGCCCTGCACGAGGCGGCGGTCAGCGCCGCCCGGGCGATCGGCTACGTCGGCGCCGGCACCGCCGAGTTCCTGCTCGCCGAGGACGGCCGGTTCTTCTTCCTGGAGATGAACACCCGCCTCCAGGTCGAGCACCCGGTCACCGAGGCGGTCACCGGCCTGGACCTGGTCGCCCTTCAACTCGCCGTCGCCGAGGGGGAGGAGCTGCCCGCGGCGACCCCGCCGCCGAGCACCGGCCACGCGATCGAGGCCCGGCTGTACGCCGAGGACCCGGCGAAGGACTGGCAGCCCGCCACCGGCACCCTGCACCGGATCGAACTCACCGTGGAACACCGGGAGTTCGGCGGCACCGGAGTGCGGCTGGACTCCGGGGTGGCCTCCGGCGACGAGATCACCCCGCACTACGACGCGATGCTCGCCAAGGTCATCGTCAGTGCCCCGACCCGCGCCGCCGCCGCCCGCCGACTGGCCGACGCGCTCGCCCGGGCCCGGATCCACGGGCCCGCCACCAACCGGGAGTTGCTGGTCCGGGCACTGCGGCACCCGGCCTTCCTGGCCGCACGCCTGCACACCGGCTTCCTCGCCGAGCACGCCGCCGAGCTCACCGCGCCCGACCCCGGGGGACCCGAGCGGGCCGCGCTGGCCGCCGCCCTCGCCGACGCCGCCGCCCGCGGCACCGCGCTGCCCTCCGGCTGGCGCAACCTGCCCTCCCAGCCCCAGGCCAAGCGCTACCGGACCGCCGACGGAAGGGAGTTGGCGGTCCGCTACCGCCGGACCCGGGCCGGCCTGGAGTCCGCCGACCACCCGGACGCCGAACTCCTCGACGTGGCACCGGACTTCGTTGTCCTCCGGGAGGGCGAGGTCCGGCGCCGCTACGACGTCGCCCGCTACGGCGACCGGGTGTACGTCGACAGCCCGACCGGCAGTACCGCGCTGACCGCCCTGCCCCGCTTCCCCGACCCCGCCGACCGGACCGATCCGGGCGCCCTGCTCGCCCCGATGCCGGGCACCGTGCTGCGCACCGGCGCCGCCGTCGGCGACACCGTCACCGCCGGTCAGCCGCTGCTGGTGCTGGAGGCGATGAAGATGGAGCACCGCGTCACCGCCCCCGCCGACGGCGTCCTGGTCGAACTGCGGGTCGCCCCGGGCGAGCAGGTCCGGCTCGGCGCCCTGCTCGCCGTCGTCAAGTCCCCCGAAGAGTCCTGAGCCCCGCCCGCCCGAGCGCCGCCCGCCCGATCACCGCCTGACCGAGCCCCGCCCGCCCGAGCACCGCCCGCCCACCCGCACAGCGGAAGGACCACGTATGTCGTCCATCGGCAGTCAGCTCCTCGAAACCCCCGAGCGCACCGCCCTGCGCCAGGCCGTCGGCGACCTCGGCCGCCGCTACGGCTCCGCCTACTACCTCGCCAAGGCGCGGGCCGGCGAGCCCGCCGAGGAGCTCTGGGCGGAGGCCGGCAAGGCCGGCTACCTGGGCGTCAACCTGCCCGCCGGGTACGGCGGCGGGGGCGGCGGCATCAGCGACCTCGCCATCGTGCTGGAGGAACTGGGCGCCGCCGGCTGCCCGTTGCTGCTGCTGATCGTCTCCCCGGCGATCTGCGGCACGGTGATCGCCCGCTACGGCACCGAGGAGCAGAAGCGGCGCTGGCTGCCCGGACTCGCCGACGGCAGCCGCAAGATGGCCTTCGGCATCACCGAGCCGGACGCGGGCAGCAACTCGCACCGGATCTCCACGGTCGCCCGCCGGGACGGCGAGGACTGGCTGCTGACCGGCCGCAAGGTGTTCGTCTCCGGCATCGACCACTCCGACGCCGTGCTGTTCGTCGCCCGCACCGAGGACGCCCGGACCGGCAAGCTCAAGCCCTGTCTGTTCGTCGTCCCGCGCGACACCCCCGGCTTCGAGTACCGGGCGATCCCGATGGAACTGGTCGCCCCCGAGAAGCAGTTCCAGGTCTTCCTGGACGACGTCCGGCTGCCCGCCGACGCCCTGGTGGGGGACGAGAACGCCGGCCTGCTCCAGCTGTTCGCGGGCCTCAACCCGGAGCGCATCCTGACCGCCGCGTTCTCGCTCGGCCTGGCCCGCCAGGCGCTCGGCAAGGCGGTGGAGTACGCGAAGACCCGTACCGTCTGGTCCACCCCGATCGGCGCCCACCAGGGCCTGGCGCACCCGCTGGCCCAGTGCGCGGTGGAGATCGAGCTGGCCCGGCTGATGACCCAGAAGGCCGGGCTGCTCTACGACGCGGGCGAGGACCAGGCCGCCGGGGAGGCCGCCAACATGGCCAAGTACGCCGCCGGGGAGGCCGCCGCCCGCACCGTCGACCAGGCGGTGCAGACCCTCGGCGGCAACGGCCTGACCCAGGAGTACGGGCTGGGCGCCCTGCTGGCCGCCACCCGGGTCGGCCGGGTCGCCCCGGTCAGCCGGGAGATGGTGCTCAACTACGTCGCCCAGCACACCCTGGGCCTGCCCAAGTCCTACTGACGGATCCGCCGGTGGCGGACGCTCCGGCAGGCCTCACCGCACGGCCGACAGGTGGGCGAACACCACGGTGTTGGACTCGTACCCGGTGCGCCGGTCGAACTTCCCGCCGCAGGTGATCAGCCGCAGCTCGGCCCGGTCGGTGGCGCCGTAGACCAGGGCGTCCGGGAAGTCCCGCTTGGGGAAGACCCGGACCTGGTCGACGGTGAACACCGCGGTGCGCCGGTCCCGGCGGGTCACCTCGACGGTGTCGCCCGGGCGCAGCAGCCCGAGCCGGTAGAACACCGCCGGTCCGGTGTGGTTGTCGGCGTGCCCGACGAGCAGGGCGTTCCCGGCGGCCCCGGGCGTGCTGCCGTCCCGGTACCAGCCGACCAGGTTGCGCTGGTCCATCGGCGGGGTGTTCAGCTGCCGGGTGGCGGTCAGCCCGAGTCCGGTCAGCGGGGCGTCGACCTTGATCGCGGGGATCCGGATCCGGGTCGGCACCGAGGCCGGCAGCGGGGGCCGGGCGGGGGCCGCGCCGGTGGCCGGCGCCGCCGGGGTCGGCCCGGTGGCGGCCGCGGCGCTGGGTGCGGGCGGCAGCGGCGGTCCGGTCCGTCCGGTGCTGCCGTCGTGGACCAGCCAGGCGCCGCAGGCGGCCAGCGCCAGCGCGGCGACCCCGGCCCGCCAGGGGCCGGAGCCGCCGCTCGGCGCTCGGGTGGGCCGGTCAGGACTCGGCATTGCGCCCGGGGCGGCGGCGCATCGCGCGGATGCCCAGTCCGCCGGCGCCGACGACCAGCGCGAGGCCGCCGATCACCTCGACGGCGGCCGTCCCGGAGCTGCCGGAGGTGCCGCCGCCACCGGTGCCCACCCCGCCGTGGGGCCCGCCGCTGGGCGAGACGCTCGGGGAGTGGCCCGGGGACGGCGAGCCGGAGGGCGAGACCGAGGGGCTGGTGGAGCCGGACGGCGAGGACGACGGAGAGGAGGAGGGCGACGGTGAACCGGATGGCGAGGACGAGGGCGAGCCCGAGGGCGACGGCGAGGAGGTGGCGCAGGAGACGTCGAAGACCTTCTGCTTCGCGTTGCCGTTCTCCCCGACGAACGTCCATTCGAGCTTGTAGTGACCGTCCGGGAGGCTGAACAGCCCGGTGGCGCCGGTTCCGCCGACCAGGGTGATGGAGCCGGACAGCACCTGGGCGGTGCCGGTCGGCGGCTGCTGCTCGACCGTCCAGTTGACCTGCTGGACGGTGTCGAAGTTGAAGGCGTCGAAGTAGAACCTGCAGACCTTCGGGTCGTCGTTCTGGCTGCTCACCGGAGTGGTGCTGTCGTGCACCTTGACGTCGCCGTTGTCACCCGGCGCGGCCAGCGCGACCGGCGCCGTGCCGAGGGCGATCGCGGCGGCCGCCGCGGCGGTGGCGACCAGGCGGCGGGCGGACGGCAGGGCGGGGGAGGTGGCTCTCACGGGGGTTGCTCCAGGGTCCTGGGCCGCGCCAGGGGGCGGGCGGCCGTGGTGCAACACCGTCCGGTCGGGCGCCCCGCGGAGCAACTGTGCCACGCGTGCTCCGTCCCCGGTTCCCCACAATGGCCCAGCCCCCTCCCCTACTGTCCGTATGCTCCTGAACGCACCCCGTACCACCCCCCGCCCGGTTTAGTTGCGACGTCAACTTCCTTACTGGAGGCATACCTTGGTGTTCCGAAGCGAGTTCCCGGACGTCCCCGTCATCGACCTGCCGATCCATGACGCGGTACTCGCCGCCGCCGCCGGGTACGGCGACCGGCCGGCCCTGATCGACGGCCTCACCGGGGAGCAGGTCAGCTACGCGAGGCTCGCCGCCGCCGTCGAGCGGGTCGCCGCCGCGCTGGCCGAGGCAGGGGTGCGCAAGGGCGACGTGGTGGCCCTGTTCAGCCCCAACACGGTCGTCTACCCGATGGCCTACTACGGCGCCACCCGGGCCGGCGCCACCGTCACCACGGTGTCCTCGCTGTGCACCCCCGGCGAACTGGCCGGCCAACTCGCGGACAGCGCCGCCCGCTGGCTGATCACCGTCTCCCCGTTCCTGCCGACCGCCCGCACCGCCGCCGAGCAACTGGCCGGGGCCGGCCGCCCGCTGACCGAGATCATCGTCCTGGACGGCGCCGAGGGCCACCGTTCGCTCGCCGACCTGCTCGCCACCACCGGCCCCGCCCCCGAGCCCGCCATCACCCCCGGCGAGGACGTCGCCGTCCTGCCCTACTCCAGCGGCACCACCGGACTGCCCAAGGGCGTGATGCTCACCCACCGCTCGATCGCCACCAACCTCGCCCAGACCGACGCCCTCTACCGCCCGTCGGTCGGCGAACGGGTGCTCGCCGTCCTCCCCTTCTTCCACATCTACGGCCTGACGGCCCTGCTCAACCAGCCGCTGCGGTGCGGCGCCACCGTGGTCGTGCTGCCCCGCTTCGACCTGGAGCAGTTCTGCCGCACCATCGAGCAGCACCGGGTACAGGGCCTGGTGGTCGCCCCGCCCATCGTCCTCGCCCTGGCCAAGCACCCCGTGGTGGAGAGCTTCGACCTCTCCTCCGTCGAGTACCTGCTCTGCGCGGCCGCCCCGCTGGACCAGGCCCTCGCCGACGCCTGCGCCCGCCGGCTGGGCCTGCCGCACCTGCTCCAGGGCTACGGGATGACCGAGCTGTCCCCGGTCACCCACGTGGTCTCGCCGACCGAGGCCGACCCCGCGCCCGGCTCGGTCGGCCGGATGATCGCCTCCACCGAACTGCGGGTGGCCGCCCTGGACGGCTCCGCCGACGACCTCGGCCCCGGCGAGCAGGGCGAACTGCTGATCCGCGGCCCGCAGGTGATGAAGGGCTACTTCGGGCGCCCCTCCGAGACCGCCGCCATGGTCGACGCCGAGGGCTGGCTGCACACCGGCGACATCGGCTACGTGGACGAGCGCGGCTACCTGTACGTCGTCGACCGGGTGAAGGAGCTGATCAAGTACAAGGGCTACCAGGTCGCCCCCGCCGAGCTGGAGGCCGTGCTGCTCGGCCACCCGCAGATCGCCGACGCCGCCGTGATCGGCGTCCGGGACGCCGACGGGACGGAGTGTCCCAAGGCCTTCGTGGTCCGTACCCCGGGCAGCGGCCTGACCGCGGAGGAGGTCACCGGCTACGTGGCCGGGCAGGTCGCCCCGTACAAGAAGGTGCGCGCGGTGGAGTTCGTGGACGCCGTCCCCAAGTCCGCGGCCGGCAAGATCCTCCGCCGCGAACTGCGCGCCCGCGAGGCCTCCCGCACCGGGGCCGCCTCCTGAGCGCACAGGACCCACCCGGCGGCCGAAGACCGCGGCCGGTCTGTGAGGATCGACCCGCCGCGCCCCGACCGGAACAGACCTCGTCGATACAGGAACCGCCACCCGCCATGACCAGCCACCCCGCCGTCCGCACCCCCCAGCAGGACCGCAGCCGCGCGACCCGGGCCCGGCTGCTCGCGGCCGCCGTGGACTGCCTGGCCGAGCTCGGCTGGCAGGGCTCCACCGTCACCGTGGTCGCCGAACGGGCAGGCGTCTCCCGGGGCGCCGCCCAGCACCACTTCCCGACCCGCGAGGACCTCTTCACCGCGGCCGTCGAGCAGGTCACCGCCGAGCGGCTGGCAGCCGTCCGCGCCCACGCGGACGACCTGCCGGCCGCCGGCCCCGACCGCACCCTGGCCGTGGTCGACATGATCGTCCGCCTCTACACCGGCCCGCTGTTCCGCGCGGCCCTGCACCTGTGGACCGCCGCCGCCACCGAGGAGGCCCTGCGCGAGCGGATCGTCGCCCTGGAGGGCCACGTCGGCCGGGAGGCCCACCGGGCCGCCGTGGAGTTCCTGGACGCCGACGAGACCCGCCCGGGTGTGCGCGAATCGGTGCAGGCCACCCTCGACCTCGCCCGCGGCCTCGGCCTGGCCAATCTGCTCACGGACGACAGCCTTCGACGTTCCGGGGTGATCCGGCAGTGGGCCGGCGTTCTGGAGAGTACGCTGCGGCCGGTACGCCCATGACGCCCGTACACCCGAGCGACCGGACGCCCCCTGACCAAGGGGTCGCCGGGCGGCCGATGTCCGGGCAGTCTGGAGAAGAACCCCGGCCGGCACCGACCGCGAGGCCCACCCGGCCGGGCCCGAGCCGAACCGGGGTGCTGCCTGAATGCACAGAGAAGAGTGGGACGCGACCGACACCGGCCCCGCGCCGGACGGTGACCCCGCACGCCCGGAGGGCCACCGACTCGTCCCGCTCGCCACGGTCCTGGTCCAGGGCGACGGTCTGATCCTGCACTGGAGCGAGGACGCCGAGGTCCTGCTCGGCTACACCGCCGAAGAGGCGATCGGCAGCTACGCCGCCCGACTGCTCACCGACGAGAGCGACCGCGCCGACGTGCTCGCGATCTTCCAGCGGATCCTCACCGGCACCGACACCTCCTTCGTCTTCCCGGTCCGCCACCGCGACGGCCACAAGGTCGAGCTGGAGTTCCGCACCTACCCGATCGCCGGACCGACCGGCACCCTGCTGCTGCTCGCCACCGCCTCCGACACCCGGGCCATCCACGCCATCGAGGCCGACCTCGCCGTCCTGGACGGCATCTTCGGCCGCTCCCCGATCGGCATGGCCGTCTACGACACCGACCTGCGCTACGTCCGGATCAACGAGGCGCTGGCCCGGATGAACGGCGTCCCCGTCGCCGCCCACCTCGGCCGCCGGATATCCGCCGTCCTGCCCGGCATCAACAGCGCCGAGATCGAACAGACCATGCGGCAGGTCCTCAAGACCGGCAAGCCCGTGGTGGACGCCCGCTCGCACGGCCGCGTCCCGGGCGACCCCAGGCGGGACCGGGCCTGGTCCGCCTCCTACTTCCGGCTGGAGGACTCCACCGGCCGGGTCTTCGGCGTCTGCTCCTCGATCATCGACGTCACCGAGCGCTTCCAGGCCGAGGCCCGGGCCTCCCGGGCCCAGGAACGACTGGCCACCATCGCCGAGGCCACCGCCCGGATCGGCACCACCCTCGACCTCCAGCGCACCGCCGAGGAGCTGATCGAGGCGGTCGTCCCCCGGTTCGCCGACTTCGCCACCGTCGACCTGCTGGAACCGGTGCTGCGCGGCGCCGAGCCCACCCCGATCCCCGCCGACCGGTCCGTCACGCTGCGGGCCGTCGCCGTCGGGGAGGAGTACGAGACCGGCCTCGCGCACGCCGTCGACGCCGTCGGCGAGACCTCCGAGTACACCCCCGACCGCAGCTACACCCAGTGCCTGCGCAGCGGCCGCCCGCTGCTGCGCGCCCACGTGGACGAGGAGGTGCTGCGCGGGCTGGTCTCCAGCGAGGACCGGGTCGCCCCGGGGATCGCGGCCGGCATCCACTCGTACCTGATGGTGCCGATCACCGCCCGGGGCATGGTGCTCGGCGGCTCCGAGTTCATCCGGATGCGCAACCCCGAGCCCTTCAACGAGGCCGACGTGGCGCTCGCCGAGGAACTCGTCGCCCGCACCGCCCTGGCCCTGGACAACGCCCGGCTCTACCGCCGGGAGCGGGAGACCGCCCTCACCCTGCAGCGCAGCCTGCTGCCGCAGGAGATCCACCGCACCCTCGGTCTGGAGATCGCCTACCGCTACCTGCCCAGCAGCGTGGTCAGCGAGGTCGGCGGCGACTGGTTCGACGTGGTGCCGCTGTCCTGCGGGCGGGTCGCCCTGGTGGTCGGCGACGTGATGGGCCACGGCATCCGGGCCGCCGCCACGATGGGTCAGCTGCGCACCGTCGCCCGCACCCTGGCCACCCTGGACATGCCGCCCGAGCAGGTGCTCACCCGACTGGACGAGACCGCCTCGGGGATCGGCGAGGGCCAGTTCGCCACCTGCATCTGCGCCGTCTACGACCCGCTGGAGCGCACCGTCCAGGTCGCCTCGGCCGGACACCTGCCGCCGGTCCGGGTCGGCACCGACGGCGTCGCCCGTCGGATCGAGGTGCCGCCCGGCGTCCCGCTCGGCGTCGGCGGGGTCGCCTTCGAGTCGATCGGCTTCACCCTCCCCGAGGGCAGCCTGCTCGCCCTCTACACCGACGGCCTGGTCGAGCGGCGCGGCCAGGACCTGGACCACGGCATCGACCGGCTGGCCCGCACCCTGGGCGGACCCGGCCGGACGCTGGAGGAGAGCTGCGACGCCGTGATCGGCGCGCTGGTCACCGACGGCACCGAGGACGACATCGCGATGATCATGGCCCGGGCGCTGCCGGTGCCCGCCGACCGGATCGCCACCCTCCCGCTCACCGGCGGCGGCAAGCTGCCCGGCAAGGCCCGCCGCTTCACCCGCGCCACCCTGGACTCCTGGGGCCTGAACGCCCTCGCCGACTACGCCGAGCTACTGGTCAGCGAGCTGGTCACGAACGCCCTGCTGCACGCCGAGGCCCCGCGCCGGCTGCGGCTGTTCCGCGACCGGGTGCTCACCGTCGAGGTCTCCGACGCCGGTGGCTCGACCCCGCAGCTGCGCCCCTTCGCCGAGCAGGACGAGGGCGGGCGGGGGATGTTCCTGGTCAGCGAGCTGGCCCAGCGCTGGGGGAGCCGACTGACTAGGGACGGCAAGGTGGTCTGGGCGGAGCTGGAACTGCCCTTCGGGGCCTCCTAGGTCCGGAACGGGCGTTCCGCAGACGAGAACGACCGCTCCCCTCAGGGGAACGGTCGTTCTCGCGGGTGATCGTCAGGCGTGCACCTTCGGCGACTCGACGGGTGCGGCGGCCTCGTCCGCCGTCGGGGCGGACAGCCCGCGCAGCAGGCGCCAGGCCAGCAGCGCCGCCGCCACCAGCAGGGCCCCGGCGAGCAGCCCGGCGGTGTTCATACCGTCCACGAAGGCGGCCCGGGCGCTCGCCAGCAGCGGCTGCGCCAGCTCCGGGGCCAGCCCGTGGGCGGTCTCCACGGCCGCGCCGAGCGACTCCCCGGCCCGGGCGGCGGCCGCCGGGTCCGTCCCGGCCGGGACGGCCAGCCCGCCGGCGTAGATCGAGCCGACCACCGAGCCGACCAGCGCGATGCCGAGCGCGGTGCCCAGCTCGTACGCCGTCTCGGAGACGGCCGAGGCGGCACCGGCCTTGTCGGCGGGTGCGGCGGTCAGCACCAGGTCGGCGCCGAGCGTGTAGACCACGCCCTCGGCCGTGCCGACCAGCAGGAAGGCGGCCGCCAGCAGCAGGTAGGTGGTGTCCTGCCCCAGCCAGCCCAGGGTGCCGGTGGCGAGGCCCATCGTCAGCAGACAGGCGGTGAGCGCCTTGCGGGCGCCGAAGCGGCGGGCGATCCGGGCGGTCAGCAGACCACCGGCGACCGAGCCGGCGAAGGCCGGCAGCTCCGCCAGACCGGCCTGGAGCGGCTGGTAGCCGCGCACCAGCTGGAGGTACTGGGAGACCACGAAGATCACGCCGGACAGTCCGACCAGGGAGATCAGCGAGGCCGTGACGGCGGCGGTGAACCGCGGGTCGCGGAACAGCCGGACGTCCAGCAGCGGGGTCTCCAGCCGCAGCTGGCGACGGACGAACAGGGTGAGCGCGGCGGCGCCGAGCAGGAAGGTGACCGGGACGTCCCAGCGGGCGACGCCGTGCGCGGCGCCCTCCTTGATCGCGTACACCATCCCGATCACACCGGCCAGCGAGAGCACCACGCTCAGCACGTCCCAGCGGCCCGGCTTCGGGTCCTTGGACTCGGGCAGCAGCCAGGCGCCGAACACCAGCAGCAGGAGCAGCACCGGGATGTTCAGCAGGAACACCGAACCCCACCAGAAGTGTCCCAGCAGCACCCCGCCGACCACCGGGCCGAGCGCGGCGCCGGCGGTGGCGGCCGCACCCCAGATGCCGATCGCGGTGGCCCGCTCCCGGTCGTCCGGGAACAGGCTGCGGATCAGCGAGAGGGTGGAGGGCATGATCGTCGCCCCGGCGACGCCGAGCAGCGCGCGGGCCAGGATCAGCCAGCCGGCGCTCGGCGCGTACGCGGCCAGCAGCGAGGCCGCGCCGAACGCGGTGGCGCCGATCAGCAGCAGCTTCTTGCGGCCGATCCGGTCGCTCAGCGCGCCCATGCTGACCAGCAGGCCGGCCAGCACGAAGGAGTAGGAGTCGCCGATCCAGAGCAGCTGGGTGCCGCTGGGGTGCAGCGTCTCGCTGATGGAGGGGATGGCGAGGGACAGGACGGTCGCGTCCAGGGCGACCACGGTGACGGCCAGGACCAGGACGGCGAGGCCGGTCCAGCGCTGGCGGGCGGTCAGGGCGGGGGTGCTGCTCATGGTGTATCGGTTTCCGGTTTCCGGTCCGAGGTGCTGTGGGTGAGGGGGGCGGTGCGGGTGGTGGGGACGGGGACGGGGGCGTCCGGTCGGCGCAGTGCGCCGCCGAGGAACAGCTCGGCGAGCGAGAAGGCCGCGTCGCGCGGGGCGAGCCGGCCGTCCTGGATGGCCCAGCCGATGCCGGCCACCAGGTCGAAGAAGGCCTCGCTGAGCCAGGCGGCGCTGAGTTCGACCCGGAAGGCGCCCTCCCGCTGCCCGCGCAGGAAGAGCGCGTGCAGCCGTTCGATCTGGACCTCCCAGAGGTCGTTGATCTCGTCGTTCTCGTAGAGCTGGTTCTCGCCGGCCAGGAAGGCGCAGAGCATGGCGTCCGGGACGGCGGCGTCCACCAGTCGGCGCAGGGCCGTCTGGGCGTCGTCCCGTTCGATGGCGGCGGTGTCCAGAGCGGCGGCGAAGCGCCGCAGGCCGAGCAGGCCGACCTCGCGGATCAGGGCGTCGCGCCCCGGGAACAGCCGGTGGAGGGTGGCCCGGCTGATGTGCGCGGCGCGGGCGATCTCGTCCAGGTGGGCGCCGGGGCGGCGGGAGAGCACGCCGACGGCGGCTTCGAGTACGGTGTCGCGGTCGGTGGCCATGAGCCCAGTGTAGATCAGATGAGACATCTATGTCTCAGAATACTTCTCCGGCTCTCACATGAGGCCTCGCCGTCCGGCCTCCGGACAGCAAAAAACCGGGGACGGCGGGTGCCGTCCCCGGTCGGGGTGGAGCCGGTCAGCTCTGGTTGTAGAACCCGGTCTCGTCGAGCGGGCGGTCGATCACCATCACCTCGACGTCCGCCGGGGTGAGCAGGAAGACCCGGCGGGCGATCCGCTCGATGCCGCCCCGGGTGCCGAAGATCAGGCCGGAGGCGAAGTCGACCATCCGCTTGGCCTCGGCCTCGTTCATCTCGGTGAGGTCCATGACCACCGGGGTGCTCGCCCGGATGTGCTCACCGACCGTGCGGGCCGCCTCGAAGCCCGTCGGCCGCAGGGAGACGATCTTCGCGGGCGAGGGGACGGGAACCGTGTCCCGGTCTCCCCACTCGTCGTCGTCGTACACCGCGGCCGGGTAGTTCCCGGAGGGCATCAGCCACCCGTTGTGGTGCTCGTCGCGAAGTGCTCCCATGCCGCGCCTCCCTGCCTCGTCCCGTCCTCGTCCCCCGGGGGTGGCGTGTCCTTTTTGACACGTCATCCACTCGTCGGAACTGTCCGAGTATCGCACTGTTCACCGGTCCCGTGCCCGCTCGCGGCCCCCGTGCGAGTTGTGCCGCGTCGGAAACCCGGGGCAACCCGGGCACAAGAGAGCGACGCGGTGCGGCTCGGTACGGTTGCGCGCGTAGACCATATCGGTAGCGGTCACCGGGTAATTGACCTTCTGTCAACAATGCGGAAACGATTTCACTCGCCGGTCGAACCGTCCACCAGTTCGCGCAGCAAATCCGCGTGCCCGTTGTGCCGGGCGTACTCCTCGATCATGTGCACGAGGATCCAGCGGAGCGTCACTTCCTCGCCGCGGCGCAGCCGCTTGCCCACCGTGTCCAGCGGAAGACCGGCCGAGGCCCGGCGGGCGCCCTCGATCTCGGCGCGCCAGGTGGCGAAGTCGGCGGCGGCGTCGGCGGTGTCCACGTGGTCGAAGTCGCCGTCCGGGTCCTGCTCGGTCCAGTAGTGGCCGGTGGCGACCTCCCCGCCGAGCAGGATGCCCTGGAACCAGTGCCGTTCGACCTCGGCCATGTGCCGGACCAGGCCGAGCAGCGAGAGCGTGGACGGCGGGACGGACCGCAGCCGCAGCTGGTCGTCGGTGAGGCCAGCGCACTTGAGCGCGAGGGTGCTGCGGTGGAAGTCGAGCCAGGAGGTGAGCATGGCGGCCTCGTCGGCGGCCAGCGGCGGGTCCAGCCGCGGAGTGAGTTCGGTCATGCCGGTCATCGTCGCGCCGGGGGATTCCCGCGCGCGACCGATTTCCCGGGTGGGCCGGTGGGCCGGTGGGCCGGGTGGCCCGGTGCTCGGCGGCCGGTCGGTGCTCAGGCGGTCCGGGCCCGGCGGCGGGCCGCCGCCGCCCGCCAGAGCCCGACCAGGCTGCCCAGCACCAGCAGGGCGATCACCCCGGCGGAGACCAGGAACGCCGCCGAGCCCGGCCGGTCGGCGCTGGCCGCCGCGACGACGTACACGGCGGTGGTCGGCACCACGCCGATCGCGGTGGCGAACAGGAAGGGGAGGAAGCGCACCCCGGAGAAGGCCGCGCCGTAGTTCCCCGCCTGGAACGGCAGGCCGGGCAGCAGCCGCAGCACCAGCACGCTGCGGAAGCCCTGGTCGGTGAAGCGCTGGTCGAGGGCGCCGAGCACCTTGCCGCGCAGGTACGGCTTCAGCGCCTGGCGGCCGAGCCCCCGGCCGAGGCCGAAGGCCAGCGCGGCGCCGAGGGTGGTGCCCAGCACGGCGAGCAGCACGCCCTGCTGGATGCCCAGCAGCAGCCCGGCGAGGGCGTTCAGCGCGGGCCGGGGCACGAAGGCGAGCGTGCCGACCGCGTAGACGACGGCGAACAGCGGCGCGAACCAGTACCCGGGCATCCGGTCCGCGAGTCCGCCGGAGAGCAGCTCGGTCGGGCTCCACAGCAGCAGCGACCCGGCGCACGCCCCCAGCAGGACGACCAGCAGGCCGAAGCGCCACCAGGGCGAACGCTGCTTCGCGGGCTCGCCGGCGGCCGTCCCGGTGGCGGTCGTCCCACCGGCGGCCGTCCCGCCAGTGGCCGTCCCACCGACGGCTGGGTCGGTGACGGCCGGGTCGGTGGCGCTCGGCGCGGGGGGCGTGGTCAGGGCTGCGGACACGCGCCGAGCCTAACCGCTGCCCGGCGCGGGCCGATCGGCGGACCGGACCGGACCGGACCGGTCGGGACCGGGCCGGGGGAGCGGTCGGGCCCCGACCGGGCCGGGAGTCGACGCCGGTGATCATGATCGGCATGATGTCCGTCGACGACCCCGGGTCCGGCTGGACCCACACCCGGGTGGGGCCAACCACACTTCCCGCCCGAACGGGTCGGCCGGGGGAGCGGCGTGGTGCACAGTGGCGGCATCGACGCGGGACGGGGGTTGGGAAGGGTTATGGGGCGTTCGGGCAGGTGGGCGGCGCGGGCCGCGGTGGGATTCGTGCGGGCGTGCGCCGTCGGGGCGGTGCTCCTGGCGGTCCCGCTCTGCTGGGCGGGCGCGGCGGCGCTCGGGTGGTACTGGGGGCCGGCCAACCCGTGGTCGTGGCTGCTGCCGCTGGTCCTGGTGGTCGCCGGCACCCTCGCGCTGTGCCGCCCGGTGTGCCGGGCCGTGCGCGCCCTGGTCGCCCGCTGGGACGGCGCCGTGCTGCCCGACGGGTACCGGCAGACCCCGCCGGTGGTCCGGATGTCCACCGGGTACTGGTGGAACGGCTTCGGCTACGAGCGGACCCGGCGGGACGCGCTGATGGACCAGCGCTGGCGGGTCCGCTGGCGCGACCCCGCCAACCTGCGCGATCTGCGGTTCGTCGCGATCGCGTCGTTCGGCGCGGGCCCGGTCGCCGCGCTGCCGCCGGTCGCGCTGGCCGTCGCCGGCTACGCGCTGACCCGGCCGGAGGGGCCCGCCCGGCTGCTCGGGGCGCTCGGCCTGCCGCTGGCCGTGGGCTGCGCCCCGTACGCCTGGCGGGTGGTGGTGCCGGTGGCCGTCCGCCTCCTGCGGCCCTCCCGGGCGATGGCGCTGGCCGAGCGGGTGGCCGAGCTGACCGCCCAGCGGGCGGACGCCACGGTCGCCCAGGCCGCCGAGATCCGCCGGATCGAGCGGGACCTGCACGACGGCGCCCAGGCCCGGCTGGTGGCGCTCGGGCTGTCGCTGGCCACCGCGCAGCGGCTGGTGGAGCGCGACCCGGAGCGGGCCAAGGCGCTGATGCGGCAGGCCCAGGACGGCGCCAGGGCCTCGCTGGCCGAACTGCGCGAGCTGGTCCACGGGATCAGCCCGCCGGTGCTGACCGAACGCGGGCTGGTGGACGCCGTCCGCGCGCTGGCCCTGGACCTGCGGCTGACGGTGACCGTCGAGGCCGCCGCCCCGGTGCGGGTGGACCCGCCGATCGAGTCCGCCGTCTACTTCGGCGTCGCCGAGCTGCTCACCAACGCCGTCCGGCACGGCGGCGCGACCCGGGCGGGAGTGACCTTCCGCCAGGACGAACTCGGGCTGGTTGTCGAGGTCGAGGACGACGGCTCGGGCGGGGTCCGGGAACGGCCCGGCGGCGGGCTCGCGGGCCTGCGCCGCCGCCTGGACGCCTTCGACGGCTCCCTGGAGATCACCAGTCCGCCCGGCGGACCGACCAATGTCAGGATGACGGTGCCATGCGAATCCTCGTAGCCGAAGACCTCTACCTGCTGCGCGACGGGATGGTCCATCTGATCGAGGCCTGCGGGCACGAGGTGGTGGCCACCGCCGCCACCGGGCCCGAGACGCTCGAAGCGCTGCGGACCCACCGTCCGGACGTCTCGGTGGTCGACGTCCGGATGCCGCCGACCCAGTCCGACGAGGGACTGCGGGCCGCGCTGGAGGCGCGCCGCGAGGTGCCCGGCCTGCCGGTGCTGATCCTGTCCCAGCACGTCGAGCAGCTGTACGCGCGGGAGTTGCTGGCCGACGGCTCCGGCGGGGTCGGGTACCTGCTGAAGGAGAGCGTGTTCGACGCCGACCAGTTCATCGGCTCGCTGGAGCGGGTCGCGGCGGGCGGGACGGCGATGGACCCGGCGGTGATCGCCAAGCTGCTGTCCGCGAGCCCGCCGGAGCGCGGGCTCGGCCAGCTCACCGCGCGGGAGTACGAGGTGCTGGGGCTGATGGCCGAGGGGCTGTCCAACCAGGCGGTCGCCCGACGGCTGTTCCTCAGCGACAGCGCGATCGGCAAGTACACCACCTCGATGTTCGGCAAGCTCGGGATCGACGACGACGAGGACACCAACCGGCGGGTGCGGGCGGTGCTGGCGTACCTGAACCAGTCGTGAACCACCGCTGACACCGGGGGAGTTGCCGGGCGGGCCGGGCGTCCCCAGACTGGGTGGAGGGGGTGGCGGTGTGACGGCGTTCCTGGTGCTCTTCGTCGGCATGACGGCGTACCTGGGCTGGACGGTGCTGTGGTACCGGACGGCGCGGGCGGAGCTGTACCGGTCCGAGCGGGCCGGTGCCGGGCCGGAGTCGAAGCCGGAGTCGGGGCCGGAGCTGACGCTGACGCTGGAGGAACTGGCGGCGACGGCGGGCCACTCGGCGCAGCTGCTGCTGTACGAGGCGGTGGAGCGCGGAGCCGTGGCGGCCGGTGCGGACGGTCGCCTGACGGTCCTGGAACGGCCCGGTGGCGACGGCCTCCGCACCGCCGTACCGACCGTGGTGGAGAGCTGCCCGGGCGGCGATCTGCTCGCGGTGGAGGCCGAGTTGGGCCGACGACCGGCGCTGCGGGAGGTCCGCCGGGGGCTCGCGGAGCGCGGGCTGCTCCGCGACGAGGAGCTGCGCCGGCAGCTCAACCGGGCGGTGGAGTGGGGCGGCTGCGCCGTCCCGCTGGTCGTGGTGCTCGGAACGGTCAGTGTGATCTGGGTGGCGCGGGAGCACCACAACGTGCTGCTTCCGATCGTGGCGTTCGTGCTGCTGTCCGGGCTCGTGCTGCTGGTCGGCGAGCGGACGCTCAAGGGGGAGGACCGGCGGACCACGCCGCACGGCGAGCGGGTGCTCGTCCTGGCCCGGCGGGACCCCCGGTGGCAGGACGTGCCGGGCCGGGTCGCGCTGCGCGGCTACCACGGGCTGCCGGCGGGGCACCCGCTGAGGACCGCCTGGCGGGCCTCCCAGGCCCGGGGGCTGGCGGAGCGCCGGCGGCGGGAGGAGGACAAGGGCAACGGCGGCCTCGGCGGGGTCTGACCCACTACCCCGGTCGCGGCGCGGTCCGTCGGTGGATCGTCCCGCCGGGGGCGTACCAGCCCGCCTTCTTGCGGACCGCCGGGCTCGGGTCGCCGCCGTGGGCGGCCTCCAGGGCGGCTGCGGCGCGCGGGTCGGTGTGGGCGAACCTGCCGACCAGCTCGGCCGCCCGGGCTCGGACCGCCGGGTCGGGGTCCCCGGCCAGGTGCCGCAGCGCCGGGTCCAGCACCCGGTCGGCGCCCGGCGCGCAGGTGTCGCCCTTGCACCGGTCGCAGGCCAGGGCGTGGAACGCGGCGATCCGCACCCCGGCGTCCGGGTCGTCGGCCATCGCGATCAGCCGGTCCATGGAGTCGCTGTCGACCAGGTGGTCCAGCAGCCGGCAGCAGCCCTCCCGGACGGCCGCGCGAGGGTCGTCCAGTCCGGCCCGGATGGCGTCGAGCGCGCCCGCTCCGCGCCGGAGCAGCTCCTGGTAGGCGGCCACGGTGCGCTGGGGGTCGCCCAGGCAGGAGACCAGGGCCTGGTCGTCGGTCCGTACGAATCCGAGCATGCCGTCAGTGTGGGACCGCAACGCCCGTACGGGCAAAGGGATTTCGGGCCGGGGTCGGGGGTCACGGCCGACTCGTGGCGCAGTCCTCGGTCGGGGTGTGGGGGCGGGCCGTCGGGGCGGCGGCTTCGGTCGGGGCGTTCGGTTCGGCCCGGCGCAGTGCGCCGGCGCCCAGCAGCAGGGCGAGGGCGAGCAGGGTGACCAGGCCGAAGGAGACGGTCAGCGAGGTGGCCTGGGCGAGGGCGCCGATCACGGCGGGGGCGATCAGGCCGGAGGTGTAGGTGACGGTGGCGACGCCCGCGATGGCCTGGCTGGGGTTGCCGCCGGTCCGTCCGGCGGCGGCGAAGGCGAGCGGGACGATCACCGCGATGCCGATGCCGATCAGGGCGAAGCCCGGGACGGCCAGTGCCGGGGTGTCGGCGGCCACCACCAGCAGGCCGCCGAGGGTGGCGACGGCGCCGCTCAGCCGGGTGGTGCGGACGGCGCCGAGGCGGCGGATCACCGCATCCCCGGCCAGCCGGCTGACCGCCATGGTGAGCGCGAAGGCGGTGTAGGAGGCGGCGGCGACGGTGGCGGAGGCGTGGGTGATGTCCTTGAGGTAGACGCCGCTCCAGTCCATCGAGGCGCCCTCGGCGAACACCGCGCAGAAGCCGACCAGTCCGATCACCAGCGAGCTGCGCGGCGGCAGGGCGAAGCGCGGCGGCTCCTCCGCCTCCTCGGGGGCCCGCAGGTCCGGCAGGATCCGGCAGACCGGCTGCGCCAGGACGACCAACACGAGAGCGGTGACGGCGAGTTGGAGCCGGGCGTCGAGGGCGAGGTGGGCGGCCAGGATGCCGAAGCCGGAGGCCACCAGGCCGCCCGCGCTCCACATCCCGTGCAGCCCGGACATGATCGAGCGGCCGAGCCGCTGCTCGATCTCCACTCCCTGGGCGTTCATCGCGACGTCCGCCATGCCCGCGGTGGCGCCGTACACCAGCAGCACCGCGCACAGCGCCGGCAGCGAGGGGGCGAGCGCGGGCAGGGCGAGGGCCAGGCACCAGAGCGAGATCAGCCCGCGCACCGCCGCCCGGCCGCCGTAGCGGTGGACGAAGCGCCCGGCCAGCGGCATCGCCAGCGAGGAGCCGACGGCGGGCATCACCAGGGCGAGGCCCAGCTGTCCGGGGGAGAGGTCCAGCCGGTCCTGGAGCCACGGGATGCGGGTGACGAAGGTGCCGCTGACGGCGCCGTGCACGCCGAAGACCAGCGCGATGCCCAGTCGGGAGCGGCGGGGGTCGGCGAGTGGTTCGAGGGCATTGGCTGGCATGGGCGTTCCCTCCCGCGGATGGTCCGAACGGTTGGATAAACTATCAGGAAGGGACCCTGATAGAAACACTCTGGAAGGATGATCGGCCATGACCACCGCGCGTACGGCCACGCCGAGCACCGCCCGGGCGATCAACGACCGGCTGGCGCTCAACCTCCTGCTCGAACAGGGCCCGCTGACCGCGACCGAGCTGCGCGACCTCACCGGCCTGTCCCGGCCGACCGTCGCCGACCTGCTCGACCGCCTCCAGCGCACCGGCCTGGTCGCCCTCGTCGGCGAACGCGGCGAACAGCGGCGCGGCCCCAACGCCCGGCTCTACGCGCTGGTCGCCTCCCGGGCCCACCTCGCCGCCTTCGACGTCCGCGAAGCCGGCGTCAGCCTGGTCGTCGCCGACCTCGCCGGGCGCACCCTCGGCACCGCCGAGATCCCGGTCGACGGCGCCGGCGCCCCCGACACCGCCCCGGCGGTCGTCCGCACCCTGCTGGACACCGCCCGCGCGGCCGGCGTCGAACGGCTGCACACCGTCGCGGTCGGCGCCCCCGGCCTGGTCGACCCCGCCACCGGCCGACTGCACAGCACCGGCCAGCTCCCCGGCTGGCACGCCGAACTGCTCACCGCGCTGAGAGCACTGCCCGGCACCGACGTGATCCTGGAGAACGAGGTCAACCTGGCCGGCCGCGCCGAGTACCGGGTCGGCGCCGCCCGGGACCGCGACACCTTCGTCCTGCTGTGGCTGGGCCACAGCGTCGGCGCCGCCGTCATCCTGGACGGGCGGCTGCGCCGAGGCTTCTCCGGCGGCACCGGCGAGATCTGCTTCCTGCCCGTCCCCGGCGCCACCGGGCTGCCCAGCGCCGACAGCTGCGAGGGCGGCTTCCACGGCCTGGTCGGCAGCGCCGCGCTGTGCGCGCTCGCCCGCGCCCACGGGCTGCCCGCCGACCTGGCCGGGGACGCGCCCGCCGCCGAGGCCGCCGTCCGCGCCGCCCTCGCCGCCGGGCCGGACGGCGCGGCCTTCCTGGACGAACTGGCCGAGCGGATCGCGCTCGGCGCGGCCGCCGTCTGCGTGGTGCTCGACCCGGGCTGCGTGGTGCTCGGCGGCGAGGTCGGCCGGGCCGGCGGCGCCGAGCTGGCCGGCCGGGTGGAACGCCGACTGGCCCGGCTCTCCCCGCTGCGCACCGAGGTCCGGGCCGGAACGGCGGGCGGCGGCGCGGTGCTCGCCGGGGCGGTGCTCACCGCCGGCGACGCCGCGCGGCGGGACCTCTTCGGGGAACCCTAGATCTCTGTCGCCCTCCCCGGTACGGCAGGATGGCGGTCGGGGGGCACGTACCCCGTACCTCGAACCACCGTCAGGAGTCGCACATGGGCCAGCCCGACGTGCCGGTCAACCCGTACCGCATCGGTGAGGCGGCGGCGCTGCTCGGCGTCAGCGCGGACACCATGCGCCGCTGGGTGGACGCCGGGAAGCTCGCCGCCGTGCGGGACGAGCACGGGCACCGGATCATCCCCGGCGCCGAACTCGCGGCCTTCGCCCGGGAGTTGGCCCGGCCGGAGATCGCCGAGGCGGAGGGCCGGCCGTCCTCCGCGCGCAACCGCTTCCCCGGGATCGTCACCGAGGTGCGGCTCGGGGACGTGGCCGCGCAGGTGGAGGTCCAGGCCGGGCCGTTCCGGGTGGTGTCGCTGATCAGCCGGGAGTCGGCGGAGGAGCTGGACCTGGTGCCGGGCGCCCCCGCCACGGCGGTCATCAAGTCGACCAATGTGATGATCGAGCGGCGCTAGTCGTCCCGTACCGGCCGCACCCGTCGTACCGGCCGCACCCGTTCCTGATCGAGAGGCCCGATGACCCCTCCGAAGCTGCCGACCACCCAGGCCGCCGTCCTGGCGATCGAGGCGCTGGCCGCCCGCCACGGCCGGGCCGTCCGCGCCCAGCACGACATCGGGCGCGACCAGACCTTCGCCGGGCTGGTCGGCCAGGACGCCGGGGAGCCGGACGCCATTCCTCACGAGGCGCTGCTGGAGTTCGGCGGGACCCCGGCGACCGGCGTCCGGCTGTTCACCCACGACGAGGCCGTGGTGACCGTCGAGGGCATCGAGTTCGACGTCCCGCGCGACAGCGTCCCGGCCTTCCTGAACTCCGTCTGGTCCGACCTGGTGCACGTCAAGGCCCGGGCCTTCCCGCCCTCCACCACCCTGATCGTCACCGTCCCGGGCGAGCCCGGCTACCGCGAGGCCGTCGGCCCGCGCGACCTCACCCCCTGGCTCTCCGGAAGGATCCGATGACCACCGCCGCCGCGACCGCCACCGCCGCGACCACCCCCGCCGACCGTCGCCCGGTGCTCGCCGTCGCCCACCGGGGCGACCCCTACCGGTACCGCGAGAACACCCTGCCCTCCGTCCGGTCGGCGCTCGCCGCCGGGGCCGACGCCGTAGAGGTGGACGTCCAGCTCACCCGCGACCGGGTGCCGGTGCTGCTGCACGACACCACCCTGGAACGGCTCTGGGGCGACCCGCGGGCGATCGGCCGGGTCACCACCGAGCAGCTGGCCGAGCTGCGCCAAGGCGAACTGGCCGTCCCCACCCTGGCCGAGGCCGTCGAGGCGGTGGCCGCCGCGAACGGCCCCCGGCTGCTGATCGACCTGGACGAACCCGGCCCGGCCGCCGCCACCTGGTCCGTCGTCACCGAACTCGGCGCCGAACGGGTGGTGGCCTTCTGCGGCCCCGTCACCGCCATGCTCGCCGTGCGCGCCCTCAGCCCGGACGCCGAGATCTCGCTCACCTGGAAGCAGCCCCGGATGCCCGCCCCCGCCCTGCTGCGCGACCTGCGCCCGCGCTTCCTCAACCCGCCGTTCGGGCTGGTCACCCCCGCGTTCGTGGCCGCCGCCGCGGAGCAGGGCCTCGCCGTCTCCACCTGGACCGCCGACCTGCGCCGCACCATGCGCCGGCTGCGCGACACCGGGGCCGCCTCCATCACCAGCAACCGGATCTCCGTGCTGCGCACGGTGCTGGACGGCCGCCGGTGACCGAACCGTCGCCGGTGCTGGGACGGCGGGCGCTCGGCCGGGCCCTGCTGGCCCGTCAGCACCTGCTCGCCCGCACCGACCTGACGCCCGCCGCACTCCTCCACCACCTCGGCGGCCTCCAGGCCCAGGCCGCACCCCAGCCGCCGTACCTCGGGCTGCTCTCCCGGCTGGACGGCTTCACCCCGGACGGGCTGAGCACCCTGCTGGAGCAGCGGGCGGCGGTCCGGATCGCGCTCCAGCGCGGCACCATCCACCTGGTCACCGCCGAGGACTGCCGGACGCTGCGCCCGCTGCTCCAGCCCGTCCTGGACCAGGCGCTGACCACCACCTACGGCAAGCGGCTGGCCGGGCTCGACCTCGCCGCGCTGGCCGCTGAGGCGCGGACCCTGGTCGAGGCCGAGCCGCGCACCTTCCAGCAGCTCGGCGCGCTACTGGCGGCGGGTCGCCCGGAACGCGATCCGGCGGCGCTCGCCCAGGCCGCACGCTGCCTGCTGCCGCTGGTCCAGGTGCCGCCGCGCGGACTGTGGGGGCGCACCGGGCCGGCCGCCCACACCACCGCCGAGGCCTGGCTCGGCCGACCGCTCGACCCCGCGCCCGCCGCCGCGCCGGACGCCCTGGTGCTGCGCTACCTCGCCGCCTTCGGCCCGGCGAGCGCGGCCGACCTGCGCAAGTGGTCCGGCCTCGGCGGGCTCGCCCCGGTGCTGAAGCGGCTGACGCCGCAGTTGCTGACCTTCCGGGACGAGCGGGGCCGGCTGCTGTACGACCTGCCGGAGGCGCCCCGGCCCGCTCCGGACACCCCGGCGCCGGTGCGGCTGGTCGCGCCGTTCGACAACCTGCTGCTCTCGCACGCCGACCGCGGCCGGGTGCTGCCGGAGGAGTACAAGGAGCGGGTGATGACGGTGAACGGGCTGGTGGCCGGCACCCTGCTGGTGGACGGGCTGGTCGCGGGGACGTGGCAGCTGACCGGCGCGGCGGAGGTCGTGGTGCGGCCGTTCGGGCGGCTGGCGCGGGCCGAGCGGGAGGCGGCGGAGGCCGAGGCGCGGCGGGTGCTGGCCTTCGCGGGCGGGGGCGGCGAGGTGCGGTTCGAGGGGGACGCCCGCTAGGCGCACGACGGGCGGATCGTCAGGTTCTCTGCTGAGCTGGGTCGGTTGGGACCCAACGACGATCCCCGGCGGAGGTTGCCGTGTCCGTGGAGCGCCCGCCCGGTGGGCGGCCCGACCACCGCAGGCCGTACCTGATGCTGCCGCCCGCCGTGCGGCAGGCGGCGGCCTGGTCGGTGGCGGTGATCCTGCTGATCACCGTCGGCTCGCTGGTGGTCTTCGCGCTGGTCGAGCTGCGGGCGGCGACGGTGCCGTTCATCCTCGCCCTGCTCGGCGCCTCGCTGCTCTACCCGGTGGTGCCCTGGATGGTCCGGCGCGGGGTCGGCCGGAGCCTGGCGGCCGCGCTGACCTGCGTGCTGCTGGTGGCGGCGGTGGCCGGGGTGATCGTGCTGCTGGTCAACTCCCTGGTGCACAGCGCCCCGCAGATCGCCGCCTCGCTGCCGACCGCGGGGCGGCGGCTGGCCGACTGGCTGGGGCCGTTCGGCGCGAAGATCGAGCACGCGCTGACCAACGCCAAGGGCGAGACCAACTCGCTGGTCTCCACCCTGACCAACGGCGTGCTGTCCGGACTCGGCCTGCTCACCCAGGTGATCACCGGCGGGGTGCTGGCGCTGGCCCTGGTCTTCTTCTTCCTGCGCGACGGCCACCGCACCGGCGACGCCATCCGTTCCTACCTGCCCGGCCGCGGCGCCGACACCGTCGTGGCCTGCGCCGAACGGGCCTTCGACGCGATGGCCGGCTTCATGCGCGGCACCACCCTGATCGCGCTGATCGACGCGGCCTTCATCACCGTCGGGCTGCTCGCGCTGGGCGTCCCAGGTGCGCCGGGCCTGGGCGCGCTGGTGTTCATGGGGGCGTACATCCCGTTCGTCGGCGCCTTCCTGTCCGGGACGGTGGCGGTGCTGGTGGCCCTGGCCGACGGCGGGCTGGGGACGGCGCTGTGGGCGCTCGGGGTGGTGCTGACGGTGCAGATGATCGAGGGCAACATCCTGCAGCCGATGATCCAGAGCCGGACGGTGGAGCTGCACCCGGCGACCATCATGGTCGCGGTGGTGGCCGGTTCGGGCATCGCGGGCATCATCGGGGCGCTGCTGGCGGTGCCGGTGTGCGCGGCGGGGATGGGCGTGATCTCGGTGCTCCGGGGCGTGGCGAACGGGGGGACGTGAAACCGGTTGCCCTCGGCGGGTGGGCGTGACAGCATCACTAATGCGACAAGGTTCGCGATAGTAGCGAGGGGTGGGCATGGAACTGTTCGACGTGGCCGAGCGGGGGGCCAGGCCGTACGGGATCACGGTGGGGCCGGACGGCGGGATGTGGTTCACGCTCATCAACACCGGCGAGATCGGACGGCTGGCCGCGGACGGGACGGTGCGGCGCTTCGACCTGGGACGGCCGCGGTGCGCACCGTCGGTGATCACCGTCGGGCCGGACCGGGCGCTCTGGTTCACCGAACTGAACGCCGGCGCGATCGGCCGGATCACCCTGGACGGGCAGGCCACCTCGTTTCCGCTGTCCGGCCCGGGCGTCGGGCCGGGCGGGATCACCACGGGGCCGGACGGGGCGCTCTGGTTCACCGAGCTCAACGTCGACCTGGTCGGACGGATCACGGTGGACGGCGAGGTGACGGAGTACCCGCTGCCGGTGACCGGGGCGTTCCCCGCCCTGATCACCGCCGGGGCGGACGGCGCGCTGTGGTGCACGCTCAACCAGGCGGACGCGGTGGCGCGGGTGAGCCTCCAGGGCGAGGTGACCGTCCACCGGCTCCCCACCGAGGGGACGGCGCCGGTCGGCATCACCGCCGGGCCGGACGGGGCGCTCTGGTACGTCGGGATCGGCGGCGGGCTGGTCGGGCGGATCACGGTGGACGGGCGGGTGACCGAATACCCGCTGGCCGACCGGTCCGCCAGACCGCACGCGATCACCGCGGGCCCGGACGGGCGACTCTGGTTCACCGAGTGGGGCTCGGGCCGGATCGGCGTGCTGGACCCGGACGGGCGGCTGGACGGCCACCCGATCCCCGGCGCGGACGCCGAGCCGCACGGGATCGCGGTCGGCCCCGACGGGGCGGTGTACGCGGCGCTGGAGCGCGGCCAGATCGCCCGGCTGGCGGGCTGAGCCGCCGTGCCGGGGCAGCGGGCCCGCAGGCGCAAGCGCGACGAGGAGCGGCGGCGGCGGCAGGAGCGGCGGGCCGCCGTCGAGGCCACCGCCGGGCCGTGGGAGGTGCTGTTCAGCACCCAGGACCCGGCGGAGCACCGGGCCTTCGTACGGCAGCTGCACGAAGGCGGGCTCCCCGAGGACGTCGAGCTGGCCTGCGACATGCTCTGCGGGCGGCTGGTGCGGCCGACCTGGTACCAGGTGCGGATGCGCCGCCTGAACGACAGGCCTCAGGACGCCCGGGGGGCTCAGGACGTCCGGGGGCCTCAGGACGCCCAGGAGCCTCAGGGCTGACGCCGCAGCAGCTCCTCCAGGTCGGCCAGCAGGCCGAGCGCGGCCGCCCGGTCCGGCACCGGCCGTGGGGCCGGGGAGCGCTCGGCGACCACCCGCAGGGCGGCCGCCGCCTGCCGGGCGAACATCGCCAGCAGGTCCAGCTCGGTCAGGCCCGCGCGGGCCTGCGGGGCCGGGTCCAGCACCTCCAGCACGCCGAGCACCCGGTCGCCGTGGGTGAGCGGGGCGGCCATCAGGGAGTTCGGGACGTAGGCGGTCGACTCGGCGAAGGCCCGGTCGAAGGTGCGGTCGGCGGCCAGGTCGTCCACCACCATCGGCTCGCCGGAGGCGGCCACCCAGCCCGCGATGCCCCGGCCGGCCGGGAAGCGGCGGCCGACCAGGGACTCCTCGCCGCGCCCGGAGACGGCCCGGAAGACCAACTCGCCGGACGCCTCGTCGAGCAGGCAGACCGAGCCCGCCTGGGCGCCGAAGATCGCCCGGGCGACGTCCACCACGGACTGCAGCAGCTCGCGGGCGAGCGGGTCGACGGCGGGGTCAGTGCTGAGGGTCATCGGACGCCTCCGGGGTGGGGGTGGACGGGACCTGGACGTTGGCCGCGGTGAGGTAGAGCGCGCTCTTCAACTGGAAGGTGGTCAGCCGCGGCCGCCGGGACAGGATGCGGGCGCAGAGCCCGGCCACGTACGGGGTCGCGAAGCTGTTGCCGGTGGTGCGGATGGTGGCGCCGCCGAGCCAGGGCACCCGGACGTTCTGGCCGGGGGCGAAGAACTCGACCGGCGGCGCCGGGTTGTAGAGGTGCAGCTCCGGGTCCGCCTCCTGGTGGCTGCCCACCGAGATGACCGAGGAGAACCGCCAGGGGAAGCTCTCCACCGGGGTGTTGTGGGCGGAGGCGACGATCGCGGTGCGGGCGAAGTAGGCGTCGTCGGCGATCGCGTGCAGCTCCTCCAGGAAGCGGGTCCGGGTGGTGGAGAGACTGAGGTTGATCACGTCGAAGCCCTGCCGGACGGCCCAGCGCAGCCCGGCGATCAGCATGTCGCCGGTGCCGGTGAACCGCTCGCCGAGCACCCGGACGCTGTACAGCTCGCAGTCCGGGGCGGTGCGGCGGATGATGCCCGCGCAGGCGGTGCCGTGGCCGCAGGCGTCGCCGACCGTGTCGGGGCGGACGGCCAGCTCCCGGGTGACCGGGTCCCGGACCACCGCCCAGGAGCCGTTCAGCGGGCCGATCAGCGGATGGTCGGGCTCGATGCCGGAGTCCACCACGCACACCCGCACGCCCCGGCCGGTGCCGCCGGCGTGGTCGCCCTGCGGGGCGTGCTGGTCCGCCGGGTCGCGCCGGTCCTTCAGGTCGTACCGGTCCACCAGGTCGGCCAGCACCGGCAGTTCGTCGCTGCGGCGCTCCCGTAGGCTCCAGGTCAGGCCCGCCGGGGCGGTCATCGCCCGCCGCCCAGCCGCTCGGCCCGGCGCACGCCCGGCAGGTGGCCCTTGGCCGCGAAGCGGTCCCGGGCGGTCGCGGCGGCCACCGCGGCCTCGGCGGGCCGGTCGAGCAGCAGCAGGGCGTGCGCCCGGTCCAGCGCGGTCAGCGCCTGGAGCAGCACCGACTCGGTGGCCCCGGCGGCCCGCAGGGCGCGCTCGGTCAGCTCCAGCGCGGCTTCGGACTCGCCCCGGGTCGCCGCCAACCGGCCGCGCAGCGAGTCCAGTTCGACGGCCAGCACGGGCGGCAGCGCGGCGGCCGCGTCCACGCCGTCCAGGTGCCGGGCGGCCTGGGCCGGGCGGTCGGTGTCCAGCAGGACGCGGGCGGTGGTCAGGGCCAGCCGCGGCAGCGGGGCGGCGCTGCCCTGGCGGCGGGCGATCTCGGCGGCGTCGGCCAGCAGGTCCAGGGCGTGGGCGGTCAGGCCGGTGGCGGCCGCGGCCTGGGCGGTCAGCGCGGGCAGCGAGACCATCGCCTCGGCCAGCGACAGTTCGCCCGCCAGCCCGTTGGCCTCGGCGAGCAGCAGCTCGGCCTCGTCCGGACGGTCGCGCAGGGCGAGCAGGACCGCCAGCGGGCCGTTCAGCGCCACGCGGACGGTGCGCCGGCCGGTGCCGTGCTCGGCGAGCAGGGCACGCAGCCGGAACGTCGCGCCGGCGGCGGGCTCGGGGCCGGCCAGCAGCGAGGCGGCCAGCGCCGCCAGTACCGCGGCGCGGTCCAACTCGGCGTCGGTGCCGGAGACTTCGTCGAGCGCCTGGTCGAGCAGCCGCTCGGCCTCGGTGTGCCGGCCGGCCAACAGGTGCTCCTCGGCCAGCCGCAGCCGGGCGCGGGCCAGGCCGAGGGCGTCACCGCTGTCGGTGAACAGCGGCAGCACGGCGCGGGCGGTGGCGGCGGGCTGCTCCGGCCCGGGCGGCAGACCCCGGGCGGCCAGCGCGAGGCGGGCGTGCGCGGCGTCCAGCGGATCGGCGGCGGCCTCCCGCACCTGGGCCAGCACCGGGAGCGCCTCGTCGGCGCGGCCGAGCGCCAGCCGGGTCTCACCGAGGCGGCGCAGCACCGGGCCGGCGGTGCGCTCGTTGGGGTAGTGCAGCCGGACCGAGCGCTCCAACAGGTCGGCGGCCTTGAGCAGTTCGGCGCCCGCGAGGGCGCGGGCCCCGGCGGCGCCGAGGGCGGCGGCGGCCCGGGTGCGCAGGGTGTCCGTGCGGGCGTCCAGCAGGCCCAGTTCGAGCCGGTAGCGGTGGGCGCGCTCCAGGTGGCCGCCGACGGCGGCGTCTCCGGCGGCCCGGACGGCGGGGAGGTCGGCGGCGCGCTCGTGGCGCTCGGCGCGGGCCCGCTTGGACATCGACTGGTAGACGGACTCCTGGACCAGGCCGCTGCTGAACCGGTAGCCGGTGGTGGGCGGTTCGGAGCTGCGGGGTGGGGTGATGCCGTCGGTCGGCTCGATCAGGCGGCGGTCGGCCAGTCGGGCCAGTGCGGCGTGCATTCGGGGCGGGGTGGTGTCGCCGGTGCCGGGCGGGGTGCTGGGCAGGCCGTCGATCGGGCCGGTGAACACGTCGTCCTCGGGGTCGGCGAAGGCGTCCTGATCGGTGCCGCCGTGGGCGAGTTCGGCGAGCTCGGCGGCGGTGAAGACGCGACCGAGGACGGCGGCGAGGTCCAGGGTGGTGCGCTCGTCCCGCTCCAGGCCGTCGATCTGGGCACTGAGCAACGCCCTTCCGGTGGGCGGGAGTTCGTCGGGGAGGGCGGGGCCGTTCAGCCCGTCGGCCTCGGTGAGGGCGGCGAGCAGCTCCTCCAGGTGCAGCGGATTGCCCTCGGCGCGCTCCAGCAGCCGGGTCGGCACCGCGTCCTGGTGGGCGCTCAGCTCGGTCAACTGGGCGGCCAGCAGGGCGGATTCGTCCCAGGACAGGCCGCCGACCGGGAGGACCGGCAACTCCGGGCGAGCGGAGAGGAGTTCCGGCCGGGACAGGCAGAGCAGCAGTACCGGCGCCGGGCCGAGTGCGGCGATCAGCCGCTCGGCGGCGTCCAGCAGGACGGGGCCGGCCCACTGGCAGTCGTCCAGCACCAGCACGGCCGGACGCTCGACGGTGCGGCCGCGCAGGATGGCGGCCAGTTGGGCCAGGGAGCGGTCGAGGGGGCGGGGGGTGGTGAGGTCGGTGCCGGTTGTGGTTGTGCTTGTGGGCTCGGACACGGCGTCGGCGAGGCGGGTCAGGGCCTCGGCCGGGGCGGCGGCGCCGGGCTCGTCCAGCAGGGTCCGGACCGCCTCGGACAGCGGTGCCAGCACACCCTGCTCGCCGAAGCTGCGGCAGCGACCGGTGCCGCTGCGCGCGGTGTGCCGGGCCGAGCGCTCGCGCCACTCGCGCACCAGCCGGGTCTTGCCGATCCCGGCCTCGCCGACCACCAGCAGCAGTTCGGCCCCGCCACCGCCGGCCACCCGAGCCAACGCGGCGTCCAGGGCGTCGAGTTCGCTCTCCCGACCGACCAGTGGAACATCGAAGCGGCGAAGCAGCTCCGGGTCGTCCTCGTCCAGGCCGACCAGTCGGTAGGCGGTGACCGGTTCGACCTTGCCCTTCAGCTGCAGCGGCCCCACCTCGTCCACCTGGGCGGCCGGGCCCGCCGCGCGCAGCGTCTGCGGGCCGATCAGCACCTGGCCGGGGGCGGCCCGGGTCTGCAGCCGGGCCGCGATGTTCACCGTCTCGCCGGAGATCAGCGCCTGACGTGCCGAGGCGTCCGAACCCGCCACCACCTGGCCGGTGTTGACCCCGATCCGGACGTCCAGCCGGACCCCGAGCGTGGCGTCCAGCTCGGCGTTGAGGTCCTCCAGGTCCTCCAGCATGGCCAGGGCCGCGGCCAGCGCCCGGTGGGCGTCGTCCTCGCGGATCACCGGCACGCCGAAGACGGCCATCACCGCGTCCCCGATGAACTTCTCCAAGGTGCCGCCGTGCGCCTCGATCTGGCGGTGCATCCGCTCGAAGTAGCGCAGGATCACCTCGCGCAGGGTCTCCGGGTCGAGCGCGCCGGAGAGGGCGGTGGAGTCGACCAGATCGCAGAAGACCACGGTGACCAGCTTGCGTTCCTCGGCCGCCAGGTCGAGGGCGGTCGCCCGGGGGGCGCCGCAGGCAGGGCAGAACTGGTCATTGGTGCTGGCGAGTTGGGCGCATTGTGGGCACGGCATAGTGGGAGTCCTTCGATAGTCCTTCGCGGTGCGGTGCGGAGCGATCGGCCGGGCGGCGGTGGTGGTCGGACGGCGGTGGTGGTCGGGCGGCGTGGTCGGTGCCCGTCGGGGTGGGTGTGCGGGCGTGCCCGGCCAGGGTCGCCGGGCCGGCTTCGAGTCCGGTTCGGAGACGGTGTGCGGGCGGTATGGCCGCAGGTCGGAGCGGGGAGCGGGCGGGCGACGGCGGGTGCGGGGGGCGGCGCGATGCTGCCGGCACCGGCGCCGACCTGCGGCCATACCGGTGGCCAACCGTTTCCCGGGCGATCCGCAGCCCGGCCTGCCTAGGGTGGGCCGCCGCGACGGACGGCCGGCCCTCGCGGCTTCGACAGCCCACGTACCGAAGGGAGTTCCACCATGGCCGAGAACATCGAGAACATGGAGCAGAACATCGAGGAGCCGAGCGGCGAGGAGAGTGCGGAGGTCGAGGCGCACGCCGCCAACGTGCTGGACCTCCAGGCGCTCAAGGTCCTCCAGGCCGCCTCGGACGGCAACTGCTTCAGCATCGTCAGCTACGTCAACTCCGCCGAGACCTCGGCCTCCTGAGCTGCGGCAGGTGAGTGACCCCGGCACGGGGGCGGTCGCACCGCCGCCCCCGGCCGTCGGTCCGGTCCGGTCCGGTCCGTTTGCTCCGGTACCGGCGCTGTGGACTCCGTATGAGCATCCCCCGGAACACCCCCCCCGAGCATGGAGGACGGCCATGGCTGCCACCCCCGCGGCGGGGCCCGCTCCGCTCGCCCGCAACCGGGACTTCCGGCTGCTCTGGGTCGGCGGCCTGCTGGCCTCGCTCGGCTCCCAACTCGCGTCGATCGCCCTGCCGTTGCTCGTCCTGCGGGAGACCGGCTCGCCCGCCCGGGCGGGCGCCATCGGCACCGTCTCGGTCGGCGCGCTGCTGCTCAGCATGCTGCCCGGCGGTGTGCTCGCCGACCGGATCGAACGCCGCCGGCTGATGCGGCTGTGCGACGTCGGCAGCCTGCTCGCCGTCACCGCCCTCGTCCTCGCCGTGCTCCACGGGCACGCCCCGCTGGTCCTCGTCCTGCTGGTCGCCGCCGCCGGGGCCCTCATCGCCAGCACCTACGGGCCCGCCGCCGGCGGCCTGCTGCGCGCGGTGGTGCCACGCGAACAGGTCCGCGAGGCCTCCTCCCGGATGCAGGCGCGCGGCGCCGCCGCCCGGCTGGTCGGACCGCTCGGCGGCGGTGCGCTGTTCGCCTGGCACCCGGTGCTGCCGTTCCTCGCCGAAGGCGTCGGCCTGTTCCTCTCCACCGTCTGCGTGGCGCTGATGCGCACCCGCTCGGTGCCCGAGACCAAGGCCGGAGCGGTGTTCAGCCGCAGCGAGCTGACCGCCGGGATCGCCTTCATCTGGCGGCAGCCGTACCTGCGGACACTGCTGCTGATCTTCGGCCTCGGGATGAACTTCGCGTTCAGCGCGCTGATGTTCACCACCCTCGCCGTCGCCTCCGACGGCGGGCACTCCGGCGTGGGCGGCGGCACGGTGGTCTCCTGCACCGCCGCCGGCGCGCTGGCCGGGGCGCTGCTCGCCCCGCGACTGGACGCCCGGGCGCGCGACGGCAGCCTGGTGGCGCTGGCCTGCTGGGCGTCCGCGCTGACCGCCGGGGTCCTGGTGCTCACCCGGGCGCCGGTGCTGATCGGGCTGCTGTGCGCGGTCTGCATGTGCCTGTCCACCGTCGCCAGCATCGGTTTCGTCTCCGGCATGCTGCTCGCCGCCCCGCCGGACCGGATCGGCCGGGTGCAGAGCGCGGCCGGTTTCCTGTCGACCCTGGTGCAGCCCTTCGGCCCGCTGGTCGGCGGTGCACTGCTCGGCGCCCTCGGCGGCACCCGGAGCTTCGCCCTGCTGGCGCTCGCCATCGCGCTCTGCGCGGCCGTGGTGACCTGGGCGCCACCGGTGCGGCGGGGGCCGGTGGCGGTCCCGGCGGGCTGAGCCCGGCAGGGCGGGTTCGGCAGGGTGAGGAAGGGCGCGGCCGGGCGCCGGTGGGACTCCGTGTGACGACTCAGGGAAAGCGTGACGACTCAGGGAAGGGGGTGGTGCGCTGTGGCCGGCGCCCACGAGACCCAGCTGTACTGCCTCGCCGACCCGACCTACTACGACACCCCCGGGCGGCTGCCCGACCGGGCGAGCCGCTACCGGCCCGGGACCGGAGAGGTCCCGGCCGGGTGGCGGCGCGAGCGACAGGGCCTGTGGACGGTGCTGCTGCCGGACGGCGTACGGCTGCCGGAGCAGGGGTGGAAGCTGCACGTCTCCGCCGTGCCGGAGCAGGCGCCGGACACCCTGGAGACCGTCGCCCGGATCTGCACCGCCCGTCGGACGGCCTTCAAGTTCCTGCGCAGCGCCCAGGCACTGCGGGTGGCGGACAGCAAGTACGCGGGGCGCGGCAGCAGCGGCAAGTTCATCACCGTCTACCCGGTGGACGAAGGCGAATTCCTGGCCCTGGCCGAGGAGTTGGGCGCCGCACTGGAAGGGCGGCCCGGCCCGTACGTGCTCACCGACCTGCGGATCGGCGGCGCCCCGCTGTACGCGCGCTACGGCGCCTTCGTCGAACTCTGGTGCCAGGACGCGACCGGGCGGACCGTCCCCGCGCTGCGCGACCCGGCGGGCCGACTGGTGCCGGACCCGCGCGAACCCGTGTTCCGGCTGCCGTCCTGGGTCGAGCCCCCGGCGGCGCTGCGCCCGCACCTGGCCGCCCGGCAGGCCGCCGCCGGGGACCTGCCGTACCGGATCCTGGACGTGCTCCAGTTCACCAACGCCGGTGGGATCTACCTGGCTTCGGACCTCGCGACCGGCGAGCGGGTGGTGCTGCGGGAGGCCCGACCGCACGCCGGGCTGGACGCGGCGGGCGCCGACGCCGTCACCCGGCTGCGACGCGAACAGTGGGCGCTGGAGCGGCTCGCCGGACTGGACTGCGTGCCCCGGCTGCGCGAGGTGCGCACGGTGTGGGAACACACCTTCCTGGTGCAGGAGCACATCGAGGGCGTCCAGCTGTTCGCCGAGGCCATCCGGCGCTACCCGCTGGTCCACCAGAACTGCACCGCCGCCCAGCGGACGGAGTACGCGGACTGGGTGACCGGGGTGGTCGCCCGGCTGGAGCGCGCGCTCGAAGCGCTGCACCGGCGCGGAGTGCGGTTCGGAGACCTGCACCCGGCCAACGTGGTGCTCCGGCCGGACGGGTCGGTGGTGCTGGTCGACTTCGAGTACGCGGCCGAGCTGACCGACCGGCGGGTGCCGGTCGCCGGAGCGGGCGGTGTGCCGGTGCCGGCCGGGCTCGACGGGGCGGCGGCGGACCGGTACCTGCTGTGGGCGAGCTGGCTGATGCTGCTGATGCCGGTGACGGAGCTGGCCGAGCGGGACCCGGGCAAGCTGGCGGCGCTGGAGCGGCGGGCGCGGGAGTGGTTCGGGCTGGGGGAGGGGGACGGGCCGGTGCGACCGGGGGTGCCGGGGGTACCGGCGGTGTCCGGTGCGGTCGGCGTGGCGGTGGCGTGCGAGCGGCGCGGGCGGGAACTGCTGGACGGGCCCTCGCTGGGCGCCGTCCAGGACGAACTGGTGGCGGGCATCCACGCCGGGGCCACCCCCGACCGGCCGGACCGGCTGTTCCCCGGGGACGTGGCCGGCTTCGCCGACGGCGGCACGGGCGTCGCCCACGGTGCGGCCGGAGTGCTGTACGCGCTGCACCGGGTCGGGGCCGACTGGCCGGAGGAGTACGCGGACTGGCTGGTCGCGGCGATGCGACGGCGCGGCGTCCGGTCCGGGTTCGGGTCCGGGTTCGGGTCCGGGCTCGGCGGGTTGTACGACGGGCCGCTCGGGGTGGCGGTGGTGCTGGCGCGGATCGGGCGGACGGAGGATGCGGCGGAACTGCTCGCGCGGGTACGCGGGGGGCAGGGCGCGCGTGGTGCGGGTGCGGTGCGGCCGGCCCGGGAGCCCGGGTTGTACGGCGGGCGGGCCGGGGCGGCGCTGGCCCGGGTCCGGCTGGCGTCGACGCTGCCGGGGCCGGCAGCGATGGCGGACGGGCTGTTGACGGAAGCGCTCGGGGACGCACGGGAGTTGGCGGCGGCGGTGCGCGGGGAACCGGTGGCCGGGCTGACCGAGCCGACGGCGGCCGGGCTGCTGTACGGGCTGGCGGGCATCGCGTTGCTGCAGCTCCGGCTCTACCGGTGCACGGGGGAGCGGTGGCTGCTCGACGCGGCGCGGGTGGCGCTGGAACGGGCGATGGGGCAGTGCATCCGGGTGCCGGACGGCTCGGTGCAGGTACTGGACCGGGGGCGGCGGCTGGCCTACCTGGACCGGGGAAGCAGCGGGATCGCCCTGGTGCTGCGGGAGTTGGCGGAGCTGGGCGGGGAGTTGCGGGGTGCGGACGCCTTCGTGGCGGACGTGCGGAAGGTGTGCGCGCCGGGGTTCATCCGGGAACCGGGACTGTTCCGGGGGCGGGCCGGGCTGATGCTGGCGCTCGCTCGGCTGGGCGGGGACGGGGAGGTTCGGGAGGGGGCGGCGGCTCGGGAAGGAGCAGTTCGGGAGGCGGTGCTCGGGCAGGTGCGGAAGTTGCAGTGGCACCTGGTGGCGCGGCCGGAAGGGCTGCTGGTGCCGGGGATGCGGCTGCGGCGCTTCTCGGCGGACCTGCACACGGGGGCGGCAGGAGTGCTGCTGGCCCTGCGGGGGGTCGAGGAGGTGGGGGCGGCTGGCGTCGAGCTGGTGACGCTGGGGTGAGCTGTGCCGCCGCTCCGCGGCGGGTGTTGCGCCCCTCCGGGGCTGCGCTGTTGCGCCCCTCCGGGCCGCCGGTTGGGACGGGGATGGAGAGGCGGGGGGTGTTGGGGCGGAGGTGGATGGGCGGGGGGTTGGGACGGAGGTGGATGGGCGGGGGCTGGGACGGGGATCGAGAGGTGGGGGTGTTTGGGCTCGGGTGTTGGGGCGGAGGCGGATGGGCGGGCGGTGTTGGGGCGGAGGTGGATGGGCGGGCGCCGGGTGGGACGGGGACGGAGAGGAGGGATGTGTTGGGGCGAGTGGGGATAGGGGGAATTGAGCTCGGGACGGGGCCCGGGGTCAGGTGAGGGAGGGGGTGGTCAGGGTGGTGGCGTGTTCGCGGGCGTGGAGGTGGGTGAGGCGGGGGAGGGCGTAGAGGGCGGCGTGGGCGGTGACCTCGCCGGTGGGGGAGGTGACGGCGCCGGTGTCGGTGAGGGCTTCCAGGGTGCGCAGGGCGAGGTGTTCGGGGCGGCCGAGGGCGGTGGCGGCCTCGGGGAGGGTGAAGAGCAGGGCGAGGGGCAGGGTGGCCAGTCGGGCGAGGGCCAGGCGGCCCTGCGGAGGGAGGTCGTGCCAGCCGGAGTCGAGGCGGGCGCGGACGGTGACGTCCCCGGCGACGAGTTCGTCCAGGGCGCCGGTCGGGTCCTCCAGGCGGGCCGCGTACTCGGCGAGCGGGAGGTGGCGCAGGACGGCGAGGCGGGCGCCGGCGACCCGGACGGCGAGCGGCAGCAGTCCGCAGGCGTCGACGATCCGGGCGGCCGCGGCGCGGTCGGCGCCGGTCCGGCCGGGGCCGGTGATGCGGCCGAGCAGGTCGAGGGCCTCGGCCGGGGTGAGCGGCGGGACGGTGATGCGGTGCACCGCAGTCAGGCCGGCGAGTTGGCTGCGTGAGGTGACCAGGACGGAGCTGCGGCCGGAGCCGGGCAGCAGTGCGCGGACCACGGACTCGTTCGCCGCGTCGTCCAGGACCAGCAGCATCCGGCGTCCGGCGAGGGAGGCGCGCCAGAGGGCGGCGGCCCGGTCGGGGTCGCCGGGGTCCGGGGTGGGGCCGTCGTTGAGGTCCAACCGGCCGGTGAGGGCGGCGAGTTCGTCGAGCAGCTCCGGGAGCGGGCGCGGGGTGCCGTCGTCGGCGCGGAGGCGGAGGAGCAGGCGTCCGTCCGGGAAGCGGTCGGCGAGCAGGTGGGCCGCGTGGACGGCGAGCGCGGTCTTGCCGCTGCCGGCCGGCCCGGAGAGCAGCGTGACGCGGCCACCGGACTCGCCCAACTCCGCGACCAGTTCGTGCAGTTCGTCGGTCCTTCCGGTGAAGTCGGCGGTGTCGGCGGGCAGCAGGGTGGCGGCGGCGGAGGCCCGGGCGGTGCGGCCGGTGGCGGGCCGGGTGCGGCCGCGGGCGAGCAGCAGGCGGTAGCGGTCGGTCAGGGCGGGGCTGGGTTCGAGGCCCAACTCGCGGGCGAGCAGCTGGCGGTGGGTGTCGTAGACGGCGAGCGCCTCGGCCTGGCGGCCGGACTGGTGGAGGGCGTTCATCCGGGCGGCCTGGAGGCGTTCGCGCAGCGGATGGCGTTCGGCGAGGTCGGCGAGCTCCTCGGCCACGGCGGTGGCGTTGCCGAGCTCCAACTCGGTTTCCGCCCAGTCCTCGTGGACGCCCAGGCAGCGGGCCTCCAGGCGGTCGGCCTCGGCCTGGACGGCGGGGGAGCGGCGCAGGTCGGCGAGCGGCGGGCCCTGCCACAGGTCGAGGGCCTGGCGCAGCAGGCGGGCGGCGGGGGCGAGGGCGCCGCGGTCGGCGGCGGACCGGCCGGCCCGGGCGAGGGCGCGGAACTGCAGGACGTCCAGCTCGGGTTCGGCGATCCGCAGCAGGTAGCCGCCGGCCGAGTGGACCAGCCGGTCCGGGTCGTCCCGGCGGCCGAGCAGGGTGCGCAGGGCGCACACGTAGACCTGGAGGTTCTTGCGGGCGGTGCGCGGTGGCTCCTCGGGCCACACCGCGTCGGTGAGCAGCTCGACCGGGACGGCCGTGTTGGCCCGGCTCAGCAGGACGGCCAGCACCAAGCGCTGCTTCGGCGGGCCGAGCGGGAGCGGGCGGTCGCCCGCCTCGGCGGTGAGCGGGCCGAGGACGCAGAAGCGCTGCGAGGTGGGGGCGGCGGGCCGGGCCTGGGTCATCGGCGTACCTCCGGGACGTGACTGGGGGCGTGCGGGGGCGTGACCGGGGGGTGGTGCGGTTCCTGGGCGCAGGCTAGTGGACGGCCGGGGGCGTCGAAGGGCACGGAACCGGGCGGGTTCGGGCACGGGATCGACACAACTCCCTCCTGTCGGAGGATGGTTGAAGGATCTTGGGAAGCTCCCGGCCGGGCGGGGCCGTGGCTGGTGGGCAGGGGTGCGGGGCGGCGTCGGGGTGCGGCGTTCGGGGGTCGTACAGGGGTCGTACGGGGGTTCGTCGTCCGATGGTTCGGGAGCGGTCGGGGGACGGTTCGGGAACGGTACGGCGGGGGTGCTCCGTTGGTCCTCCAGCGGGGCTGGGCGGCGGGGTGAGCGGGGCGCGAGCGGGAGGGCGGGCGCCGGGTCCCGGTCGGGAGGTCCCGGTCGGGGGGCCGGAACTCGGGCCCAGCGGCCCGGGCCGGGCGGGCCCAAGGACCCTGGGGTGCGCGGGGTGCGCGTTCGGATCATGGATCGCCATCATTCGCACGACGTTCCGAAGGAGTGCGTCCTTGAGCGCCACCCAGGCACAGGGCGACCCCACCTCACCGCCAACGCCCCTTCCGGCCGCGCCGGTTCGAGCCCGCCGACCCGGATCGGCCGTGGTCAGGCTGCTGACCACCACCGACCACAAGACGATCGGCACCATGTACCTGGTGTCCTCGTTCGCGTTCTTCCTGATCGGCGGCATCCTCGCGCTGGTCATGCGCGCCGAACTCGCCCGGCCCGGGACGCAGATCCTCTCCAACGAGCAGTTCAACCAGGCCTTCACCATGCACGGCTCGGTGATGCTGCTGCTGTTCGCGATGCCGCTGTTCACCGGCTTCGCCAACTGGATCATGCCGCTGCAACTCGGCGCGCCGGACGTGGCGTTCCCACGCCTGAACATGCTGTCCTACTGGCTGTTCATGTTCGGCTCGCTGATCGCCGCCGCCGGCTTCGCCACCCCGCAGGGGGCCGCCGACTTCGGCTGGTTCCTCTACGCGCCGCTCTCCGACGCCGTCCACTCGCCGAGCATCGGCTCCGACATGTGGATCATGGGCGTCACGCTGTCCGGCTTCGGCAGCATCTTCGGCGCGGTCAACTTCATCACCACCATCATCTGCATGCGCGCCCCCGGCCTGACCATGTTCCGGATGTCCATCTTCTGCTGGAACGTGCTGCTCACCTCGGTGCTGGTGCTGCTGGTCTTCCCGGTGCTGGCCGCCGCGCTGCTCGCCCTGGAGTGCGACCGCAAGTTCGGCTCGCACGTCTTCGACCCGACCAACGGCGGGGCGATGCTGTGGCAACACCTGTTCTGGTTCTTCGGGCATCCCGAGGTGTACATCCTGGCCCTGCCGTTCTTCGGCATCGTGTCGGAGATCATCCCGGTGTTCAGCCGAAAGCCGATGTTCGGCTACGCGGGCCTGATCGCCGCCACGGTGGCCATCGCGGGGCTGTCGGTGACGGTGTGGGCGCACCACATGTACGTCACCGGGCAGGTACTGCTGCCCTTCTTCTCCTTCATGACCTTCCTGATCGCCGTGCCGACCGGCGTGAAGTTCTTCAACTGGGTCGGCACCATGTGGAAGGGCTCGCTCAGCTTCGAGACGCCGATGCTGTGGACGGTCGGCTTCCTGGTCACCTTCCTGTTCGGCGGCCTGACGGGCGTGCTGCTCGCGGCACCGCCGATCGACTTCCACGTCTCCGACTCGTACTTCGTCGTCGCGCACTTCCACTACACGCTGTTCGGCACGGTGGTGTACGCGATGTTCGCCGGATTCCACTTCTGGTGGCCCAAGATGACCGGCAAGAAACTCGACGAACGGCTCGGCCGGATCACCTTCTGGACGCTCACCGTCGGCTTCCACGCGACCTTCCTGGTACAGCACTGGCTGGGCGCCGAAGGCATGCCGCGCCGGTACGCCGACTACCTCGCCTCGGACGGCTTCACCACCCTGAACACCGTCTCCACCATCGGATCGTTCCTGCTCGGGCTGTCGATCCTGCCGTTCCTGTACAACGTCTGGAAGACCGCCAAGTACGGCGAGAAGGTCACCTCCGACGACCCGTGGGGCTGGGGCCGCTCGCTGGAATGGGCCACCTCCTGCCCGCCGCCCCGGCACAACTTCGTCAAGCTGCCGCGGATCCGCTCCGAATCCCCGGCCTTCGACCTCCACCACCCGGACATCGCCGCCCGCGACGTGCTGCAGCACAGCGGGAAGCCGGCCCAGCACCTGGGGGACGTGGAGCCGGCGAAGTACGACCGGCCGCTGACCCGGGCGGAACGGGCGCGGGTGGCCGAGGCGGTGGCGGGCTCGGGCTCGGACGCGGGCTCGTCGGCCGCCGACGGCTGAGGCCGGTCCCCTGACCGCCGTCCCCGCCCGCAGCGCTGCCCCGGGCGGGCGGGGACGGCTCCCCGAATCCCGTGATCCCCGTGATCCCCGTGACACCGTGAACCCCGCGACCCAAGGAAGGCCGGCCCGTGACCCACACCGTCCTCGCCATCGGCACCGCCGCGCTCACCGCGAGCGGCTGCGTCTGGTACCTGCCCGCCATCGCCGACCTGCAGGCCGGCGCCGACCGGCCGCGCTCCACCCGCACCGCCGCGGCGGCCTGCGTGCTCTGGTGGGCGACGCTCGCGCTGGCGGGCGGGCTGCTGCTCGCCCTGACCGACTGGCGGCCCGCCGCCCAGGTGGCCCTCACCGGGCTGGTCGGCGGTACGGCCCTGCGGGTGCGGGCGCTGTGGGAACGGCGCGGGGAGCAGCGGGAGAGCGCGGTCCGGTGGGCCGCCCTCGACGCCGGGCCGGTACCGCGGGGCGGCCGACCGGCGGCCGTCGCCCTGGCCGGGTGGCTGGTGGTGGGGGCCGCCGTGGCCTCGCTGGGGGCGGCGGCGATCCTGCTGTCGGACGGCGGCGGGCTCGGCGCGAAGGTCCTGCTCGCGGCGGTCAGCGGGGCGGGCGTGGCCCTGGCGTTCCTGCTGATGGGGCTGGGAAGCGTGCGGAGGCAGGGGCGTTGAGTCGGGGGCTCCGGGGGCCATGGCGCCCCTCCGGGGCGCGACGGGGGTGGGCTGGCAGGTAGGGGCGCGCATGGGGGGTTTGGCGGCGGCGGGGCTTCAGGCCCGCCGCCGTGCGGGCTTTGGGCCCCTCCGGGGCCGCGCTGTTGCTCCCCTCCGGGGCGCGCTATGGGCGGGGCGGGAAAGGGGGCGGAGGGAAGTCGTGGGGGCGTGAAAGGGGCGGGGGGGTTGGTGGGGTGGGGAGGGTGTGCGGAGAGGGGGAGTTGGCGGAAACGGTGAGCGGGGGAGAGGGACGGGGAGCAGGGCGGGGCGCTGGCGGAAACCGTGAGCGAGGGAGCAGGGCCGGGAGTGGGCAGGGCGGAATGGGGTCGTTGGGCCCTGGGAGGGGGTGTCGGGGTGGGGGATGATGCGGTGGGCCCCGCTGGGAGTGTGCGGGGGTGACGAAGGTGGAGCGAGCCGCGTGATGGCGACCAAGGCGGAGGGCGCCGGGGCTCCGGCGCCGGTCCGGGTGTTCCTGCTGGACGACCACGAGGTGGTGCGCCGTGGGGTGCACGACCTGTTGGACGGTGAGCCGGACCTGGAGGTGGTCGGGGAGGCCGCGACGGCGGAGCAGGCCCTGGTACGGGTGCCGGCGCTGCGGCCCGATGTGGCGGTGCTGGACGTGCGGTTGGGCGACGGGGACGGGGTGTCGGTGTGCCGGGAGCTGCGCTCGCGGATGCCCGATCTGGCCTGTCTGATGCTGACCTCCTTCGACGACGAGGAGGCGCTGTTGGACGCCGTGATGGCGGGTGCCGCGGGGTACGTGCTGAAGCAGATCAGTGGTACCGACCTGGTCGCCGCCGTCCGTACCGTCGCCTCGGGGCGGTCGATGCTCGACCCCGGCGCGGCGACCCGGTTGTTGAACCGGTTGCGCAGCGACGCCGAGCCGGCCCGGCCGGTGACCGCCGGGCCGGGGTTGACGGCGCGCGAGCAGGAGGTGCTGGCGCTGATCGGCGAGGGCCTGACCAATCGGCAGATCGGTGAGCGGCTCTACCTGGCGGAGAAGACGGTGAAGAACCACGTGTCCCGGTTGCTCGCCAAGCTGGGCGTGGAGCGGCGGGTGCAGGCGGCGCTGATCGCCACCGAGCTGCGGCAGTCGGCGGCGCAGGCCGCCCAGCCGCGCGGCGGCCGGGGCTGGGCGAGCTGAGACGGCTGGGCGGGCCGGGACCCGCCAGGGCCCCTCGGCGGGACCATCGGCCCTCGTGAGGGGGCCCGGCCCGGGGCGAGCATCGCTCGCATGAAGCGCGATCACGTTCCGTCCCCCCGACCCTCCTCCGGCGACGTCCCCGACCGGTCCGGCCTCCGTGAACTCGACCGGAGCCGGGCGTTGGAGCTGTTGCGCCGGGCCCCGGTCGGGCGGGTGGTCTACACGGTCGGCGCCCTGCCGGCGGTGCTCCCGGTGTCGTTCCGGCTGGCGCCCGGCGGGGTGCTGGTCGCGGCGTCCGCCGAATCCGAGCTGGCCCGGGCGGTGGACGGCGCGGTGATCGCCTTCGAGGCCGACGAGGTGGACGGCCGGGACGGTTCCGGCTGGTTCGTCACCGTCCTCGGCCGCGCCCAGGTCCGTCCGGTGGCGGCCGGCGCCCCCGACGCGGTCCGGATCCGGATCCGCCCGGAGCTGGTCATCGGCCGCCGCCTGCCGTAGCCCGGGGCCGACGGCACGGGCGGCGGCACGGGCGGCGGCGGTTCGGCCCCGGCGGGGGCGGGGCGTTCAGGAGTAGTCGGGCAGGTCGAAGACGGTGGCGGCGCGGAAGGCCGTCTCCATCTCGATCCCCGGCCGGTCGAAGCCCCGCACGCCCTCGCCCGCACTTCCACCGTCGTGCTCGCCGCCGGCCGCCGGGCCGTCCGGGGCCTCGAACAGGTTGGTGCCGTGCCCGTCGGGGCCGGTGGTCAGATCGAGGATGGCCTGGTTGGCCGCGACGTGGTCGCGCAGGCGGTGCTCGTAGGCGCGGAAGGCGGTGCGGTGGTCGCCGTCCGCCGCGTGCAGCTCCCCGGCCAGGACGTAGGCGCCGGTCAGGGCCACGCTGGTGCCCTGGCCGGTGAGCGGGGAGCAGCAGTACCCGGCGTCGCCGACCAGGGCGACCCGGTCCTTCGACCAGCGGTCCATCCGGATCTGGGCGACGACGTCGTAGTGGAAGGCCTCGGTCTCCCACATCCCGGTGAGGAAGCGCGGCACCTCCCAGCGCAGGTGGGCGCAGCGTTCGGCGACCAGTTTGCGCTGCTCGGCGCGGTCGCGCGGGAGCATCCGGTCGAGCGGCTCGTCGGTGTTGAAGCGGACGAAGACCCGCAGTTCGGTGTTGTCCCGGACGGTCATCACCAGGGAGCCCCAGCCGTCGTCGGACTGCTGGATGATCTCCCAGCGGTCGAGGCCGAGGTGGTTGGGGACGCTCCAGCCGGCGATGTAGATGCCGGTGGAGCGGAGGTGGTCGGTCTCGGGGCCGAAGACCAGCCGGCGGGTGGTGGAGTGGAGTCCGTCGGCGCCCACGACCAGGTCGTAGGAGCGTTCGGTGCCGTCGCGGAAGCGGACCCGGACGTCGTCCGGGCCCTGGACGAGGGTGGCGATGGAGTCGTCGAAGCGGTACTCGACGCCGGGCCCGGCCGCCGCGGCGATCAGTTCCGCCAGTTCGTCGCGCAGGATCTCCACGTCGGGGCCGCCGACCGGCCCGCCGCTGGCGGTCCATTCGGTGGTGCGGTTCAGTTCGCGGCCGTCCGCGTCGAGCAGGGACATCCCGCGCAGGCCGGTGCGGCGGGCCCGGACCTCGTCGAGCAGGCCCATCCGGTCGATGACGTCCAGGGCGTTGCCGCGGATGTCGACGGCCTGGCCGCCGCCGCGCAGGGCCGGGGCACGCTCCACGACGGTGACCCGGAAGCCGTAGCGGTGGAGCCAGTAGGCGAGGGCGGTGCCGGCGATCCCGGCGCCGGAGACCAGGACGGAGGCCCGGGGCCGGCGGGCTTCAGGCCTCGAAGGTGCGTGGTCCGCAGAGGAGTTGGTGCGGGAGTCGATCGACACGGTGGCCTCCGGTGAGTCGGTGCTGCTGTTGTGGACCAGCCTGCGCCCGCCCACTCACAGGACGCGAACAGTCCGCTCACAGCACCGGCAACCCACTGGCAACCCGTCGGCAACCCGCTGACAGCCCGCCGGTACCGGTGGTGGACCGCTGACCGGGAATCAGCCGCTGACGGCGATCAGCCACTGACCGGGGATCAGCAGCTGACCGGAGGCAGCCGGTCCCCTACGCTGGGCCGGACACCGTCGACGGAGGGACCGCGCCGCCATGTTCGACCCCGTGATCGCCGCCCTGTACGAGCGGGACGAGACCAGCCGCTCGCTGGGCCTCGTGCTGGCGGAGGCGTCCGTCGGGCGCGCGGTGATGCGGATGACGGTGGCCCCGACGATGGTGAACGGGCACGGCACGGCGCACGGCGGGTTCCTCTTCCTGCTGGCCGACGCCGCCTTCGCGTACGCCTGCAACAGCCACGGTCCGGTGACCGTCGCCCAGGCGGCCCAGGTGGTCTTCCTGGCTCCGGCGGCGGTGGGGGACGAGCTGGTGGCCGAGGCGGTGGAGCGTTCGCGGGCCGGGCGTACCGGGATCTACGACGTGACGGTGCGCCGGCCGGCGGACGACCGGGTGATCGCCGAGTTCCGCGGGCAGAGCGTGGTGGTCGGGGGCCGGCCGCAGAACGGCGGTTGAGCGGCCGACCCCCCCGGCACGCACGGCTCGCACGCACGGCTCGCGCGCACAGCTCGCACGCACGGCTCGCACGCTCAGTCGTGCGGGCGCTCGTCCAGAACCTGCTGGAGCTTGCCCGTGCGCGGGTTGGTGACGAGTTCGGCGCGCGGGACCCACTCCACGGTGAGGTGGTGGACGGTGCCGAGCGCGACCTCCGCGGGGTAGAGCGGGCGGGCGGCGTAGACGGCCTCGACCAGGCGCTCGGAGAGGCCGGGCGGGGGCTGTTCGGTGCAGCCGAGCCGCAGGACGAGGCCGTCGCGGCCGTCCCAGCGGCGCTGGACCAGCTGCATCCCGGCGATGGCTCCGGCGGGGTCGGCGGCGAGCAGGGCGGCCCGGACCTCCTCGGTGGGCATCGCGACCGGTCCGACCCGGGCGCCCTCGGCGGAGCGGCCGAGCAGGCGGAAGCGGCGGCACCCGTCGTCGGTCCATTCGGCGCGGTCGCCGGTGGGGTAGCGCAGGATCGGCAGCAGGGTGCGGAACAGGTTGGTGACCACGACCCGGCCGGGCACGCCGGGGGTGGTGATCGGCTCGCCGGTGGCGTCGTCGACCAGCTCGACGACCGTCCGGTCCGGGAAGGCCTCGTGCACCCGGGGGTCGTCGCCGGGCACCGGGGAGCCGACCAGCCCGGCGTCGTTGGAGGCGTAGCCCACGGAGGCGACGACGGCCTTCGGGAAGGCGCGGGCGAGCAGCGGGCGCAGGTCGGCGAAGAGCAGGTCGCCGCCGAACAGCAGGAGTTCGACGGAGTCGGCGCGTTCGCCGCGCCGCACCAGGCACTCGGCGACGGAGCTGAGCTTCATCGGCTCGCCGGCCAGGACGTGCACGCCGAAGCCGCCGATCAGGTCGGCGACGGCGTCGTCCGGGGCGGCGCCGCCGACGGCCAGGCGGACGTTCTCCACCGGCGCGTGGTGCAGGGCGTTCTCGATGTAGAGGAAGCCGCCGTAGAGTTCGCCGGCCATGAAGAGGTTGGCGACCCGGTGGCCGGGCCGGAGGCCGGCGCGGACCAGGCCGGCGCCGAAGGCGGTGACGGAGTCGGCGTGTTCGGTGCGGGTCCACGGCGAGAGCTTGGGGGCGCCGGTGGTGCCGCCGGTCCGGTAGACGCCGGCGTCGGTGAGCGGGCCGGTCAGCACCCGGTTGTCGGGCCAGGAGTTGGCGGTCCAGAAGGCGGCCTGGTCGATCACCGGGAGCCGGTCGAGCCGGTCGGTGCCGGGAGGCAGGTCGCGGTAGAGCTCGGCGTAGAACGGCGAGTGGGCGCGGGCGAACGCGACCAGTTCGGAGACGGATTTGGCGGGCACGTCGACTCCACGGTTCAGGAGGGGAATTCGGGCTGGCCGAGCCAGGTGCGGGCGAGCCGCTGGACGGTCGAGCCGTCCCGGTCGGCGAGTTTGGCGGCGAGGTAGGCGGAGGCCCACGGGCCGGTCGGCACCCGGAACGGCGGGTCCTCGTCGTCGAGGGTGCGGAGCACGACGGCCGCCACCTCCCGCGCGCTCTGGGCGGCGCTCTCCCAGCCCTGGGCGCCGAGTCGGTCCAGGTAGCCGGCGAAGGTGGGCGCGTACGGGCCGGAGGCGGCGTGCAGGGTCCGGCGGTCGACGTCGGGGAAGATCCCGAAACGGGAGTCCGGCACGAAGCCGGGGACGACGACGGAGACCCGCACGCCGTGGGCGGCGGCCACCGGGGCGAGCGCCTCCATGAAGCCCTCGACGGCGAACTTGGCCGCGCAGTAGGCCTCGTTGAAGGGCTGGCCGATGACGCCGTGCACGCTGCCGACGGTGATCAGCCGGCCCCCGGAGGCCCGCAGCAGGGGCATCGCGGCGCGGCTGACGGCGGCCACGCCGAAGAAGTTGACCTCCAGGTTGGCTCGCAGCGCGGCGTCGGTGGACATCTCCAGGGTCGGGTCGGAGTTGGCGACGCCGGCGTTGTTGACGACGGCGTCCAGCCGCCCGTACGTCCGGGCGAGGTCGTCCACGCAGTCGGCGACGGAGGCGGGTTCGGTGACGTCGAGGTGCCGGATGTCCAGGGTGACCCCGGCCTCTCGGGCGGCCTCCCGCAGCGGGCCCGAGCGGGCGGGGTCGCGCAGCGAGGCGACGGTGGTGAACCCGGCGCGGGCCGCGGCGACGGCGGTGGCGAGGCCGATGCCGGAGGACGTCCCGGTGACCAGCAGCACCTGGCCCCGGGCGCTCACGGGGTGCGCTCCACGGGCTCTGCGGCCGGTTCGACCGTGGATTCGGCGGCGGCCTCGGCGGCGGACGCGTCGAGCAGCGGTTGGATGCCGAGGGCCGGGAGGAAGGAGCAGGCGGCCAGCAGGGTGCCGCCCGCCATCACGGCCCGGGCGGCATCGAGGACGCCGAGCGGCCCGGTCAGCAGGGTCACGGCCAGGCCGCCGACCAGGGCGGCGAGCGGGATCACGCCCCAGGTGACGGTCCGGAAGGCGGCGTGCATCACGCCCTGGTTGCGCGCGGACATCCGGGACTGCCGGGTGGGGGCGCTGCACACGTTGAGGCAGGACATGAAGAAGCCGTAGCAGCCCATGGTCACGGCGATCACCGGGCCGGGCGGCAGAGCGGGCGCGGCGAGCACGCCGAGGCCGACCAGGCAGTGCAACAGCAGCGACCAGGCCAGGGTCCGGCCCAGGCCGAAGCTCCGGGAGAGCCGGGGCGCGACCACGGCGCCGAGCAGTGCGCCGAGGGCCGCGACCGACATGGCCGCGCCGAAGACGCCGACCTGGACGCCCAGGCCCCGGTAGGCGAGGACGGGCAGCACGGTGACGAACACCGGCCCGCCGCAGTTGAGCACGACGGCCGCCAGCACCACCCGGCGCAGCACCGGGTCGGCCCAGTTCAGCCGGAAGCCGCGGGTCAGCCGCTCCCGGATGCCGCCCTCCTCGACGGTCCGCTCGCCCCAGGGGCGCATGGCGCGGAAGCAGACCGCCGAGACCAGGTAGCTGGCCGCGTCGGCGAGCAGGGCGGCCACGCCGAGCGCGCTGTAGAGGGCGGCCGCGATGGACGGTCCGGCGACCTCGGCGACCGAACCGCTGCCCTCCAGCCGGGAGTAGGCGCGGACCATGCCGTCCTCGGGCACCACGGCGGGGACGGCGACCAGGTAGCCGACGTTGAAGAAGATGGTCGCGCCGCTGATGACGGCGACGCAGCCGAACAGCAGCGGGGTGGAGAGCACGTCCAGCGCGTAGGCCAGCGGGATCGCGGCGACGGCGGCCAGCCGGACCAGGTCGCAGACCAGCATGGTGCGGCGCTTGTCCCAGCGGTCGACCAGCACCCCGGCGATCGGGCCGAGCAGCGGGATGCCGAGGTACTGGGCCATCGCCACCACGCCGACCTGGAGGGCGGAGGCGTGCAGGGCGAAGATCATCAGGGTCGGGACGACGAAGACGGTGACCTTGTCGCCGACCAGGCTGACGGTCTGGCCGGCCCAGAACAGCGAGAAGCCGCGCCCCAGTCGGGTGCTCGCGGGTCCGCCTTTCACGTCTCCTCCGGGTCCGCTCTTCACGTCTCCTCCCGGACGACCAGGGCGGCGGTCTTGCCGGTGCGCTCGTTGCCGATCAGCTCGCTGACCGTGCGGACCCGGACGTTGCCGGGGTCGTGCTGGAAGGCGGTGCTCAGGGTGAAGGTGGCGGCGAGCAGTTCCCTGCGCAGCCGGCCGGTGTCCGGGGCGGCGCCGGGGGCGGTGAGCAGCAGGACGTCCAACTCGGTGACCCGGCCGCCCCGTCGGGTGAGTACGAGCTGGGCGCGGGCGACGCCGGGTGCGCGTTCCGCGTGGGCGATCACCTGGTCCACGTCCAGTCCGAGGCCGCGCACCTGGACGACGCTGTCGCGGCGGCCGTGCACCCGCATCGCCGGGCCCCGGCGGCCGCACGGGCAGCCGGTCAACTCGCCCGCGTCGCCGGTGCGGTAGCGCAGCACAGGGTTGAGCATCTCGGGGTCGAGGGTGGTGAAGTCCAGCAGGCCGTCGGCGTCGGCGTGCACCAACTGGTGCGGCAGCGGGTGGAAGGTGTCGGCCGGGCAGTCCGGGGTGTTGGTGGCGACGACCCAGGTCTCGGTGCTGCCGAACATGCCCCAGCGGCGGGCCTGCGGGGCCACCACCGCGAGGTCCTCGGCGAGTTGGTCCTGCCAGGCCTCGCCGAGCCACAGCACCTTGCGCAGGTCGGGCAGGCGGATCCCGGCGGCGCGGGCGTGGGTGAACCAGAGCCGCAGCACGCTGGGGGTGCCGCCGATGGCCGTCACCCGCCGGGCGGCCAGGAACTCCAGCCACGGGCCGTACTCCGCCGCGGTGACCGAGCCGAGGGCGATGATCCGGCAGCCGGCGAGGTCGGCGAGCGCGGCGGCCAGGAAGTGGGCGCCCCACATCCGGCCCGCGCCCCAGGCGTTGACGAAGACGTCCGAGCGGTCCAGCGGTTGCCAGTGGGCGTGCACGCCGGCCATGTAGAAGCCGGTGGGGGCGTAGCCGAGCTTGGGCGCGCCGGTGGAGCCGCCACTCTGGAACAGCCAGGTGGCGGTGTGCTCGGCGGCCGGTTCCAGGTGGGCGAGGGCGGTGTTGAGGTCGTCCTTGGCCAGCGGCGGGAGCGCGGCGAGGCCGTCGAGGGTGCGGACGTCCGGGTGGCCTTCGTAGCGTTCGGCGAGGCCGGGCACGGTCCGCAGGCGGGCGAGGGTGCGCCGGGCGACGGACAGCCGCGGGGCGGCTTCCTCCGGGGGGAGGGAGAAGGCGGTCATCGGGGGTCCGTCCGGTGGTCGGGGCCGAGGGGGAGGGTGAGCGGGCGGGCGCCGTCGGCGAGCCACTTGGCGTGGCCGTCCCGGTAGGCGGCGAACCGGGCCCGGGTGACGTCGCGTTGCAGGGTGCGGTCCGGGTCGGTGAGGTCGGGGGCGATCACGCCGTCCGGCTCCAGCTCGGAGAACCAGTAGCGCTCGCCGTCGTGGAGGAAGTCGACGCAGAAGAACGGGATCGGCAGCCGTTCGGCGAACCAGGCGGTGGCGGCGGCGAGTTCGGGAGGTACCGGGGGGAACTCCATGGTCCCGCCGCGGCTGGCGTTGGCCACTGGGGAGCCGGGCAGCGGGGTGCGCTTCATCACCGCGTACGGGCGGCCGTCGACCACGTACACCCGGTAGTCGACGGTGCCGTCGCCCAGGTACGGCTGGATCACCAGGGTGGTGTCGCCGCCCTGGGCGAGGGTGGCCAGGCCGCGGACGTCCTCGGGGCCGCGGGCCAGGTTGATCCCGCCGCCGCCGCACCAGCCGGCCGGCTTGACGATGGCCGGGTAGGTCATGCCGCCGAGCGCCACCTCGTAGCCGTACTTGGCGGTCTCCCGCCCGGTGCCGATCCGCACGGTCGGGATGGTCGGGACCGGGGAGCCGGCCAGGAACAGCAGGGTGGCCAGCTTGTCGTTGCCGATCAGCGACACCTGCGGCGGGAACGGCAGGTAGAAGCCGGCCTGTTCGAGCACCGCGTACAGGGCGTACTGGTTGAAGACGTCCATCGCCTGGTACGGCAGCGAGTAGAGCGCGGTGATGAACAGGGTGGACTCGGGGGTGACCAACTCGTCGTCCACGTACACCCGGGGGCGGCCGGGGCCGGTGGCGTCCACGCTGACGGCGTCCGGGGCGTGCCGGCTCCAGTGCAGGCCGAGTTCGGCGGCGCACTCGGCGTAGCGGTCCCAGAAGAAGCCGTGCCACATCTCGGCCATCCGGGAGGACTCCCGGTCGGGGAAGATCCAGCACATCCGGCGCAGCGGGCCGGCCGGGTCGGCGGGGTCGGCCTGGTCGGCGGTGTTCATGCGGCTCCTCGGGGTGCGGGCGCGGGTGCGGGTCCGGGGGTGGCGGCCTGCCCGGCCCACCAGCGGCGGCCGGCCTCGGGCAGGGTGTCCACCGGGTCGTAGTAGGCGTGGCGGCGGTCGAGGACGTCCGGGTCGGCGGCGTCGCCCTCCAGGCTGGTGCGGTAGTTCTTGGTCCAGTACGAGATGCCGCGCTCGCGGTCGTACGCCACCGCCTGGTGCACCCAGCGCTTGCCGACCCGCGGGACGTCGCAGACCAGGCGCGGGGTGGCGTAGCCGGGCAGGTAGCCCATGATCGCCTCCTGGAGGTGCTGCGCCCGGTGCAGCGGGGTGCGCCAGTGCTCGGCGCCCGGCACGAGGTCGCAGAGGTAGAAGTAGTACGGCAGCACGTTGGCCTCGCCCTGGAGGGCGAAGCAGAGGTCCAGCAGGTCCTGCGGGGTGTCGTTGACGCCGCGCATCAGCACGCCCTGGTTGCGGACGTCCCGGACGCCCGCGTCCAGCAGCGCCCGGGCCGCCTCGGCGACCAGCGGGGTGACCGAGCGGACGTGGTTGGCGTGGGTGTGCACGGCGAGGTTGACGGACCGGCGGGCGGCGATCCCGGCGACCCGCGCCACGCCGGCCAGCACCCGGGGCTGCAGCCAGTGCTGGGGCAGGCCCACCACGGCCTTGCTGGCGAGCCGGATGTCGCGGACCGAGCCGAGTTCCAGCAGCCGCAGCAGGAAGGACTCCAGGCGCGGCCAGGGCACGTTGGCGAGGTCGCCGCCGGAGAGCACCACGTCGCGCACCGAGGGGGTGCGCTTGAGGTAGTCGAGGATCTGCTCCTGGCGGTCGGCGGGGCGCAGCAGCAGCCGGGTCTTGGCGACCTGCGGGGTGGAGGTGCCGACCAGGTCCATCCGGGTGCACTGGCCGCAGTACTGGGGGCAGGTGGCGGTCAGCTCGGCCAGCACCTTGGTGGGGTAGCGGTGGGTCAGGCCCTCGACGGCCCACATCTCGGCCTCGTGCAGGGAGTCCCGTTCGGCCCGGGGGTGGCTGGGCCAGCGCGGGTGGCGGTCGGTGCGCACGGGCAGCATGTAGCGGCGCACCGGGTCGGCGAGGAAGGCGTCGGTGAAGGCGCCCGGCTCGGTCGGTGCGTCGGCGGCCATGGTGTTCAGCACCTGGGGCGGCAGCAGCACCGGCATGGTGGCGAACTGGACCTGGTCGGCGGCGAGTTCGGTGTAGACGTGGTCGGTGAGCAGGTCGCCGACGACGGCCCGCAGCTGGCGGGCGGTCCGGACGGAGTGGGCGCGCTGCCACTGGGCGTCGCGCCACTGGGCCTCGGTGACCTGGCGCCAGCCGGGCAGTCGGCGCCAGTCCGGTTCGACCAGGGGCGTCCGGGTGTACTGGTACGGCTGGCGGATCACCGGGCGGTCGGTGGGGTCGGCACGGCCGGTGTGGTCGGTGCCGTCGGCGGGGTGGTCCACGGTGCCCTACTGGCCGGTGAGGAGGCCGGCGTGGCGGGTGCGCAGTTCGCGTTTGAGCACCTTGCCGGTCGGGCCGAGCGGGAAGTCCTCGGGCTTCAGGGCGAGTCGGACGGCGGCGAGGGCGGGCAGCCCGGCGGCGGCCAGTGCCCGGTTGGCGGCGGCGCGCACCTCCTCGGCTCCGGCCCCGGCCCCGGCCTCGACCTCGGCCCGGACCTCCTGCAACTGGACGACGGCGATGGGGAGTTGACCGCCTCCGGGGCCGGCCGGGACGCCCACCACCGCGCAGTCCCGGATCAGTTCGGCGCAGTCGGCCAGCAGCACCTCCTCGACCGGCAGGCTGTAGACCGGGCCGTGGACGGTGTCGATGACGTCCACCGTGCGGTCGAGGTGGTGGAAGCGGCCGTCGGCGCCGCGGCGGGCGACGTCGCCGGTGAGCCAGTAGCCGGCCAGCTCGAAGCTCGCGGTCAGCCGCTCGTCGTTCCAGTAGCCGGGGGTCAGCGAGGGGGCGTCGACGGCGAGCAACCCGACCGTGCCGTCCGGGACTTCGGTGCCGTTGTGGTCCAGGACGGCGGCCCGGCGGACCACCTCCAGCGGTCGGCCCACGCAGCGGTCGTCCCGTTCGCTCTCCGGGGTGGTGACCTGCCCGAACAGGGCCATGCCCATCTCCGAGGAGCCCAGGCCGTCGATGAACTGCGAACCGGGCAGGGCGGGTTGTTCCGCCTTCTCGCGCGGCAGCAGCCAGGGGCGGACCAGTCCGGCGGGCCGCTCGCCGAGGGTGACCAGTCGGCGGATGTGCCCGTGGTGGGCGCTGTCGCCGGTGTTGAACCAGGAGTGCACCCGGGCCGCGCCGCGCACCGGCAGCTCGCCGGTGGCCAGTTCGACGAAGGTGCGCGGGAAGGAGGCGACCATGGTCGGCTGGAAGGCCTCCATCACCGGCTCGACGACGACGCGGCGCCAGTCCGACATCACCACGGTCGGCAGCCCGAGCAGTACGGCGGTGAGGAAGTAGCTGAGGCCGCCCGCGTGGGTGTGCGGCATCAGCGACATCAGCCGGTCGTACGGCTCGGCGGGGAAGCGGGTCATCCGGGGCTGCTTGCCGTCCCAGAAGCCGCGGTGCGCCAGCATGGTGGACTTGGGGGTGCCGGTGGTGCCGGAGGAGTGGATCAGCGCCACCACGTCCTCGGCGGCGTGCCGGTACGGGTGCCCGGTGGGCAGGGTGACGGCGTCGGCGTCGAAGGCCCGGACCTCGGCGGCCGGGGCGAGGAAGCGGGGCCGCCGCTGCGGGTCCTGCCGGTAGGCGGCGGCCAGCCGGGTGGTGTCGTCGGCGACCACGCCGACCACCCCCACGTGGTCCAGGTAGCGCACCAGCACGTCGTGCCGCAGCGCGTCGTTGACCAGTGCGGGGACGGCGCCGAGCGAGGTGAGCGCGAGGAAGTGCAGCAGCGGCTCCAGGCCCTCGCCGACCACCACGGCGACCGGCTCGCCGGGACGGACCCCGTTGGCGTGGTACCAGGCGGCGTAGCGGTCGCGCAGGGCGACCAGGTCGAGCAGGCTGTGGCCGCGCAGCACGACCTCACCGCGGTGGTCGGTGCGGTGGGTGAAGACGGAGGGGACGGACCGGTGCGGGTTCGCCGCGACCGCGTGGTCGAGGAAGTTGCCGGCCCCGAGGGCGGGTTCGGCCATCAGCCGCTCGCGGGCGGCGAGCGGCGCGATGGGGGTCTGCCCGCTCGGGGCGGTCTGGTCGCTCATGGGATCTCCGGGCGTGGGGTGCCGGGCGCGCGGCCCGGTGGGGCGGGCGCCTGGGGGGCGTGGTGGAGGTGAAGGTGAAGGGGGAGGGAGGGCCGTGGGCTCAGGTGCGGACTCAGGCGCGGGCTCAGGCGCGGGCTCAGGCGCGGGCGAGGATCTCGGCGACCACCCGGTGGCCGGAGCGGACCGCGCCCTCCATCAGGCCGAAGAACGCGGTGCTGGTCTCGGTGCCGGCCCAGTGCACCCGTCGGTGCGGCCGGGTGAGGGTCGGGCCGGTGCGGATCCAGTCGCCGGGGCCGAGCAGGGCGGCGTAACAGCCCCGGCTGTAGGGGTCGTCGAGCCAGTCGGTGACGTGGACGTCGAGCGGCTCGGGCAGCATCGGGAACAGCCGGGCGGCCTGGCCGGCGGCCTCGGCGTGCTGCCGTTCGGGGGTGAGGGCGCCGAAGCGGTGGGCCTCGGCGCCGGTGACGAAGCCGGTCAGCACGCCGATCCCCGCCGTGGGCGGGCCGCCGCCGGGCGAGTCGTCCACGGTGGAGAGCAGCGGCCCCCGGGCGTTCACCGACCAGCCGGAGAGGCCGTGTTCGCGCCAGAGCGGGGACGGGTAGACCAGGTGGACCTTGATCGCGCAGCCGCGCGCGGTGCGGTCCCCGGCGCGTGGTGCGGGCAGGGCGGGTTCGTACGCGACGGCGTCGGCGAGCAGCGGCGGCAGCGCCAGCACCGCGACGTCGGCCCGGTGGGCGCCCCGGTCGGTGTGCACCGTCACCGACCGGTCGTCCTGGTGGACGGCCCGGACCGGCTCGCCGAGGCGTACCCGGGCGCCCAGCGGTTCGGCCAGCCGCTCGCAGAGCTGGTGGGCGCCGCCGTCGATCCGGTCCTGCTGGGCGCCGCCGGCGAAGGCGTTGAGGTAGCGCAGGCCGCCGCCGGAGCGCAGGTAGAAGGCGAGGTGGAGGACGGAGAGGTCGGCCGGGTCGGCGGCGCACATCTCGCCGAGGAAGAGCGGGAAGAACAGCCGGGCGTCGGGGTGGGTGACGTGCTGCTCGGCCCAGTCGGCGGCGGTGAGGGCGTCCAGCCGCTCGGCGTCCGGGGTGAGCCAGGGGGCCTCGGGCCGTACCGCGTCGGTGAGTTCGGTCAGCCGCTCGAAGAGGTCGCCGAGGGCGACGGCGTCCAGCGGGGGGAACCGGCCGTCCCGGGTGGCGGGTTCGTCCCCGGCGCCGGGAGTGTCGGGACGGGCAGGGCGGTCGGGACGGGCAGGGCTGCCGGTGCTGTCGGGGCGGTCGGGGGTGAGGGCGAAGCGGCTGGCACCGAGCATCGTGGTGGGGGTGGTCTTGAGGCCCAAGTCCGCTGCCAGTGCGAGCAGTTCGGTGTGCCGGTCGCCGAGGTAGGCGGCGCCGGCGTCGACCCGGACGCCGGGGGCGGCCTCGATGCCGTGGGTGCGGCCGCCGACCCGGTCCCGGGCCTCCAGGACGGTGACGGCGTAGCCGTGGGCGGCCAGTCCGGTCGCGGCGGTGAGTCCGGCGAGGCCGGCGCCGACCACGACCGCGCTGCGTCTGTGGCCCTCGTTCATGCGGCGGCCGCGATCCGCCGGGCCAGGCGGGCCGGGGTGGGCGCGAACAGGAAGTCGTCGAAGGTCAGTTCCACGCCGTGGAGGCGGGCGACGGCGCTCAGCACCCGGGTGGCGACCAGCGAGTCCCCGCCCAGGTCGAAGAAGTCGGAGTCGGCGGTGACGTCCTCGCGTTCCAGGACCCGCCGGAAGACGGCGGCCAGCGCCTCCGGGGTGGCGGGGGCGGTGGGTTCGGCGGTGCGCACGGGGTCAGTGTTCACGAGGGGTCTCCTTCGGTCTCGACCTGTCGGGGTGGGTCGCGTACTGCCGGTGGCAGCCGGCCCGGTCGACCTTGCCGCTCGGGGTGTGCGGCAGGGCGGGCACGAGGGTGATCCGAGCCGGTACGAGGTGGCCGGGGACCCGCTCCCGCAGGTGCTGCAGCAGTGCGCGGCCGAATTCGGGGCCGGGTGCGCGGGCGGCGGCGTGCGGGCGCGCCACCACGTACGCGACCAGGGTGGTGCGGCCGGCCTCGGTGGCGCCGGTGACGGCGGCGGCGGTGACGTCCGGGTGGGCGGTGAGGTGGGCCTCCACCTCGGCCGGGTCCACCCGGATGCCGCGGACCTTCAACTCGCCGTCCAGTCGGCCCTGGTGGGTGAGCAGCCCGTCCGGGTCGCGGGCCGTCCGGTCGCCGGTGCGGAAGTAGCGTTCGCCGTCCAGGGTGGTGAAGCGTGCCGCGGTGGCCTCGGGCAGGCCGAGGTAGCCGAGCGCGACGGACGGGCCGCCGATCAGCAACTCGCCCCGCTCGTCGATGCGTTCGACGACGTGCGGCAGGGCGAGGCCGATCGGGGCGCGGGCGGTGCCGTCCCAGTGCCGCCCGGGGGCGAGCGGGCCGGCGAGGTCCACGGCGTGGGTGATCTGGGTGGTCTCGGTGCAGCCGTAGGTGTTCAGCAGCCTGATCCCGCCGGTCGGCAGCCGGGTCCAGTCGGCCAGCCGGGCGGGTGCGGCCGCCTCCCCGCCGATCACCAGCAGGCGGAGGCAGGAGGGCAGTCGGTCGCCCGAGTCGACCAGGTGGTGGACCAGTTCGTGCCAGAAGGCGGTCGGCAGGTCCAGGACGGTGATCCGCTCGCGGTCGAGCAGTCGCAGGAACCGGGGGAAGGAGCCGCTGTGCGCGTCCCGGTCGATGACCAGGGTCGCGCCGGTGGTGAGGGTGGGGAGGATCTCCTCGAAGCTGGTGTCCCAGTTCAGGGAGGCGAACTGGAGCACCCGGTCCTCGGGGGTGAGCCCGAACAGCCGGCCCAGGGCGCGGGCGGTGGCCGTGAGGGCCCGGCGGGGGGTGAGGACGGGTTTCGGCTGCCCGGTCGAACCCGACGTGAAGAGAATGCAGGCCGGTTGTTCCGGGTCCGTCCCGGGTGGATCCCCCGGGGGGCTTCCCGGGGGGTTCCCGGCGATTTCCGGCGGTTCCGGTGACGCCACTAATCGGAGGCCGAGTCGGAGCCGGTCGCCGGAGCTTCCGGACACCGCGGTACGGCACTGCGCGGCCGCCGCCATGGCGTGTCGGCGGGCCGTCGGGAATGCCGGATCGACGGGGCAATAGGCGCCCCCGGCGGTCAGCACGCCGAGCAGTGCGACCACCGTTCCGGTCGCGTGGACGGCCGGTACGGCGACCGTGCCGGGCGCCGGTCCCAGGCCGTCGGCCAGGGTGTTCACCGACTCCAGGAGCCGGCGGTAGGTCAGGGCGCGTCCGTTGTGGACGATCGCCGGACGATGGGGATTTCGACGTGCGATATCTCTGAACACGTCGAGCAGGTCGGGGGCGACCTGGAGGGAACCGCGATTAATTGACATGCCCGCCCCAAATGCGCTGAGAACCGCTCATCCGTGCTCGGCGAACGGCGACTCTACCTTCGAACATGCGTGGCGACAATGGATGTTGAGGGTGTTCTTCCAAGGCCCCGTGGCGGAACTGTGAACCGCCCCGGACTGGTCCGACTGTTCGGGCAAGGACGGTGTGGTTGACATGTTCTGACGTCACGTCAGTGCCGCGCGGGCGGAACGGGGAGGGCCGCCGGCCGATCCGTGCGCGGTACTTGCCCGACCGCCCTCCGGTTCGCTTGACTACGCCCGGAACGGAGGCGGCCGATGCTCGACTACGACGCCGAGGCGCGCGACTACGACGCCTCGCGCGGCGGCGAACCACGGGCCCGGGTCGCCGCGGCGGCCGTCGAACGGCTGCTGCCGGTCGGTGCGCGGGTGGTGCTGGACGTCGCCTGCGGCACGGGCATCGTCACCGCCCGGCTGCTCCGCCCCGGCCGGACCGTTCTGGGCGCCGACCGCTCACCCGGGATGCTGCGGCTCGCGGCGCGCCGGCTGCCCGGCGCCGTGCTGTGCGCGGACGCCGCGCAACTGCCGCTGCGCGCGGGCACGGTGGACGCCGTGCTGCTGGTCTGGCTGCTCCACCTGCTGCCCGACGCCGCGCCCGTGCTGGCGGAGGCCCGCCGGGTGCTGCGCCCGGGCGGGGTGCTGGTCACCACGGCGGACAAGAACGACGCGTACTTCACCGAGTCGAGCGACCTCGCCGAGGCCACCGCCGCACTGCGCCGTCGCCACGCCCCGCGGGTGCCGGACGCCGCCGACCTGCTGACCGCCCAGGCCACCGCGCTCGGCCTGCGTCCGGTGGGCGAGACGTCGTTCCCCGGCCTCGGCCAGGGTCGCAGCCCCCGGGCCTGGCGGGAGGCCGCCGAGCGCGGCCGGCTCCCGTGGTGCCGGGAGCCCGCGGAACTCGCCGCCGCGGTGCGGGCGTTGGCGGCCCTGCCGGACCAGGACGCCCCGCGCCCCGACCCGCGCTACCGCCTGCTCGCCTTCCGCGGCTGAGGGTCCTGTCACCACCCGACCATGGAACGCCCCGAGGTGTTCACCGAACACCTGCCGGGCGTCCTGGCCGCGCCGCCCGCCCGCCGGGCGCAGTGCGTAGGGGCGGTGCGGGGCAACACGGGGGAGTGCGGCTTCAGTGCGGATCGCCCGCGATCCGACCCGCCAGGGCCCGTACCGTGGGCGGCAGTTCACGCAGCCGGACGGCGAGCATCGGCACCGCCAGGCCGAGGTAGACCCCGCTCAGTACCAGCCGGGCGGACTCCCCGGGCAGGACGAACTGCGCAACGAAGAGGACGAACAGCAGCCCGGCCTTCCACGGCTGGAAGCGCAGGTCCAGCAGGAGGACGACGGCGAGGACGGTCTGCGCGGCGGTCAGCAGCACCTCGTCCACCTGGCGTTCGACCAGCGGGAGCGAGGCCGGGCCGCCGCCCAGCAGGTGGGCGAGCGGGAGGCAGCCGATCAGCAGGCTCCACTGGTTGACCTTGCTGGAGAGCAGCGCGCCCAGCCCGTCGTCGCCGCGCAGCCGCCAGGCGAAGACCACCGCGACGATCAGTTCGGGGGCCTCGGAGGCCAGCGGGGCCAGCCACTGCACCAGCAGGAAGCGGTCGATGCCCAGCGAGGACCCGGCATCGACCAGTGAGGTGGCGAAGGGCTCGGCGCAGGCGAAGACCACGGCCGCGGCCGCGACGAACACCAGCACCGTGACGGCCTGCCGGCGGCGGGCCGGCAGCAGCGCCAACCGGGCCGGGACGCCGAGGAGTTCCTCCTCGTCGGTCTCGCTGCAGCGGCTGATCCGGAACAGGTAGTAGGCGTACCAGGCGATCAGCACCACCGACAGCACCCAGGAGATCTGCCGGGTCGCCGGCATCACGAAGGCCACCAGGGCGGCGGCGCCCAGGAAGGCGGTGTCGATCCGGCGGTGCTCGCGCAGGGTGATCCCCGGCGCGGCGCCCCGGCGACGGGCGGCGAAGTACCCGGCCAGCGCCACCAGCGGCCAGCCGATGCCGACCAGCAGCCGGTTGGCGCCGGTCATGTTGGCGGCCGCGTAGGCGGCGTACTCGGGGCGGGTGCCGGCCGTGTAGGCGAACCAGAGGTCGACGGCGTACTCGGGCAGGACGGCGATGAAGGCGAGCAGGGCCAGCGCGAGCGGACCGGAGATGTCCGCCCGGGCCGTCTCCGCCGCCCACATCAGCAGCAGCGCCGCCGACAGCACGCCCAGGCCGAACAGCAGCATGGCCGGCACCGGTGCGGGGTGGATCCCGGCCAGCCGCAGCACCACGGCGGGCAGCGCGCCGGCCGCGGCGACGGCCAGCCGCAGGGCCGTCACCGGCCCGCTGGGCGGCGGCGCGGACGGGACCTCGGCGGTGCCCGGGGGCGGGGCGGCGGTCGCGGGTGACTCGTGGGCCATCGGCCGTCCTCGTGCTCGTGCTCGGCTGGCTCCACCGCCGGCCGCCGGGCGTGGCGGCAGGCGGGAAGGGGAACGCGAGCAGGCTAGGGGCGGCCCGGCCCGGGGCCGGGAGCGCGGCGCGGCGGCGGTGGCGGAGTTCCCCCGTACGGCGGCGGGCGGCTCCGGGAGCCGCGTGGGCGGGTCAGCGGCCCACCCGGGTGGTTCAGCGGCCTACCCGGGCGGTTCAGCGGCCCAGCGGGGCCTCCCACACCAGCCGGGTCCCGCCGGCCTCACCGCCGCCCGCGCTCGCTGCGGAGCCGTCCGCCGGGCCGTGGGTGAAGACCCCGCCGACCCGTTCGGCGCGCTCGGCGAGGTTGCGCAGCCCGCTGCGCCGCCCGCCCTCGGGGATGCCCACCCCGTCGTCCGTGACGGTGAGCACCACCCGCCCGGCCAGCGCCCGCAGGGTGACCTCGACCCGGGTGGCCCGGGCGTGCCGGGCGGCGTTGCTGAGGGCCTCCGCCAGGACCGCGACCACGTGCTCGGCGAGTTCCTGCGGCACGTCGGTGTCCAGCAGGCCCTCCATGCTCAGCCGCGGCGCGAGGCCGAGCGGGCCCTGCGCCTCGGTGACGACCCGGGTGGCGCGGGCGCGCAGTCCGCGGTCGGGTTCGCTGTGGGCGCGCAGGCCGAAGATGGTCGAGCGGATGATCTTGATGGTCTCGTCCAGGTCCGCCACCGCGCGGGCGACCCGGTCGGCGGCGGCCGGGCTGTCGATCAGCCGGCCCGCGCTCTGCAGCGTCATCCCGGTGGCGAACAGCCGTTGGATGGCCAGGTCGTGCAGGTCCCGGGCGATCCGGTCGCGGTCCTCCAGCAGGTTCAACTGCTCGGCGTCGCGCCGCCGTTCGGCCAGCTCCAGGGCCAGCGCGGCCTGGTCGGCGAAGCCCAGCAGCGGGCCGGTCTCCTCCGGCCCGAAGGCCGGCTGCCCCTGTGCCCGGGCCAGCAGCAGCACGCCGCGCCCGTACCCGGGGCCGGTGCCCAGCGGTACCGCGACGGCCGGGCCCAGCCCGTCGAAGCGGCCCGCCGGACCGGCCGGGAAGCGCGGGTCGCAGGCCAGGTCGTCGCTGGTGGCGGGCGAGCCGGAGGCGTACGCGGCGCCGGAGAGGGTGCCGTCCACCGGCACCGTCACGCCCAGCCGCGCGGTGGGCTCGGCGCCGAGCGCGACCTCCACCGCCAGCTCCTCGGCCCGCTCCTCCGGGCCGGCCAGCGCCACCGAGACGTCCGCCAGCTCGGCGCCGGCGATCTCCCGGGCCCGACGGGCGATCAGCTCCACCACCTCCAGGCGCGGCGCGCCGGACAGCAGGCTGCGGGTGATCTCGGTGCTGGCCCGCAGCCAGCGCTGGCGCAGCTGTGCCTCCTCGTACAGCCGGGCGTTGTCGATGGCGACCCCGGCCGCGACCGCCAGGGTGGAGATCACCGCCTCGTCGTCCTCGTCGAAGTCCAGCCCGCCGCGCTTGTCGGTCAGGTAGAGGTTGCCGAACACCTCGCCGTGCACCCGCACCGGCACCCCCAGGAAGGTGTGCATCGGCGGGTGGTCGGGCGGGAAGCCGGCCGAGGCCGGGTGCTCGGAGAGCACCGGGCAGCGCAGCGGCTGCGGGTGGCGGATCAGTTCGCCGAGGATGCCCCGGCCGGAGGGCGGCGGGCCGATCTCCGCGATCTCGCCCTCGGACAGACCGACCGTCAGGAACTGCGACAGGGTGTGCCCGTCCGGCCCGATCACGCCCAGCGCGCCGTAGCGGGCGTCCACCAGGTCGACGGCGGCCTCGACGATCCGGTGCAGCGCCTGGGCGAGGTCCAGTTCGCGGCCGACCGCGAGCACCGCCTCCAGCAGGCTGTGCACCCGGTTCTGCGTCCCGCGCGCCGCGTCGATCCGCCACTGGAGCTCCTCCAGCAGCTCGTCCAGGCGCAGTCGGGGCATCCGCGCGCCGCCGCCCGCCGCGCTGCCGTCCGCTCCGCCCACCGCTGTCCTCCTCGTCCGCCCGCTTGCCCGGCCGGGCGGCGCGGGGCCGTCCGACCAGCGGGAATGCTGTGTCCTCACGGTAGTGCCCGGGTGTCGGCGGGGTGCAGGGCGGGGTCGCCCGTAGGGTGCCCGGGGGCGGGTCTTTCGTCCCGTGCGCGCAGGGCTTGCGGCCTCTGGCGCCGGGTCGCCGGCGGAGGGCAGGGTGAGGGGCGGAGCAGTACGGACGGGGCGTCAGGGCGCACCGTCGCCGGAGCCGGACCAGTGGCCGAACCAGTGGAGGAACTCTCATGACGTCAACCGTTGTGGCCGGGGTCGACGGCTCCGCGGCGAGCACCGTCGCCGCCCGTTGGGCCGCCGAGGAGGCGCTGCGGCGCGGGGCCCCGCTGCGGCTGGTGCACGCCTGGCCGTGGCTGACCGACGGTGTGTCCTCCTTCGCCGAGCCCGACGACCTGCCGGCCGCCGCCCAGCGCACCCTGGCCGAGGCCGCCGATGCGGTCCGCGCGGACCACCCGGACCTGGCCGTGCACACCGACGCCGTCCTGGACGCCCCGGTGGACGGGCTGGTCGCGGCCGCGGCGGACGCCGGTCTGCTGGTGCTCGGCTCGCGCGGGCACGGCGGCTTCGCCGGGCTGCTGCTGGGCTCGGTCAGCATGGCGGTGGCCGGGCGCAGCGAGGTGCCGGTGGTCGTGGTGCGGGAGGCGGGCTCCGCCGGTTCCCCGGGTTCCCCGGGCGCCGGTGAGGTGGTGGTCGGGGTCGACGCCCACGCCCCCGAGGAGGAGGTGCTGGACTTCGCCTTCCGCGCGGCCGCCCTGCGCGGCGCCCGGCTCCGGGCCGTCCACGGCTGGGACCTGCCCCCGCTGTTCGGCTACGCGGGCGGCGCCGTCCCGGCCGGTGAGGTCGCCCAGCTGGAGACCCTGGAGGCGAAGCTGCTGTCGCTCGCCCTGGCCGGGCCGCGCGAGCGGCACCCGGAGGTCGCGGTGGTCGAGGACGTTCGCCTGGGCGTGGCCCGCGGCCTGGTCGAGTCCTCGGCCGGGGCCGCCCTGGTGGTCGTGGGCCGGCGTCGCCGCCCGGTCGAGTTCGGCCCCCGGCTCGGCCGGGTCGCCCACGCGGCGCTGCACCACGCCGAGGCGCCGGTGGCGGTCGTCCCGCACGGGTGACGGGCCCCGCAGCGTTTCGGCCCGGCCTCGGGGAACCCCCCGAGGCCGGGCCGAAACGGTTCAGCTCGGCTCGGCTCGGCTCGGCTCAGCTCAGCTCAGCTCAGCGCGGCCGGTCGGCCGGCGTGCGGACCACGGCGGTGAGCTGCAGGGGCGGGCTGTGCCGGAAGGTGAGGGTGAAGGCCACCTGCTGGCCGGGCCGCAACGGGGGCGGGGCGGCGATCATCAGGTCGGCGTCCTCCGGTGACATCGCCAGTTCGCCCCGGCCGGGCACGGGCAGCGCGGCGACCGGTTCCCAGCGGCCCGCCGAGCCCTGGTGCAGGTGCCGCTTGAGGGTGATCGGTCCGCCGAACTCCCAGCTAGCGCCGGTGAGTTCGTCCGGCACGTCGCCCGGGTTGCGGATCGTGAAGAACGCCGCGGTGGCCGGGGCCGCGCCCGCCGTGGGCTGCAGTATCCAGCCGTTGTCGGCTACCACCGGGCGGGGGCGCCCGGCGCCGCCGACCGCCGTCCAGCCGGTGAGCAGGGCCAGCGCGAGCACCGCCGCGCCGACCGGCGGGCCGACCACCCTGAGCCGCTCGGCCGTCCCGAGCCGCTCGGCCCACGCCGTCGCCGGGCCGGCCGCCTTGAGCCGCTTGCCCGCCCTCATCGCCGGGCCCCCTTCCGCTGGCCGCGCCCCGGTTCCCAGGTGCGCAGCCGCAGGCTGTTGCCCACCACCAGCAGGGAGCTGAGCGACATCGCGACCGCCGCCAGCATCGGGTTCAGCAGTCCGACGGCCGCCAGCGGGATCAGCACCAGGTTGTAGCCGAAGGCCCAGAGCAGGTTGGCCCGGATGGTGGCGAGGGTCTGCCGGGCCAGCCGTACGGCGTCCACCACCGCCTCGATCTCGCCGCGGACCAGGGTCAGTCCGGCGGCGCCGATCGCGGCGTCGCTGCCGGAGGCCAGCGCCACCCCGAGGTCGGCCGAGGCCAGGGCGACCGCGTCGTTGACGCCGTCGCCGACCACCGCCACCGTCCGTCCGGCGGCGCGCAGTTCGGCCACCACCTCGGCCTTGCGCTCGGGCGAGGCCGAGGAGTGGACCTGCTCGATGCCCAGTTCGGCGGCCACCGTCCGGGCCGCGCCGGGGCCGTCGCCGGTCAGCAGGACGGTCTCCAGGCCCATCCCGCGCAGCCGGTGGAGGGCCCGCCAACTGCCGGAGCGCAGGGTGTCGCCGACCGCCAGCACGGCCGCGGCCCGCCCGTCCAGTTCCACCAGGACGGCGCTGCGGCCGGCCGCTCCGGCCGCCGCCACCGCCGCGTCGAGTGCGGGGGGCAGTTCGGCGCCGTCCGGCCGGACGGCCCGGACGGTCCGGCCCTCGACCGTGCCGGACACCCCGAGGCCGGTCGTGGCGGCGAAGCCGTCCACCGGGGGCAGGGCCCCGCAGCGCTCCCGGGCGGCGGCCGCGACGGCCCGTCCGATCGGGTGCTCCGAGCGGTGCTCGACCGCGCCCGCCAGCCGCAGCACCTCCTGCTCCGCACCGTCCTCGGCGACGGTCACCGCCGTCAGCTCCATCCGGCCGGTGGTCAGCGTGCCGGTCTTGTCGACCACCACGGTGTCCACCCGGCGCAGGCTCTCCAGCACCTCCGGTCCGCGTACCAGCACGCCCAGTTCGGCGCCCCGGCCGGTGGCCGCCAGCAGTGCCGTCGGGGTGGCCAGGCCGAGCGCGCACGGGCAGGCCACCACCAGGACGGCGACCGCCGCCGTCACCGCCGCCTGCGGGGCCGCGCCCGCGCCCAGCCAGAAGCCCAGCACGCTCACCGCGACCGTCAGCACGCACGGGACGAACACCCCGGCCACCGCGTCCGCCAGCCGCTGCGCCCGGGCCTTGCCGGCCTGGGCGTCGGCCACCAGGGCGGTGATCCGGGCCAGTTGGGTGTCCGCGCCGACCGCCGTGGCCCGGACCACCAGCGCGCCGCCGACGTTCACCGTCGCCCCGGCGACCCGGTCCCCGGGGCCGACCTCGACCGGCACGCTCTCCCCGGTCAGCAGACTCAGGTCGAGTGCCGAACCCCCTTCGAGCACCACCCCGTCGGTGGCCACCCGTTCCCCCGGTCGCACCACGAACTCCTGCCCGGGCAGCAGGAGTTCGATCGGTATCAGCCGTTCCTCGCCGTCCTCCGCCCGGACGCACACCTGCTTGGCGCCCAGCTCGGCGAGCGCCCGCAGCGCGGAGCCGCTGCGGCGGCGCACCCGGCCCTCCAGCAGTCGCCCGGCCAGCACGAACAGCGGTACGCCGACCGCCGCCTCCAGGTACACGTGCGCGGCGCCGCCGCCGTCGGCGGTCAGCGAGAACGGCATCCGCATGCCCAACTGCCCGGCGCCGCCGAGGAACAGGGCGTACGCGGACCAGCCGAAGGAGGCCAGGACGCCCAGGCTGACCAGGGTGTCCATGGTCGCCGCGGCGTGCCGCAGCCCCTGCCCGGCCCGCCGGTGGAAGCCTGCCGAACCCCAGGTCACCACCGGGACGGCCAGCCCGAAGCAGACCCACTGCCAGCCGGTGAACTGCAGCCCGGGCACCATCGACAGCACCAGCACCGGGACGGCCAGCAGCGCCGTCACCAGCAGGCGCCACCGCTCGTCCGGCTCCTCGGCGGCGATCCCGGCGGGCACCCCGGCCGGTGCCAACTCGGCGGTGTAACCGGCCCGTTCGACCGCCGCGACCAGCTCGTCCACGGACACCCCGGCGGGGTGCAGCACCCGAGCCCGGCCGGTCGCCAGGTTCACCCCGGCCGTCACCCCGTCGATCCGGCCCAGCCGCTTCTCGACCCGGCCCACGCAGGCGGCGCAGGTCATCCCGCCGACCGCCAGGTCGGTGGACACCAGCGCGTCGGCGTCCGCTCCCGCGACCGGGCTCACCGCATGCCGCCCATGTCGTGCCCACCCATGCCGGGCGAGGCTCCGGCGCCCCGGCTCGGTGTCAGCCCCGGCGCCACCGGCCCGGCCTGCCGCCCCACCGCGTACGCCACCACGAACACCACCACCAGCAGCAGGACGAACCCCGCCAGCACACTCAACGGCCGGACACCCGGCGACTTCGCATTCACCCCCCACCAGTCGGACGGCCGGAACGGTTGGTTCCCGTGCGGCCGGAGTCGTCCGGAGTGGTGCTCGTCACTCCCCACCGGCCCCGGCCGTTCGACGTCGTACGATCGCTGCGCGTGCCGATCACCGGCACGGACGACGGACATCCGGGGGGATGATCATGAAGCGGACGAAGACGCGCGCCCTGACCATGGCGGCGGGGGTGCTGGGGGTGTCGGTGACGCTGCTCGGGACGGCGTCGGCGCAGCCGACCGACGGGCCCGGCCCGGACGAGCCGTTCGGCCACCTGGGGACGGGTCAGGTCCTGCCGCCCACCCCGGACGAGGACACCATGTTCTCGATCGCGGACTGGGTCGGGAACGGCGGCGCGGTGACCGCCTCGGCGATCGAGACGCTGCCGATCTCCGTCACCGTCGGCTGCCAGGGCGGCGGTTCGGTGCGGGTGCACGTAGGCGGCCAGGCCCCGGCCGACTTCACGGTGCAGTGCCCGGTTGGCTCCGTGGGCGTCGGCTCGGTGGAGATCCCCGCCCGTCCGGGCCGGGACTTCCAGTTCACCGTGCACACCTCGGACCCGTCGATCCACTGGGGCATCAATGCCCTCCAGATCCGGCCCGTCCACCAGGACTGAGCCGGCTCAGGACCGGACGCTCCGCGGCCCCGTCACGGCCGCGCCCAACGCGCCCACCCGGCCGCGGAGTTCACGGTCGGCGGTGACCACCACGCAGGCCCGCGCCGGGTGTTCGGCGCGGGCCTCGCGGACCAGCTCCACGATCCGGTCGTCGCCGCTGCCGACCGCCGACACCACCCGCACCTCGGGCACACCGCTCACGCCCCGGGCCGCGCCCTCGACCACCAGCACCACCTCCAGCGGACCGGGGTGCTCCGGCACGCCCCGGGCGGCGACCGCCACCAGCGCGTCCCGCAGCCGTTCGGCGGCGGCCCGCCGGTCCCGCCACCAGCCGTCCGGCACCGAGCCCACCACGTTCGCGCCGTCCACCACCAGCAGGGTCGGCGGCGCCGCCTCGTCCTGTTCCATGACCGCCAAGCCTGCCACGGCGAAGGGGCGGGCTCACTCCGCCCAGTCGGAGCCCCGGATGACCTCGACGAAGTCGCCGCGCTCGAAGCCGGGGACGAAGTGCGCCAGCACATCGGCCTTGACGTTGCCGAAGGTGCTGTCCGGGCGGTTCCGGATGCCCTCGGTGAACGCGGCCAGGATCCGGTTCTTGAAGTCGGGCCGGGGGTGGGCGGCGACCACGGCGGCCCGCTGCTCGGCGCTGACGGCGTGGTAGCCGAGGCCCAACACGTCGAGTTCCACGCCACGGGTGACCAGGGCGATCTCCGGCGCCATGTGCAGCGGGATCTCCGGGGTGGTGTGCAGGGCGATCGCGGTCCACACCCGCTGGGCCGGCTCGTCGGCGATCCCGTGGGCGGTCAGGAAGCGGCGGGCCTCGTCCGCGCCGTCGATCTCGAACCGCTGGTCGGTGCGGCCGTAGCGCCCGGTGAGGCCGAGGTCGTGGAACATCGCCCCGACGTAGAGCAGCTCCGGGTCGTACGCCAGGCCCTGTTCGGCGCCGCGCAGCGCCCCGAACAGGTACACCCGGCGCGAGTGGTCGAAGATCAGCGGCGAGGCCGCGTCCCGGACCAGTTCGGTGGCCTCGCGGGCCAGGGCGCTGTCCGGGATCCGTACGCCGGCGACGGTCTCGGTGGTTCCGGTGGTTCCGGTGGTCATGTCGGTCATGGGGGTCATCTCCTTCGGGAGCCGATCGGTGGACTCCTCCACCGTCGCCCGGCCGGGTAGGCTGGCGCCATGTCCGTACAGACCTCCACCCCTCGGATCCGGACATGACGCGCCGGGTCGCCTTCCTCGTGTTCGACGGCGTGACCCTGCTGGACGTCAGCGGCCCGCTGGAGGTGCTCCACGAGTCCGGGCGGCTCGGCCACCCGTACGCGACGGTGCTGGTCTCCCCGTCCGGCGGCACCGTCACCGCCTCCAACGGCGTCGCGCTGGCCGCCACCGCCGCACCGGAGGACGTGGGGCCGCTGGACACCCTGGTGGTCGCCGGCGCCGACCACCTCGCCGCCGAGGGCCCGGACGGCGGCCCGGACGAAGCCCTGCTCGCCGCCGCGCGAAGCCTGGCCGAACGGGCGCAGCGGGTCGCCTCGGTGTGCAGCGGCGCCTTCGTGCTGGCCGCGCTGGGCCTGCTGGACGGCCGCCGCGCCACCACCCACTGGCGGCACGCCCGGGCCCTCGAACTGCGCCACCCCCGGGTCCGGGTCGAACCCGACGCCCTGCACGTACGGGACGGGCGCTACCACACCAGCGCGGGCATCAGCGCGGGCATCGACCTCGCCCTGGCACTGGTCGAACACGACCACGGGCCCGACACCGCCCGGGAGATCGCCCGCGAACTGGTCGTCTTCATGCAGCGCCCCGGCGGCCAGTCCCAGTTCTCCACCGCGCTGGCCACCCCGCCGGCCCGCGGCGAGCTGCTGCGCACCCTCACCGACGCCGTGCTCGCCGACCCGGCCGCCGACCACAGCCTGCCCGCGATGGCCGCCACCGCCGCCGTCAGCACCCGCCACCTGACCCGGCTCTTCCAGGCCGAACTGCACACCACCCCGGCCCGCTGGGTCGAGCGGGTCCGCCTGGACCGCGCCCAGCAGCTGCTGCTGGACGGGCACAGCATCACCGCCACCGCCCGGCACAGCGGCCTGGGCAGCGACGAGACCCTGCGCCGCGCCTTCGCCCGCCACCTGGGCACCACCCCCACCGAGTACCGCCGCCGGTTCGGCAGTACCAGTACCCCGGGCGCCCCCGGCACCGGCTGACCGCCCCCGGCCGTCCGGGCTTCCGGCCACCCGGGGCTCAGCCGAACCGGCGACCCCGGCGGCATGTCCGGCGCCGCCTGCCGGGGGCCCGTCCGGGGGACAGGTAGGCAACGGGCCCATGGAGACACGCATCGACGAGATCGCCGAGCGGATCTACCGGGTGTCGACCCACGTCCCGGAGATCGCCCCGCCCGCCGGATTCACCTTCAACCAGTTCCTGGTCGACGCCGAGGAGCCGCTGCTCTTCCACACCGGGATGCGGCAGCTGTTCCCGGTGGTGTCGGAGGCGATCAGCCGGGTGCTGCCGCTGGAGCGGTTGCGCTGGGTCACCTTCGGGCACGTCGAGGCGGACGAGTGCGGGGCGATGAACGAGTTCCTGGCGGCCGCCCCGCACGCCCGGGTGGCACACAACACGCTGGGCTGCCTGGTCTCGTTGAACGACCTCGCGGACCGCCCGCCGGTGCCGATGGACGACGGCGAGGTGCTGGACCTCGGCGGGCGGCAGGTGCGCCGGCGGCTGCGCAACATCAACACCCCGCACGTGCCGCACGGTTGGGAGGCGCGGGTGCTGTTCGAGGAGCAGACCGGCACCCTGTTCTGCGGGGACCTGTTCACCCACCTCGGCAACGGTCCGGCCGTGACCGAGGCCGACCTGGTCGAGGCCGCCCTGGAGTCCGAGCGGCTGTTCCGCCAGACCTCCTGCCTGACCGCAGCCGCCACCACGCTGCGCGCCCTGGCCGACCTGCGGCCGCGCACCCTGGCGGTGATGCACGGCTCCTCGTACCGGGGCGACGGCGCGGCCGCGCTGACCGCCCTGGCGGACGCGCTGGAGGAACGGTTCGGCCCGGAGTCGGAGTTCGTCGGCGTGCCGAGCGTGCTGGCGGACCCGCACCCCTGAGGTCCGTCAGGGTGGGTCAGGCGAGGGTGATCCGGATGCCGATCGTGCCGCGCTCGCCGCGGCGCAGCCGGCTGCCGAGCAGGGTGAGCACGCCGAGCAGCCCGTACTTCTGGCGCAGCAGGGTGCGGTAGGCGGCGGTGCGCTCGGGGGAGAGGAGCTCGGCGGTGGCCGGGTACTGCTCGTCGGTCGGGCGGCCCTTGACGTCGCAGGGGCCGACCAGGACGTCGGCGCGGTTGCGGATCCGCTTGACCTTCCAGGAGTCCGCGACGGTCCAGACGCCGAGGGCCTCGCCGTCGCGGACCACCCACACCGGGGTGGGCACCGGGGTGCCGTCCTTCTTGTAGGTGGTGACGAGCAGGTAGCTGCCGGCCGAGAGGCTGACGATCCGGGCGAGCCGGTCCGGGGCGGCGGGGTCGGGCGTGGTCATGATCGGAATTCTAGGGCCTCGGGTCCGCCGCCCCGGCGGGTCACGGGCGGCGGCGGGGGCGGACGGTGCGCAGCAGGGCGCGGGCGCGGCGGGTGAGCCGCCGGTGGCTGCGGCCGCCGACGCCGGTGGATCCGATCGCGGAGGTGCCGCCGACGCCGGTGGATCCGCTGCCGGTCGGGCCGCCGGTGGCCGTGGCCGTGGTGGGGGCCGGACGGGCGGCGAGCGCCGCGGTGCGGCGGCGGGCGGCGGTGCGGGCGGTGCCCCAGACGGCGAGGCCGGTGGCGACCGCGGCGCCGGTCCACAGCGCGGGCGTCAGAGCGGAGTCGTGGCCGCTGATGGTCGGCGGACGGGACCAGGGCGGCAGCCCGGCGTCGAGGTCGGCGGCGGCCCGGGGGTCGCCGCCGAGCGGGGCGCCCGCGGCACCGGCGGCGCCGGGGTCACCGGGGCCGCCGGTGGCCTTCGGGGCGCCGAGGTCCTCGACCAGCTGCCCGACCGGCTGGACCTTGCCCGCGGCCGCGAAGCCCCAGTCGAGCAGGCTGGCGGCCTCGTCGTAGACCTTGACCTGCGCCTCGGGGTGCATCACGGTGACCAGCAGGGTGCGGCCGTTCCGTTCGGCGGCGCCGGTGAAGGTGGCGCCCGCGTTGGTGGTGTAGCCGTTCTTGACGCCGATCAGGCCGGGGTACTTGCCGAGCAGCCGGTCGGTGTTGGCGATGTCGAAGGCGGTGCGCTGCCCGGTGGTCTTGTCCAGGCCGCCGGGGAACCGGGCGGTGCGGGTGGCGCAGTAGGAGCGGAAGTCGGCGTTGCGCAGGCCGGCCCGGGCGAACAGGGTGAGGTCGTACGCGGAGGAGACCTGGCCGTCCATGTCGTAGCCGTCGGGGGAGACCACCTTGGTGTCCTGGGCCTGGAGCGAGCGGGCGCGGGCCTGCATCTCGCCGACGGTCTGCTGGACGCCGCCGTTCATGTGCGCCAGGACGTGCACGGCGTCGTTGCCGGAGCTGAGGAAGACGCCCCGCCAGAGGTCCTCGACCCGGTACGGCAGGTTCTCCTTGACGCCGACCAGGCTGCTGCCGACGCCCAGGTTGGCGAGTTCGGCCGGGGTGACCTGGTGCTCGGTGGACCGGTCGAACTTGGGCAGCACGGTGTCCGCGAACAGCATCTTGAGAGTGCTGGCCGGGGGCAGCGGCTGGTGGGCGTTGCGGGCGGCGAGCACCTCGCCGGTGCCGGCGTCGGCGATCAGCCAGGAGCGGCCGGTGAGTTCGGTGGGGAGGGCGGGGGCCCCGGCGAGCGGCGCGACCTGGACGGCCGGGCGGCCGAGCCGCTCCCCGCCGACGATGGAGGCGGCGTCCTGGGCGAGGGCCGCCGGGGCTCCGGCGGCGAGCACCAGGGCGGAGGCGGCGGTGGCGGCCGCGACCCTGGCGACGGACGGGGACTGCTGCGACTTCTGCGGCACGCGGTCCCGCGGCACGCGTTTCTGCTGCACACGCTTTGACTGCACACGGCGAACGTACCGGCGGGGCCGCGGGGCCGCCGTGCGCTGCTGCTCCGTCCGGAGTTCCGGACCCGGCGGGGCCCGGGCCCCACCGGCGCCCGCCCGGGTCGCGACTTTGGTGGGCCCGGGTCGCGCCGAAAGTCGGTTGGGCGGGCGGCGCCGGTTTCCTAGGCTCGGGGGCATGAAGACCCTGCTCGGATACCTCGGTTTCGTGCTGATCCTGGGCGGCGGTTCCGGCCTGCTGGCCGACCGGCTCGGGGGCTTCCGGCTGTTCGGGTTCGTCCGGTTCCTGGTGCCGGACGGCCATGAGACCGTCGGGTACGTCGTCCTGCTGGTGCTCGGCGTGCTGTTGTCGATCCCGGCCGCCCGCCGGGGCTGACCCCTCCGGAAGGAGGGCCCGGCCGGGCGGTCCGATCGGGCGGTCCGACCGGTCCGACCGGTCAGGCCGTCGTGCTGCTCGCCGCGATCCCGTCCAGCAGCACCGCGAGCCCGCTCCGGAAGGCCTCCCGGCCGCTCTCCTCCGGCGCGCCGCCGCCGGAGCTCTGCAGGGCGGTCAGCAGCGGGAAGCGCTGCGCGAAGTCCGGTGCCAGTTCGGCGAGTCGGGCGGACCGGGTGTGCCACCACTCCTCGTCCGCGACGCCGGTGGCGGCCGCCGCGCCGCGCGCGTCGGCGGTGGTGGCGGCCATGCCGCGGACGTACTGCCAGAGCGCGGCGACCGCTCCGCGGAGCCGTTCCGGTGCCAGCCCGGCGGGCCGCAGGGCGCTCAACAGGTGCTCCATCGCGGCGAGTTCGGCGGGGCCGAGGACGGGCCGGGCCTGCGAGACCTGGAGCACCCAGGGGTGGCGCAGGTAGCAGGCGGACAACTCCTCGGCCCAGGCGGTGACGGCGTCCCGCCAGTGGTCCGACGGTGCCGGTCGGGCCGGGAGTTCGGCGAGCACCCGGTCGTGCATCAGGTCGAGCAGTTCGGCCTTGCCGGGGACGTAGGTGTAGAGCGCCATCGCGGTGCGGCCGAGCCGTTCGCCGACGGCGCGCATCGACAGTGCCGCCATTCCCTCGGCGTCGGCGACCGCGATCCCGGCGGAGACGATCGTGTCCGTACTCAGCCCGGGCTTGGGGCCGCTGCGTCCGGTGCGTCCGCCGCGCCCGGTGGGCGGTTCGTCGGGTCGGCCCCAGAGCAGGGCGAGGGAACGGTGGGCGTCCCCCTGTCCGGCGTAGACGGTCATCCCGACATCTCCTTATGGCGTAAAGTATCCTCGCGGCAGCAACTCTTTATGCCGTAAGGTATCAGGATTCCGCAGTGAAGGGGTTTCGCGATGACACTGCCCGTCACCCGTCTCCAGGTGGTAGCGGTCGACCGGATCACACCGCGCACCGCCCGGGTCGCCTTCGAGGCCGAGGAACTGGCCGACACCGTGGGCACCGCGCCCGACCAGCAGCTCAAGCTCTGCTTCCCGCGCCCCGGTCAGCGCGAGCCGCTGCTGCCCGCCGGACAGGACGACCCGATGGGCTGGTACCAGGTCTACCTGGCGATCCCGGAGGCCGAGCGCCCGGTGCTGCGCAGCTTCACCCTGCGCCGCCGGCACCCCGGCACCCGGCGGATCGAGATCGACTTCGTGCTGCACGGCGACGCAGGCCCGGCCGCGGCCTGGGCGCTGCGGGCCGCGCCGGGGGACCGGCTCGGGATGGTCGGCCCCTCCGCGCTGTACGCCCCGGCGGTCCCGTTCGCCGAGGCCGGGCAGGAGGCCGACTGGCTGCTGCTGGCCGGTGACGAGACCGCGCTGCCGGCCGTCGCGACGCTGCTGGAGGCGCTGCCGGAGGGGAAGCCGGCGTACGTCTGGATCGAGGTCGCGGACCGGGCGGAGCGTCAGGAGCTGACCAGCCGCGCCGAGCTGGAGGTGCGCTGGCTGTACCGGGACGGCGCCGCGCCGGGCAGCCTGCTGGTCGAGGAGTTCCGGGACGCCGTGCTGCCGGGCGGCGAGCCCCTGGTCTGGCTGGCCGGGGAGGCCGGGGCGGTGCGGGCGGTGCGCCGGTTCCTGATCGAGGGGGAGGGGGTGCCGAAGGAGAACATCGACTTCGCCGGGTACTGGCGCCACCGGCTCGGCCAGGACGACGCGCCGACCGAGGAGGACCTGGCGGACGCCCGGGAGCGGTTGGCGTCCTCCTCCTGAACGTGCGCGTCGCTGAAGCCCCGGAAACCGTCCCGGGCGCCCGTGAACTCTCCGGGCGTCCGGGACGTTCTGCATGCCGTGCGCCTCGGCGCGAGCCCTGCCGTGCGCTGTTTCGACCGCGATCGACGGGGAAGAAGGGCCGCGATGTCGACAAGTTGTCAGCAGTTGGCGATGTTCCGCCGGTGGCCAGTGTTCGCCACGTCGGTCTTTGCAGGGGGATCGATCAGTTCTCACCGTTCTCTGACCGGCTCTGATCGGTGAAAAATGGGGCGGACCCGGCTCGATTTATACTGTGTATTTTACTTTCCGATGGTCATTTTTACTTTCTGATGGGGTTTTAACCCCTTGTCGTGGTCGTGGCGGATGCGCTGGAATGCGTCCGCTGTCGGGACGCGCGGTCCGGAGCAACCACGCGTCCTACCAGGATTCGGGTGCGCTCAGCCGTGCATCCTGACGTCTCATCAGACGAAAGGATGTCCATTGATCGGCTGGCGCAAGACCCAGCTAGCAGCCGCCGTCACCGTCACCGCCGCCTCCATGGTCCTGAGCCTCGGGACCATTGCCAGCGCAGCTCCGGCCCAGGATCCGCAGCACGCCCAGGCGTCCGCGGACGGGGCGCCGGCGCCGGTGATCGTGATCCTCAAGGACCAGATTGCGGACGCCCCGGCCGACCACGGCCACCTCGGCGACCGTCAGCAGAAGACCGCCAGTTCGCAGGCGCCGCTGCTGAAGAAGGTCAAGGCCAACGGCGGCACCGACGTCAAGACCTTCGTGGTCGGCAACGCCTTCTCGGCCACCGTCAGCCCCGCCCTGCGCGCCTCGCTGCAGTCCGACCCGGCGGTCGCCGCCGTCGTCGCCGACACCCAGGTGCAGGTCGCCCCGGTCCCCGGGACCGCGGCCAAGAAGGCGGACAGCGCGGCCGCGACGACCGGCAAGTCCGGCGACGACGCGCAGGCCGTTTCGGGCAGCAACGGCCAGGGTGCCCAGGAGAACGCGACCAACACGGTCTGCCCCTCCGACCCGAGCAAGCCGCTGCTGGAGCCGGAAGGCCTCTACTCGGTCCACGCCTACTCCGGCAACGGCAAGCCCGGCGTGGAGAACCTGGCCACCGGCAAGGGCGTCAAGGTCGCCTACATCGCCGACGCGCTCGACCCGAACAACCCGGACTTCATCCGGGCCGACGGTTCGCACGCCGTGGTCGACTACCAGGACTTCTCGGGTGAGGGCTGGAACGCGCCGAGCGGTGGCGCCGAGGCCTTCGGCGACGCCTCGGCGGTCATCGCCCAGGGCCGTCAGACCTACGACGTCTCGCAGTTCGTCAACGCCTCGCACCCGCTGCCGGCCGGCTGCAACATCAAGATCCGCGGCCTAGCCCCGGACGCCGACCTGGTCGCCCTGAAGGCCGGCGGCGAGATGATGTCCAACTCGTCGATCCTGCAGTCCATCGACTACGCGGTGCGGGTCGCCCACGTGGACGTGCTGAACGAGTCCTTCGGCGGCAACGTCACCCCGGACAGCGGCGCCCACGACACCATCGCGCTCTTCAACGAGCAGGCCGTCAAGGCCGGTGTCACGATCGCCGTCTCCACCGGTGACGCGGGCCTCAGCGGCACCATCGGCACCCCGGCCACCGACCCGTACGTGATCTCGGTCGGCGCGTCGACGGACAACCAGAACTACCAGCAGACCGGTTACGCGGCCGCCAAGTTCTCCAACGGGACCTGGAGCAACAGCCGGATCTCCGCGCTCTCCTCGGGCGGCTTCACCATGGCCGGCCGCACCCTCGACCTGGTCGCCCCGGGCGAGTCGGACTGGGCGCTGTGCACCGCGGACACCACCAAGTACGCGGACTGCACCAACTACAACGGCAAGGGCGCGAACATCCAGCCCTTCGGCGGCACCAGCCAGGCCGCCCCGTTCGTCACCGGTGCCGCGGCCCTGGTCATCCAGGCCTACCGTGACACCCACGGCGGCGACTCCCCGTCCCCGGCGCTGGTGAAGAAGTTCATCACCGGCACCGCCACCGACCTCGGCGTTCCGGCCGAGGAGCAGGGCGCGGGCCTCCTGAACGTCCGGGCCGCCGTCGAGGCCGCCCGCGGCTACGACGACGGCGACGGCACCGACGGTGCCAACACCGTCGTGGTGAACACCGGCCAGGTGAGCATCGCCGGCGCCCCGGGCTCGACCCACACCACCGACGTCTCCGTCACCAACACCAGTGACGAGCCGCAGACGGTGAGCGCCACCACCCGCAGCTTCGCGCCGCTGGCCAACAACCAGCAGACCGTCAAGCTGGACACGGCCTCCACCGACACCTTCAAGTACGCCACCAACGGTGCGGACTGGGTGCAGAAGCAGGTCAAGTTCACGGTTCCGGCCGGTGCCGACCGCCTCGCGGCGTCGATCGCCTGGCACGGTGGCCCGAACCCGGTCACCAACGGCCCCGTGGTCCGCATGACGCTGCTCAACCCGTCGGGCGGCTTCGAGACCAACACCCGCCCGCAGGGTGGCGCCACGCCGTCCAACTTCGGTCTGGTGGACGTCCCGCACCCGGCCGCCGGCGAGTGGACCGCGGTCCTGTACACCCCGGCGGGCAAGGCCGGTTACACCGGTGACGTCCAGCTCGGCACCTCCACCCAGCGCGCGGTCCCGGCCGGCGCGGTGAGCCCGACCAGCACCGACGTGCAGCCCGGTGAGACCAAGACCCTCAAGGTCCAGCTCACCACCCCGGCCACCAGCGGTGACAGCAGCGAGGCGGTCGTCGTCTCCAGCTCGAACGGCAACAGCACCAGCGTCCCGGTCGTGCTGCGCAGCCTCGTCCCGGTCACCAACGGCCAGGGCGCCTTCACCGGCACCATCACCGGTGGCAACGGCCGCGGCTCCTCGCCGACCCAGATGTTCGCCTACGGCTTCGACGTCCCGAAGGGCCAGAAGGACCTGCGGGTCGGCGTGACCGTCGCCAAGGACGCGAACCTGTTCATGCAGGGCGCCCTGATCAGCCCGAACGGCACCCCGGTCGACATCGAGGGCAACGCCCTCTTCGACGCCCAGGGCAACGTCACCGGCTCCGCCAACGGCGTCTCGGCCACCACGATCAACCCGGCCGAGGGCCACTGGCGCTTCGTCCTGAACGTGCTCGGCCCGGTCAGCGGCCAGGAGCTCGCCCAGGACTTCGCCGGCACCATCGCGTTCAACCAGAACCAGGCCACCGCGGCCGGTCTGCCGAACGACACCAACACGAAGCTGGCGGCCGGCAAGCCGGTCACCGTCAACGTGAACTACACCAACAACACGGTCGCCACCCAGTCGATCGCGGCCGACGGTCGCCTCGACAAGCGCGTCGACCTGCCGCTGGTGCCGCAGGGTGCCTCGGCCAGCGTCAACCTGCCGCTGAGCCTGACCTCCTCGGTGCCGAGCTTCCTGGTGCCCCCGGGCACCGACCAGCTCAAGGCCGTGGCGGCGTCCTCGACGCCGGCACAGATCGAGCTGAGCGCCACCACCGCCTCGCCGGACCTCTTCGGTGACCTGAAGAAGGCCCAGAACGGCTCGGCCATCTCGACCGTGACCTCCAAGGGCAGCGCCGAGCAGCCGGTCGTCCCCGGTTCCTGGGGCACCTTCGTCCAGCAGATCGGCCCGTTCGGGCCGGCCGGCGCGCCGAAGGGCACCTCCAGCATCAGCGCCACCGCGCACACCCTGGCCTTCGACCCGGCGCTGACCTCCAGCACCGGTGACCCGTACGCCTCCGGTGTCAACGCCTCGGCCCCGGCCGCCGCCCCGGTGACCGTCGCCCCCGGCGCCAGCGGTTCGCTGCAGGTGACCGTGACCCCGACCGGCCCGAAGGGCAGCACGGTCAAGGGTGTGCTCTACCTGGTGTCCGGCCCGACCTTCGTGCCGACCGCCAACAACAGCCTCGGCACCACCGGTTCGGTGCTCGCGGCGATCCCGTACAGCTACACGGTGAACTGACGCTCAATCAGTTCAGCGAGCGGTTCTGAGGCCGAGGCCGTCCCGGAGTTCCGGGGCGGCCTCGGCTGCTTGTCGTGGTCGTTCAGGTTGCTCCGGGTGTTCCGGGTGTTCCGGGTGTTCCGGCGGGCGGAAACCGCCGGTGTCACCCGGCCGCCGAGCGGGCAGGAGGGTCGCGAGGATCGGACCGAGCAGATCGGGAGCGGCAGTTGAACGAGGCGATCAAGCACAGCCAGGTCGAGGTGAACGGCGTCCGGCTGCACCTCGCGGAACAGGGCGAGGGACCGCTGGTCCTGCTGCTGCACGGCTTCCCGGAGAGCTGGTACTCCTGGCGGCACCAGTTCGGGCCGCTCGCCGAGGCCGGGTACCGGGTGGTCGCCCCCGACCAGCGCGGGTACGCCCGGAGCTCCCAGCCGGAGGACGTGGACAAGTACTCCCTGCTGCACCTGGTCGGCGACGTCACCGCGCTGATCGGCGCGCTGGGCGAGGAGCGGGCCGTGCTGGTCGGGCACGACTGGGGCGCGCCGGTCGCCTGGGCCACCGCCGCGCTGCGGCCGGACCTGGTGCGCGGGGTCGCCGGGCTGAGCGTGCCGCCGCTGCCGCTGGGCGGGCCGCCGCCGCTGACCGCGGCCCGGGAGAACTTCGGCGAGGGCTTCTACCAGATCTACTTCCAGGAGCCCGGCCGGGCCGACGCCGAGCTGGCCGCCGACATCAGGTCCAGCCTGCGGCGCATCCTGTGCGGCATCCAGCCGGACGGCGTGCCGCGCCCGTGGATCGTCCCCGAGGGCCAGGGCCTGCTGGACACCGTCCCGGAGCCCGAGCGGCTGCCGGACTGGCTCACCGAGGCCGACCTCGACGCCTTCACCGCCGACTACGCGCCGCACGGCGAGCGGGCCTTCACCGGCGGGCTCAACTGGTACCGCAACCTGGACCGCAACGCCGAACTGCTGGCCGCCTTCACCGGGGTGACGGTCGAGGTGCCGGCGCTGTACATCGCGGGCGACCAGGACCTGGTGAACGCGATGCTGCCGCCGGGCGCCCTGGCCCACCTGCTGGGCCGGCTGCCCAGGCTGCACGGGCACGTGCGGCTGCCGGACACCGGGCACTGGACCCAGCAGGAGCGCCCGGCCGAGGTGACCGCGGCGCTGCTGGACTTCCTGGCGAGCCTGGACAAGTAGCCGCCGCGGCCCGGCCCGGGGCACCCACCGGCCCGGTCTCCCCCGTCCCCGCGGGTGGCGACCGGGCCGGACCCGTGGGACGCGGGGACGCGTGGCCCGGGACGGGCGCCCGAAAGTGCGTCAGCGCGGGCCTCGGGAGGCCGCGCGGCGACCGGGACGTCCCAGGGAAGCCCGGCCCCTCGTGGGACGGCCTCCGGGCTGTCCAGGATGGTCCCCGTCCGGCACCGGGGACCGCGAGTTGCGATCCCCCGCCACTGTGGTCCGGACGAACCGAACTCCGTGTGGGGGACCTTCCATGAGCAAGAACCTGTTCCAGCGCGGCGCCGTCGCCGCCGGTGCCGCCTTCCTCGCCGTCACCGTCTTCGGCGGCGTCGCGCACGCCGACCCGGGCGTTGCGTACATCAAGCCCAGCCAGCACAGCCAGGCCGTGTCCTGCGTGCAGCAGGGCCTGCGGGACGCCGGCTACAACATCGACGTCGACGGCAAGTACGGCGACGCCACCTACAAGGCGCTGACCGACTTCCAGTCGAACCGCGGCCTCCAGGCGGACGGCATCGTCGGTCCGAAGACCGGTGACCGCCTCTACTACGACTACCTCGCCAAGTCGCAGAACGTCGTCCAGATCGAGGCCTGCGGCTACCTCATCCCCACCACCCGCTGACGGCTCCGCCACCCGCGTGACCGGGGTGAGGTCCAGGCCGCCGGTCCGACCGCCGTTCCTCGGCGTTCGGGCCGGCGGCCTCCGCCGTCGTGGGCCTCAGACCGGCAGCAGGCGGGCGATCAGCTCGCCGAGGCGGCGGGCGTTGCGGCAGTCGTGCATCTCCACCACGTCCGCGTACGCCGGGGCGGCGGAGTCGCCGGTGCCCCAGAGCCCGGGGTGCTCGGGGTTGAGCCAGAACACCCGGCGGGCCCGGGCCGCGATCCGGCGCAGCGCCTCGGGGTTGGGGTCGCGGTGGTTGTTGCGGGCGTCGCCGAGGACCAGGACGCAGGTGCGCGGGCCGACCGCGTCCAGGTGCTGCTCGGCGAAGTCGCCGAGCGCCGAACCGTAGTCGCTGTTGCCGTGGTAGCCCGTCACCTTCGCCTCGGCGAGGATCCGCGCGGCCAGCCGGGCCGGGTCGTCCTGGCCGCGTCGCAGCAGGTCGGTGACCTCGGCGGTGCGGTTGACGAAGGCGAACACCCGGACCTTGCTGAACTGTTCGCTCATCGCCCGGACCAGCAGCATGGTGAAGTCGGCGAAGCCCGCCACCGAGCCGGACACGTCGCAGAGCAGCACCAGTTCGGGCCGGGCCGGGCGGCGCAGCCGGTACGCCGGGCGCAGCGGCACCCCGCCGGTGCCGAGCGAGCGGCGCAGGGTGCGGCGCAGGTCGATCCGTCCGCGGGCGGCGCGGCGGCGCCGGGCGGCCAGCCGGGTGGCCAGCTTGCGGGCCAACGGGTGGACGGTGCGGCGCAGTTCGGCGAGCTGCTCGCGGCCGGCGGCGAGGAAGTCGATCCGGTCCGCGGTGGGGGCGACGGCGCGCTCCGCGATCCGTTCGGCGCCGCTCAGTTCGGCGACCCGGCGGCGGGCCTCGCCGGAGACCAGGGCGCGGAAGTCCCGGATCCGGCGGCGGATCTCGTCGGCGAGGACGCGGTCGGAGAGGTCGTCCGCGCCCTGCTGCCGCAGCGCGGCGAGGATCCGGGCGAGCAGGGTCTCGGGGGCGAGGCGGCCGAGCGCCTGGTGCGCGGACCAGCCGTCCGAGCCGGGCGTGCCGCCGGTGCCGTAGCGGCCGAAGGCCTCGACCACCTCGCCGGCCAGCCGGGCCTGGGCGGCCCGGTCGTCGGCGGTCAGCGCGGCGGCCAGCCGCTCGCGCAGCTGGTCGCGCAGCGGGTCGGGGCGGCCGAAGCGGGGCGGTTCGGGGTCGTCGGGCACCGGCGGCGGGGAGTTGCGCACGGCCTCGGGGGTGCCGACGCCGAGCGGGAAGAACAGGTCGAAGGAGGCGTCGAAGACCGGCCGTTGGCCCTCCGAGCGGAGCAGCGCGGCGGCCAGTCCGGCCCGCATCTGCTCCCGGTCGGTGAGGCCGAGCACGTCGAGGACGGCGGCGGCGTCCACGGTCTCGGCCGGGCCGATCCGCAGGCCGTGCCCGCGCAGGGCGCGGACCAGGCCGGTGAGCCGGGCGGCGGTGTCGGCGGGCGCGGGGGCTGCGGGGGTGCCGGGAGTCTCGGGGGTGCCGGGGGTGCCGCTCACGCGAGGGTGAGCTTCTGGGCGGCCTTCCGGATGTCGTCCTGGTGCTTGAGGATCACCCCGAGGGTGTCCCGGACGACCGCGTCGTCCAGGGTGTCGGCGCCGAGCGCCAGCAGGGTGCGGGCCCAGTCGATGGTCTCGGCGACGGACGGCGCCTTGCGCAGCTCCAGGGCGCGCAGCGCGCCGACCACCCGGACCAGCGAGGCGGCCAGGGTGTCGTCCAGGCCGGGCACCTTGAGCCGGACGATCCGGCGCTCCAACTCCGCGTCCGGGTAGTCGAGGTGGAGGAAGAGGCAGCGGCGGCGCAGCGCCTCGGAGAGTTCCCGGGTGGCGTTGGAGGTGAGCAGCACGAAGGGGCGGCGGCTCGCGGTGATGGTGCCGAGCTCGGGGACGGTCACCTGGAAGTCGCTGAGCACCTCCAGCAGCAGCGCCTCGACCTCGACGTCGGCCTTGTCCATCTCGTCGATCAGCAGCACCGTGGGCTCCTCGCCGCGGATGGCGGTGAGCAGCGGGCGGGTGAGCAGGAACTCCTCGCCGAAGATGTCGCCGCGGGCCTGGTCCCAGCCCTCGTCGCGGCCGGCGGTGATCCGCAGCAGCTGCTTGGCGTGGTTCCACTCGTACAGCGCGCGGGCCTCGTCGATGCCCTCGTAGCACTGCAGCCGCACCAGCCGGGCGGCGCCCAGTTCGGCGACGGCCTTGGCGAGTTCGGTCTTGCCGACGCCGGCGGGGCCCTCGACCAGCAGCGGCTTGCCGAGCCGGTCGGCGAGGAAGACGGTGGTGGCCACGGCGGTGGAGGCCAGGTAGCCGGTCGCGGCCAGCCGTTCGGCGGTGTCGGCCACCGAGGTGAAGAAGCCCGTGCCGCCGCCGTTCGCGCTGCCGCCGCTGTTCGCGCCGCTGCTGCCGCTGGTCATCCGACCGCCCCGTTCCGGTTCGCCGGGCCCGTTCCGTCGGGCCCGTGCGGCGCCACCCTACCGGCCGGTCACTTGCTTGTCCCGGGGCCGGCGGAGGGGCGGGCGGGTGCGGTGGAGCGGCGTACGGCGGGTGGTGGCCCGTCGTACGCCGCTCGCGTGGAACCGTTCGCCGGGGCGTCAGTTGACGTACAGGACCGGGCTGCCGGCGGCGGTGCTGTCGGTGACCGGGCCGTAGCTGGCGCTGAAGTAGCCGGTGGAGAAGCACAGGCCGGGGCCGGAGACCAGGTTGGCCGGCTGGTTGGCGAAGGTGATGCTGCTGTTGCTGTTCGAGGTGCTGCCGGTGATGCCGTTCGGGCTCTGGTAGACGCAGCTGATCTGGCCCAGCAGGGTGTTCAGGACGACCGTGATGCCGACCGGGCCGGCGCTGGTGCCGTTGAGCGAGGCGGCGCCGGAGCCGGAGGTGATCGTGTTGGTGTACGGCAGGCTGGTGGCGGTGACGCTCTGCACGCTCATGACGCCCATGACGCTGGAGGTGCACTGGTCGAAGGACTGGTTGTTGAGCTGCTCGGTGGCGTTGCCGGGGGCGGCCGGGTTGGAGGTCACGGTCGCGGAGAAGGAGGAGCTGGCACAGCTGACGCCGTTGGTGCTGCCGGCGCCGTCGGTGAAGGTGGCGGCGGTGCCGGAGACCAGGTTGGCGACCAGGTTGTCGCCGACGGCGATGGCGGGGCCGGAGGCGCTGCCCTGGGTCATGACGGCGGCGGCGTCGGCCTGGGCGGGTGCGACGGCGGCGCCGGTGAGGGCGATGGCGGCGAGGGAAGCGGCTGCGAGCGTGCGGCGGATGCGCATGAGGGTGCCTCTCTCCGTCCCGGGGACGGGTGGGGGAATCCCCGCCGGCGGGTGTGGTGGTGTGCACGGCGGGGGAGGTGCATGGCGTGCCGGAGCGCCGCCGGACCGCGGGTGCCTGCGGGCCCGGCGCCACGGGCCCGCTCGTGCGGTACGGCGGTCTTGCGATCGTGCAGCGTGCAGCGGTGCTGGGTAGGGTTCCGGCCGGTGGTGGCCTGCGCACCGACCGGGTTGGAAACCTGGCAGAGTTGTAAACCCAGTGTTACGTCAATGTCAATACAGGACACAGGAGTTGGTGATGGATCCCAAACGCCGCAGGAGTTCCGACCTGATCCTGCTGCCGGGTGCCCGGACCGGCCGGGATCCGGCCCGGTCGATCAAGCCCGGCCCGCGCCGGCTGCCCGCCGGCGTGGTCGCCGCGACCCAGCGCGAACGGCTGCTGGACGGGCTGGTCCGCACGGTGGCCGAACACGGCTACCAGCACGCGACGGTGAGCGACATCTGCAGCGCGGCGGGGGTGACCAGGCCGGTCTTCTACGAGCTGTTCAGCGGCAAGGAGGACGCCTTCCTGGCCGCGCACCGGCACGGGACCGGGGTGGTGATCCGCCGGATGGCGGCGGCCTTCGCGGCCGAATCCGACTGGTGCACCGGGATCCGCCAGGCGCTCGGGGCGATGCTCCAACTCCTCTCCGGAACCCCGTCGTTCGCGACCATGGCGGTGATCGAGATCGAGGCGGTCGGCCCGGCCGGCCGCCGTGAGCGGGACCAACTGCTGACCCGGTTCCGGGCGTTCTTCGCCGAAGTGCCCCAACTTCCGGGCGGGGTCGCGGTGCAGGAGATGGTGGACGCGGTGGTCGGCGGCGTCTACAGCGCGGTGTACCGGCGGATCTCCTCCGGTCGTACCGATCAACTGCCGGACCTGCTACCGGTGTTGGCGATGTTCTGCCTGGCACCCTTCCTCGGGCCGGTCGAGGCGGCCGCCCGGCTCGGGTCGAGGATTGGTGAAGATCCTTCGTGCACCTGTATTGACCCGGCGAATACCGAGCAGTAGCTTCCCAGTTACTCATCGCGCTCCGACCCGATCCGCCCCGCAGTCGAGGGCCGGACGGCCCGGTCGGAGCGCGGAACGCTGTCCGCGCCAGGACAACGTGCCAGTGCCTGCACACCCATCCATCCACAGGGAGCACACATGGCCATGTCCGAGGAGACCGCCGCCGCGGCGGAGTCCCCGCAGCCGCCGACCGGGCGCACAAGAGGACGGGTGCGGATGAAGCGCTCCGCCCTGATGGCCGTCCCGGCCGTCGCGGTCGGGGGCATCCTGATGACCCTCACCGCCCAGGGCGTGCTCGCCGCGCAGTTCTCCATCTCCGGCATGCCGTTCACCATCACCGCCGACAAGATCGACGGCGAGGGCTTCGCCCAGTTCGGCTCGCTGGACCACATGATTCCCGGCAGCCCCAACCAGGGCAAGACCGGCGGGCAGGTGCTGGTCGCGGTGTCGGCGATCAAGACCGCCGAGATCACCAACCTCTGCCAGAGCGTGGACCTCGGCGGCGTCAACCTGCTGATCCACGCCGGCGACCAGGGCACCCCGGTGGCGGCCTCCGACCTCACCACCGACTCCGACCTGCTGACCGCCGGCAACGCGCAGTTCAAGAACATCGAGATCGGCGGCGACGCCAGCACCTACACCAAGGCCGGGTCGGCCGGCGTGGGCGGCAAGGGCGTCTTCGGCCAGCAGGCCGACCACGTCACGCTGACCAACGTCAACCAGCACAACTACGCGAGCACCGCCGTCGGGTTCAAGCTGCCCAACCTGCGGCTGAGCTTCAGCTCCAAGGGCTGCTGACCATGACGGAGTCCGTACCGGAGCGGGCCGGAACCGGCGAGGGCGCCGGGCCGCAGAGCGGGGAGGTGGCGGCCGAGGGGACGACCGCCCCGCCCGCCGCGGCCCCCGACCCCGCCCCCGGCGCCGCCGCCGCTCCCACCGGAGCCGCTGCGACCGCTGCGCCCGCGAGTGCCGCCACGACCGCTGCGACCCCTGCGCCCGCGAGCCCCGCGGGCCGGGTCAAACGCGACTGGCGGGGCGGGCGACCGTTCTGGGGCGGGCTGCTGGTGACGCTCGGCGGCGCCGAGATCCTCTTCACGCTGTGGGCCCCGCTGCCCCTCCTGCTGCACATCTCGCTGGTGGGCCTCGCGGGGTACCTGGTGCCGTCGGTGATGGTGCTGTGCGGCCTGCTGATCCTGTTCAACCCGACACAGCGGCTGTTCTACTCCATCCTCGCCGTGCTCGCCTCGCTGGGCAGCTGGGTGACGTCCAACCTGGGCGGCTTCGTGATCGGGATGCTGCTCGGCATCGTGGGCGCCTGCCTGACCTTCGGCTGGCTGCCCGACCAGCCGCTGCGCCGTGGGCGGCAGCGGCGGGAGGACCGGCGCACGCAGCGCCGGGCCCCGGCGGGGGTCTAGGGACCGGGCCCGGCCGGGAGTCGTCGGCGACGCCCCGCGCCCCGGTGGTGGGAGAGCACCGGGGGCGCGGGGCGTTCCGCCCTGCCGTCCTCCGCCCTGCCGTCCTCCGTCGTGGGAGGAGCGGTCGAGGGCCTCCGAGGGTCGAGGGCCTCCGAGGGTCGACGGCTTCAGACGGTCGAGGGCCTCAGATGGTCGAGGCGTCGATCACGAAGCGGAACCGGACGTCCCCGTCCAGCACCCGCCGGTACGCCTCGTTGATCTGCTCGGCCCGGATCAGCTCGATCTCCGCGGTGATGCCGTGCTCGGCGCAGAAGTCCAGCATCTCCTGGGTCTCCGGCAGCCCGCCGATCGCCGAACCGGCCAGCGAGCGGCGCCCGATGGCCAGCGGGAACGGGTACAGGGTGAGCGGCTTCTCCGGCACGCCGACCTGCACCATGGTGCCGTCGACGCGCAGCAGACCGATGTAGGCGGTCAGGTCGAGGTCGGCGGAGACGGTGTTGACGATCAGGTCGAAGCTGCCCGCGAGCTCCTCGAAGACCGCCGTGTCGGAGGTGGCCCGGTAGTGGTCCGCGCCCAGCCGCAGCCCGTCCGCGCGCTTGCGCAGCGACTGGCTGAGCACGGTGACCTCCGCGCCCATCGCGTGGGCGAGCTGCACGCCCATGTGGCCGAGACCGCCCAGGCCCACGATCGCCACCTTCTTGCCCGGGCCGGCGCCCCAGTGGGACAGCGGCGAGTACACCGTGATGCCCGCGCACAGCAGCGGCGCGGCGGCGTCCAGCGGCAGGCCGTCCGGGATGCGCAGCGCGTACGCCTCGTCCACCACCAGCTCGGCGGCGTAACCGCCGTAGGTCGGGCGGCCGTCCTTGCCGACGCCGTTGTAGGTGAAGACCATGCCGCCCTCGCCGGTGCAGTACTGCTGCAGCCCGGCCCGGCAGTGGTCGCACTCCCGGCAGGAGTCGACGAAGCAGCCGACCCCGACCCGGTCGCCGACCTTCCAGCGGGTGACGCCCGGGCCGACCTCGCTGACCAGCCCGGCGATCTCGTGGCCGGGGACCATCGGGAAGATCCCGTCGCCCCAGTCCTCGCCCACCTGGTGGATGTCCGAGTGGCAGATGCCGGAGTAGCGGATGTCGATCACGATGTCGTGCTCGCCGACGGCCCGGGTGGTGACGGTGGTCTTGGCCAGCGGGGCGTTCGGGCGCTGGGCCGCGTAGGCGGCGACGGTGCGGGTGGCGGTGTGCTGCGTGGCTGTCGTCTCGTCGGTCATGCCCCTCAGACTGCGCCGGGGCGGCGGGGCCAACCAGGTCGGCGTTCTTCGTACGACAGCCGCGCGTACGACGGTCGTGCGTACCACGGCCGCACGTACGGGAGCACAGCGTAGGACCGCGCAACCTACGCACGGCAGTGTCACCCTCGCCCGCCCCCGGGCCCGCCGCCGCGCCCGCATACTGCAGTCATGGACCAGCGCACCGAACTCAGCGAGTTCCTCCGATCCCGCCGCGCCCGGCTGCGGCCCGAGGACGTGGGCCTGCCCGGCGGCACCACCCGCCGACGGGTGCCCGGGCTGCGCCGCGAGGAGCTGGCCCAGCTGGCCGGGGTCAGCACCGCCTACTACACCCGGCTGGAACAGGGCCACGGCGAGAACGTCTCCGCAGCGGTCCTGGACGCCGTCGCCCGGGTGCTGCGGCTCGGCCCGGCCGAGCGCGACCACCTCGGCCGGCTCACCACCCCCGCCCGGCGTCGCCCCGGGCGCACCGCCTTCGCCCGCCCGCAGCGGGTGCGGCCCGCGCTGCAACAGCTGCTGGACGCGATGGAGGGCGTGCCCGCGTACGTGCTCGGGCGGCGCCTGGACATCATCGCCTGGAACCGGATCGGCACCGCGCTGCTCGGCGACTTCGCGGCGATGCCGCCCGAGCAGCGCAACATGGCCTGGCACGTCTTCCTCGACCCGGCCGCCCGCCGGCTCTTCGAGGACTGGGAGGGCAAGGCCAGCGACGTGGTCGGGCTGCTGCGGCTGGAGGCCGGCCGCTACCCGGACGACCCGCGGCTCGCCTCACTGGTGGGCGAACTCTCGCTCAAGTGCGAGGACTTCCGCAGTCTCTGGGCCAGCTACCGGATCAAGGAGAAGGGGCAGGGCACCAAGCGGCTGCACCACCCGGTGGTCGGCCCGCTCAGCCTCCGGTACGAGACCCTGTACCCGGCCGGGGACTGCGACCAGGTGCTGGTCACCTACCACGCCGAACCGGGCAGCCCGTCCGCGGAGTCCCTGCGGCTGCTGGCCAGTTGGGACGCCACCGAACGCCGGTCCGCGGCCGGTCAGGCGGCCGACCGCAACACCGGGCAGGGCCACGAGGTCCGTTGACGTGCAGGGCCACGAGGTCCGTCGGCGGGAAGGGGGCCGATGGTCCCGGGCGGGCCCGGGGCCATCGGCCCTTCCGGTGGCCCACGGCCCGGCAGTTGACTGGGCAGGTCATGGACAACAGCAGCCAGGCCACCGCGGCCGCCACCGCCACCGCCGAGTACGACCGTCTGATCGCCCGCCACCACGCGATGAGACTGCGGCGCCAACTCCTCGCCCCCGCCTCGCCGTCGGGGAGCGGTCCCGGGACCGGGCCCGGAGCCGTCGACCACGGACTCGGCGGCTGCGAGGGCTACGACGGCGCCGCGGACCAGCGCCTGATCCGGCGCGACCTGGAACTCGTCGCCCCGCTGTCCGAGCTGATCGACCAGCTCTACGCGGTCATGTTCCGCCGCCGCCCCTACCTGCGTCCGCTCTTCCCCGCCTCGATGGAGTTCCAGCAGGCCCACCTGGAACGCATCTTCCACCACCTGGTCGACCACCTGCACCAGCCCGCCGAACTGGACCGCACCCTGCGCCAACTCGGCCGCGACCACCGGAAACTGGGGGTCCGGCCGGTCCACTACGAGGCCTTCGAGGAGGCCCTGTGCGCGGCCCTGCGGACGCGGGCCGGCGGACGCTGGACCGAGGACCTCGAAGCCGCCTGGGTGCGGATGCTGCGCTTCGCCGTCGGCGCGATGGTGGCCGGCGCCGACTCCGCGCTCACCGAACCCCCGTACTGGCACGCCGTGGTGACCGGCCACGAGCGCCGCCGCCCCGACCTCGCTGTGCTGCGGGTGCGCACCGGCGAACCGTACCCCTACCGGGCCGGCCAGTACGGCACGGTCGAACACCCGGCGCTGCCGCACACCTGGCGGCAGTACTCGATGGGCTGCGCCCCGCGCGGCGACAACGAGTTGGAGTTCCATGTGCGCCGCACCGGCCCCGGCGGCGTCAGCGCGGCGCTGGTCGGGCACACCGCCGTCGGCGACCGGTTGCGGCTGGGCCCGCCGCGCGGCGGCCTGCTGCCCGACGGCGACACCCGCGACCTGCTGCTGGTCGCGGGCGGCACAGGGCTCGCCCCGATGAAGGCGATCGTCGAGCAGCAGGCCCTGCACCGCCCGCCGGGCCGCAAGGTCCACCTGTTCGTCGGCGCGCGCGACCGCTCCGACCTCTACGACTGGCAGGCGCTCTCCGAACTGGTGCTGCACAAACCGTGGTTGTCGCTCACACCGGTGACGGCCGGGCGGCTCGCCGACACCGTCGCGGCCGCCGGCGACTGGCGCGAGCACCTGGCCTGCGTCAGCGGCCCGGCCGGGATGATCGCCTCGGTGCGCGCCGAACTGCTCGCGGTGGGGCTGCCGTTGACCCGGGTGCGGTTCGACCAGTCGCTCCGTTCCTAGACCGCTCCTGCTACCGCTACCGGTAGCAGTAGGAGTCCGAGGAGGCGTCCCCGCCCGCCAGGTGGGTCTGGTGGACCCGCAGGCCCCGGAAGTCGGCGCCGTGCGGGAAGAACCGCTCGTCGACGCGCAGCCCGCCGGCGACCGGGTCGGCGTCCAGCTTGACCAGCCAGGGGTCGATGCCGTCCGGGTAGAACTGGTCGTCCCAGGCGCCGTAGAGGGAGTTGGTCAGGTAGAGCCGCCGGCCGTCCCGGCTGATCTCCACCATCTGCGGCGCGCCGTTCAGCGGCCGTCCCGGCTCGGCCGGGTGCGGCGTCCGGGCGACGACCCCGCCCAGCCGTACGGAGGAGGCCAGCCGGGGGTGGAAGGGGTCCGAGACGTCGTACTGGAACAGCTCGCCGGTGCCCCAGGCCGAGACGTACAGCCAGCGGTCGTCCACCGACAGGTTGATGTCGGTGACCAGCGGCGGCACCGCGCCGAACGGCTGCAGTGCGGGCGGCAGTTCGGCGACCGAGGCGGGCTGGGCGGGGATCTCGATCACCTTGCGCGCGGTGAACGCCGGGCCCTCCCGGTACCAGAGCCAGACCGAGGAGGAGAGGTCCTCGACGTTCACCACCACCCCGGCGAACCCCCACTCCGCCTCGGGGTCGTGCGCCGGGCGCAGCTCCAGCACCATCTGGTACTGGTCGCCGAGGTCGACCCGCTGGAGGTGCCGCCCGGTGCCGAGCTCCCAGAAGTGCAGCGCGTGCCCGTACTTGCGGCCGAGCAGCTGCTCGGGCAGCACCCCGTTCTCGACCATCCACGGGGTGCCCCACTCGCTGGTCACCCCGACGCCCGTGCCGAGGTGCCACCAGACGTCGTACGCGAAGTGCTGAGGCCCGCGCTCGGTCTCCCAGGGGCGCAGCACCTCGAAGGTGGTGTGGTCCAACAGCGCCACCCCGCCGGGCCCGTCCCCGCCCTCGCCGGAGCCCAGGCAGGACAGGAACACCCCGTCCGGGCCGCAGTGCAGGGTGTGCGGCCGGGAGTACCCGGCCTTCGCCGCCAGCTCCTCGGCCTCCACCGTCCTGACCAGCCGGGGGCGCACCGGATCCGGGTGGGTGTCCATCACGTGCAGCCGCGAGGACCGCAGCCCCGGCAGCAGCAGGAACCGCCGCTCCGGGTTGTCGTGGCAGGCGTGCGCCAGCGCGCTGGAGCAGGCGTTCCACCCGAAGTGGTGCAACTCGTCGCCGAGGGTCGGCAGTTCGGCGAAGTTGAGCACCTTCCCGTAGCTCGCCGACTCCGGGTCGGTGTCCACGGTGAGCAAGGCATCCGGCCGCCGCGCCGAGCGGTCGAACCCGGCCACGTACGCCAGCTTCTCCGGCGGGGCCGCGATCGCCTCGGCAGCCGAACGGTAGAGCGACGAATCCATCTATTCTCCCCAACTCGCCTGATCCGTCCGGGAAGCGTTCCACATGACCACCGGCGCACAGCAGGCGCACGGGAAGCGGTCGGGAGGCGCGGAACGACCCCCGGCCGGGCCCCCGACCGCCCCCCGGCCGGGCCCCGAGCCGCCCCTGCCGGCCCCCCGGTCGTCCCCGACCCCCCACCTGCGGCACTCCGCCGCGCGCCCGGTGGCTACCGGCCGGTATCGTCGAGCCTGGAAACGGGCGGTGACCTGCCGCGACGGCGGGCGGAACAGAGGGACGGGTGCGGCGGCAGATGGAGTTTCGGGAAGACATCCTGGGTGCCCCCTACGAGGCGGCGGAGCTGGTGCTGCAGCCGGACGACGAGGGGGCGGTCTGCGCGACCCTGGTGCGTCGGCTGGTGCCGGGGGCCGAGCGGGCGGTGCTGTACATCCACGGGTACAACGACTACTTCTTCCAGACCAATCTGGCGGACCACTACACCGCGCTGGGCTTCTCCTTCTACGCCCTCGACCTGCGCAAGTACGGCCGGTCGCTGCGGCCGCACCAGTCGCCGAACTTCGTCCGGGACCTCGTCGAGTACGACGAGGAGCTCGACGAGGCGGTGCGGATCATCCGGGAGGTGGACGGGCACCGGCAGCTGCTGCTGAACGGGCACTCCACCGGCGGGCTGGTGGGCGCCCTGTGGGCCGGTCGCCGGGCCGGGCGCGGGTTGGTGGACGGCCTGTTCCTGAACAGCCCGTTCCTGTCGATGCCGGCCGGGGCGGCCGTGCGGACGGCCGGCGGCCCGGTGGTCACCGCGCTCGGGCGGATGAAGCCGACCCGGGTCCTGCCCTCCTCGCTCAACCCGCACTACACCCACAGCCTGCACCGGGACCACAAGGGCGAGTGGGACTTCGACCTGCGGCTCAAGCCCGCCGAGGGCTTCCCGCTGTACGCGGGCTGGCTGTCCGCGATCCACCAGGGGCACCGGCAGCTGCGGCACGGGCTCGGCATCGACGTGCCGGTGCTGCTGATGGCCTCCACCCGGTCGATCTCCACCACCACCTGGCAGCACGCCCTGCACCACGCGGACGCCGTGCTGCGCGCCGACGACATCGCCGCGCAGGGCCCGCGGCTGGGCCGGCACGTGACGATCGTGCGGATCGAGGGCGGCATGCACGACCTGGTGCTGTCCCAGGAGGCCGCCCGCACCGAGGTGTTCGCCGAGCTGGACCGCTGGCTGGCCGGCTACCTGGACGTGCGGCCGGTCGGGGAGACGGCGTGACGGACGAGCCGGTGCCGGTCGGCCGGGCCACCGACCTCGGCTTCGCCAAGCTGATGCCGGACCTCGACCGCGAGGGCGGCTGGCTGCTCACCCTGGACGGCACCCCGCAGTCGTACGTCGACCTGGCCGACCCGACCCACCTGGAGTTCGAGTACACCCGCCGGCTCGGCCACCTGGCCGACGCCCTGGCCCCCGCCGGACGGCCGCTGGACGCCCTGCACCTGGGCGGCGGCGCGCTCACCATGCCGCGCTACCTGGCGGCCACCCGGCCCGGCTCCCGCCAGCGGGTGGTGGAGGTGGACGGGCCGCTGCTCGACCTGGTCGCCGGGCAGCTGCCCTGGCAGGGCCCCGGCGCGGACATCACCGCGACGGTCGGCGACGCCCGGGCGGCACTGGCCGACGTCCCGGCCGGCTCGCAGGACCTGGTGATCGCGGACGTCTTCCACGGCTCCCGCACCCCGGCGCACCTGACCTCGGTGGAGTTCCTGCGGCTGGCCGCGCGCGCCCTGCGCCCCGGCGGCTGCTACGCCGCCAACCTGGCGGACGGCCCGCCGTTGGCCTTCGCCAAGGCGCAGGCGGCGACGGTGCGGGCGGTGTTCCCGTACGTCTGCCTGGTGGCGGAGGCACCGGTGCTGCGCGGGCGCCGGTACGGCAACGTGCTGCTGGCCGGTTCGACGGCGCCGCTGCCGGTGGCGGAGCTGACCAGGCTGCTGGCGGGCGACATCTTCCCGGCCCGGCTCACCGAGGGCGAGGAGCTGGCCGCCCTGGTGGGCCGCACCGCGCCGGTCACCGACGCGGAGGCCACCGACTCGCCGCCCCCGCCGGACGGGGCCTTCAGCGTCGGCTGAGCGGGGCGGAAGGCCACCGCGGGACGGTGGGAGTCACGGACGGCGGGAATCACGGACGGCGCGGCCTCAGGCGGCGCCGTTCGCGCCGTTCGCCTTGTCCACGCCGTCCACGTTGTCCAGCACCGCGCGGAGCAGCCCCGGGAACCGCTCGTCGAACTCCTCGGCGCGCAGCCGGGCGCTCTGCTGCTGCCCCTGGTGGGTGCGCAGGATGAGGCCGCACTCGCGCAGCACCCGGAAGTGGTGGGAGGCGTTCGACTTGCTGATCCCGAGGGCGTTGTAGATCACCGAGCACTCGGTCTCGCCCTGGCGGGCCAGCAGGTCGACGATCCGCAGTCGCAGCGGGTCGCTGAGACCGTGCATGGCCGCGGCCAGGGTGACGGTCGCCAGTTCGGCGTGGAACGCATCGCGCATGCCCTGATTCTACTTTCCGTGGTGACGGAGGCTCCGGGCGCATGGATCCGTCGCCGCGGCACCGTGATGCTCCGTCATTTCCGTGCGGAGGAGAGCCCTTTCCAATGGTTCAACGGATGTTGTACCGTCGGACCATGAACCCACGGATCTACCTCCTGGCCCTCGGCACGTTCACCGTGGGCACCGAGGGCTATGTGATCGCCGGGGTGCTCCCGAGCGTGGCGCACGACATGCACACCTCGGTCTCCCTGTGCGGCCAGCTGGTCACGGTGTTCGCGCTGGTCTACGCCCTGGCCGGACCGCCGCTGATCGGCCTGTTCCACCAGGTCGAGCCCAGGCGGCTGCTGACCGGCGCCGCCCTGTTCTTCGCCGCCGCGAACGCCCTCGCCGCGCTCGCCCCCGACTACGCCGTCCTGGTCGCGGCCCGGGTGCTCGCCGCCCTGGGGGCCGCCCTCTTCGCGGCCCCCGCCGCCGCCACCGCGGCCGCGCTCTGCGCGCCCGACGAACTGCCCAGGGCGATCTCGGTGACCGCCGGCGGCAATGCGGTGGCACTCACCCTGGGCGCCCCGATCGGCACCGTCATCGGCTCGGCCCTCGGCTGGCGCGCCTCGTTCTGGTTCGTGACACTCCTCGCGGTGGCCACCGCCGTCGCGGTCCGGACCGGCCTGCCCGCCGTCCCCGCGGGCGGCAACCCCGCCGCCGGGCGGCTCAACCTGCTGCGCCGCACCCCGATCCGCTGGGGCCTGGCGACCACCTTCGGGCTCTTCCTGGCCGCCTACTGCGTCTACACCTACCTCGACCCGGTGGCCCACCGGGCGGCCGGGCTAGGCAGCACCGGGGTGGCCGCGCTGATGATCGTGTTCGGCGCCGGCGGCCTGCTCGCGGGCCGCGCCGTCAGCGCGCTGATCGCCCGCCACGGCCTCGCCCGGGTCCTGTGCGGCGCGCTCACCCTGATCGCCGGGCTGCTCACCGTGCTGGCCGTGCTCACCGCCACCCGCACGCCGCTGCTCGCCACGGCGGTCGCGTTCCCGCTGATGTTCGCCTTCGGTGCGGCCTGGTGGTCCGGCGGCATCAGCCAGCAGACCCGGCTGGCCGGCCTGGCGCCCGCCCAGCGCGCCCAGGCCCTGGGACTGCACTTCTCGGCCCAGTTCCTCGGGGTGGCGGTCGGCGGCGGACTCGGCGGCCTCGCACTGTCGGGCGTCGGCCCGGCCGCCGTACCGGTGGTCGGTGCGGCCGTCGCGCTGCTCACCGTCCTGAGCATCCGCCGGGTCACCCCCGAGCCGGTGCCGGCACCGGGGTCTGGGTCGGAGCGGGAGCCCGTAGCCGCCGAGACGTCGGGGTGAGCGCCGAGACGTCCGGGTGAACGGCGGCGGTCCGAACTCGGGCCTCAGAGGGCGGTGGAGAGCGCCACCCCGCGCCACCGGTCGAGCTCCTGCCGGACGAACTCCAGCTTCGCCTCCACCCGTTCGACCGCGTCCGCACCCAACTGCAGCCGCAGCGGCGGCTCGTCGACCTCGGTGACGTCGACGACCGCCCGGGCGGCCTTCGCCGGGTCCCCGGGCTGACGGCCGTCGACGCCCGCCAGCGCCTCGCGCACCGGGCCCGCGCCCGCCGCGTAGTCGGCGATGACGGCCGGCTCGGTGCGCAGGCTGGAGCCGCTCAGGAAGTCGGTGCGGAAGCCGCCCGGTTCGACGACGGTGACCCGGACGCCGAGCGGGGCCAGTTCGCCGTGCAGGGCCTCGGAGATGCCCTCGACGGCGAACTTCGAGGCCCCGTACAGCCCGGTGGCCGGCGCGGTCGCGAACCCGGCCACCGAGCCGATGTTCAGTACGTGGCCGGACCGCTGGGCGCGCAGCGTCGGCAGGGTGGCCCGCAGGGTGTTGAGCACGCCGAACACATTGACGTCGAACTGCGCCCGGGCGGCCTCGTCCGAGACCTCCTCGATCGCGCCGACCACGCCGTAACCGGCGTTGTTGACCACCACGTCGATCCGGCCGAACCGCTCCAGCCCGGCCGCCACGGCGGCCGCCAACTGCGCCGGATCGGTCACGTCCGCGGTCACCGCCAGCAGTTCGGCCGACCGCCGCGGATGCGCGGCGCGCACCGCCGTCACGTCCCGCGCGGTGGCGATCACCCGGTGGCCGCGCTCCAGCGCCTCACGGGTGATCTCCGCGCCGAGCCCGCGCGACGCCCCGGTGACGAACCAAACGCCCATGTGCTGTCCTGCTTCCGCCAGTTGGGAGGGGCCGACCCGGTCGGATCGGCCGACGGCTCGACGGTAGGTCCTAGAGTCCTGTCTAGATCAACTGTCGGGACCGGTCGGGACCGACGGTCGGACGAGGGAGGGGTGGTCATGGACCTGAGCATCGGTGAGGTGGCCCAGCGCAGCGGACTGAGCGTGCACGCCCTGCGCTTCTACGAGCGGGAGGGGCTGTTCGCCAACCCGGTGCGCCGGCTGTCCAACGGCCGCCGGGTCTACCACGAGGAGGACCTGGAGTGGCTGGCGATCTGTATGCGGCTGCGCTCCTCCGGCATGTCGCTGGCGATGATCCGCGGCTACATCGACCTGGTCCGGGCGGGCACCGGCAATGAACGGGAGCGGTTGGAGCTGCTGCGCCGGCACCAGGACGACGTGGCGGCGCAGATCCGGGACCTCCAGGTGACCCTGGAGGTGATGCGGGAGAAGGTGCGGGTCTACGAGGAGCACGTCGCCCGCGGCGAGGCCGACCGGCTCTGGAACCCGTCCCACCCGGACGGCGGCCGGGACTCGGTGGAGGTGATCCGCGTCTGCGATGCCGCCTCGTCCTGAGCGCTGCCTCGTCCTGAGTGCTGCCTCGTCCTGAGCACCGTCCCGCCCGCCGGGGCGCCCGGGGACCGCCGCGGCGCCCGGGGCCCGGCGCGTCGGCGGGAGAGGGGGCGCGCGGCGGGTGTCAGAATCGGCGGGTTCATGCCGGAGCGCGGTGCACGTCCGAAGGAGTGAGCGATGAGCGGCGGGGAACGGCCGGAGCTGGGGCAGGTGCCGGAGACGGCGTTGTGGACGCTGTGGCACCGGGCGCTGGAGGCACGGCGGCCGGACACGGTGCTGCACGACCCGGTGGCGGTCGAGCTGGTGGAGCGGATCGACTTCCCGTTCGCGGAGCGGTTCGGGACGGCCGCGACGGCGGGCCAGCTGCAGGGGCTGCGGGCGGCCTGCTTCGACCGGGAGGTGGCGGACTTCCTGACCAGGTTCCCGCGCGCCACGGTGGTCGGGCTGGGGGACGGACTGGAGACCCAGTCCTGGCGGGTGGACAACGGACGGGCCGAGTGGCTGTCGGTGGACCTGCCGGAGACGGCCGGGCTGCGCGAGCGGCTGCTCCCGCCGGACGGGCGGCGCCGGATCCTGGCCTGCCCGGCCACCGACCTCCGCTGGACGGACGCGGTGGACCCGGACCCGGAGCGCGGGGTGCTGATCAGCACCGCCGGGCTGCTGATGTACCTGCGGCCGACCGAGGTCCGGGAGCTGATCGCGGCCTGCGCCGCACGCTTCCCGGGCGGGGCCATGGTGCTGGACGCGGTGCCGCGCTGGATGAGCCGGCGGGCCGTCGAGGGCAAGCTGCGGGACCGCCACTACCAGGCGCCGCCGATGCCGTTCGGGATGGACGCGGACGAGCTCGGCAAGCTGGCCGGCGCGCACCCGGCGGTCACCGGGATCCGGGAGGTCTACCCCGAGGGCGGCCGCGGTCTGCTGCGGGTGCTGCTGCCGGTCGTCCGCCGGATGAAGCAGAGGCCTTCGGTGGCCGCCCTGCGTTTTACCAATTCTTGAAGAAACGCCGGTCGGCCTGGAACTATTGGCGCGGGGGCGTACGTCGTAACCACGGGTGATCGGCCGGGGGACGGGCCCACCCGGCACGTTAGGCTGCGCCCCGGGGGAGCGGCCCGGGTGCCGCCATCGGATGACCGCCGGACCGCACGTCCGGCTCCACGGGGAGCCGGGCCCGGTTCCGACCTGCCACGGAGGTACTGGCCTTGCACATCGACGCCTGGATCGAGAGCGTTCCACCGACCGCGGTGTACGCCCTGATCGGCCTGATCATCGGCATCGAATCGCTGGGCATCCCGCTGCCCGGCGAGATCGCCCTGGTCACGGCGTCCCTGATGGCCGTCAAGGGCGTGGTGAGCCCGTGGGGGATCGCGGCCTGTGCGATCGCGGGCGCGATCATCGGCGACTCGATCGGCTACTCGATCGGCCGCAAGGGTGGGAAGCCGCTCTTCGAGAAGCTGGGACGCAAGTTCCCCAAGCACTTCGGGCCCGCGCACCTGGCGACCGCCGAGCGCTCGTTCCAGAAGTGGGGCATGTGGGCGGTCTTCTTCGGCCGCTTCATCGCCCTGCTGCGGATCTTCGCCGGTCCGCTCGCGGGCGCGCTGAAGATGCCGTACTGGAAGTTCCTGATCGCCAACGTGCTGGGCGGCATCGTCTGGGCCGGCGGTACGACGCTGCTGGTCTACAAGGTCGGCAAGGCCATCGAACCGTGGCTGGCCCGGTTCTCCTGGGCGGGCCTGGCGGCGGCCGTGCTGATCGGGGCGATCTCGGCCTGGGTGATGAAGCGCCGCGCGGCGAAGACCCACGCGAAGATCGAGGCGGAGGAGGCGGCCAAGGCCGCCGCGGCAGCGAACGCCGCCACCGCGGAGTGACCTCCCTGCCCGGTCATGGAGCGTGACCGGGCAGTGCAGAGGTCGGCATTGCAGAGGTCGGCGGTACAGAGGTCGGCAGTGCAGAGGAACGGAGACATCGTGCGGATCGGACTGCTGGGCACCGGCACCTGGGCGGAGCGGGTGCACGCACCCGTGCTGGCCGAGCACCCCGGGGTGGAGTTCACCGGCGTCTGGGGCCGCCGCCCGGAGGCCGCCGAGGCACTGGGCGCGGCCCACGGCGTGCCCGGTTTCGCCGACCTCGACCGGCTGCTCGCCGAGGTGGACGCGGTCTCCATCGCCCTGCCGCCGTCCGTCCAGGCCGGGCTCGCGGTCCGGGCCGCCGAGGCCGGCTGCCACCTGCTGCTGGACAAGCCGGTCGCGTTCACCGTGCCGGACGCCCGCACGGTGGCCGAGGCGGTGCGCGCCCACCGCCGCGCCTCGGTGGTGTTCTTCACGGTCCGCTTCGGCGGCGAGCAGATCCCGTGGCTGGAACACCACGCCGAACTGGGCGGCTGGTTCACCGGCCGCTCCGACTGGCTCGGCTCGGTGTTCGCCCCGGGCAGCACCAGCCCGTACGCGGCCTCGGCCTGGCGCCAGGACAAGGGCGCACTCTGGGACGTCGGCCCGCACGCGCTGTCCGTGCTGCTGCCGGTGCTGGGCGACGCGACCCGGGTCACCGCCGTCGCCGGACCGCTGGACACCGTCCACCTGGTGCTGCGCCACGCCGGCGGCGCCTCCAGCACGCTCGCGCTCAGCCTGACCGCCCCCCGGGCGGGCGGCGGCATCGCGATGGAACTGCGCGGCGAACACGGGGTGGCACAGCTGCCCGAGCGCGGCGAGGGCCCGACCGTCGCCCTCCACCGGGCGCTGGACGCCCTGCTGGCCTCCGCCGCCTCGGGCCGGCCGCACCCGTGCGACGCGGACTTCGGCCTGCGGGTGGTGGAGATCCTGGCGGCCGCCGAGCGCTCCCTCGCCGAGGGCACCGCGGTCGAGGTCTGAGTGGTCGAGGTTCGAAGGAGGGGCCGGGCGGGGCACTCGTTGCCCCGCCCGGCCCCTCCTTCGGTCAGGTGTTCCCTCAGATGCCGAACGGTGCCGCGTAGCGGACGGTACCGGCGGGCAGCGGGTGCCCCGGGGCCAGGGAGAGGGCCATCAGGGCCTCGTCCGGGACCTCGATGCTCAGGCCGATGCCGTGTGCGGAGGCCCGGCCGAAGCCGAACCGGGGGTAGTAGTCCGGGTGCCCGAGGACGACCACGTACCGCTCGCCGAGGTCCGTCGCCGCTGCGAGGGCGGCGCGGATCGCGGCGGAGCCGGCGCCGGTGCGCTGGTACTCGGGGAGCACGGCGCAGGGGGCCAGGCACAGGGCCGGGACGTCGCCGACGTGGCAGCGGGTCAGCAGGGCGTGGCCGACGACGGTGCCGTGCTCGTCGGCCGAGACGAGCGACAGGCCCTCGATCCAGGCGGGGTCGGCCCGCAGGGCGTCGACGAGGTCGGCCTCCCCGGCGGTGTCGAAGGCGGCGAGGTTGATGTCGCGGACGGTGGGGATGTCGGCGCCGGTCTCGGCGCGCGTGATCCAGTTGCGCATGGTGGACGGGATTCCGTTCCTGAAGGTGTGCGTACGGTGCCCCGCGAGCTCACGCTCCCAGCGGGACGGGACAGGACGACGTCAGGCCGCGGCCCGGGACGTGAGGGAGACCCGGACGCTGCGCACGGCGGCCATGAGCGCGGTCATCAACCCCACCTCCCTCTTTCTCCACGGAACATCCTGTTTCGGCACGTACGATCCACCACCATACCGGACCGGCCGGTCAGGCGTCCGGCGGGCCCGGGCGGAGGGCTTCCGGGCGGCGGTCGGTGGGGCGGGCCGGGGGGATGACCGGGGCGCGGAAGTCGCGGGGGCCGGTCCAGAGGGCGGGGACGGAGTCGCTGCGGCGGGCGAGTTCGTAGGCCAGGGCCTCGTAGTTGATCCGCCAGCCGTTGAAGTGCCGCCAGCCGTCCTCGACCGGGCGCTCGCGCGGGAAGCCCGCAGCGGTGATCATCGCGACCGCGCCCAGGTACTCGGCGTAGGTGAGCCGGATCGGGGTGGTCGGGTCCGGGTCGGCGTCGAAGTCGATGCGCAGCGAGCGGGCGATGTCGCGCATCGCGGTGAAGCCGGCCCGGATCACCAGCCGGGCCTCGGGCGGGGCCGAGCGCGGGCAGAGGGCGAGGTGCAGGGCGGCCGCGTCCATCACCGCGATCAGCCCGACCACCCAGCTGCGGTTGGCCTGCGGGGAGCGGAAGGACAGCAGCACCGGGTAGTTGGAGTGGCTCTCGCCGATGTCGGCGGCCAGCCGCTCCCAGTCGCGGTAGAGCTGGGGGAGCGCGGTCTCGGTGTCGACCAGGGACTGCCGGGCGAGCAGCTCCGGGCCCCAGGCGGGCTCGCCGGCCCGGGACTGCAGCAGCGTCACCTCGGTCTCGCGCCGCTGGTAGGCGGCGTACAGGGTGGGCAGGTAGGCGATCTGCAGGGCGATCACCAGCGGGCCGCTGGCGGCGGCCAGGAAGTCGATCGCGGACAGCTGCAGCCGCTCCCCGCTGGCGAAGCCGAGGGTGAACAGGCTGGACCCGGCCTCCCGGACGGACACCGTCCAGCTGAGGTCCGAGGTGCCGTGCAGGATCAGTGAGTAGGCGAGCAGCATCCCGCTGAGCCACACCGCCAGCATGCCCAGCAGCACCAGCGGCGCCAGCCAGGTCAGCGCGCGGTCCTGCGCCCGGTAGGTGCCGAACGGGGCGGCCCACAGCCGCAGCACGGTGCGCAGTACGGCCCAGAGCCGGTACACCAGGGCGGAGTAGAGCCCGCGCGGGACGACCAGGGTGCGCAGGATGCTGCCCACGACGAGCAGGAGCAGCAGCACGCCGAGCAGGGTGTGGATCATCCTCATGGCGTCATTCTGGCGGTCCGCGGGGGCGGCCGCGGAGCGGGGAGGGCGTGACGGGTGCGTCCCATGAGGTCCCCGTGGGGTCCTGGTGGGGTCCCGGTGGGGTTCCCGCGTTTGCTATGACCATGATCACACCGGTTTCGGGCGGCTGTGGAACAGCCCGAACCGCATCTATCCCAGTGAGGGGGCCGTCCCAGGAGATCGGATACCGGATGCGTGCTGCACGGCGGCAGGATGGGCAGGCCCAGGCCCAGGCCGAGGCCGAGGCCGAGGCCAGGGTCGAGGGCGAGGAGCGGGGGCCCGGGCGCCGCCGGTGGCGTCCGCTCCGCTGGATCGACTACCCGCGGCGCGGTCGGCGCGGGGTCCGCCGCTGGCTGCCGTCCTGGCGGCAGCTGCTGGTGGTCCTGGGGCTGCCGACGGTGGCGCTGACCGGCCTGGTGGCCTGGTTCTTCACGGTCACCAAGGTCCCGGCGGACCTCAACGCCTTCGCCACCCAGCAGAACAACGTCTACTACTGGGCGGACGGCACCGAGATGGCCCGGGTCGGCGAGACCAACCGGCAGGAGGTGCCGCTGGACCGGGTGCCCGAGCCGGTGCAGTGGGCGGTGCTGTCGGCCGAGAACGCGACGTTCTACTCGGACCCGGGGATCTCCGTCTCCGGCATCGGGCGCGCGGTCGTCGCGATGGCCACCGGCGGCGACACCCAGGGCGGCTCGACCATCACCCAGCAGTACGTCAAGAACATCTACCTCAACCAGCGCCAGGACATGTCCCGCAAGCTCAGCGAGATGGTCATCGCGATCAAGCTGGACCAACGGATGAGCAAACAGGACATCCTGGCCGGCTACCTGAACACCAGCTGGTTCGGGCGCGGCAGTTACGGCATCGAGCGGGCCGCGGCCGCGTACTACGGCAAGGACGTCTCGCAGCTCAATCCGAGTGAAGGGGCCCTGCTGGCCGCCCTGTTGAAGGGCGCCGGGCAGTACGACCCGGCGCTGAGCGCGGACAACCACCAGCGCGCCGAGGACCGGTGGGCCTGGATCCTGGACCGGATGGTCGACACCGGAAAGCTCTCCGCCGCCGAGCGCGCCACCTACACGGTGTTCCCCGAGCCGCGGCCGCAGCCGAAGGCGGCCGGGCTGAGCGGCCAGATCGGCTACCTGGTGGACATGGCCCGCAGCTACGTGGAGGGCCACAGCGACATCACCCCGGCCCAGTTCGACCTCGGCGGCCACCAGATCCACACCACCTTCGAGAAGACGAAGGTCGCCGCCCTCACGGCGGCGGTGCGGGACGCCACCCAGGGGATCGACCCCAACAGCCGGGAGGCCGACAAGCTGCTCAAGGTCGGCGCGGCCTCGGTGGCCCCGGACGGGCGGATCGTCGCGCTCTACGGCGGCCCCGACTACCTGAAGCAGGGCTTCGACAACGCCAACACCTCGTCCGTACCCATCGGTTCGGCCTTCACCCCGCTGGTGTACGCGGCCGGCCTCAGCCAGGGCGTGCAGCACAAGCGCGGCGGCGACCGGACCCCGGTGACGCCCGAGACCCTCTACGACGGCGACAACGGGGTGAACGTGCTGACCCCGGAGGGCCCGTACTGGGGGCGGGACGGGAAGATCGTGAAGACCGCCAACGACGGCAAGCGGAACTGGGGCCGGGTCTCGCTGCGCAGCGCGGTGGAGCAGTCCGTCAACGGGCCGATGATGCAGCTCGGCATGGACGTCGGCCTGGACAAGGTCCAGCAGACCGCGGCGGCCCTGGGCCTGCTGCCCGACAGCTTGGGCGAGCTGGTGCCCGCCTTCGGGGTCGGCAACTCCAGGCCGAGCGCGATCCGGGCCGCCGACGCGTACGCCGCCTTCGCGGCCGGCGGCAGCCACACCGACCCGTACTCGGTGCTCCAGGTCACCCGCAACGGCGAGCCGCTCGCGCTGCGGCTGCCCACCGCCACCCAGGCGCTGCCGGCGGGGGTGGCGCGGGACGTGGACGCGGCGCTCAAGGGGGCGGTGCGCGGCGGGAGCGCCAAGGCGCTGGCGGAGGCGGGCCCGGACGCGGCGGGCAAGTTCGGCACCACGCCGGACCGTACGGCCGGGTGGACGGTCGGCTACAACGGGCGGCTGGCGACGGCGGTCACGGTGTTCCGGGCGGACCTGAAGGACATGAAGCTGCTGTCGCTGGAGGGCCTCGGCGGGGCGTCGCCGGACACCCCGGACTCCGACCTGCCGGGTCGGATCTGGACGGCGTTCATGAAGGCGGCGGGGTAGCGGTTCGTGGAGGCGGCCGGGTAGGGGTTCGTGGAGGCGGCGGGGTGGCGCCCTACGCGGTCGGGACGGTCGGGGCCGGGAACACCCGGTCCAGCAGGGCCCCGAAGGTGCGGCGGTCGTCCTCGTCCAGCTGCTCCAGCGTGGTGGGGTCGGACAGCAGCTCGCTCCGGATCAGCCGTACGGTCCGTTCCCCCTCCTCGGTGAGGACCACGTTCTTGATCCGGCGGTCGGCGGGGTCGGTCTCGCGGCGGACCAGGTCGCGGGCCTCCAGGCGGTCCACGATGCCGGTGACGTTGGAGGCGTCGCAGCCGAGCAGGTCGGCGAGGGTGCGCATGGGGCGGGGGCCGCGGAGCAGGCTGAGCATCTTGCCCTGCATCAGGGTGAGCCCGTGCACGGTGGCCGCCGCGGCGAAGCGACGGTAGTACGCCGCGGCCACCCGGGCGAGCTGGTCCATGAGATCGGCGGGGGTGGGGGAGGCGGGCGACTCGGACGTATCGGGCATGACACCAGCATAGGCGGGATGCTTGACATCTTCAATCATTGAGGTTTAGCGTCCATATTGCTTGAGGATATGAACCATCTACCTCTTCAAGTCATCCGGAAGGGACTGCACCACCTCATGACTCCGACCGACACCACGATGACCGTCGCGGACACCGTCGCCCGCCTGCGCGCCACCTTCGCCACCGGCCGCACCAAGCCGCTCGCCTGGCGCCGGGCCCAGCTGGCCGCCCTGCGCGCCCTGCTCACCGAGCAGACCGAGGCGCTCCAGCAGGCCCTGCACGCGGACCTCGGCAAGAGCCCGGCCGAGGCGTACCGCAGCGAGATCGGCTTCACGATCAACGAACTCGACCACGCCGTGACGCACCTGGAGCAGTGGCTGAGCCCGAAGCCGGCCGCCGTGCCGGAGGCGTTCCGGCCCGCCGAGGCGAGCGTGGTGCGCGACCCGCTCGGCGTGGTGCTGGTCATCGCGCCGTGGAACTACCCGCTCCAGCTCGCCCTGGCCCCGGTGGTCGGCGCGCTGGCCGCCGGCAACGCGGTCGTGGTCAAGCCCAGCGAGCTCGCCCCCGCGACCTCCGCCGCGATCGCCCGCCTGCTGCCCGAGTACCTCGACCAGGAGGCGGTGGCGGTCGTCGAGGGCGCCGTCCCCGAGACCACCGCGCTGCTGGAGCAGCGCTTCGACCACATCTTCTACACCGGCAACGGCACGGTCGGGCGGATCGTCATGACCGCCGCCGCCCAGCACCTCACGCCGGTCACCCTGGAGCTCGGCGGCAAGAGCCCGGTCGTGGTCGAACCCGGCGCCGACCTGGCCGCCACCGCCCAGCGGATCGCCCGGGGCAAGTTCCAGAACGCCGGCCAGACCTGCGTCGCCCCGGACTACGTGCTCGCCATCGGCGACACGGCCGCCGCACTGGAGGCCGAACTCGCCGCAGCGGTCACGGAGTTGTACGGGCCGGACCCGGCCGCCAGTGCGCTGTACGGGCGGATCGTCAACGAGCGTCACTTCGACCGCCTCAGCGCCCTGCTCGCCGACGGCCGGACCGTCACCGGCGGCGAACAGGACCGGTCGCAGCGCTACCTCGCCCCGACCGTCCTGGCCGACGTCTCCCCGGACGCCCCGGTGATGCGCGCGGAGATCTTCGGCCCGATCCTGCCGATCATCGCCGTGCCCGACCTGGACGCCGCGATCGCCTTCATCAACGAGCGGGACAAGCCGCTCGCGCTGTACGCCTTCACCGAGTCGGACGAGACCAAGCGGCGGCTGACCGAGGAGACCTCCTCGGGCGCGCTCTCCTTCGGCCTGCCGGTCTCCTACCTGGCCATGCCCGAGCTGCCGTTCGGCGGCGTCGGCGAGAGCGGCATGGGCCGCTACCACGGCGAGTACTCGATCGAGACGTTCAGCCACGCCAAGGCCGTCGTCCACAAGCCGCTGGGCTGAGGGCGTTGCCGGCCCCCTGCCCCCGTGCTTCCGGGGACGGCAGGGGGCCGGCGGTCATTTCACCAGGCGGGACCAGTCGGCGGGCTGGCCCGGGTCGAGGGCGCGCAGCTTGTCCAGGACCTTCGGGTCCTGGGCGTCCAGCCAGTCGGCGACCTGACGGAACGTCACACAGCGGACGCCGTCCCGGTGGCAGACGTCCTTCACCACGTCCTCGACGGCGTCCATGTAGATGCCGCCGTTCCAGTCCTCGAAGTGGTTGCCGATGAACAGCGGGGCCCGGCTGCCGTTGTAGACCCGCTCGAAGCCGGCCAGGTAGCTCTCCCGGGCCTCCTTCTCCCACATGTCGAACTTCTTCGGGTCGCCCTTGGTGCTGTTCCCGGACTGGCCGGCCAGGAAGTTGAAGTCCATCGACAGGCCCTGGCTCGACCTGGCGGGGAACGGCACCATCTGGAGCGGGAAGTTCCAGATGCCCTCCTTGGTCTTGACCGGCCAGACCTGGAACTCCCCCGGGGAACTGGCGTCGTAGCGGAAGCCCGCCGCCTTCTCGGCCGGGAGCAGGTTCTTCTGCCCCTCCAGGCAGGGGGCCCGGCCGCCGACCAACTCCTTGGTGTAGTCGAAGGGGAGGGCCGGGAGGTCCTTGTAGCCGGTGTTGGTCTTCCAGTGGGTGACGAAGGAGACGGCCTGGTCGAGCTCGCTCTTCCACTCGTCCGTGCTCCAGTCGCCGCCGCCCTTCTTGCCGCAGAAGTGGCCGTTGAAGTGGGTGCCGATCTCGTTGCCGTCCAGCCAGGCCAGCCGCAGCTGTTCCAGGGTGTCCCTGATGTGGGGGTCGGTCGCGTAGTCGATCGAGGCGGCGCCCGGGTCGTGCTGGGGCGGGTGGTAGAGGGAGCGCTTGGCCTTGGGGAGGGTGTAGAGGCCGGAGAGGAAGTAGGTCATCTGGGCGTTGTTCTCCGCGCCCAACTTGCGGAAGCGGGAGAACAGGTGGTCGTCGCCCTCCAGACCGCCGTCCCAGGAGAAGACCACGAACTGGGGCGGTTTCTCCCCGGGTTTGAGCTTCTCGGGGGTGGGTTGCTTGGGCTGGGGGCCGGTGTAGGAGGTCGAGCCGTCGCCGATCAGCTTGACCTGGCCGTCCCAGGTGGGGGTGGGGGTCGGGGTGGGACTTGGTGTCGGGGCGGGTGTCGGGTCCGCTTCGGGGGCCGTGGGGTCGGGGGCGGCGGCGTGCGGTCTGCTCTCCGAGAAGGAGTCCCCCGTGGTGAGGGTGAGGGATGCCATGACCCCCACGGCCAACAGGACGGCTGCACTGCGAGCAGTCCGCACCGGGTCCCCTTCGTTCGGCCTACAGTTCGATCATTCAACTGATCGATGACTTGAGACCGTCGAAAGGTTGCGCGCCGTCGCGGATCGGTTCCGCTAGGCCCGATCCGAGGCGAGCCAAGTGCGCCAGACGCGGCGGGAGTTCGGGGTGTCGGGATGGTCGAGCATCCACTCCAGGTAGCCCGCATGGATCCGAGCCCACGGACTGTCGGATGCCGCGGCGGCCGCGATCCCGCGCCGGAGGTCCTCCCCGTCGACGGACCGGGCGAGGCGGACGAACTCGCGGTCCTTGCAGCGGTAGGGCCGTGCGACGACGATCCCGATGAGCTCGACGAGCTTCGCCCGCGTCCGCACGTCGAGGCGGGCGGCGGCCAGGTCCCTGATCAGTCGTTGCTTCGTCCCCCAGGACTTGGCACACCGGGTCCACTCCTCCGGGTACCGCGCCTCCCATTCGAGGAAGAGCAGGGCGTAGGGCAGTCCCGGCCAGTCCGTCAGATCTGCGGCCGCTGGGCGCCCCCACAGGCTGTCGGGGAAGGAGTGCGCCTGGCGGGCGCGCCAGAGGTCGTTCGCCTCCGCCGTCGCGGCGTCGAGCTGTGGCCCGGCTGAGCGGTGGCCCAGGCGGAGAAGGTGGTTGTACGCGTCGAGCGCGGCCCGGACCAGGTCCTGCATCCTGGTCAGGTGGGCCATGGCTGCTTCCCGCTCTTCGCGACGGTCGGAGATCAGACCGTGGGACCAACCCAGTCGGTCGTCCCAGGAATCGGCCCTCTGGTGTGGGGAATCCACTCGTCCACCTGCTCGAATTCGTTGTCGATGGCAGGGTAGTCGACTGCTCATGGGTGTGGCTCCCCGCCCGCGCCTCGTCCTGGGCCGTGGAACGGCCGGCTCGGGCTCCGGTGCTGCATGGAGATGCCCCCGGAGTCGCGAGTTCTCCGGGGGTGATGTCACGCGGGGCCTTGAGCGGTTCGGCGATCAGCCGGCGGGGTGGGTGAGGTCCTGGCGGAAGGCCTCGGCGGCGGCGTGGGTGTAGAAGCGCCGGATGCGGTACGAGGAGCCGGGGACGCGGAGGTACTCGTGGTGGTTGAGGTTCCAGATGCCCCAGGAGTCGAGCTGGAGGAAGTGCGGGCTGTGGGCGGCGATCAGGCGGACCTCGAACGCGGGCTGGGGCTCGTTCTTGCGGATCCAGGCCTCGGCGTGGGCGAAGGAGTAGAAGCGGAGCGGTTCGTCGGCCGGCGGCAGGGCCTTGACCAGGTGGCCGGAGTCGCGGTCGCGGACGACCCAGGCCTGGTAGGTGAAGCCGGGAGGGGGATCGGCCGGGACGATGGCGTACGGGGAGCAGGAGTCGTTCGTCATCGCCGGGTCGCCACCTGGATGAAGCCGGACGCCTTCTCCACGCGCTCGGCGAACTCGTTGAACTCGCCGTCGATGGGGGAGATGGTCGCCTTGGTGGGGACGAGGATCGCGCCGGCCTGCCGGTCGGTGATCTGGCGAAGGGCGGCCTGCAGCATGGGGCGGTACTCCGGCCCGCGGACGTCGGCCTCGTCGTCGACGACGATCAGGGAGATGTCCCAGTTGAAGGCGGTGGCGTAGGCCTCGCAGAGGGCCAACTCGCGCTCAGGGAAGGCGGAGTCGCGCTTCGCCAGGTAGATGACCACCTGGAGGCGCTGCAAGGTCTCGGGAGCGGTGGGGCGGCTCAACGTACATCCCTCTCTGTAGCTGGACGACTACCGGGTGTGTCCACTGTGGGCTATGCTGGGGAATCGTTCAACTTGTCTGCACCGCAAGTGGAATTGAGCGTGAGTCATGAACCGCAAGGAACTTGACCCGACGGCATCCCCGCGCCACTCCTTCGGCGCGCTGCTCCGCAGCTCGCGCGAGGCCCTGGGCTGGACCCAGGGGGAGTTGGGCGTCCTCATGGGGTACTCGGACAGCTACATCTCGGCGGTGGAAACCGGCCGCAAATCCACCAGCAGGGACTTCGCCAGGGCGGCCGACAAGGCGCTCGGGACGGGGCAGACGCTGGAGTTGATGTGGGTCGGGATGCGGAAGAAGGGCTTCTTGGAGGGCTTCCCCGAGCATGCTGCTCAGGAGGCGCGTGCGGCGAAGATCAGGATCTTCGAGCCGAACGTCATTCCTGGGCTCTTCCAGACGAAGGCTTACGCCTCCGCGATCGAGGCGGCGGCAGTGCAGCGAGGAAGCAGCACGCCTGACCAGGCGGAGGAGCGAGTGAAGTTCCTCGTCACGAGACAGCGGCTGCACAAGCGCGCTGAGCCACCGGTGATCCATGTGGTGATTGATGAGAGTGTTCTACATCGTCTGGTGGGCGGTGCCGAGACGATGCGAGCTCAGCTTGACTTCCTGGCTGAGATGACGGCAAGGCCGTATGTGATCTTCCAGGTCGCCCCGTTCGGCTTGGCGGAGCATGCTCCGTTCTGGTCCGTCGTCACTTTGCTGACGTTCGCTGACCGTTCTGTGGTCGGTTATACGGAATCGGCGGATCACGGTTACGTAGTACGGGAGGACAGGACGGTCAAGGCGTGGGAAAAGGCCTACGATCGGTTGCAGGTGGAAGCGCTGCCCGGAGCCGCGTCCCTAGACCTGATCCGCAAGGCTTGAAAGGAACTCTGACCTATGATCCGCCCAGATCTGTCCCGCGCTTCCTGGTTCAAGTCGTCATACTCCGGCAATGGTGGGACCTGCGTGGAGGTCTCGCCCGACTTCCCCGGCGTCGTTCCGGTCCGTGACTCGAAGGATGCGACGGGCCCGGCGCTGGTCTTCCCAGCCGACGCCTGGCAGTCCTTCATCGCCGCGACCGTCGCCGGCGAGTTCGGCGGACACTGACGATGCCGCGCCCTCGCCATGATTCGCGAAGCCTGGAAGGGGACTTCGATCATGAGTCGTACGGAGCATCTGGATCTGACCGGCGCTACATGGATCAGGTCTAGCTATAGCGGCAACGGCGGGAGTTGCGTCGAGGTGGCGCGCTGGGTGAAGTCGAGCTATAGCGACAACGGCGGCACCTGCGTTGAGGTAGCCCCAGGCCTTCCCGGTGTGAGGCCTGTCCGTGACTCGAAGGACCCTGAGGGGCCGGTGCTCCTCTTTCCCATCGCCGCCTGGCGATCCTTCGTCGCCGCGACCGTCGCCGGCGAGTTCGGCGAAGTCTGACCTCGGCATGTACTCGGGCGGAGTCATTGCACTTGCCGTTTCCTAGGCAGGACGTGTCGCTGTGGCTCGCCGCGTCGCCCGCTGCCCCAAACGGTGGTGGCCCGGCCGGACTCGATTCTGCAACCTCGCCTGCCTTCATCAGGCAAGTAGCGTGTCGAGTTCGAAGGCGTCGGCTTGGACCTGTGCCGTCAGCTCGTTTTGAGGCGGTCCATCAGGTCGGCGACGCCATCGACCTGTCGGTAGGGCTTGAATGCCGGGGCGAGCTCGCGTACCAGGGTGACGCACCGTTCGGCGCCGATCCGGGTCGCGAGGTCGAGTGACTGGTTCGTAACGGCGAGGGCGTGTTCGATCTCGCGGGCCTGAAGGAGGCTGCGGGCCTCGTAGGTCAGGAAGATGCCGCGGGTCTTGTCGCGGGAGCGCGGCAGCAGGCTCATGCCCTCGCCGATACGGGTGTGGGCATCGTCGGCGCAGCCAAGGTCGAGCATGCACTGGCCGGAGTCGACGGCCAGGTCGGCCGTGCTCATCCACCGGCACCAGCCGGGGGCCGGGTCGGGACTGTCGGTCAGCAGGGCGGCTTCGGCGGCGGCCAGGTCCCGGTGGCAGTCGGAGGCGGCACCAAGGGCGGCGTGCGCGCGGGCCCGGCGGAGGTGGAGCAGGGACCGGGCGGTGGGGTGCCGGGTGTGGATGAGGGCCTGGCTGAGCGGTTCGACGGCGGCGCCGGGCTGGGTGAGCCAGATCGACTGGTAGGCGAAGTCGGAGAGGATGCCGGCGCCGAGGTCACGGTCGCGGGCGGCGTGCGCGTTGGTGAGGGCCGCGTTCCAGAGCTTGCCCGCCGCGTGATGGTGGCCCTGGTCGAAGCGGTACCAGCCGCAGGTGCTGGCCAGGGAGGCGGCCAGCAGGTGAAGCCGTCGGCCGACGGGTTCGGTGTAGCGGCCTTGTTCCAGCAGGTCGGTCACCGTGTCCAGCTGGGCGTCCATCAGCTTCGCGGTGTGCTGACGCTGTTCGGTGGGCAGCGCGGTCAGCTTGGCGCTGGTGCCCTCAAGCCAGTCGACCAGTTCCGCGTCAACGTGCTTGCCGTTCAGCGCGGTGGTGAGCCGGTCGGGTTCGAGGGCGGCCCACTGGGTGGAGAGCCCGGCCAGCGCCAGCGCGCTGAAGGTCATGAAGGTGCGGCGGCGATGGTCCATTGCGGCTCTCTGTGCATCTCGAAGGGCGAGGACGGTGAACGCCGATCCGAGCGGCACCGGCTGTTCCTGGCCGGGCAGCCAGTGGGGCCACTCGAAGGCTTCTAGGTCGGCGATCGGCACGTCGAAGGCTTCGGCGATCAAGAGCTGGGACTCGATGCCGGGCGTCTTGCGCCAGTTCTCCCACTTGCTGACGGCGGCCTTGTCGGTGCCGGAGCGAAGGCCCTCGGGCCTGTTCCTGGCGGCGTGGTGGATGCGGGCCGCGAGGTCGCTCTGGGACCAGCCGCGAAGCGCGCGGGCGTACGCGAGGGGATGCCGGATCTGGTCGTCCACGGGGCCAATCCCATCATCGACGGTGACCGTGAGCCTACTGCGAGCGATGGCGGGACAACCCCGGGACTACAGACAACGCCTGGTTGGTGACCGCGAGTTGGGCTCTACTCGTCGTGCACCGACAAGTTCCTTCAGGAAGCGGAAGGAGTCCGCGCATGAAACGACGCGCTGCGGTCATCGGCCTCGGCCACCAGGCGATCGAGGACCATCTGCCCGGCCTGCTCGCCTCCAGCAGGGCCGAGCTCGTCGCGATCTGCGACAGCAACCCCGACACCCTGCGGCAGCGGCAGGAGCACTTCCAGGTCCCGGGATTCACCCGCACCGGTGAGCTGCTGGACGCCGTAGCCCCGGACTTCGTGGTCGTCACCGTCCCGCACCACGCCGGTCGGGAGATCGTCCAGGAGTGCGCCGCACGGGGCGTCCACGTCCTCAAGGAGAAGCCGTTCGCCACCAGCGTGTGGGAAGCCAGGGATCTCGCCCAGGTCTGCCGGGCCGGGCAGGTCGAGCTGATGGTCACCCTCCAGCGGCGCTTCAACCCGATCCACGCGAGCGTCGCCGGGATGCTGGACCAGATCGGCACCCCGTTCCTGATCGACGGCCAGTACACCTTCCACACCGACGACCCCGGCGCCGGCTGGCGCGGGGACATCCGGCAGGCCGGCGGCGGCTGCATCATCGACATGGGCTACCACCTCATCGACCTGCTGCTGTGGTACTTCGGCCTGCCCAGCCGAGTCATCGCCGAGTTCTCCACCACCGCCGTCCCCGGCGCCGGATACGACGCCGAGGACACCGCCGTCATCCAGCTCGGCTACGACAGCGACCTGTACGGCTCGGTACTGCTGTCCAGGTGGATGGCCCCGAAGACCGAGCGCCTGCACGTGGTCGGCACCCGCGGCTCGGTGCTGCTGACCAAGTGCCAGGTCCAGCGGCTCGACCTGCACGGCACCGTGGTGGAGGAGCTGACCCGCCCGCACGCGCCCGCCTCGGCGGCGACCGCGCAGATCGACTACTTCTGCCGGGTCCTGGACGGCGAGCGACCCAACACTTCTGGCCCGGACCAGCACCTCGCGCACGCCGCCTTCATCGCGTCCTGCTACCAGTCCAAGGCAGCGGGGCGCTACATCGACCCGAAGGAGATGCTGTGACCAGCCCCCTCGCCCTGCTCGGGGGCAAGCCCGAAGTGACCGCCCCGGGCCCGCACTTCAGCTGGCCGCCGATCGACGACACCACCCGCGCCAAGGTCGCCGCCCAGCTGGAGGAGTCGATCTCCATCCCCGGGCGGTCCGGCATCGTCGCCGAACTGGAGGACGGCCTGCAGGACTACTTCGGCGTCCGGCACGCAATCACCACCAGCTCCGGCACCGCCGCTCTGCACGCCACCTACTGGGCCGCGAGGATCAAGGCCGGTGACGAGGTCGTCGTCCCGGCCTGGACCTTCCACGCCACCGCCTCCCCGCTGTTCCACCTCCGCGCGGTGCCCGTGCTGTGCGAGACCGGGCCGGACGGCAACATCGCCCCGAACCGGATCGAGGAGCTGATCACCCCTCGCACCCGGGCCATCATGGTCACCCACCTGTGGGGCAGGCCCGCCGACATTGCGGACATCGTCGCCGTGGCGAACGCCCACGACCTTCTCGTGCTGGAGGACGGCTCGCACGCCCACGGCGCGAGCATCAGCGGGCAGAAGGTCGGCACGTTCGGACTCGCCTCGGCGTTCTCCCTCAACGGCCCCAAGCCGCTGTCCGGCGGCGAGGGCGGGTTCGTCCTCACGGACGACGACGACACCTACCACCGGGTCATCACGTTCGCGCACTACAACAAGCGGGCCAGGACCGAGATCCCGGAAGGCCATCCGCTCGCGCGGTACGCGGTCACCGGGGCCGGCCTCAAGCTCCGCATCCACCCCCTTGCCGCAGCCGTCGCCCACGACCAGCTCGCCCGCCTCGACGGCTACCTCGCCGGCCGGGCCGAGATCGCCCGCCACCTCACCGAGCAGTTCGCCCGGATACCCGGCCTGGAGGTGACCGCCATGCCCGACGGGGTGATCCCGTCCTGGTACGGGTTGACGCTCACCTACAAGCCGGAGGAGCTCGGCGGCCTGCCGATCGAGCGGTTCCACCAGGCGCTGGTCGCCGAGGGCGCCACCGAGTTCGACCGGCCCGGCTCCACCTGCCCGATGAACCAGCTGCCGCTGTACCAGCACCCCGGACCGCTGTTCCCGGGGCACCCGCACTCCCACCGCCGTTACGCAATCGGGGACTTCCCGGTCGCGGAGCAGGCTCACGCGCACACGATCAAGCTTCCGGTCTGGCATCGTGAGCAGGATCTGAAGGTGGCCGAGCAGTACGTTCGCGCGGCCATCAAGATCAGCGACCATCACGAGGAGCTGCTGTGACCGTCACCTCCCCCGAGTTCGTGGCCGGCCTGGCGGCCGACGCCGAAGCCGTCGGCATCACCGGCCTCGTCTCCGCCGCCGTGATCAACCATGACGGCCGGGTCCTGCTCGTGCGTCGCAATCCCGACGACTACATGGGCGGGCTGTGGGAGATCCCCTCCGGGACGGTCGAAGCCGGGGAGACCATCCTGGACGCCCTGTACAGGGAGACCACCGAGGAAACCGGCCTGGCCATCGGCCAGGTCACCGGCTACATCGGCCACTTCGACTACCGGAACAGCCGCGGCGGCACCACCCGCCAGTTCAACTTCGCCGTCACCGTGGAGAAGACCGAGCCGGTCGTCCTCACCGAACACGACGCGCACCAGTGGGCGCTCCCCGGTGAGTTGCCCGAGGTCAGCGACGCGGTCCGCAAGCTGATCGCCCACTGAGGCGGCGCGGGTGTGGCGGGGCCCTCGTGGAATCCGAGGGCCCCGCCACACTACGGTCGAGATGACCTGTTGCGGCTCAAGGGAGTGACTGCCGATGGGCTGCCGAGCTCCTGCCTGGCCTGGTCCGACTCCAGCGACAGCTCCACGGCGAGCTCCTTACAGCGGGGCGTCCGTCCGCCGGCATGCCGGGGTCGAGAAGGCGGCGAACGCAGCATCCAGCAGTTCGCCGAGGTCCTCTTGGCCGTCGCTCGCACTCCATTGCCCGAGGACGATCCACAGGACTTCGAGCGCCGCCGCTACGCGAACGTTGGCGATGACCGATGATCCGTCGGTCGAGGAGGTCGTCTTCTGCAGGCGGGCGACGATCTCCGGTCGCCATTCAGTCTGCTTCTCGCGGAGGCGTGCGCACAGGGCCGGGGTCTGCTCGATGAGGCCGAGGATCGTCACGAGTTCCTGAACGTCGCCCACGAGGAACCTCACGGCTGCCTCCAGGGCGTTGCGCAGCCTGCTCCAGTCGTCCTGGTCGGCCGGCTCGGCATCGAGCGCGTCGGTGATGACGCCACCGACAGGGTCGAAGACGAACAGGACCACGTCTTCCTTGGTGCCGAAGTAGCGCAGGAAGGTGCTCCGCGACACTCCGGCGGCTTCCGAGAGGTCGGCGAAGGTGACCTGGTCGAAGCCAGTGAGGCAGAACCGGTTGAACGCGACGCGGGCCAGCTCTGCTCGTACCGCGTGGCGGCTGATCTCACGGGTACCGACTGGCGCTGCACTCATGGGGACGAGTGTACTCCGACACACTCGTTTGCTTCTTTGGATACAGGTTTCTAACCTGATACTCAGTGTCAGCCGCGATGCTGAGATTCGCGACCTTGTCCCCAGCCGACGGCCCGGTCACGGACCGTCGCCTACCGCGATACGGAGCCACCTCATGAGCTACGAAGACCTTCCCGGCCTGACGATCGACGTCTCGGACGGGGTCGCGACGGTGACGATCGATCACCCGCCGCTCAATCTGATGGACGCGGTCCTCCTGCCGTCACTCCGGGCATTCGTCGCACGTGTGCGGGACGACGCCGACGTCCGCGTCATCGTCTTCGAGAGCGCTGACCCGGAGTTCTTCATTGCGCACGGTGACATGGCGTACCTCACCGACCCTGACGCGCTGCCTGCGGCCACTCGCGCTGCGATCGCGGCCGCGCCGGGCTCGACGGTCCCGGAAGGCCTGAACATCCTCCAGGCGATGAGCGAGGAGGTCCGCTCGCTGCCGCAGGTCACCATCGGCAAGCTGGCGGGCTTCGCGCGCGGCGCGGGCAACGAGTTCTTCATGTACCTGGACATGCGATTCGCGGCGATCGGCAAGTCGGGGCAGGGGCAGCCGGAGTCTTTGATGGGGATCCTCCCCGGAGGCGGCGGCACGGTGAACATGACGCGCCTGGCGGGAAGGGCCCGCGCGCTGGAGCTCATCCTCGGCGCCGAACTCGTGGGTGCGGAGCTCGCGGAACGGTACGGCCTGATCAACCGTGCCCTGCCCGCCGCGGAACTCGATTCCTTCGTCGACACCCTCGCCCGACGGATCGCCGGCCTCCGGCCGGAGGTGATCTCCATAACGAAGGCCGCGGTCGACGCGGTCGCGCAGCCGATTCCGCGTGCGGCGTACGCCGTCGAGAACGAGGGCCTGTTCGCGGCGTTCGGCGATGAGGTCACCGAGCTCGCCCACAAGCTGCTCGCCGCCGGTATCCAGACCCGCGAGGGCGAACGGGACCACGAGCGCATCGCCAACAGCATCTGAGTGCCCGAGCTCTCACACCCGCGAGCCCCCGGACCGGTTGGTCCGGGGGCTCGCGGCATTGACAGGGCCCCTCCTCCAGATGAATGCTAAGCAAGCGCTTAGTCAATGATCCACTGCTGTTCCGAGGAGCCGCTCGATGGTCGACACCCCCGCTGACCCGCCTGGCCTGGATCTGGCCCGCCTCCGCGCCCACCTGGAACGGGAGCTGCCCGACACCGTCCGGGGGCCGTTGCGGGCCGACCTCATCGAGGGGGGTCGCTCCAACCTCACCTACCTGCTCACGGACGGTGTCGGCACCTGGGTCCTGCGGCGTCCGCCGCTCGGGCACGTCCTGGCCACCGCGCACGACATGGGGCGGGAGCACCGGGTGATGTCCGCCCTGCACGGCACCGACGTCCCGGTCCCGCGGATGCTGCTGATCGACCACGGGACCGACGTCCTCGGGGCGCCCTGGTACCTCATGGAGTACGTCTCCGGTGTCGCTCACCGTGACCGCGCCGCCCTGGCCGCCCTCGGGGAGGAGCGGGTCCGGGCCCTGGGACGCCGCCTGGTCGAGACCCTCGCCGCCCTGCACCGGATCGACCCGGCTGCCGTCGGCCTCGAAGACTTCGGACGGCCCGACGGCTACCTCGGGCGCCAGTTGAGCCGCTGGTCCAAGCAACTCGCAGCCTCCCGCAGCCGCGACCTGCCCGATCTCGACCGGCTGCACGCCCTCCTCGTCGACCGGCTGCCGGTCTCGCCCGCCCCCGCGCTGGTGCACGGTGACTACCGGCTGGACAACGTGCTGGTGGATGAGGGTGACACCATCACCGCCGTCCTCGACTGGGAGATGTCCACCCTCGGCGACCCGCTCACCGACATCGGCCTGCTCGTGATGTACACCGAACTCGCCGGCGTCGGCGGCGGCATCATCCCCTCCGCCATGACCGCCCCCGGCTTCCCCAAGGCCGACGAACTGGTCGCCCACTACGCCGAGTTGACCGGGCGCCAAGCCGCCGACCTCGACTGGTACGTCGCCTTCGCCTCCTTCAAGCTCGCCGCCGTCGCGGAGGGCATCTTCTACCGCTTCCAGCAGGGCCGCACCCTGGGCGCCGGATTCGAGCGCGCGGGTGAGATGGCCCCGATCCTCGCCCGGCACGGCCTGAGCACCCTCAAGGAGAACTGACCGATGGACTTCGCGTACGACGCCCGGACCGATGAACTCCGTGAGCAGCTGACGGCGTTCATGGCCGAGCACGTCTACCCCGCCGAGACCACTCTCGCGCAGCAGCTCGCCGATCCCGCCCGCACCCCCTGGACCGTCCCGCCCGTGGTCGCCGACCTCCAGGCCGAGGCCCGCAAGCAGGGCCTGTGGAACCTGTTCTTCGTGGACAAGCACAGCATTCCGGGCGAGCACGGCGCCGGCCTGACCAACCTCCAGTACGCCCCGCTCGCCGAGATCACCGGCCGCAGCATCCAGTTGGCCCCGCCGGCCCTCAACTGCGCCGCCCCCGACACCGGCAACATGGAGCTGCTCGCCCAGTTCGGCAGCGCCGAGCAGAAGGAGCGCTGGCTGCGCCCCCTGCTGGACGCCGAGATCCGCTCCGCCTTCGCGATGACCGAGCCGGAGGTCGCCTCCTCGGACGCCACCAACATCGCCACCCGGATCGAGCGCGTCGGCGACGAGTACGTCGTCAACGGCCGCAAGTGGTACATCACCGGCGCGATGAACCCGGACTGCAAGCTGTTCATCGTGATGGGCAAGACCGACCCCGCCGCCGAGCCGCACCGCCAGCAGAGCATGGTGATCGTCCCGCGCGACACGCCCGGCGTCACCGTCAAGCGCGGCATGACGGTCTTCGGCTACGACGACGCCGACCACGGCGGCCACGCCGAGGTGCTGTTCGAGGACGTCCGGGTCCCGGCCGGGAATCTGATCGGCGAGGAGGGCACCGGCTTCGCCATCGCCCAGGCCCGGCTGGGCCCCGGCCGGATCCACCACTGCATGCGCGCCATCGGCCTGGCCGAGCGCGCGTTGGAGCTGATGTGCCGCCGGGCGAGCGAGCGGGTGGCCTTCGGCCGTCCGCTGGCCGAGCAGGGTGTGGTGCAGGACTGGATCGCCGAATCCCGGGTCCGCATCGAGCAGTTGCGGCTGCTGGTGCTCAAGACCGCCTGGCTGATGGACACCGTCGGCAACCGTGGCGCGCACACCGAGATCCAGGCCATCAAGATCGCCACGCCGCGCACCGTCGAGTGGATCCTCGACAAGGCCGTCCAGGCGCACGGCGCGGCCGGGGTCAGCCAGGACACCCCGCTCGCCCAACTCTGGGCGGGCAACCGCACCTTGCGCCTGGCCGACGGCCCGGACGAGGTGCACAAGCGCTCGCTGGCCCGCCGGGAGCTCAAGCGGTACCGCTGAGCCCCGACCCGGCCCCGCCGTGCGACACGCCGTTCAGCGGAAGCCGCCGGGCCGATACCTTCCGGTGCCGGATCCGCCAGCCGTCGCCGGTGCGCACCACGATGTCGTGGTAGCTGACCGATCCGCAGGTCCCGTCCGCTCTGATGCCCAAGCCCTTGGAGCGGACGGGGACTTGCCCGTCCTCGGGCACCCCGATGACGACATCGGTGACGTGGTGCGCGACCGGATTGGCGTCGCCCAGCGCCAGGGCGGCCGCCTTGACGGCGGCCGGCCCAGCGCGCGCAGCCGGGCGAGCGCCTGGCGGGTGGTGATCCGGACCAGGTAGGCGCGGTGGTCGCGGACGGCGGAGAGGTCCACGCCCGTCCACCGCAGCCAGGTCTCCTGGAGGACGTCCTCGGCGTCGGCGGCCGAGCCGAGCAGCTCGTAGGCGACGGTGAACAGCAGGTTGCGGTGGGCGACGAACGCCTCGGTGGCGGGGTCCGCGGGGTGTCCGCTCATGGTCGGCTCCTGCCCGTCGTCGGTTCTCGGAAGTCCCGCCCACGAGATGCCAGCGTCCACCGTTCCGTGACACCCGCAGCCGGTGCCGCACGTCACACCGACGTGCCGTCACGGGGCGGGGCCCGTCGGCATCTTGTGTCCGGCCGGTGCGACCACGCCCGGCGCCGCACGAGAGGACCCGACTGAGCCCGCGGCCCGCCCGGCCGACTCACCGGCCGATCCACCGGCGACTTCCCGGGGACGGGCTGGGACGTCCCCGGGACGGCGGGACGGTGGAGGGACGATGCGGCGGGGCCCGAGAGTGATCGCGTTCATCCTTCACTCCCGTACCCGTCCGGAGGACCCCGTGCGTTCCCTCACCCGCAAGGCCGCCACCGTCGGCGCCACCCTGGCCCTGGCGATGTCCGGAGCGGTGCTCGCCGCCGCCCCGGCCTCCGCCGCCACCAGCTGCTACGCGAGCAGCTGCACCGGGCTGGACCCGGCCACCACCACCTGCGCCAACGACGCCGTCACCGTCTCCACCGACGGCAACCTGGAGCTGCGCTACAGCCCGTCCTGCCGGGCCGCGTGGGCGCGGGACAAGAACGCCGTCTACGGCGAATCCGTGTCGGTCCGCAACCACCAGGGTGACTCCTGGGACTACTCCACCGTCACGTACGTGGGCGGCAGCATCTGGTCCGCGATGGTCAACGACAAGGACATCCAGTCGCAGGCCGGCTCCAGCGGCACCAACGGTCACTTCCAGACCGGCTGGTACTAGCAGACCCCAGCGCGGCCCCCGTCGAGCGATCCGCCCGACGGGGGCCGCGCCGTGTGCGGGCGGCGGTGCCGTCAGCGGCGGACCGTCAGCGGCGGGCCGTCAGGCCGTCCAGGACGAGGCCGAGCAGGCGTTCCGCCTGGGCCCGCTGGTCGGGGTGGGCCGAGGTGAGGGCGATGCCTTCGAGGGCGACGCCGAGGTCGGCGGGGCCGAGGTCGGTGCGGATCGTGCCGGCGGCCGCGCAGGCGTCCATGAGGGTGGTGAGGGCGGCCCGGATCAGCTCCCGGCTGTGCCCGTACGGGTTGTCGCCCGTCGCGGCGATGGCGCGCAGGGCGTCGATCATGCCGTACTTGGTGGTCACGTAGTCCAGGAAGAGGTGGGCCCAGGCGCGCAGGGCGTCCAGTGGCGGCCGGGCCGCCAGCAGGGCGGGTGCCGCGTCGCACAGCTGGGCCAGCTCGTTGCGGTAGACGGCCTCGACCAGGGCCTCGCGGGTGGGGAAGTTGCGGTACAGCGTGGCGCTGCCCACCCCGGCCTCCTTGGCGATGCGTTCCAGGTGGGCGGTGAGCCCCTCCGTCGCGAACACGTGCGCCGCGACGGTGAGGATCTTCTCCCGGTTGCGGCGCGCGTCGGCCCGCAGCGGGCGGTGCGGTTCCTCGGGCATCGGCGTCGGCCCTCCCTTTCCGGCTCTGGTGCCTGCTTGCTAACCGGGGGCGCCTCCACTTAGCCTGGGGTCAAGTGGGGGTGCCTCCGGTTCCACTCTAGGCCACCGGTCCGCCCCTCATGCCCCTCGTGAAGGTAGGAACATGACAGGCATCAAGGACAAGGTGATCGCGATCACCGGCGCCAGCAGCGGCATCGGCGAGGCCACGGCGATCCACCTCGCCGAACGCGGGGCCCACCTGGTGCTCGGCGCCCGCCGGGAGGACCGGCTGAACGCGGTGGTGGACCGGATCACGGCGCAGGGCGGCTCGGCCGTCGGGGTCGTCGTCGACGTCACCCGACGCGAGGACCTCCAGCGCCTGACCGGTACGGCCGTCGACCGCTTCGGCCGGCTCGACGTCCTGGTCTCCAACGCCGGCACCATGGCGGTCTCGCCGTTCGACGACCTGCGCCAGGACGACTGGGACGCCATGGTCGCCACCCACGTCACCGGCCTGCTGAACGGCATCGGGGCGGCACTGCCGGTCTTCCGGCGGCAGCGCTCCGGGCACTTCGTCAACGTCGCCTCCACCGCGGCCTACGTGGTCAAGTCCCCGCAGGGCGTCTACGCGGCCACCAAGGCGGCGGTCAAGGTGCTCACCGAGGGCCTGCGCCAGGAATCCGGGCCGGACCTGCGCGTCACCCTGGTCTCGCCCGGCTTCACCCACACCGAGGGCGTCGGCAAGGGCGCCGGCCCCGAGGTCGCGGCGGCGATGATCCGGCAGCGGGACGAGATCGCGATGCCGCCCTCGGCGATCGCCGCCGCCATCGGCTACGCCGTCGAACAGCCCGACGGCATCGACGTCAGCGAGATCGTCGTCCGGCCCACCGCCCAGGCCTGACCGAATTGAGGCACTCCCCAGGGGCGTCATACCCCGGTATTCAGGGGGAGTTGGCCCCCCGGTATGACGGCCCGGGCCCGCGCCGCCCGTAGCGTCTTCGTCGTGACCGATCGGTGCGGGGAGACGGCGATGGGCGGGCTGCTGGTGGACGTGGCGGCGCCGACCGGGGACGGCGGACGGCGGCAGGCAACGGCCCGGCTGCCGCGGCCGAGCGGGCCGTACCCGATCGGGACCACCGCGCTGCACCTGACCGACACCGGGCGGGAGGACCCGTGGCGGCCCGGGCACCGGCGCGAGCTGATGGTCAGCCTCTGGTACCCGACCGGGCGCCCTGCCACCGGCGAGGAGCGGGCCCGCTACATGACGCCCGCCGCCGGGGCGCACTTCGGCGGCGACGACGGCGCGGCGAGGCTCAACTACGGTGTGCGGCCCGGCAGTACGGACTGGGCGGCGATCCGCACCCACGCCCGCCGGGACGCCCCGGCCCGGCCCGGCGACCCCCGCCCGGTGGTGCTGTACTCGCCCGGGCTGGGCGACCCGCGCAGTTGGGGGACGGCGCTGGTCGAGGACCTCGCCTCGCGCGGCTACGTGGTCGTCACCGTCGACCACACCCACGAGGCCTCCGAAGTCGCCTTCCCGGACGGCCGCCTGGCCACCTCGGTGTTCCCCGCGCTGCTGCGGCGGCCCGGCCCGGACACCGGCGCGGTGCTGCGCCGGTCGCTGCGCACCCGGGTGGACGACACCCGCTTCGTGCTGGACGAGCTCTCCGGCCTGCGCCGCCGACCCGGCCTGCCGACCGGCCTGGGCGGCTCGCCGGACCTCGACCGGGTCGGCATGGTCGGCCACTCGGCAGGCGGCTCCACCGCCCTGCAGGCCATGCACGACGACCCGCGGATCGCGGCCGGGATCAACCTGGACGGCCGACTGCACCTCCCCGGCCCGGACGGGCGGACCGGCGTCCTCCTGCCCGGCCTCGCCCGGAACGGCCTGGACCGCCCCTTCCTGCTGATGGGCAGCCGGAACCCGGACTCCGGCAGCCACCACCGGCAGCCCGGTTGGGAGGCCCTCCGGCGGCACAGCACCGGCTGGTGCGCGGACCTCACCCTGGAGGGCTCCCGGCACGGCTCCCACACCGACGCCTCGTCGCTGCTCCCGCAACTCGCCCGGCAGGGCGCGATCGGCGCCGACGCGCTGGCCGGGGACCTCGGCGACGTCCACCCGGACCGCGCCGAGCTCGCCACCCGCTGCTACGTCGCGTCCTTCTTCGACCGCTGGCTGCGCGGTCACGACGACCACCTGCTGGACGGGCCCTCGGCGCGCTTCCCGGAGATGACCTACGAACGTTAGGGTCCGTGAACGAGGGCCCGTGCGGGCCCGGAGACCCCCGAGTCAGGAGCGACCCCGTGCCCCAGCTCTCCTACGGTGACGTCAAGGCCGCCGCCGACCGGATCGCCGGACACGTCCGGCCCGTGGCCCTGGCCGAGGCCGACCCCGGCACGGGGCTCTGGCTGGCACTGGAACTCCTGCAGCACACCGGCAGCTTCAAGGCCCGGGGCGCGCAGAACTTCCTCCAGGCGCACCGGGAGGCCGGCACCCTGCCCGACACCGGCGTGACCATCGCCTCCGGTGGCAACGCGGGCCTGGCCTGCGCCTGGGCGGCCCGGCAACAGCGCGTGCGGGCCACCGTGTTCGTGCCCACCACCGCGCCCGCCGTCAAGGTGGCCAAGCTGCGCGGCTACGGCGCCGAGGTGCGGCAGGCCGGTTCGGAGTACGCCGAAGCCCTGGCCGCCTGCGAGGAGTTCGCCGCCACCAGCGGCGCGCTGGCCGCCCACGCCTACGACCACCCGCTGATCGCCGCCGGGGCGGGCACCCTGCTGACGGAGATCCACCGGCAACTCCCGGGCCTGGACACGGTGGTGGTCGCGGTCGGCGGCGGCGGACTCCTCGCCGGGGTCGCCACCGCCGCCCGGCACCACGGCATCCGCACCGTCGCGGTGGAGCCCGAGCACAGCCGGGCCTTCCACGCGGCGGTCGAGGCGGGCCACCCGGTGGACGTGCCGGTGGACTCGGTCGCGGCCGACGCCCTGGGCGCCCGCCGGGCCACCCCGCTGGCCCTCGCGGCCGCGCGGGACGGCGACGTCCGCTCCGTGCTGGTCCCGGACGCGGCGATCGTGCGGGCCCGCCGGGGGCTCTGGGACGACCGCCGGCTGGCCGTCGAGCACGCCGCCGCCACCGCGCTGGCGGCGCTCGAAGCGGGGGCGGGCGAAGGGGCGGGCGAGGGCGGAGGCTACGGCTACCGGCCCGAGCCCGGCGAGCAGGTCTGCGTGGTGCTCTGCGGCGCCAACACCGACCCGACGGACCTGGCGGCGCCGGCCGGCCGCTAGCGCATCCCCGGCCGCGAGTCGCGACGGCGTACCCGCGCGGACGGACGGGCGCCCGTTCCCGCAGGGCTCAGCGGACGTCCGAGCCCGGATTGGCCGCGTCCCACTCCTGCCGGGAGGCGACGATCGCGTCGTGGTGGGAGTAGGACCAGTCCACCATCGCCCGCACCAGGTGGGTCAGGCTGTGGCCGAGCGGGGTCAGCTCGTACTCCACCTGCGGCGGGACGGTCGGGTGGACCGTCCGGGACACCAGGCCGTCGCGCTCCAGCCGGCGCACGGTGAGGGTCAGCATCCGCTGCGAGATCCCCGGCAGGGCGCGCTGCAGCTCCCTGAACCGCCGTACGCCCTGGGCGAGTTCGACCACGGCCAGGACGGACCACTTGTCGCCGAGCCGGTTCAGCAGGTCGCGGATCCCGCAGTCCACGTCGTCCTCGCACCAGACCACCGGGCGGGGGGTGGTTACCGCGGTGTGCCCTACGGACATGGAAGTGCCTCCTTATGCCGGACGGCCGGATTGCCGAGGATGGTCGCGAAGTCGACGACCGATCATCCCAGGAGAACGTCATGCTGCTCGTCACCGGTGTCAACGGAGGCCTCGGCTCCCTCGTCCTCGAAGCTCTCGCCGGGCGCGCCGACGTCCTGGCCGGGAGCCGGACACCCGACCGGGTGCGCACCGAACTGCCCGTCCGGCTGGTGGACTTCGACCGGCCGGAGACGCTGGCGGAGGCGTTCGCCGGGGTGCGGACCCTGCTGCTGATCTCCGCGGGCGCCGCCGAGGACGACGTGGTGACCGCCCGGCACGGCGCGGCGATCGAGGCGGCGGAACGGGCCGGCGTCGAGCACGTGGTCTACACCAGCCTGTCCGGCGACGGGGACCACCTGCCGTACGCGCTGGCGCACCGCTGGACCGAGCGCCGGCTGCGCGCCTCCGCGTCGCTGCGCTGGACGGTGCTGCGCAACGGCCTCTACGCGGAACTGCTGGGCGCGATCGCCGCGCCGGGCCCGGACGGGGTGGTCACCGCGCCGCTCGGCGACGGGCGGCTGGCCGCGGTGGCCCGGGCGGACCTGGCCGAGGCGGCGGTGAAGGTCGCCCTGGCGCCGGCGGAGCACGCGGGCCGGACGTACGAGCTGGTGGGGGAGCGGGCGGTGGGCGGCGCGGAGGTGGCCGAGGCGCTCGGCGCCGCCTACCGTCCGGGACGGCTCGGCGAGGCCCGGACCGCGGTGGCGGCCTCGGACGCCTTCGACTTCCAGGTCCCGATGGTGGTGGGCACCTACTCGGCGATCGCGCACGGCTTCCTGGCCGGCCCGGGCGGGCCGGGCGACCTGGCGGCCCTGCTCGGCCGCCCGCCGCGCCCGGCCCTGGAGGTCATCGCGGGGCGGTAGTCGCTAGCGCTGGGGTGCCTTGGCGGTGAACCGGACGCTCCGCGCGTCGAGGTGCGGGGCGTACTGACCGGGGGTGAGGGTGTTGGTGTTCCCCCGGCACGCGGTGGAGGGATAGAGCACGGCGTAGCGGTTGGTCGCGTTGTCGATCGGGCCGTAGGTGTCGATGTTGTAGCAGCGCTCGTCGTCCGGGTTGACCAGGGAGGCCGAGGCCCCGTCCGGCAGGACGTACTGGAAGGTGCCGGTGGCGGCGTACGCGAGGGCGGGGGCGGTGAGGGCGAGCAGGGCGGCCCCGGCGAGGGCTGCCGTGCGGGTGAGGGTGCGGCGCTTCAAGACGATCACTCCTTGCCGGACGAACGGCGGTCGGGCCCCGGGCCTCGACCGGTGGGAGCCCTCCGGCCGCGTCGGGGGAACGCGGCCGGAGGAGTCAGCGGACGAGCTTGACGCTCTGGGCGTTGAGCAGCGAGGAGCCGGCGCCCGCCCTGACCGTGGTCGCGTTGCCCCGGCAGTTCGTGGCGGGGTAGAAGGTGGCCCGGCGGTTGGTCCCGTTCCGGTAGGGGCCGTAGGCGTTGATGTTGTAGCAGATGTCGTCGGTCGGGTTGTAGAGCTCGGTCTCGACGCCGTCCGGCGTGGTGTACCGGAAGACGCCGGTGGAGGCGTAGGACTGGGCCGGGGCGGTGAGGGCGAGCAGGGCGGCCCCGGCGAGGACGGCCGCGCGGGTGAGGCTGCGACGCTTCATGACGATCACTCCTGGCAGGTCAGGGCCGAGGGAAGACGACGCTCCGGGCGTTCACCGACTCGGCGTTCCCACCCGGGTCGAGACGGGTCTCGTCGCCCTGGCAGTGGGTTCCGGTGTAGAGGAAGGCGGTGCGGTCGGTCCCGTTCCGGACCGGGCCGACGGCGTCGATGGTGTAGCAGGTGTCGTCCTGCGGATTGACGTACTGCTCGTGGACGCCGTCCGGGGTGGTGAACTCGAACAGGCCGGTGGCGGCGTGTGCCGGGGTGGGGGCGGTGAGGGCGAGCAGGGCGGCCCCGGCGAGGGTGCCCGCGCGCGTGAGCATGCGGTGCTTCACGACGAATACTCCTTGCGGAACGGCACGACGGGTCGGGCGTGGGCGGCGGGCCGGCCGCCCACCCCCCAGGCGTCAGCGGATGAACATGACGCTCTTGGCGTCCACGTACGAGCCGTTCTGACCCTTGATGATCGTGGTGTAGGTGCCCCGGCAGCCGGTGCCCGGGTAGAGCCGGGCGTCGCGGTTGGTCCCGTTCTGGACCGGGCCGGCGACATCGGCGTTGTAGCAGGTGTCGTCCTGCGGGTTGAAGATCTGCTCCTGGACGCCGCCCGGGGTGGTGAACCCGAAGGTGCCGGTGGCCCAGGTGGCGGGGCCCCCGGTGGCGGCGAACGCCAGGGCCGGGGCGGTGAGCGCGAGCAGCACGGCACCGGAAAGGGTGCCGACGCGGGGGAGGGCGCGACATTTCATGACGATCACTCCTTGCGGAACGAAGAATGAATCGGGTAACACCGGGAAAGGCACGGCGGAACCCGGGAGGAATCCTTCGGTCGTTTCGCGGGAATTCGACCGAGGGTGAAATGGGGCGCGGAAATCCCTATGGTCCGCGAATTCGATGGAGCAGGGTCGGCCCAGGTTTCAGCGGATGAACTTGACGCTCTGGGCGTCCACGAACCTGGCGTGCTGACCCGCGTAGAGCGTGGTGCGGTTGGCGCCGTGACAGTCGGCGTCGTCGAAGAGCACCGCGTCGCGGTTGGTCCGGTTCTCCACCGGGCCGTAGGCGTCGACGTCGAGGCAGGCGTTGTCACCCGGGTTGATGATCTGTTCCTGGGTGCCGTCCGGGGTCTCGAAGGCGAAGGTGCCGGTGGCGGCGAAGGCCAGGACGGGGGCGGTCAGCGCGAGCAACGCGGCGCCGACGAGGGTGCCCGCGCGGGCGAGGGTACGACGCTTCATTTCGATCACTCCTTGCGGTGCGGACGGCGGCTCGGGCCGCTCCTAGGGAGGGCCGGGGGCGAGGACTGCGGTAGCCCTCGGGCCGCATCGGGGGATGCGGCCCGAGGCGAAGATCCCGCCGCCGTACCGCAGTTGGGCGGCACGGGGCGGTCAGTGGGCCGGGGCGGCAGGCCTACCGCCCCGGCCCGATGCGTCAGCGGATGAACTTGACGCTCTTGGCGTCCACGTGACCGCCGGCCTCCCCGGCGTTGAGCGTGGTGAAGCCGCCCCGGCAGCCGGCGCCGGCGTAGAGCTGGGCGTCCCGGTTGGTCTGGTTGTCGGCCGGGCCGGAGGCGTCGATGGTGTAGCAGGTCTCGTCGTTCGGGTTGACGAGCTGCTCCGTGACGCCGCCCGGCGTCTGGAAGGTGAAGAGGCCGGTGGCGGCGTGCGCCAGGGCGGGGGCGGTCAGCGCGAGCAGGGCGGCACCGGCGAAGGTGGCCGCGCGGGTGAGGATGCGACGCTGCATTTCGATCACTCCTTGTAATCGGGCTGGAGCACCAGGTTATATCAAGCGAGCACGAACTACCCAGGGGAATGTGCGGCGTCCGGTAGTGCTGGACGGCGCACGAACAATCTCCGCGTGCGCTCCCCGGATGGATATGTGTGTATAGCTGAGTGCGCCTCCGAAGATCATCGAAATATCCGATGCCTGGGGCCAAGAATGACGCCGGGGAGATCGCGCATTGTGAACGAATGGAGATCGTGGCGAAGATGCCGGGTGTGCGGCGGGTGGCCGGAAAGGCCGACGGCACCCGGGAGGGTCTCCCGGGTGCCGTCGCGACGCTTCTGTCGGCCGTGTGGCGTCAGGGTGCGTCGGCCCCCGCGCACTGGGCGTCGATCCGGGCGTGGGCGTCCGGCCAAGGGATCGGGAGCCGCTCGACCGGGGTGTCCCAGAAGGTGAAGGTGGACTCCCGCATGGTGGTGCGCAGTCCGGTCATGGTGGAGCGGTGGGGCTCGGCGGCCGCGAAGGCGTTCAGGGCCTCGCGGCTCTCCCAGGCGGACAGCGTCCAGAACGTCCGGCGCAGCGGGCGGGCGATCAGTGAGGCGCCCAACGCGCCCGGCGTGCTGCGGAGTTGGCGCCAGACGGCGAGCGACCGGAGGAAGAAGCGCGGGACGTCGGCGAGCGAGCGCACCTCGAAGCGGGAGGCCATGACGACCGCCCGGGTGCCGGGGGTGGGGGGATTCGGGGTGATCCAGGGCAGCGTGGGCATGGCTGACTCTCCTCGTCGGTGGAGGACGCCACATTGGGTAGTGGCACTATCTATGTTAGACAGTGCTGGTATCCGAAGGCCAGACGAAAGGGGGAAGCGGTCCGTGCGCATCTCCGAACTGAGCCGCCGCAGCGCGGTCCCGACCGCGACCATCAAGTACTACCTGCGCGAGGGCCTGCTGCCGCCCGGCCGGGCCACCGCCGCCACCCAGGCCGAGTACGACGAGAGCCACCTGCGCCGGCTGCGGCTGGTGCGCGCCCTGATCGGGGTCCGGGGACTGAGCGTCAACGCCACCCGGGAGGTGCTCGGCGCAGTGGCGGAGCACGCGGGGGAACGGCACCAGGTGCTCGGTCTGGTGCTCGGGGCCCGGCCGGTGGACGAGGGGACGGCGGTGGGGACGGCGGAGGCGGCGGCGCCGGAGCCCGGCGCCGCCGAGGTGGACGCGCTGATCGGCGAACTCGGCTGGGAGGTCTCCGAGTACGCCCCGGCCCGCGCCGTGCTCGGGGAGACCCTGGAGACCCTGCGCTCGCTCGGCGCCGGACTCGACCGCGCCGCCCTGCGCGGCTACGCCGAACTGGCCGAGCGCACCGCCGTCCTCGACCTCGACCAACTCGACCCGGAGGCCGACCCGTTGGAGCAGGCCGAGCGGGCCCTGCTGCGCACCGTCCTGATGGAGCCGGCGCTGCTCGCGCTGCGCCGGCTCGCCCAGGAGAACGAGTCCGCCCGCCGGGAGGGCTGAAGCCCGGCCGGCGGGCGGCACCAGGTCGCGTTCCCCGGAAGGGCGGGTCAGTCGCCCAGGACGACGATCCGCCCGGTGCTGTGCCCGTCGGCGACCGCCTGGACGGCCGTCGCGGCCCGGTCCAGCGGGACCCGGGCGCTGACCAGCGGCCGGACGGCGCCCTGTGCGGCGAGCTTGGTCAGCTCGTCGTGGGCGGCGCGCACGGCCTGCGGGTCATGGGTGTTGTACAGGCCCCAGTGCAGGCCGAGGATCGAGTAGTTCTTCACCAGGGCGTGGTTGAGCGGCGGTGCCGGGATCTGCCCGGCGGCGAAGCCCACCACCACGATCCGGCCCTCGAAGGCCACGCACTTGGTGGAGCCGGTGTAGGCCGCGCCGCCGACCGGGTCGAAGACCACGTCCGCGCCGCGTCCACCGGTGAACTCCTTGACGGCGGCGACGAAGTCCCCGGCCGCCCCGTCGGCCCTGCGGTCCACCACCAGGTCGGCGCCGAGCGCCCGGGCCGTCTCGGCCTTCGCGGCCCCGCCGACCACGGCGACCACCCGGGCCCCGGCGGCCCGGCCGAGCTGGACGGCCGCGCTGCCGACGCCGCCGGCTGCCGCGTGCACCAGCAGGGTCTCCCCGGGCTGCAGCCGGGCCCGGCGGTGCAGGGCGAACCAGGCGGTCTGGTAGCCGATGTGCAGGGTCGCCGCCTCGGCGTCGTCCAGCGCCTCGGGGGCCGGGAACGCGGCCCCGGCGTCCAGCAGCGCGTACTCGGCGAAGGAGCCGTGCGGCAGCACCGGGTTGCCGATCACCCGCTCGCCGCGCCGCGGGCCGTCCACGATCTCGCCGCACAGCTCCAGGCCCGGGGTGAACGGCAGCGACGGGCGGACCTGGTACTGCCCGCGCGCCATCAGCGCGTCCGCGAAGTTCACCGCCGCCGCCCGGACCCGGACCAGCAGTTGGTCCGGCCCCGGTTCCGGCCGCGCGACGTCCTCGGCCAGCCGCATCACCGCGCTCGGCTCGCCGAGCTCACCCACCTGCCAGGCCCTCACAGCAACTCGCTCCTCTCCAGTCCCTGCTGGAGCCGGTTCATCCCGGCGATCCAGCGGTCCGGGTCGGTGGCCCGGACCCGGTAGTACTCGGCGACCTCCGGGTGCGGCAGGATCAGGAAGCGCTCCTCGCGCACCCCGGCCAGCGCCGCCTCGGCGACCTCCGCGGGCTCCAGCGCGGTGGGCGCCAGCAGCGCCTCGCCGACCGCGCCGGTCCCGGCCAGCATGTCGGTGCGCACTCCCTGCGGGCAGAGCGCGTGCACCCGGATCCCGCGGTGGCGGTAGGTGGCGGAGAGCCACTCGGCGAAGGCCAATGCGCCGTGCTTGGTGACGGCGTACGGGGCCGAACCCAGCATGGTGAGCAGCCCGGCGGCGGAGACGGTGGCCAGGAAGCGCCCCTCGCCGCGCTCCAGCCAGCGGGGCAGCAGCAGCTCGGCGGCCCGGGCGTGCGCCAGCACGTTGACCTCCCAGGCGCTGGTCCAGGCCGCGGCCGGTGCGTCGGCGCCGCCGACCGGGGCGACGCCCGCGTTGGCGCACCAGACGTCGATCTCGCCGAGCTCCGCGCGGGAGCGGTCGACCAGGGCGGCCAGGCCGTCGGCGGAGGCGGCGTCCCCGGGCAGGGCGGTCCCGCCGCAGTCCTCGGCGACGGCGTGGGCGGCTCCGGCGTCCAGGTCGTTGACCACCACCCGGGCCCCGGCCGCGGCGAAGGCCCGGGCCAGCGCGGCGCCGATGCCCCGCCCGGCGCCGGTCACCACCACGCCCCGGCCGTTCAGGTCGGCGACCGGGCCCCGGCCGTTCGGGTCGCCCGTCACGCCCCGGCCGTTCGGGTCGCCCGTCGCGTCCGGGCCGTTCACAGGCCACCGCCGAGGGTGACCCCGCCGTCCACCACCAGCGTCTGGCCGGTGATCCAGGCGGACTCCGGGGAGAGCAGGAAGGCGACCGCGCCCGCGACGTCCTCGGGGACGCCGAGCCGGCCCAGCGGGTAGGCCTTGGCGACCTGCTCCTCCCGGCCCTCGTACAGCGCCTCGGCGAACCTGGTCTTCACCACGGCGGGGGCGACGGCGTTGACCCGGATGCCCTGCGGGCCGAGTTCGGCGCCGAGCTCGGTGGTGAGCCGGATCAGCGCGGCCTTGCTGATGCCGTACATGCCGATGCCGAGCGAGGCGCGGATGCCGGCGATCGAGGCGACGTTGACGACCGAGCCGCCGTGCTCGCCCATCCAGGCGGCGTGCGCCCGGCGGGTCCAGGCCAGCGGGCCGAGCACGTTGACCGCGAAGATCTTGGCGGCGGCGGCCTCGTCGGTCTCCAGCACCGGCCCGTAGACCGGATTGATGCCGGTGTTGTTGACCAGGTGGTCGAGGCGTCCGAAGGCCTCCAGGGTGCGGGCCACCGCCTCCTCCTGGTGGGCCGGGTCGTCGGCCTTGCCCGCCACCGCGATCGCGTTCTCCGGGCCGCCCAGGTCGCGGACGGCCTCGGCGAGCGGCTCGGCGTTGCGGGCGGTGAGGCAGACCTTGGCGCCGCGTTCGACCAGTTCGCGCGCGATGCCGAGGCCGATGCCGCGGCTCGATCCGGTCACGACGGCCACCCGGCCCTTGAAGGAGTGCGCCACGGAGGGTCCTGCCTTTCCCGCGAGGATCTTGAGTTCTGCGGCGCCCGTCCGGCTGTCCTGACTAAGCGCTTGCTCAGCATGGTGTCGGTGCGGGAGCCTGTCAACAGTCCGCCGGACCGCACCCCGGCGGTCGACGGGAATGCCTGTACGACGACTCTGCGAGGATGGCGCCATGACCAGCACGCCCATCGCCGACCTCTGGCCCACCCTGCCGGGCGCCGACACCCGCCCCGAGGCGGCGTACCGGCTGCTCCAGGCGGCCGTCGAGTCGTTCGCGGAGCGCGGCTTCCACGCCACCACCACCCGGGACATCGCCACCGCGGCCGGGATGAGCCCCGCCGCGCTGTACATCCACTACGAGTCCAAGGCCGCCCTGCTCGCCGAGATCAGCCGCGCCGGACACGCCGCCACCCTCGCCCTGGTGCGGGAGGCGGCGGCCGGGGACGGCGGCCCGGCGGAGCGGATGCGGCGGCTGGTCGAGCAGTTCACCGCCTGGCACGCCCGGGCCCGGACCGTCGGGCGGGTGGTCAACTACGAGCTGCACGCGCTGCCCGAGGACGCGTACACCCAGGTCGCGGCGCTGCGCCTGGACATCGAGCGGGAGGTCAGCGCCCTGATCGAGGCGGGGGTGGCGGCCGGGGAGTTCGAGGTCTCCGAGGTGCGCACGGCGGCCCGTGCGGTCACCTCGCTCGGCATCGACGTCTCCCGCTGGTACACCGAGCGCTCCTCCGAGACGCCCGGCGAACTCGGCCGCCGCTACGGCGAGTTGGTACTGCGGATGCTCGGCTCCCGGGTCTGAGGACGGCGCCCGGCGGGCCGCTGCCGGCTTCATCCGAGCAGCAGCCGCAGGGCGAGCCGGCCGACCAGGGCGGCCGAGCCGAGCGCGGTCAGCAGCCGGCCGCGGGGGCCGGTCAGGGCCCGGCCGAGCAGTGCGCCGCCGGAGGCGAGCAGCAGGTGCCAGCTCGCGGACGCGGCGAACGCGGCGAGCGCGAAGGCCGCCCGGTCCAGCGGGCCCGAGGCGCCGCCGGCCCGGCCGCCGCCCAGCACCAGGGCGGCGAAGAAGAGCACCGTGAGCGGGTTGAGCAGGGTGATCCCGAGCAGGGTGAGGAAGGCCCGGGCGGGCCCGGGCGGTGTCGGGGCGGCGAGGGCGGCGGTGGAGCGGCGGCCGCGCAGGGCGGTGACGGCGGTGCGGGCGGCCAGGGCGAGCAGCACCAGGGCCGAGACCGTGCGCAGCGGCCCGGCGAGCGGTTCCAGCAGCGGGGCGAGGCCGCTGCCGCCGAGGGTCGCGAGCAGCGCGTACAGCCCGTCCGCAGCGGCCACGCCGAGCGCGGCGCAGGCCCCGGTGCGCAGCGAGGTGCGGGCGGTGAGCGCCACCAGGTAGGCCCCGACGGCCCCCACCGGCACGGCGACGCCGTACCCGGCGAGCAGCCCGGCGACCAGCGCGGCCCTCATCCGCGGGCGCGGTCGGGCCTCCGGGGGCGGCCGGGCTGCTGCTGGACCACGGCCGGGCGGGCGGCGGTGGTCGGGGGCAGCGGGCGGGCGGGCGTCTCGGTCATGGGCCGATGGTGGCGTCCGGGCCGCCGGGGGTGCAACCGCTTTGTCGGTGGCGGCGGGTAGCGTGGGGGCTCCGGTGGAGGCGTGACGAGGAGAAGCCGATGGAAAGTCAGAACACCGTTGTTCGTGAGCTGTTGACCGAGGCCTGGCTGTCCTGGGCGGACCGCGGTGCGGCGCTCGGCGAGGCGGACTGGGACCGGCCCACCCGGCTCTCCGAGTGGACGGTGCGGGACTTGTACGCGCACGTGGCGCCGGCGCCGGAGCAGCTCTCCGGGCTGCACGCGATGGTGATCGACGGTCCGGCCGGGCTGGCCCGCGGGGCCGACGTCCTGCGGGCCTTCAACCGGCCGGGCGGGCTCGCGCACACCGCCGCCGGGCAGGTCGCCGAGCTGGCCAAGGAGACCGCCAGGGCGACCGAACCGGCCGTCCTGATCGCCCGGTTCGGCGTCGAGGGCCCGGCGGCCCTGGCCGGGATCGCCGACCTCGCGCCCGACACGGTGGTGGCGCACCAGCTGCTCGGCCCGGTGACGGTGGGGGCGCTCGCCGAGGTGGCGCTGATGGAGGCGACCGTCCACCTGCTCGACCTGGTCGCGGCGGTCGGCGGGCCGGCGCCGGCCGAGGGGGCGCTGCACTTCACCCGGGCGCTGCTGGCCGAGGCCACCGACCCGATCGCCTTCATCGAGGCGGCGGCGGGCCGCGGTTCGGAGCCCGTGATGCCCATCATCCGCTGACCCGGGCGGGGCCGTTCACGCTGGTCAGTCGTATGATGCGGATCAGCGGAACGGTACGGCTGGGGGGACGTCGATGAACTCGTTGTGGAACCTGTGGTGGTTGATACCCGCCGTCCTCTACGGCGGCGGGAACATCGCCAACCGGGTGCGCCGGGACATCCGGGAGCGGCACGAGCGCAAGCTCGAACTGCTCGACGCCCAGCACCAGCAGCGCCTCGCCCTGGAGGAGGCCCACCGGCCGCCCGAGCCGGTCTGCGGCTGCACCCACCACCTGGCCAAGCACGACAAGCAGGGCCGCTGCCACGAGGTGGTCGAGACTCCCACCGAGTGGGACGCCGAGCGGCGCCCGGTGCGGTACGAGCCGAAGCAGTGCAACTGCCAGCAGTACGTGGGGCCGGAGCCGCTGGGCACGGTGTACGCGCCGGAGTTGATCGATCCGCGCTGAGGCCCGGCACTCCGGGCAGGCGACAGCGCGGGTTCGGCGGGTGCGGGCGGCGGGGCTTCGCTAGGGTGCTGTCATGAGCGACCACGTGACGCCCCCCTTCGGGAAGTTTCCGACCGTCCGCCCGGCCCTCGACCTCCGGGACGAGTTGGTCGGCCCGGTGGCCGAGGCCCTGGGGAGATGGGACGCGCCGGAGGCGGCCGGGTCGGTGCTGTACGTGGAGACGGATCCGGAGAAGGCCGACACGGCGGTGTTCTGCGAGACCTACGACGCGCCGCTGGAGTACTCCGCGAACTGCGTGGTGGTCGCCGCCAAGCGGGGCGGGGAGACCACGCTGGCCGCGTGCGTCGTGCTGGCCACGACCCGGCTGGACGTCAACCAGGCGGTCCGCAAGCACCTGGGGGCGCGCAAGGCCTCGTTCGCGCCGATGGACGCCGCGGTCGAGGAGACCGGCATGGAGTACGGCGGCATCACCCCGGTGGGGCTGCCGGCCGGGTGGCCGCTGCTGATCGACGAGCAGGTGGCCGCCGCGCCGCACGTGCTGATCGGCAGCGGGCGTCGCCGCGGGAAGCTGATCCTCCCGGGAGCGGCGTTGGCCGCCCTGCCGGGCGCCGAGGTCGTCCCGGGCCTGGCCGTCGCGGTGGTGGAGTCCACGGCGACGGCGGAGCCCACCGCGGTCGAGGCCTGACCACGGAGCCCGGGCGACGACGCCGACCGGGAGGCGAAGCCCGGTGGGCGGCCGGCCGTCAGGGGTAGCCGTTCCGGGAGCGCGGCGGGATCAGCCAGCCGCGCGCCTGGGCGGCGATGCCCGCGCTGAACCGACCGGTGGCGTCGAGCTGTTCGAAGAGTTCCCGGACAATCCGCCGCATGGTGCGGGAGGAGACGCCGATCTCCCGGGCGATCGCCTCGTCCTTGTACCCCAGCTGCATCAGCCGCAGGACCTGGTACTGGCGGGTGGTGGGCCCCGGGCGCTGGCGCGGGGGCCGGTCGACCTCGACCGGGGAGGCGTCCTGCCAGCAGTACTCGAAGGTCTGCACGAAGAGGCTGACCAGGTCGGGGTTGCGGACCACCACCATGGCGGGTTCGGGGTCGTCGCCGGAGTTCGGCGGCGGGACGAAGGCCAGCGCGGCGTCCAGCACGATCAGCCGGTACGGCAGGGTGGCGGAGGTGCGGATCTGGGCGCCGGCCTTGGTCAGCGCCGTCATGTGGGCCCGGCCGCGCGGGACCCGGAGCATGGACTCGCTGTGGATGGTCCGGATGGACACGCCCCGGCCGAGCACCTCCTCGTCCCGGCGCCGGTCGGCGACCAGGAACGCCGCCGGCGGCGGTGTGCCGGGGCACAGGCTGAGCACCTGGCCGGTCACGGCCGCGGCGGAGTCCTCCAGCAGCCGCGCCACATCGGCCGCGCCGCGGAAGACCTCCACCCCGTGGCCGCCCAGGCGGTCCAGGTGGGCGGGGATCGCGTCGGTGTGGATCGCGGCCAGTTCGCGGTCCAACTCCTCGACCTTGCCCGCGAGTTCGCCGATGACCCGGCGGGCCGAGGCGAGGATCCGGCCCATCTGGGCCTCGGGTAGAGACGGCTGGCGCCGGTCGGACTGCACCTGCATGAGCGGCCCCCAGTGTTCTCGACACCCCACAGTGCCCCCGGCCGGTGCGTGAGCCCGTGGGGGCGGGCACGGGGTCGCACGGTCAGTCGTGCCGCGTGCACGAACGGCAACCATGCTGCGGCACATGCCGTCCGTCGATCAAGACCGCATCTCGGCGACCGGACGTGATCGCGCCACGGCCCTCCCCGGTCGCCGACCCGGTTCCGGATCTTGCGCCGACGGCCGGTCGAGGCCATGGCCGGACTGAGCCATCGGTCATCGCTGGACAGCCTCGGCGCTCGGCTGATTGGTTTGCGAGTGGCCACTGAATGATCGGCTCCGTCTCAAATCCCCAGACGGGCCGGGGCGTTCACCACCCGGTGAGGGTTCGTCCAGGGCTTTCCTCCACTGTGCCGTGCCGCGATCCGGCAGGTCGGCGCCGACCGGCCGGGCGGCCCGGAGCGCTGGTCCGATCCGGCATTGATCCCGTTGCGCGAGGTGCTGCACCCCTGACCCGAGAACGCGAGAGGACCTATGGGCGTCGAAGAGTTGACCAATCCGCTGCTGGCCGGGTTCTGGAACGAGACGCGCCTGCGTTCGAGTCTGGAGACGCTCTCCCCGGCCACCGACCAACCGGACCCGGGGATGAGCGTCCAGTGGACGCGGATCGCCGAGGCGCTCGGACTGGGGTACGGCGAGCGTTCGGGCGCGGTGATCACCAAGGGGAAGACCCTGATGCGGGCCCGGACCACGCCGTCCGCCGGGGCGCTCTACCCCTTCGAGGTCCTGGTGGCCTTCCAGGACGGCCCCGACTACGTGCTCTACCACTACGAGGCGGCCGGCTGCAGCCTGCGCAGACTGGCCGCCGTCGGCCGCCGTGAGATGGCCGACATCCTGACCGCCGCGCCACCGACCGACCCGCTGACGGCAGGCCCGTTGCGGTCCGCCCCGTCGACGGCCGGCCCGGACGACGGCGCCGAGCCGCCCTGCGCCGTGGTGGCCGTGGTGGCCCGGCCCTGGCACGCGATGCGCAAGTATGGCCGACGCGGCTACCTCTACACCCACCTGGACAGCGCCCACGCCGCCACCAACATCGCGCTGGCCGCCGCCGACGCGGGCTTCGCCCCGACGGTCCGGCTGCGCTTCGACCGCCGCGCGCTCTCCCGGCTGTTCGGCCTGGAGAACCTGTGCCGGGAGCCCCACGCCCTGGTCACCCTGGCCGCCCCCGCCGAGGGCCGGCCGACCGGGACCGGCGGCCGACCGGCCAACCCCTTCGCCGTGCCGATCTGGTGGCACGACGGCGGACGCGGCCTGGAACAGCCCGACGGCCCCGAACGCGAGGCCTGGGAGCTGGTCAGCCCGGTCAGCACCTTCCACCAACCCCGGGACCTGCGGCTGCGGTTCGGCACCACCGCCTCGGTCCGACCGGCCGCCACCGACACCCGGGCCGGCGCCGACACCGGCACCGGCACCCGCGCCGGCGCGGCCGCCCCGGTGGCGCTGGCCGGCCGGGACGAGACCGCCCCCGCCGACCTCGGCCCCGCCGTGCTCGCCCGGCAGTCCGCCAAGGGCTTCCTGACCAAGCCGGTCGGAGCCGACGCACTCGGCCGGGCGCTGACCGCCGTCCGCGGCGGCATCACCGTCGACTGCGCGGACGGCCCGCTGGCCGGCCTGCGGGTGCTGGTCCGCAACGTCGACGGACTGTCCCCGGGCGCGTACGAGTACGACCCGGCCGGCCACCGGCTGCTGCCGGTCGGCGGCGACGGCGGGTCGGAGGAGGCGGTGGTCGCGGCCTGCATGAACCAGGGCGTCGCGGCCGGCTGCGCCGCGCTGGTCGCGCTGCACGCGCCGGTGCGCCAACTGCTCGGCGAGCGCGGCCAGCAGGGTCTGGCCGAACTCCACTTCCACGCGGCGAGCGCCGGGCAGCGGCTGTGCCTCGGGGCGGCCGAGCAACGCCTCGGCATCACCTGCCTGGGCGGGTTCGACGCCGGCCGGATCGCCGAACTGGCGCTGCTGGCCGACGAGGAGGAGGTCATCTACGTCATCGCGGTCGGCGTCGCCGACGAGAACGCCGTCAAGTGGGACCGGGCGCCGATCGCCTACAGCCACGGACGGGACCCGCAACAGCCGATCTGACCCGCAGCAGCCGACCCTGACCCGCAACAGCCGACTCGACCCGGAACGGACCCGCGGCAGCCGAGCCGACCTCGGAACCGAGGCTCGATCAGAGAGAGCAGTGTGTGGCTTCCATGTTGAGCAATAGCATCCTGTCCGCGCAGCTGACGGACGGTCACCGCGAGTTGCGGTCCCGGGCGGCGGACCACTTCACCCCGCAGTGGCTCGACAAGTGGCGCACCGCGCCCGACGGGCACCTGCGCCGGGAGACCTGGCAGGACCTGGCGGCGAACGGCTTCCTGGGCGTGTCGCTGCCGCGCGAACTCGGCGGCCAGGGCCTGGGCCTGCTGGGCGCGCTGGTCCTCGGCGAGGCGCTGGCCGGCGCCCGCGACGGAGGCATCGCGCTCGCGATGCACGTCCAGAACGAGATCGCCTGCGAGTGGCTGCTGTCTGCCCGGGACCGGGCGCTGCGCGACCGCTACCTGCCCGGGCTGCTCGCCGGCGAGCTGGTGGCCTGCCAGTGCGACACCGACCCGTCCCCGGAGGAGCCGACCACGGCCACCACCGAGGGCGACCGGATCGTCCTGCACGGCCGCAAGAAGTTCGTCATCAACGGCGCCACCGCCGACCTGTGCTTCGTCAGCGCCGTCCTGGACGGCGCCCCCGCGATCGTCGCGGTGGAGAAGTCCACCCCGGGCGTGCGGGTCACCGAGGTGTACGACAAGTTCGGCACCCGCAGCGTCGACTCCGCGCTGGTGGAGTTCGACGGCGTCCGGGTCGCCGCCGACCAGGTGGTCTCGCGCAGCGGCATCAGTCAACTGATGCGCTGGAACCGGGTGATGTCCCGGATGCGCCTGCTGATCGCCGCCGACGCCTACTTCACCCACCACGCGCTGCTGGAGCACATCACCGGCCACGTGCGGCGGCGCACCCTCGGCGGCCGCCCGCTCGGCGCCTGGCCGGTCAACGCCCACGCACTGGCCCGGGCCCGCGCCCACCAGGAGCTGATGGAGGCGGGCATCGCCGACGCCTACCTGCGGGTCACCGCCGGTGGCAGCACCGTGCCCGAGATCGCCGAACTCAAGTGGTTCTGCGTGGAGAAGGCCAACGAACTGGCGGTCCTCGCCACCGACCTGGAGGGCGGCGCCGGCTACATGTGGGACAGCCCCTCGCTGCGGGCGCACGCCCAGCTGCGCGGCTTCCGGATGTCCGGCGGCAGCCAGACCACCATGCTGACCATCGCCAACCACAGCATGGCCTGCCGGGCCGAACTCGACCTCGCGCCGGCCGGCGGGGACGGGGCCCGCCGTGGCTGACGGACAGCGGCTCGGCGCCGCCTTCCTGGCCGCCTGCGCCGAGCACGGCGAGCGGCGGGCCGTGGTGGCCGGCGGCGAGGAGCTGAGCTACGCCCGGTTCGCCGCCCTGGTCCGGGAACGCGCCCGCACCCTGGACGCGCTGCTCGGCCCGGACCTGGTCAACGTCGGCCTGCACGCCGCCAACAGCATCGACTACCTGGTCTGCTACTACGCGCTGCTGGTGGCCGGCCGGCTCCCGTTCCTGATCGACGCGACCTTCGGGGCCGCCGAACTGGAGGGCATCCGGACCAGCTGCGGTGTTCCGGCGTTCCTGTTCGACGGCGCGGAGCCGTTCCCGCTCGGCGGCGAGGCCCGGGCCGTCCCGGACAGCGCGCTGACGCTGGCCGTGCCGCCCGCCCCGGCCGCAGCACCCGAGTCGGGGGAGCCCGAGTCCGGAGTGCCCGTTCCCGGGGCGCCCGAGCCCGGGGCGTCCACCGCCACCTGCCGGTTCACCTCCGGCACCACCGGCGCCCCCAAGTGCCTGGAGTTCACCGCCGACGCGGTGATCGCCGCCGCGCGCACCTGGGCGGCCGGCACCGGCCTCGGCCCCGACGACCGGGTGCTCTGCCTGGCCGGCTTCACCAACGGCCTGGCGTTCAACACCTCGCTGCTGCCGGTTTTCACGGTCGGCGCCGAACTCCACCTCTACCAGGGCCTGCCCACCTCCGGCGGCATCTCCCGGGCCGTCACCCGGGCGGCCGCGACCCGGCTGGTGGCCTTCCCGCTGGCCTACCGGCTGCTCGCCGCCGCACCCCGGCCGGACGTCGGGGCGTTCGCCGGCGTCACCCGGGCCGTCTCCGCGGCCGCCGTCCTCGACCCCGAGGTCCGGCGCGGCTTCGAGTCCCGGTACGGCGTGCGGATCGCCGACTACTACGGCATCGCCGAGACCGGCCCGTGCACCTACGAACGCGAACCCGACCGCTCCGAAGGACTCGGCACCGCACTGCCCGGCGTGTCCGTCAAGGTCGTCGAACTGCCCACCGGCGAGAGCGAGGTGAGGGTCCGCACCGACTCGATGGCGGCCGGCTACCTGAACGCCCCCGGCGCCCTCGCCGAACGGCTCGACCCCGACGGCTACTACCGCACCGGCGACCTCGGACACCTGGCCGACGGGCGGCTGTTCGTCACCGGCCGGCTCGGCGGACCGATCAACCTGGCCGGCCGGAAGATCGACCCGGCCGAGATCGAACGCACCCTGCTCGCCCTCGACGGCGTCACCGACGCCGCCGTGTTCGCCGACACCGACGCCAACGGCGAGACCGTCCTGCACGCCGCCCTGGCCGGCAGCGGACGGATCGGCCGCGCCGAGGTCGTCGACGCCTGCCGCGCCCGCCTCGCGCCGTTCAAGGTGCCCGGCCGGGTGACCTTCCTCCCCGCCATTCCCCGGTCGACCGTCGGCAAGGCCCGGATGACCGAGCTGCGCCGCCTGGTCCGGGACACCCGCGCCGCCGACGGCACTCCCCAGGAACTGGAGAAGAAAGCATGAGCACAGCCAACGAGGCGGCCCGCACCGACACCGGGATCCCCGGCGACGCCGAACTCCGTACGGAGATCGAGCTGCTCGTGGAGACCGCCACCGGACGGGTGGTCACCGTCGCCGACCTGCGCGCCGCGGACGGCGAACTCGACCGGGCCGGCGTCAACTCCATCGGCTACATCAACCTGATGGAGGTGCTGGAGCAGCGCTACGACGCGGTGATCGACCCCGAGGCCGACCCGGAGCACCTGTACTCCGTCGACTCGATCGTCCGGTTCGTCCGCGCCCGGCTCGCCGAGGGGGGCCGGGCATGACCGCCGCCGCCCCCGACCGGGCCGTCAGTGTGCTGCACGAGCTGCTGACCCGCCGAGGCCTCGAACCCGGCGACGCGACACCGGGTGAGGCGTCGGACCAGGCGCTCGGGCAGGCGCTGGACCAGGTCTGGGAGACCCGGCCGTTCGCCGTCGCCGCCGCGCTGACCGAGCAGCTCCACGGCGTGCTGCCGCTGCTGGACGCCTTCGACGCGGACGCCCCGCTGCTCGACGAGGTCCGGGCGGGCCGGGTCGCCGCCTCGCTGGGGCTGTTCACCCCCAACGCCCTGCTCAGCCTCACCGCCCCCGCCGTCCGGGCCGACCGGGACGGCGACCGGACGGTGCTGCACGGCCGCTACCGCTACGCCGTCCGGGAGGCCGGGGTGTCGGTGGTCCCGGTCCGTACCGACGGCGGGACCAGGCTGGCGCTGGTCCGGCACGACGCCCCCGGCGTCCGGCTGCACGGGGCCGGCCGGGCGGCCGGCTGGGGCTGGGCCGAACTCGACGGGGCCCCCGCCGCCGCGCTCTCCCGCCCGGTCGACTGGACCCCCGGGGGAGCGCTGACCGCCGCCCTGGACGGCCACGCCTGGGCGTTCGTCCGCGGCGCCCTGGCCTGGCCCGCCCGGGTCGTCGCCGACCTGCGCCGGACCCTGGCCGGAGCCGGTGAGGGCGTCGAGGCGCTGTCCACCTCCCAGTACCTGGCCCATGAACTCAGCAAGCTGGAGATCGAGATCTCGCTGGCCTCGGCCGCCGCCCGGTTCGGGGCGGGGTTCAAGGCCGAGGCCCCCGGCGGGCAGGCCGCCCTCGCGACCCTGCTGAGCTGCGTCGACCTGCTCCAGCGGACGGCCCGGACCGCCGAGGACATGGCCACCGAGCTGGGCCTGGAGCACTCCCCGGCGGACGCCGCCGACTGGCCCGACGCCGTCCTCCAGGCCTGCTTCGGCGGCCGGCGCGTGGTCGAGAACGAACTCGCCCGCCGGATGGGCCTGGTCGTGGAGGCGATCGGCACATGACCGTCCCCGTCGCCGTCTGCGGGCTGACCGGCCGGATGGCGGGCGTCGTGCGGCAGGCCGTGCTGGCCGCCCCCGACCTCGCGCTGTCCGCCCGGCTCAGCCTCCGGCCCCCGCCGCCCGGCCGGGCCGAGGTCGGTCCGTCCGAGGTCGGTCCGTCCGAGGTCGGCCAGGCCGAGCCCGGTCCGGCGGTGCCGGTGGTGCACCGGCTCGCCGACCTCCCGGAGCCGCACCCGGTGATCGTCGACTTCACCGCCGAGGAGGCCACCGCCGACCTGCTCGACCAGGCCCGCACGGTGCCCTGCGCGCTGGTCATCGGCACCAGCGGCCTCGGCGACCGGCACCGGGCTCTGCTGGCCGAGGTCGGCCGGAGCCGCCCGGTGGTGGTCGCCGCCAACTACAGCCTCGCCCTGCTCGCCGTCACCCGGTTCGTCCAGGACCTCGCCGCGCGGTCCGACGACAGCTGGCAGGCGGGCGTCGGCGACCTGCACTTCGCCGGCAAGCGCGACCGCCCCAGCAGCACCGCCCGCCACCTCGCCGCCGCCTGGCAGGACGCCCGCGGCCCCGGCGCGCCCGCCCCCGACATCACCTCCTTCCGCCTCGGCGACGCCCTCAGCGAGCACCGGGTGGTCGCGGCGGGCACCGGCGAGCACGTCGAGGTGCTGCACCGGATGGCCGACCGCCGCGCATTCCTGCCCGGCGTGCTGCGCGCGATCCGGTACGCGGCCACCGCCGGGCCGGGCGTGCGCAGCCTGGCGGACGTGGTGGACGCCCCCGTCCCCGGACCGAGGTGACCGCCGTGCGGCTGCTCTGGGACGACGTCCGGCGCGGTGCGGCGCGGGCCGCGCGGCAGCACGGCGGGCACACCGCCGCCGCCCGGCAGGACCAGTGGTACGCCGCCCGGCACACCCTGAAGACCGGGCTGGTCCGGCTCGGCCTGGTGCCCGACCTGCCCGACGCCCACCGGCGGATCGGACTGGCCGGGCCGGGCGCCGTCCGCCGGATCAGCTGGGACGGCGCCGATCTGCGGCCCGCCGTCCAGTTCTCCCTCGCGCACACCGCCGAGCAGGTGGTGGTGGCCCTGCGGCGGGAACCGGCCGACGGCACGGCGCCGAGCGGGCTGGGCGTCGACGCGGAGACCGAGTGGGCCACCGCCGAGCGCAACCTGCACCGGTTCGGCACCGCGGCCGAGCTCGACGCGCTGCGCCGGGCCTGCGGCCCGGTCCGGCCGCTGCACCTCTGGTGCGTCAAGGAGGCACTGGCGAAGGCCTCCGGCCTGGGCTTCCGGATCCCGCCCCGGCGCTACCGCCTGCACCCCGCCACCGACGACGAAGCCGGCGCCGCACCGCACCGCCTGACCGTCGAGATCGTCGAGACCGCCGGAGCCGGAGCCGGAGCCGGAGCCGGACCGCCGGGCCACGGCCCCCGCCCCGCCCGGGTCCGCCTCGGCACCCGGACCGCCGCCGGCCGGCCGCCCACCGCGTGGGCGGTGGCCGAGCTGCCGACGCGCTGAACCCCCGCCCAACGACGCCGACATGGGAGATGACCGTGACCGAGGACGCACCGATCACCGGCATCGGCCGACTGATCGCCGACCAGGCCGATGCCCGGCCGGACGCCGACGCCCTCCTCGCCCCCGACCGGACCCCGCTCACCTACCGGGCGCTCGCACTCCGGATCGAGGAGATCGGGCGGACGCTGAACAGCTTCGGGATCGGCCGCCCCCACCGGGTCGCCCTGGTGCTGCCCAACGGCCCCGACCTCGCCGCGGCGTTCCTCGGCACGGCCGCGTACGCCCAGAGCGCCCCGCTCAACCCCGCCTACCGGGAGCCGGAGTTCGCCTTCTACCTCGCCGACATGCGGGCCGACGCCCTGCTGGTCGAGGCGGGCGACGACTCGCCCGCCGTGACGGTGGCCCGCCGGCTCGGCATCCGGATCATCGAGCTGAGCTCCCGGCCCGGCACCCCCGCCGGCCGGTTCGACCTGCACTGCGCCGACCCGGGCACGCCGGTCGCCGCCGAGGACGGGGGCCCGGCGGGCCCGGACGACACCGCGCTGATCCTGCACACCTCCGGCACCACCGACCGGCCCAAGCTCGTCCCGCTCACCCACGCCAACCTGAACGTCGCCGCCCGCAACACCGGCGCCGCCTTCGCCCTCGACGAGCACGACCGCTGCCTCAACCCGATGCCGCTGTTCCACGCCCACGGCCTGACCAGCACCCTGCTGGCCACCCTGGTCCGCGGCGCCGCCATCGTCTGCACCCCCGGCTTCAGCGACACCGGCTTCTACCGCTGGCTGGAGGAGTTCCGGCCGACCTGGTACACCGCCGTGCCCGCCATGCACCAGGCCCTGCTGTCCGTCGCCGACGACCACCGCGAGGTCCTCGCCGCCAGTCGGCTGCGGTTCATCCGCTCCGCCTCCGCGCCGCTGCCCGGCCCGACCCTCACCGCCCTGGAGGACGCCTTCGGGGCCCCCGTCGTCGAGGCGTACGGCATGACCGAGGCGGGCTCGCTGGTCACCAGCAACCCGCTGCCGCCCGGCGAGCGCAAACCCCGTTCGGTCGGCCTGCCGGTCGGCGGCCCGGTCCTGGTGCTCGACAAGGCGGGCCGCCCGGTGCCGGTCGGCGAGTCCGGCGAGATCGCCATCCGGGGCGCCAACGTGATGGCCGGCTACGAGGCCAACCCGGAGGCCAACGCCCGTGCCTTCACGGACGGTTGGCTGCGCACCGGCGACGAGGGGCGCCTCGACGAGGACGGCTACCTGTACGTGGTCGGCCGCAGCAAGGAGATCATCAACCGCGGCGGCTCCAAGGTCGCCCCGGTCGAGATCGACGACGTGCTGGCCGGCCACCCCACCGTCAAGCTCGCCGTCGCCTTCGGCGTCCCGCACCCCACCCTGGGCGAGGACGTCGCGGTGGCCGTCGTCCCGCAGCCCGGTGCGACGGTCGTCGAACGGGACCTGCGCGAGTACGCCCGGGAACGGCTCGCCGACTTCAAGGTCCCCAGCCGGGTGTTCGTCGTCGACGACGTCCCGCGCAGCCCCACCGGCAAGGTGCAGCGGCTGCGGCTCGCCGAACGCCTGGCCGCTGCCGCCACCGCCGCCGACGGGCCCGGTCACCGGGCCGCCCCCGCCGACCCGCTGGAACGGCGGATCGCCGCCGTCTGGTCCGAGGTGCTCGGCACCGAGGAGTTCGGCGTCGACGACAACTTCTTCGACCTCGGCGGCAACTCGCTGCTGCTCAAGCGGGTCGCCGCCGGGCTCGGCGAGCAACTCGGCCGCGAGGTACCGCTGTTGGTGCTGACCATGTGCCCCACCGTCGGGACCCTGGCCGAGCACCTCGCCGAGGAGCCCGCCCGGCCCGCCGACACCGACACCGACCCCGTTCCCGCCCCCGACAGCCGGGAACGGCTCGACCGCGGCCGCGACCGGATGCGGCGCCAGCTCGACCGGCGGCAGGCCGGCTCCCGGAAGGAGAACAGCTGATGGCGTACACCGACGAGCCGACCGGCCTGGAGATCGCCGTCATCGGCCTGGCCTGCCGCTTCCCCGGCGCGAACGGCCCCGAGCAGTACTGGGAGAACCTGCGCAGCGGCACCGAGTCGATCAGCTTCTTCACCCCCGACGAACTCGCCGCCCAGGGCGTCCCGGAGGCCCTGCGCGCCGACCCCGACTACGTCGCCGCCCAGGGCGTCCTGGCGGACGCCGACCGGTTCGACGCCGACTTCTTCGGCATCAGCCCGAAGGAAGCCGACCTGATGGACCCCCAGCACCGGGTGCTGCTGCGGTGCGCCTGGGAGGCCCTGGAGGACTCCGGCCACGACCCGCGCGCGGTGCCCGGCCGGGTCGGCGTGTACGCGGGCAGCTACTACAACAGCTACGTCGACCACGTGGACGGCCGGATCGACGGCGAGGACCCCGGCGAGGTGTTCGCCCGGAACATCGCCAACGAGAAGGACTTCCTGGCCACCCGGATCGCCTACAAGCTCGACCTGTCCGGCCCCGCCCTCACCGTGCAGTCCGCCTGCTCCACCTCCCTGGTCGCCGTGCACCTGGCCTGCCAGGCGCTGCTCAGCGGCGCCTGCGACACCGCGCTCGCCGGGGGAGCGACGGTCCGCGCCCACCAGCAGCAGGGCTACCTGTTCCAGCCCGGCGGGATCTTCTCCGCCGACGGCCACTGCCGGCCCTTCGACGCCACCGCCCAGGGCACCGTCGCCGCCAACGGCGCCGGGATGGTCGTCCTCAAGCGGCTGGAGGACGCGCTCGCCGACGGCGACCCGATCCGGGCCGTGATCAAGGGCTCGGCGGTCGGCAACGACGGCGCCCAGCGGGTCGGCTTCACCGCGCCCGGCGTGGCCGGCCAGGTCCGGGTCATCCGGGACGCCCTCGACGCCGCCGACGTCGACCCCGCGACCATCGACTACGTCGAGGCCCACGGCAGCGCCACCCCGCTCGGCGACCCGATCGAGATCGAGGCCCTCACCCAGGTCTTCCAGGGCCTGGCACCCGGCAGCTGCGCCATCGGCGCGGTCAAGGGCAACATCGGCCACACCCACGCCGCCGCCGGCGTCGCCGGACTGATCAAGACCGTGCTGGCGCTCCAGCACCGGCAGATCCCGCCGAGCCTGCACTTCGAGATCCCCAACCCGGCCATCGACTTCGACGCCGTCCCGTTCCGCGTCAACACCCGGCTGGCCGACTGGCCCACCGGGCCCGTCCCGCGCCGGGCCGGCGTCAGCTCCTTCGGCATGGGCGGCACCAACGCCCACGTCGTCCTGGAGGAGGCCCCCGCCCCGGCCCGCCGCGACCCCGGCCGCGCCCGCGTCCTGCTGCCGGTCACGGCCAGGACCGCCACCGCCCTGGAAGCCGCCACCGACCGCCTCGCCGACCGCCTCGACGGCGCCGGCGCCCCCGACCTGGCCGGCACCGCCCGCACCCTGCAGACCGGCCGCCGCCACCACGGCCACCGGCGGTTCCTGATCGCCGAGTCCACCGCCGAGGCGGCCCGCGCACTGCGCGAGCGCACCCCGAACGCCGTCCGCACCGGCCACCACGACGGCAGCCCCCGGCAGGTCGCGTTCGTGCTCCCCGGACTCGGCGAGCAGCGGATCGGCATGGGACGCGAACTCCACGCCACCGAGCCGGTGTTCCGGGCCGCCCTGGACCGCTGCGCGGAGGGCTTCCGCCCGTACCTCGGCCTGGACCTGCGCGAGCTGATCCACCCCGCCGGGGCCCCAGACACCGCCGCCGCCGGCCCCGACCTGCGGCGGATGCTGCGCGGCCCCGCCGCCGCGGAGCGCACCGAACTCGACCGCACCCGGTACGCGCAGCCCGCCACCTTCGCGATCGAGTACGCGCTGGCCCGGCTCTGGGAGTCCTGGGGCGTGCGGCCGAGCGCGCTGATCGGCTACAGCATCGGCGAGTACACCGCCGCGCACCTGGCCGGGGTCCTCTCGCTGGACGACGCCATCGCGCTGGTCGCGCACCGGGCCCGGCTGATCGACGGCCTGCCGGCCGGCGCCATGCTGGCCGTGCCGCTCTCCGAGGAGCAGGTGCTCGGCCTGCTGGACCAGGACCTCTCGCTGGCCGCCGTCAACGGGCCCGCGCTGTGCGTGGTGGCCGGCACCGCCAAGGCCGTCGGCGCGCTGGAGGCCCGGCTCGCCGCGGACGGCGTCGCCGCCCGGCAGCTGCAGACCACCCACGGCTTCCACTCGCACCTGATGGACCCGATCGTCGAGGAGTTCGCCGAACTCGCCGCCGGGGTCGCCCTCCACCCGCCGACCGTCCCGTACGTCTCCAACGTCACCGGCGACTGGGCCGACGCCGGCCTGGTCACCGACCCGGCGTACTGGGTGCGCCACCTGCGCCTGCCGGTGCGGTTCGCCGACGGCGTCGGCCGGCTGTGGCAGCAGCCCGGCCGGGTCCTGCTGGAGACCGGTCCCGGCCAGTCCCTGACCAGCCTGGCCCTGCAGCTGCGACCCGCCGCCGCGGCGCCGGGCGTGGCGCTGGCCTCCATGCCGGGCCGGTTCGACCGGCAGGGCGAGGAACGGTTCCTGCTGAACACCGCCGGGGCGCTCTGGGCGGCCGGCGTGGACCCGGACTGGACGGCCGTCAGCGGCGGCAACGACGCGACCAGGGCCGTCCTGCCGCCGTACCCCTTCGAGGAGGCCCGGCACTGGATCGACCCGGCGCCCCGCACGGCCGCCCGCAAGGCCGCCCGCTCGCTCGCCCGGCGGGCCGACCTGGCGGACTGGTTCCACACCCCCGTCTGGGAGTCGCTGCCGCCCCGCCCGCTGACCGGCGCCCCGGAGCCCCGCAGCTGGCTGCTGTTCACCGACGAGGCGGGGGTCGGCGACGCGCTGGCCGCCCGGCTGCGCGCCGACGGCCACCGGGTCGGCACCGTCCGGGCGGGTGACGGCTGGCGCGAACTCCCCGACGGCGACTACCGGATCGCCCCCGGCAGCGAGGCCGACCACCGGCGGCTGGTCGAACGGCTCACCGCCGACGGCGCCCCGCCGGAGCGGATCGTCCACCTGTGGAGCGTCGGTCCGCGCCGCTCCGCCGAGGAGACCCTGGAGCGCGGCTTCCACAGCCTGCTCCGCCTCGACCAGGCCCTCACCGCCGCCGCGCCCGACGCCCCGCTTGACCTCACGGCGGTCTCCAGCGACGCCTTCGCCGTCCTCGGCACCGAACCCGTCGCCCCGGAGAAGGCCACCCTGACGGGCCCCGCGCTGGTCCTGCCGCTGGAGCAGCCCGACACCGTCTGCCGGGCCGTCGACCTGTCGCTGCCGCCGGGCCGCGACTGGACGCCCGAGGACACCGAACTGCTGTACGCCGAACTCCTCGACCAGCCGACCCGGCCGCTCACCGCCCTGCGCGGGCGCCGCCGCTGGGAGCGCGGCCACCGGCCGGTCCGGGTCGAGGCCGTCGCGGACGGCCGGACCCCGCTGCGCGAGCACGGCGTCTACCTGATCACCGGCGGCTTCGGCGGCGTCGGCCTCTCGCTGGCCCGTCACTTCGCGGCCGCCGCCCGGGCCCGGCTGGTCCTGGTCGGCCGGACCGCGCTGCCGCCCCGGGAGCGCTGGCAGGCACTGCTCGCCGACGACGGCGCGGACCCGGCGGTGGGGGAGCGGATCCGGGCCGTACTGGAGCTCGAAGAGCTCGGCGCGCAGGTGCTGACCGCGGCCGCCGACGTCGCCGACCCGGCCGCCATGGACCGGATCGCCGACCAGGCCGTGGAGCGGTTCGGCGCCGTGCACGGGATCGTGCACGCGGCCGGCGTCCCGGCCGCCGGGCTCGCCCAGCTCAAGACCGCCGAGGCCGCCGACCGGGTGCTCGGCCCGAAGGTCCGCGGCGGTCTGGTGGTCGACGCGCTGGCCCGCCGGCTCGCCCCCGACTTCACCGTCCACTGCTCCTCCAGCCTCGCCCTCACCGGCGGCGTCGGACAGATCGACTACGTCGCCGCCAACGCCTTCCTGGACGCCCTGGCCCAGCACAACGAGGCCACTGGCGGCCCCCGCACGGTGTCGGTGAACTGGGACGGCTGGCAGGAGGTCGGGATGGCCTTCCGCACCATCGGCGCCGGCGGCGACCGGCCCGCCGAGGGCCGCACCGGCCCGGTCGACCACCCGCTGATCGACGCCTGCCTGCGCGACGACGAGGCCGTCGCCGTCTACGCGGTGGCGCTCAGCGTCGCCACCTCCTGGCTGATCGACGAGCACCGGATGGCCGGCAACGCCGTCGTCCCCGGCACCGGCCACCTGGAACTCGCCCGCGCCGTCCACGAGCACCAGAGCGGCGACCCCCGGGCCGTCCTCGACCGGGTCACCTTCCTCTCCCCGGTGGTCATCGGCGAGGACCAGCGGCGCGAACTGCGGGTCGTGCTGGACAAGCGGCACAGCCCGCCGCGCTTCGCCGTGATCAGCCGGGAGGCCGCCGCCGACTCCGCGGTCGGTGCTGGCGATGTCCGGGCCGAGGAGGACGGCTGGCAGGTGCACGTGACCGGCTCCGTCGGCCCGGTCGGCGAGGACACCGCCCCGCCCCGCCGCCACGACGTCGCCGAACTGATCGCCCGGGCCGGGATGCGCGACCTCGGGGCCGTCGACCACACCGGCCCGATGGGCTTCGGCCCGCGCTCCCGCTGCCTGCGCCGGGTGCACCTCGGCGAGAAGGAGGCGCTGGCCGAACTCGAACTGCCCGCGGAGTTCGCCGGCGACCTGGAGCGGATCGCCCTCCACCCGTCCCTGCTCGACCTCGGCGCCGGCTTCCACGGGATGAACCTGGCCGAGGAGTTCCGGATCCCGCTCAGCTACGGCCGCCTCACCCTGCTCGCCCCGCTGCCCCGCCGGATCTACAGCCACCACCGCTTCCACGAGGCGGACCGGCCCGGCAAGGAGACCTTCACCGCGGACTTCACGCTGCTGGACGAGACCGGCCTGGAGACCGTCCGGGTCGAGGACTTCCTCCTCAAGCGGGTCGCCGACCTGGAGACCCGGCTGGAGGCGCTGCGCGACGGCACCTCCCGGGAGACCGCGAGCTACCGCTTCCCGCCCGCCGCCACCACCGTCCCCGCCACCGCCGGACGGCCGGGCGACGCCGGATCGCTGCGCGACCACCTCGACCAGGGCATCCGGCCCGCCGAGGGCGTCGAGGCGCTGCTGCGGCTGCTCGCCGCCGGCCTCGGCCCGCAGGTCGCCGTGGTGGCCAAGGACCTGGACGCGGTGTTCGCCGACATCCGGGCCCACCGGGTGGGCGCCCCGGCGGACGGTCCGGCGGAGTCCGTCGCCGTCCACCCGCGCCCCGGCCTGCTCACCGAGTACGCCGAACCCCGGGACGACACCGAGAGCGCGCTGGCCGGGCTCTGGGCCGAACTGCTCGGCCTGGAACGCGTCGGCGTGCACGACGAGTTCTTCGAGCTCGGCGGCCACTCGCTGCTCGGCCTCCAGCTCGCGGCCCGGATCCGCCGCCAGTTCGGCCTCGACCTGGCGCTGAACGCCCTCTTCGAAACCCTGACCGTGGCGGAACAGGCCGCCGCGCTCCGGCCACGCCTCGACCCCAACCCGACGACCGCCGGCCCGGATGGGCCGGGCCCGGCCGACGGCCCACAGAAGCGGAGCACAGCAGATGTCTGACATCCACACGGTCGGCGTGGTCGGCGCCGGTGTCATGGGCACCGGCCTGGCCCAGGCGCTCGCCCAGACCGGCCACCGGGTCCTGCTCGTCGACCGGACCAAGGAGATCCTCGCCGCCGCCGAGCGCACCATCGGCCAGGGCCTGCGGTTCGGGCGGCTGCTGGGCGCCAAGGCGTCGGGCGCCAAGGGGCCGGAGGCCGAGCGCCCCAAGGAGGACCGGGCGACCGTCCTCGGACGGATCGGCTACACCACCGACTACGAGGGCTTCGACGAGGCCGACTTCGTGATCGAGAACATCACCGAGGACTGGGGCCTGAAGAAGGGCGTCTACGAGCGCCTGGACGCGCTCTGCCCCGAGCGCACCGTCTTCGCCGCCAACACCTCGGTCATCCCGATCACCCGGATCGGCGCGGCCACCTCCCGCCCCGACCGGGTGCTCGGCATGCACTTCATGAACCCCGTCCCGCTCAAGCCGACCGTGGAGATGATCCGCGGCCACCACACCTCCGCCGCGACGGTGGACACCGCCCGCACCCTGCTGGCCCAACTGGGCAAGGAGGGGATCCTGGTGGAGGACTCGCCGGGGTTCGTCACCAACCGGGTCCTGATGCTCACCGTGAACGAGGCGGTCTACCTGGTCCACGAGGGCGTGGCCGGCGCCGAGGACGTCGACCGGATCTTCAAGACCTGCTTCGGCCACACCATGGGCCCGCTGGAGACCGCCGACCTGATCGGCCTGGACACCATCCTGCAGTCCGTCGAAGGCCTCTACACCGCGTTCAGCGACAGCAAGTACCGGCCGTGCCCGCTGCTGGTCCGGATGGTCGACGCCGGCCTGCTCGGCCGCAAGAGCGGCCAGGGCTTCTACAGCTACGCCACCACCCTGGCCTGACCCCGCCGCACGCCCGTACGTCCGTACGTCCCGCCACAACCGACCGAGCAGGAGGAACCGCCCGCCATGACGACGGCCGACCACAAGCCGCAGATCCTCGCCTTCCTCGCCCAGTTCTTCGGCGAGCACCGGCTCACCGACGACGAGGACATCTTCGCCACCGGATTCGTCAACTCGCTCTTCATCATGCAGCTGGTGCTGTTCGTCGAGGGCGAGTTCGACATCACCGTCGACGACGACGACCTGGAGATGGCCAACTTCAACACCGTGCGCGCGATCGACGCGCTCGTCACCCGCAAGCGCGGCGCGGTGGGCGCCGCCGCCCAGCGCTCCTGACCGTCCGGGCCGCCCGCCGCCCGTGACCTTCCCGACCGCAGAGACGAGGCAAGAGAGGGACCGATGGCCATCAGAGTGCAACTGACCGAGCGTCAGGCCGCCGCGCGGGAGGAGTACGAGTCCTTCGCCCGGGAGGCCGTCGCCCCGCACGCGGACGCCTGGGACCGCGCCGAACGCCTCCCCGAGGAGTTCGTCAAGGAGTTCGCCGCCCGCGGCCTGCTGGGCGCCGCCGTCCCGGCCGGGTACGGCGGCACCGAACTGGACCCGATCACCTTCGGCCTGCTCAACGAGGAACTCGGCCGCGGCTGTTCGTCCGTGCGCAGCCTGGTCACCGTGCACGGCATGGCCTCGTACGCGGTCGCCCGTTGGGGCGGTGAGCAGCAGCGCGCGCACTGGCTGCCCAAGTTCGCCACCGGCGAGGCGATCGGCGCCTTCGCGCTCACCGAGCCCGGCGCCGGCAGCGACGTCAAGGCCCTGCGGACCGAGGCCCGGCGCACCGCGGACGGCTTCGCGCTCACCGGCGAGAAGCGCTGGATCACCTTCGGCCAACGCGCCGACGTGTACCTGTTGTTCGCCCGCCTGGACGGCCGGGAGGCCGCCTTCCTGGTGCCCCGGGACGCCCCCGGACTGACCGTCCGGCCGATCACCGGCGTCCTGGGCACCAAGGCCTCGATGCTCGCCGAACTCAGCCTCGTCGACTGCCTGGTGGCGCCCGAGGCGCTGCTCGGCCGGCCCGGCTTCGGACTGGCCGCCGTCGCCGCGACCGCCCTCGAACTGGGCCGGTACAGCGTCGCCTGGGGCTGCGTCGGCCTCGCCCAGGCCTGCCTGGACGCCTCCCTCGACCACGCCGACCGGCGGGAGACCTTCGGCGTCCGGCTCCGCGACCACCAGCTGGTCCAGCGGATGATCGCCGACATGGCCACCGGCACCGCCGCCGCCCGGCTGCTCTGCCAGCAGGCCGGCTGGCTGCGGCAGGACCGCTCCACCGAGAGCCTGCACGCCACCTGGCTCGCCAAGTACCACGCCTCCCGCACCGCGTTCCGCTCCGCCTCGGACGCCGTCCAGGTGCACGGCGCGCACGGCTGCGGTCCGGACTACCCGGTGCAGCGCTACCTGCGCGACGCCAAGGTGATGGAGATCATCGAGGGCAGCACCGAGGTCCAGCAGGCCACCATCGCCGAATCCGCCTACCACTCCCGCCACCGCACCACCCCCACCGAAAGGGTGACGGCATGACCGCCCAGGGCACCGCCGACCAGCCGGACGGCACCACCGCCGAGCCGGCCGCCGCGACCGCCGCGTCGCCCGCCGCGTCGGACGGCAGCACCGCGGACAAGCCCGCCAAGACCGTCAAATGCGTCGTCTGGGACCTCGACCACACCGTGTGGGACGGCATCCTGCTGGAGGACGGCGAGGCGCCGCTGCGCCCCGGTCTGCGCGAGGTCATCGTCGAACTCGACCGCCGCGGCATCCTGCACTCCATCGCCAGCCGCAACGACCACGACGCCGCCACCGAGGCGCTGCGCCGGCACGGTCTGCTGGACTACTTCCTCTACCCGCAGATCAACTGGAACGCGAAGTCCTCGTCGATCCGCTCCATCGCCACCTCGCTCAACCTCGGCCTGGACGCGTTCGCCTTCGTCGACGACGACGCCTTCGAACGCGGCGAGGTCGCCTTCGAGCTCCCCGAACTGCTGGTCCTGGACGCGGCGGAGGCCGTCGGCCTGGCCGACCGGCCGGAGTTCTCGCCCCGGTTCATCACCGACGACTCCGCCCGCCGCCGCGAGATGTACCTCGCCGACCAGGAGCGCACCCGGGTCGAGAAGGACTTCACCGGCCCCCAGGAGGCCTTCCTGGCCACCCTCGGGATGACCCTCACGATCCACCCCGCGCGGGCGGACGACCTCCGCCGGGCCGAGGAACTGACCGTCCGCACCCACCAGTTGAACACCACCGGCTACACCTACTCGTACGACGAGCTGGACGCCTTCCGGCTCTCCGACAGCCACGAGCTGCTGGTCGCCCGACTGGAGGACCGGCACGGCCCGTACGGCACCATCGGCCTGGTGCTGCTCGCCAAGGACCCGGACGCCTGGACCGTCAAGCTGCTGCTGATGTCCTGCCGGGTGATGTCCCGCGGCGTCGGCGGGGTGATCATCAACCACCTGCGCCGCCGGGCCCGGGAGGCCGACACCCGCCTGCTGGCCGAGTACCTGCCGAACGGGCGCAACCGGATGATGCTGATCACCTACAAGTTCACCGGTTTCCGCCAACTCCCCGGCGAGGACGGGCTGAAGCTGTTCGAGGCCGACCTCGCTGAGGTCCCCGGCGACCCGGACTACCTGACCGTCCGCACCCCCACGGCGGCGGAGCTGGCCGACGACGTCCCGACGGCAGCGGACCGGCAGCCGTGACGGCGGCCGGCAGCCCGTGGGTGGTCCGGACCGAGCCCAAACCCGGGGCCCGGCTCCGGCTGGTCTGCTTCGCCTACGCCGGCGGCGGCAGCTCGGCCTTCGCCGACTGGCCGCGCACCCTGCCCGAGGACGTCGAGGTGTGCGCGGTCCGGCTGCCGGGCCGCGAGTCGCGGATCTTCCAGCCGGCCTACACCGACGTCGAGGACCTGCTGCCCGACCTCACCGAGGCACTGGCCGACCACCTCCGGCCCCCCTACGCCCTGTTCGGGCACAGCATGGGCGCGCTGATCGCCTTCTCCTTCGCCCGCCGGCTCCGCGCCCTCGGCGCCCCCGCCCCCGACCACCTGGTGGTCTCCGGACGCCGGGCCCCGCAGCTCACCCACAACCGGCCGCTGATCCACCACCTGCCGCAGGAGCAGTTCCTGGACCGGATCCGGGAACTGGGCGGCACCCCGGAGTCGCTGCTGGCGGACGCCCGGGTGATGCGGCTGGTCCTGCCGGGGCTGCGGGCCGACTTCCAGCTCAACGACTCCTACGCCTACCGCCCGGAGGACCCGCTGAGCGTCCCGATCACCGCCTTCGGCGGGCGCGCCGACCCGCACGTCGACCCCGAGGGCCTCGCCGCCTGGGCCCGGCAGAGCACCGGCGCCTTCACCCTGCGGATGTTCGAGGGCGGGCACTTCTTCCTGCACAGCGACCAGACGGAGGTGCTGCGCGAACTGTCCCGGCTGCTGCGCCGGCCGACCGACCGGATCGCCGGAGCCGTCGCCCGGTGAACCCGCCCGAGCAGTACTGCCCCGTGAGCCCGCCCGAGCAGGACGGCGCCGGGCAGCCGTCCGAGCAGTGGCCGGTCGGCCCCGCCGAGCCGACCCTCGCCGACCGCGAGGTGCACGTCTGGCGGACCCGCCTCGACCTGCCCGAGCCGCTCGCGCGCCGGTACGCGGACCTCCTCGACCCCGAGGAGCGGACGCGGGCCGGCCGCTGCCGGCTGCCGGTCGAACGCGCCCGCTTCACCGCCGCGCACGGCGCGCTGCGCACCGTCCTCGCCCGCTACACCGGACGGGCCCCCGCCGACCTCCGGCTGCACCGCACCGCCCGCGGGCGCCCCTGTCTGACGCCCGCACCGGAACCCGCGGGACTCGACTTCAACCTCAGCCACTCGGGGGGTCTGGCCCTGATCGCCGTCACCCGCACCGGTACCGTCGGCGTCGACCTGGAGGAGGTCCGCACCGACCTGGACCACCGGGCGATGGCCGCCCGCTTCCTCGGCCCCGCCGAGGCCCGGCTGATCGCCGGCCTGCCCCCGGCCGCCGGACGGTACGCCTTCTTCGCCCGCTGGACCTGGCGGGAGGCGTTCGCCAAGGCCGCCGACGTGCCCGTGCCGCGCCGGCTCGGCAGCGGCGCGCCGGACACGCTGCCGATCACCGTGGGTCGGTGGAAACTGAACAACCTTCCGCTGGACAACGGATATTGTGCGACGGTCGCGGCCACCGCGTCCTGCGCACCGCCGCTCCGGTGGACCCTGAACTGACGCAGGACCGGGCCGCCGGACGTCGCCCACCCGTTCCGCCCGACAAGGACGCGGAGGAAAGGAGTCGGACCGCATGCCCGACCTGTCCAGCCTGTGGTGGTTCTTCACGGCCTCACTCGTGCTGCTGCTCATCCCCGGCCCGTCCGTGCTCTACGTGACCGGCCGGACCCTCGACCAGGGACGCCGGGCCGGACTGCTGTCCACCCTGGGCCTGGCCTGCGGCGACCTCGTCCAGGTGCTCGCCGCCGTGGTCGGCCTGTCCGCCCTGGTCGCCTCCTCCGAGACCGCCTTCGACGTGGTCAAGTACGCGGGCGCCGGCTACCTCGTCTGGCTCGGCGTCAAACGACTGCGCACGCCTGACCCGGACCCGGACGCCGCGGAGAGCGGCGGGGCGCCCGCCCGCTCCCCGCGGATCTTCACCGACGGCCTCGTCGTCAACGCCCTCAACCCGAAGAGCACCCTGTTCTTCCTCGCCTTCCTGCCCTCCTTCATCCACAGCGGCCGGGGAGCGGTCTGGTCGCAGACCCTGGTCTTCGGCCTGGTCTTCGTGGTGGTCGGGATGGCCACCAACGCCGGCTGGGCGCTGCTGAGTTCACTGATGCGCCAGCGCGCCCGGAAGAGCCGCGGCTTCCTCCGCGCGGAGCGGTACGTCGTCGCCGGAGTCTTCTTCGTCCTCGCCGCCGCCACCCTGGCGACCGGCCTAACCGGCGGCTGAGCCGCCTTCGGAGCCCACCGACATGACCGACACGCCCAACAGCGCCCCGCCGTCGACCGCCGCCCACCTGCTCGCGGCCAACGAGAACCCCTACCCGCCGCTGCCCGGTGTCCTGGAACGGGCCGCCGCCGCGCTGCAGACCCTCAACCGCTACCCCGACTTCACCACCGGCCGGCTGGTGGCGGCCCTCGCCGACCACCTGCACGTCCCGCCGGCCCATCTGATGACCGGACCCGGCTCGGTCGGGGTGCTGTTCCAACTGGTCCGCTCCGTCGCCGGACCGGGTGACGAAGTCCTGTTCGCCTGGCGCTCGTTCGAGGCCTACCCGGAGGCGGCCGCGCTCGCCGGGGCCACCCCCGTCCCGGTCCCGCTGGCGGACGGCGAGCTGCACGACCTGGCCGCGATGGCCGCCGCCGTCACCCCGCGCACCAAGGTCGTCCTGGTCTGCAACCCCAACAACCCGACCGGCACCGCCGTGCCGCCCGCCGACCTGGTGAAGTTCCTGGACGCGGTGCCCGCCGACGTGCTGGTCGTCCTGGACGAGGCCTACCGCGAGTTCGCCCCCGGCGACACGCCGGACGGGGTCGACCTCTACCGCACCCGCCCCAACCTGGTCGTGCTGCGCACCTTCTCCAAGGCGTACGGCCTGGCGGGCCTCCGGGTCGGCTACGGCGTGGCCCACGAATCCGTCGCCGCCGCGGCCCGGGCCGTCGGCCTTCCGTTCGGCGTCAGCCAGATCGCCCAGGACGCCGCCGTGGAGTCGCTCGCGGCCGGCCCCGAACTGCAGGACCGGGTCCGCTCCGTGGTCGCCGAACGCACCCGGGTGCAGGCCCTGCTGCGGGCCCAGGGCTGGCCGCTGGAGGAGTCGCACGCCAACTTCGTCTGGTTCCGGCTGGGCGAGCACACCGCGGCCTTCGCCGCCGCCTGCTCCGCCGCCGGGATCACCGTGAAGGTCTTCCCCGGCGAGGGTGTCCGGATCAGCATCGGCGAACCGCTCGCCAACGACGCCGCGGTGGCCGTGGCCGGCGCCTGGCGCTCCCGCGGCGCGTAGGGCCACCGGCTCCGGGGCTCTGATGGCGCTCCGGGGCCGGTCGACCCGCGCCGGGCGGTGGGGCCCGGCGCGGGTCGTGGAGCGGGGGGTCAGCCCAGGGCGAGGGCGCTCAGCCGGTCGGCGGAGCCGTTGAAGAGGTCCTGGTCACCCGGGAAGGTGCCGGAGTCGGCGTACTGCCAGAAGGTCTGGTAGCCCCAGCCGTTCGGCAGGGTCCCGACGGTGGAGGAGTAGCGGGCGATCCACAGCGGGTTGGTGGCGCCGAAGCCGCCGTAGTTGCCGGTGCAGCTCGCCCACCAGCTGGTCGTGGTGTAGATCGTCGGATAGCGGCCCGTGCGGTTGTGCACCGTGGCGCTGAAGTCGCCGATCCAGCCGACCATGGCGCTGCGGCTGAGGCCGTAGCAGCTGGCGCCGTACGGGTTGTACTCGATGTCGAGGGCGGGCGGCAGGGTCGCGCCGTCGGCGGACCAGCCGCCGCCGTGGTCGACGAACCAGTTGGCCTGGGCGGAGCCGGAGGAGTCGCCCGGCAGCGCGAAGTGGTAGGCGCCGCGGATCAGTCCGGCGTTGTAGGAGCCGTTGTACTGCTGGCCGAAGGACGGGTTGGTGTAGCTGGTGCCCTCGGTGGCCTTGACGTAGGCGAACTGGGCGCCGTTGGCGGCCGCGGTGGACCAGTCGACGTTGCCCTGGTAGCTGGCGACGTCCATGCCGGGGGTCTGGACGGCGGCGTCGAGGGCGGCGAGCGGGGACCCGCCGTCGCGGCCCTCGTGGGCGGCGACGGTGGAGCCGGCGAAGTCCCGGTCGGGGTGGAAGCCCGGGCGGTCCTCCGGGGCGGAGGCGGCTGCGGGGGAGAGCGGGGCGGGGTCGGCCGCGTAGGCGGGCGCGCCGACGCCGGTGACCAGGGCGGCCGCGGCGGCGCATGCGGCCAGGACGGGGAGGCGGCGGCGGGCGCCGGGTCTTGTGGTACCGGTGGGGCGGGCGGAGCGGGACGAGCGGGGCATGGAGACTCCTCTGGTTCCGATGCGGTCCGGTGCGTTCCGTGCGTTCCGTGCAGTCCGGTGTGGGCTGTGCGTTCCGGTGTGGGCCGTGCGGTCCGGTGTGGGCTGTGTGGTCCCGTGCGTGCCGGTGCGGGTGGGCCCAATGAGCCCAGTACGGCTGGTCGTTGGTACGGCCGGGAGCAGGTTAGCCATGTACCCGTCAGCTTCGCCAGGTGTCCGGGGTTACACCGTTCGGAACGTTCGGAACGTTCGGGACGGCGGCGGCCGCCACGGCCCCCGCGGTGGGGCGCGGCCGCTGTGGCACGATGCCCGGACCACTCCCACCTGCGCGAGAAGAGGAAATCGCCATGTCCGAGACCGTCACCGGGTCCGCCGCCGAGCCCGCCGCCGAGCCCGACTTCCGGATCGCCACCGCCGCCGACGTACCGGCCCTGGTCGAGCTGGTCGAGTCCGCCTACCGGGGCGAGGCGAGCAGGGCCGGCTGGACCAGCGAGGCGGACCTGCTGGGCGGGCGGCGCACCGACGCCGAGGCGGTGGCGGAGGCCGTCGGCCACGCCGAGGGACTGGTGCTGCTGGCCGAGCGGGACGGCGAGCTGCTCGCCTGCTGCCAGTTGGAGCGCCGTGGCGACCGCGCGTACTTCGGCATGTTCTCGGTGCGTCCCGGCCTCCAGGGCGGCGGGATCGGCCGGGTGGTGCTGGCCCGGGCGGAGCGGCTGGCGGGCGAGGAGTGGGGCGTCGGCGCGATGGAGATGTCGGTGATCGAGCAGCGCCCGGAGCTGATCGCCTGGTACGAGCGGCGCGGCTTCCACCGGACCGGCGAGTTCAGCCCCTTCCCGTACGGGAACGAGCGGTTCGGCGTCCCGCGTCGGCCGGACCTCCGCTTCGAGCGGTTGGTGAAGGAGTTGAACGCCGCCTGAGCGCGGGCCGTTGTGCCTCCCGGGCACGGTGCGAACAGGGTCCGTTCGTTGATCGTTTGACGGTCTGTCGGCCCACTGATGCGACGTCAAGTCGCTGAGCTGCGGCGATGCGGAGATGTCATACCTCGTTCATGATTGGTCCAGACCAATGTGAGAGGCTGTGGGCGAACGGCAAAGTCCCGTCCGCTGCCCAGGGGGGCCATTTCCGCATGCCCGTACTCCATGGCACCGCCATGCCCGCACCCGACACCGGTCCGCGCCGGACACCCGCGGACCCCGACCTCCGACTCCCCGGCCCGCCCGACGACGAGGAGCTCTACTGGTACTTCGGCCCGCAGCGCCGCTGGGTGCTGCTGTGCGCCACCCTCTCCTACGCGGGAGCCACCGCCACCCTCGGCCTGTTCGCGCTGAGCAAGCCGCTGCTCTGGCCGTTCCTGCTGCTCACCCTGCTCAACGCCGCCACCTGGCTGCTCTCGCTCGCCGACGGCCAACGCGCCCGCCGCTTCACCCGCGACTCGCACGACCTGCTGCTGCGCGCCTGGAACCCGGCCCGCCACCCGAGCGTGGACCTCCTGCTGCCCACCGCCGGCGAGCCGCTCGCCGTCCTCGACAACGCCTACCGGCACACCGCGGCGGTCCGCTGGCCCGGCGCGCTCACCGTGCTGGTCCTCGACGACGCCGACCGCCCCGAGGTCCGCGAACTCGCCGAGTCCTACGGTTTCCGGTACCGCGCCCGCCCCGACCGCGGCCGGTTCAAGAAGGCCGGCAACCTCAACCACGGCCTGGCCGAGGGCGACGGCGAGATCATCGCCGTGCTCGACGCCGACTTCTGCCCCCGTCCCGACTTCCTGCACCACCTGGTGCCCTACCTGGACAACCCCGGGGTCGGCATCGTGCAGAGCCCGCAGTGCTTCGACACCGACGCCGACATGTCCTGGCTCGAACGCGCCGCGGGAGCCACCCAGGAGATCTTCTACCGCTGGATCCAGCCCTCCCGGGACGCCCAGGACGGCACCGTCTGCTGCGGCACCAACGCGCTCTACCGACGCGCCGCCCTGCAGCGGATCGGCGGCTTCGCCGAGATCGACCACAGTGAGGACCTCTACACCGGCCTCGCCCTCGCCCGGGCCGGCTGGAGCACCCGCTACGTGCCCGCGCTGGTCGCCAAGGGCATGTCGCCCACCGGCCTGCCCGCCTTCATCAGCCAGCAGTACCGCTGGTGCCTGGGCTCCCTGGCACTCGTCCGCGACCCGGACTTCCGCCGGGGGCCGATCTCGCGCTCGGCCCGGCTCTGCTTCTGGAACGGCATCCTCGGCTACGTGACCAGCGCGGTGAACGTGTTCGCCGTGCCGCTGCCCGCGCTGATCATGCTGTTCTTCGCACCCGAGCAGATCCAGCCCTGGCAGGTGCTGCCCTTCCTGCCGCCGATCTGGGTCGCGCTCGTCCTGCTGCCCGCGATGTCCCGCACCCGCTGGCGCTTCGAGGTCACCCGGGTCCAACTCCTGGGCGGGCTCTGCCACGTGGTCGCCATCGCCCACGCGCTGCGGCGCCGCTCCGCCGACTGGGTGCCCACCGGCGCCGTGTCGGGTGGGACCTCACTGGCCCGCACCGTCGCCCGACTCGGGGTCGGCTGGCTCGGGTTCGTCGTCCTCGCGGGTGCGGCGGGCCTGGTGCGCGCCGGACTGGAGTACGGCTGGCGGCCCTTCTGGGCGCTCACCGCGCTGCTCGGGCTGACCGCGTACACCATGGTCCCGCTGATCCGGGCGCTGTGGCCGCTGCTCGGCCGGGCCGCCAAGGCGGGCGGCGAGGTCGCCGCGCCGGTGCGGCGACGCACCGAACTCGGCTTCGGGCAGCCGGAGGCCGTCGCCGTCACCGCCGTCCTGCTGCTGTGCGGGGTGCTCGCCTCCGGGTGGGCCGATCCGCTGATCTTCTGATCGTCCGGTTCTCCCGTTCGCTTCTCCCACTCGCTTCTCCCGTTCGTTTCTCTCGTTCGCTTCTCCGCTGCGTTTCCTTGCGCGTCGCCCCACCGGCGCGGATCCCGCCGCCCGGCCGCCCCATCGGCCCGGCGGGCCCGACCACCGCTGCCTGTCCAGCAAGGAGCCCTGCCGTGCCAACGGCCGTACCGCCGTCGTCCTCGAACTCCGCCGCCGCCTCCCCTTCCGCCGAACTGTTGCCCGGAGTCGTCCGGGTGGACCGGCAGGCCGTCGCCGCCGGAACCGCCGGAACCACCGGAACCGCCCCGAGGTCCGCCGAGGTCGAGTCGCCGGGCGAGCCCCGCCGGCGCACCGCCTTCCGCCCCGACATCGAGGGACTACGCGGCATCGCCGTGCTCTCCGTCCTCGCCTTCCACGCCGCCGTCCCCGGACCGACCGGGGGCTACGTCGGCGTCGACATCTTCTTCGTCATCTCCGGCTTCCTGATCACCGGTCTGCTCACCGGCCGCCCGCTCGGCCTGTGGGACTTCGCCGCCCGCCGGGCCCGCCGCATCCTGCCCGCCGCCGCCACCGTGCTGGTCGCCACCGCCGCGGCCGGCGGCGCCCTGCTCGACCCGCTGCGCGGCACCGACCTCGCCCGCGACCTGATCGCGGCGGCCGGTCAGTTCGCCAACTGGCGCTTCGTCGGCCAGCAGACCGACTACCTGGCCGCCGAACGCGACCCCAGCCCGCTCCAGCACTTCTGGTCCCTCGGCGTGGAGAACCAGTTCTACCTGCTCTGGGGCGTCCTGCTGCTCGGCCTCGCCCGCTATCTGCACGGCCGCCGCCGCACCCTGGCGATCACCCTCGCCACCCTCGCCGTCGGCGGGATCTCGCTGGCCCTCTGCCTGCGCTGGACGGCCACCTCGGCGCCGCTGGCCTACTTCTCCACCGGCAGCCGGCTCTGGGAGTTCGCGGCCGGGGCCTGCGCCGCCCTGGCGGGCAGCGCCCTCGCGGCCCGGGCCGCCGGAAGCGCCGGGGTCACCGGGGGTGAGCTGGTCGCCCGGACCCCCGGGAGCGCCGGCACCTGGGCGCTGCGGCTGCTCGGCTGGGCGGGCCTGGCGGCGGTGCTCTGGTCGGTCTTCGGGTACGACCGCACCACCCCCTTCCCGGGCGCGGCCGCCCTGCTGCCCGTCCTCGGCACCGCCGCCCTGCTGCTCGCCGCCCCGTCCGACCGGCTGGTCGGCGGACTGCTCGCCACCCGCCCGCTGCGCGCCGCCGGACGCCTCTCGTACGCCTGGTACCTGTGGCACTGGCCGGTGCTCACCATCGCCCAGGCCCGGTACGGCCAGCTGTCCTGGACGGTGCTGGTCGCCCTCACCGCCGCCAGCGCCCTGCCCGCCTGGCTCACCCTGCGCCTGGTCGAACAGCCGCTGCGCTACGGCAGCAGCCCGGCGCCCCGGCGCGGCCTGGCCGTCGGCGCCAGCGCCCTGGTCATCCCGCTGATCGCCGCCCTCACCCTCGGCGGCGGCACCGTCCGGGCGCTCGGCGGCACCGCCGACACCCCGGCCGCCGCCCCCGCCGGAGCCGTCGACGGGCCCGCCCTGCTCGCCCCCGGCACCCGGGTGCTCGGCCTCACCCCCTCGCTCGCCCGCGCCCGGCAGGACTTCCCGCCCGGCAAGGGCTGCGAGATCCCGCTCAACGCCGACAGCAGCCCGCGCTGCCTCTTCGGCGACGAGAACAGCCCGGACCGGATCGTGCTGCTCGGCGACTCGCACGCCGGACAGTGGATCTCCGCCGGACTGAAGCTCGCCGAGCAGCGGCACTGGGCCCTGGAGGTACTGGTCAAGCCCGGCTGCCCGCTGGCCACCCTGACCGTGCGCAACGACGTCCTCGGCCGGACCTACGACGAGTGCGACCGCTGGCGCGAGAACACCCTCACCCGGCTCACCTCCGGGCCCAAGCCCCGACTGGTGATCATGGCCGGGCTGAACCGCTACGGCAGCCAGGAGGAGCGCACCGTCGGCTGGACCCGCACCCTGGACCGGCTGGCCGCGCTCGGCGCCCCGCTCGCCTACCTCGGCGACACCCCGATGCCGGGCAAGGACATCCCCACCTGCCTGGCCGCCTCCGACGGCCGCTCCGACGCCTGCTTCTTCCCGCGCGACACCGCCTTCGAGCCCGACCCGATGCTCGACGGCGGCCTCGCGGCCCGCTACGGCGTGCACACCCTGGACCTCGGGCCGGTGCTCTGCCCGGGCAGTGGGCCCAGCTGCCCGGCGGTGCTGGAGGGCGTGGTGCTCTACCGGGACACCGGGCACATCACGGACACCCTGGCCCGGGTGCTGGCGCCGCGGCTGGACAAGGGGCTGCTGGGGCCGTCGTAGCCGTCGTAGCCGTCGTCGACCTCGGGGCCTCGGGGCCTCGGGGCCTCGGGGGCCTCGACGGCTCAGCCGTAGACGCTGCGGCAGATGCGGGCCTGCTCCGAGTTCGCCGGCCAGCGGCCGACTCGTTCGGCCTGGTCACAGATGGTGCCCGGGCCGAGGCTGGGGACGCCGGGGGCACCCGGGGTGGCGTCGGGGGCCTGGCGGCCGCCGGCGCCCGGGTGCGGGCTGCGGCCGGGCCTGGGGTGGGCCCCGGTCGTCGCGCGTCGGCCGTCGGCCTGCTCCGGGCCGCCCGGGGCGACCGCCCCGGTGGCCTGGTCGCCGCTGCCCGGCCCGCCGCCCCCCGGGGCGTTTCCCGGGGTGCCCCCCGAGGTGCTCCCCGAGGTGCTCCCGGGGGCGGGGGACGGCCCGGGGGAGGGCGCCGGGGTGTCGCCCGGATTGTTCCCCGGGGAGCGGACCGACAGGCGGTCGGTCGGGGCGTCGTCCGGCAGGCCGGCGGAGGGCGAGGCCCCCGGCACCGCCACCACCCGGACGTCGTCGCCCGAGCCCGGCCCGCACATCACCAGCACCGCCGCCAGCACCGCGAGCGTCCCGCCCGCCGCGACCGCCCAGGCCTTCCGCGAGCGGGGCGGCGCCGCCGGCCCGGGGGGCTCCGGCGGGCCCGCCGGTGGCGGACCGGCCGACGGCGGACCGGCCTGCGCGGGAATCGGGACCGGTGGCGGCTGCCAGGCGTTCGGCGGCCACTGCCACTGCTCTCCGGTGGGCTGCCCAGTCATCCGTTCGTCCTCCCAGCGCCGCCCCCCGCCGTACCTTTCCGTGCTCAACGAGCGCGCCGACGCCGGGACATGACCCGGAAGAGGGGTCTGGACGGGCGCACATTGCCGCCGCGCCACATGCTGGGCTCATGGAGACCAACAGCACGTCCGCACACCTGGTCGAGGTGGCCGAGTTCCGCACCGACAGCCGGTACCGCCTCGTCCACTTCGAGGGCCACGGCTGGGAACCACTCGCTCCCGAGGAGTTCGAACCCCGGGTCCACCAGGTCTTTCCCGAGGTCGACCCGCACGATCCGGTCAAGGTGCACTGGGCCGACCACCCCTGGGAATGGCCCGCCTGGCACCCCGGCGAGGCATAGAACGCGTCAGGGCGGCTCAGGCACGCTGATCGGCGCGCCCGCCGTTCGCTACGCTTTCCGGGTGACCGTGGATCATTTCTGGCGCCGCCTGCCGGGGCAGGCCGTGGACACCTGTTCGCCGGAGGAGATCGGCGAACTGGTGCCCCGGAGCCGCGACGTCCGCTACGACCGGCTGGCCGCCGACGGACTCGCCCTCGGGGTGCGGCAGACGGCCGTCCTGATGGAACTCGCGCTCACCGAGAACGGCCTGCATCCCGACCCCGCCGCCCGGTTGCCCGTCTACGGCGGCGCGCACCGCGCCACCGGGTCCGACATGCTGGTGCTGCGCCCCGAGCAGGTCGCCGCCGCCTTCACCTTCCTGCGCGACTCGGCGCTCGGCGAACTCGTCCGCCAGCAGGACACGGTGCTCGCCCGGACGGTCGCCCAACTCGACTCCGAGCCGCCCTGGTCCGAGTCCTGGGCCGCCCGCGTCGTCAACGACCTGCGCGAACTACGGGACTTCTTCGCGGGCGCCGCCGCGGCCGGGGACGCGGTGGTCGTCCGGGAGTCGGAGTGACCGGCGTGACCGGTGGCACCGGCCTGACCGGCGTGACCGGTGGTACCGGCGGGCCCGCCGGTACCACCGGCTACGGCGAGGCGGCGGAGCAACTCGCCGTCCAGTACGAGAGCGTGGACTTCGCGCAGGTCCACCGCTCGCTGCTGCACCTCTACCCGGCGCCGCCCGCACGGGTGTTGGACATCGGCGCGGGCACCGGGCGCGACGCGGCCGCGCTGGCCGCCCTCGGCCACCGGGTGGTCGCCGTCGAGCCGACCCCCGAACTGCGGGCGGTGGGCCGGCGGTTGCACCCGGACGTCGAGCTGCGGTGGATCACGGACGCGCTGCCCGGACTCCCACGACTGGGTGCGGAGGACGGGCGCTTCGACCTCGTCCTGATCACCGCGGTGTGGATGCACCTCGCCCCCGCGGAGTGCCCGCCCGCGATGGCCGCGGTGGCCGGCCTGCTCGCGCCCGGCGGCCGCCTCGCCGTCACCCTGCGCCACGGCCCCGTCCCGCCCGGCCGCCGGATGTTCGACCTCCCGCCCGAGCACACCGTCACCCTGGCCCGGTCCCACGGCCTCCGGCTGCTCCACCGCGGCGAACGCGGCGACCTGCACGGGCGGACGGACGTGAGCTGGACGGAACTGGTCTTCGAACGCGGGAGATGATCCCGCCGACGGGTGTCGGTGCGTACCGCTACGATGCGCGACGTGATCCTCGCCGTCGACGTGCATTCGCACGCCTACCAACTGGGCCAGTACGCGGCCGAATGGGGCATACCCGCCCTGATCGTGGTCGTCATCGGCTGGTCGCTCAGCCGCAGTTGGCGCAATCCGGTCGCCCGCACCCTGGAGGAGGCACCCCGGGTCTCCGCGCTGCACCGGCGGCGCACCACCCTCAGCGTCCTGGCCACGGTCCTGGTCGCCTGCGCCCTGGTGACCGCGCTGGCCGTCGAGGTGGGCACGGACTCCGACTACGGCCCGGCCGGTGCGTCCGGCCCCACCGGGCGCACCGTCGACGCACCGGAGACGGTCGCCGGCTACCACCTGATCACCGGCGCCGCCGCCGACGCCCTGGCGGCCCGGATGCCCGGCTCGGCCGCCGAACGCTACTGGTTCTACGGGGACTCGCCGGACGCCGACCGGCCGAGCGTGCTGCTCACGGCCTCCACCGCGCAGTGGGACCCGAAGCTCGCCCACGAGATGGCGACCCACTCCCTGTCCTGGGGCCTGTACAACTTCTTCGCCGGTGCCCGGATCGAGGACGCCCGGACCGTCGACGCCGGCCCGCTGGGTGGCGAGATGCAGTGCGGGACCCGGACCGGGCAGGTCACCGCCGTGCTGTGCCGCTGGGGCGACGCCTCGACGGTGGGCACCGTCGCCGTCTACGACACCACCGACATCGACCGGGCCGGGGCGATCGCCGTCCGGTTCCGCGCCGAGACCGAGCACTGAAGGCACCGTGACCGACATGACCGACCTGTCCGACCCGACCGACCTGACCGCACCCGACCACCGAGCCGTCGAGAACCTGATCGCGCGCTACGCCGAACTGGTCGACGACGGCGACTTCGCCGGCCTCGGCGACCTGCTCGCCGACGCCGTCTTCATCGGCAGCGGCACCCCGCTGCGCGGACGCGAGGCGATCGAGCGGATGTTCCACGACACCGTGATCCGCTACGAGGACGGAACCCCCCGCACCCAGCACGTCACCACCAACCTCGCCGTCGAACTCGACCACCCGGCCGGCACCGCCACCGCCCGCTCGTACGTCACGGTCCTCCAGGCCCTGCCCGAACTCCCGCTGCAGACCATCGCCGCCGGCCGCTACCACGACCGCTTCGCCCGCACGGACGGCCGCTGGCACTTCACCGAACGCCGGGTACGGATCACCCTCCTCGGCAACACCCGCCACCACCTGCGGGGTTAGCGGTCCCCGAGGATCGCCGCCGGGACGGCACCCCTAACGGCGAGGTCCGGCGGCGTACGCCAGCGGAGGAGCGATCGCCTGGGCATCCGCTCCCTCGCCGACCCACAGGGCGATGAACAATGCGGCGGTCGCTTCGAGCAAGCCCGCACGATCGAGACCACCTCCGGCGACGGGTTCGCAGCCCACGTCCCGTACCAACTCGTGCACACGCACGAGGGCCGTCCCGTCGTCCCCGCAGACCGGAACGGCCAGCGGTCGCCCGTCGAACACCGGCGGCCGCATCCGCCACACGTCCTCGTGGCAGAGGTTGAAGGCCTTGACCACGTGGGCTCCCGGTGCGGCCGCGGCGAGTCGCTGCGCGGCCGAGGGGCCTCCCTCGGTCAGCAACCGGAAGCCCGGCCCGACCGGATTGGAGCAGTCGAGCAGCACCTTGCCCGCCAGGACCGCGCGCAGCTCCCGCGCCACCTCCACACCCGCCGCGAAGGGCAGCGCGGCCAGCACCACCTGGCCGGCGTCGGCCGCCGCGCGCAGACCGGCGGGCTTCGCGCCGCCTCCGATCCGCGCCGAGAGCCGCTCCGCCTTGTGCGGGTCCCGCCCCCCGACGACCACCTGATGCCCGGCCCGCACCCAGTGGGTGGCGAGCGCCTCGGCCATGTTGCCCGTGCCCAGTACGCCGATTCTCATCACGTGTTCCCTCTCCGTGCCCGCCCTTGACCGTTCACACCGACGTTAGGGGGCGGGTCGGGCACCATTCGGTACGTGACGACCGACGCCTTCCTCTCCGACTGCCGAGCCCGCCTCGCCTTCGACCTGCTCTCCAACACCTGGAACGCCGTGGTGCTCTGGGCACTGCGCGACGGCCCCAGACGCCCGGTCGAACTACGCGAGCAGATCGGGGGCATCAGCTCCAAGGTCCTCACCGAGACCCTGCGGCGGCTCCAGTTCAACGGCCTGGTCGACCGACAGGAACACCCCGAGACACCCCCACGCGTCGAGTACCGACTCACCACGCTGGGACGGACCTTGCTGGCGCCCATCGAAGCCTTCGGCGCCTGGGCCTTCGAACACGGCGACGAGGTCATGGCCGCCCAGGAAGCGGCGACCTCCGACCCGCTCGACGCCCCGACGGCGTGAGCCCACACCCCGCGGCCCGGAAGTCGGCCGAACGCACCCTCCACGAAACGGCATTGGGGCGGCAGCGTCATGCTCTTGAACGCCCCGTGTCATCGGGGCTAGGGTTCCTGCTCCTGCCAACACCGGCACCTTCAGGAAGTTCACATGCCTCGCCGGACACCGGGCGAGATCAGGTCCCAGCTGCCGCTGCGGAACACCGGGCACTCCAGACGTACCGTCATCGGAGGACTGTCCGCTTCCACGAACCGGCAGATCGCCCAGTTCGAGCGCGAGCGACGCCTGCCCAGAGGCGACATCGCGCTGGCCTTCCACCGCTGGGCTCAGCGAGCCGGACGCGGTCGCAACGCGGAAGAGTGGCACTACGGATACTCCGACGTCGCCACCGGACACATCCGCACGCTACTCGACCTGGCCGCGCGCAACCTCCGTCCCCGCGCGCGAAGGGAACTTCAGGCCGCGTTGACGCCGATCGACGCCCGCGTTCAAAAGCGCACCGTCAACGATCCATTCGCCCCACGGCACCTGCCCTGGTGGCAACGTCGCATCGAGATCTAACCCGGCCCGAGACAGGTGGGGCCAGAGACCTGGCCATCGGGCTCGGAGTCAAGGCCGCCCACGTCGGCTGTTCGGTCCTGTTCGACACTGCGGGCAACTGGACCACCTGGCTCCAGACGGATCACCGAACCGGCCGTCTGGAAGCCGATTTGAAGAAGATCCGCCGCGATGATCGACCGGCTCGTCCACTACGCCGAGGTCCTCACCCTCGGCAACGTGAATTCCTCACCAAGGAGAACCGCACCAGCCGCGACTCATCGCTGGTCACAGGGACCACCAGCAATACACACGAAGGCGGGCCGCGCCAGCACGCCGGACCAGGCCCGCCAAGGACTCCAGGACACCGAGTGCCGTCCGGGCGTCGATCTGGCACTGCCGCAGTTCGGCCGTCATCGACCACGGCTCGGCAGCACGGGCCAGGGCAGTCGGTGAGGCCGCGGCGAGGGCCTCGACCAGGGTGTCCGACAGGCTGAACACCAGCGAGGCGTCGTCCTCCGGAGAGGACAGCAGCTGCCCCGACCGCGGGCGCCGGCTCGCCTCCTCATAGGCGCAGTCCGTGAGGATCGCTTCGAGCTGTGCGATCGCGACCACCGGGTCGATGTTCTTGAGGAAGACCACGTCGTGCCCTGCCGCGCCAGGCCCTCCGGGCTGCCCGACCACGGCGACGGCTGCCTGGTCGTCGACGGCGGAGAAGTAGTCGCAGCTCGTCATGCGTTGAGTCTGACACCCACCGCCGACAGGCTCGCGATCTGGAGACGCCGACAACATGCGGGCTCAATTCCTCGGAGACCGTTGACCCGGCGGTCGTCGAAGGCGCCGCGACCCCCCTCGAACGGGGGCGACGAGCGTGCGGTGGTGTCCGCCTACGGCGCGGGCTGGTCGGCGGAGGGCCTTGATTGCGCAGGAAGTCGGGCGGGCCGACTTCCTGCGCAGCGATGCGGCCGTCGTCTCTGCTGGCTGGGGGTGTGCTCAGCTCCTGGGGGTGTGAGGGTTCCACCGAGTCAGGCTCCCTGATTGACGAGATCGTGCGCGAAGGCGCCCGCCGGATGCTTGTTGCCGCGCTGGAAGCGGAAGTCAACCAGAACATAGCCGACTTGGCCGCTGAGACCGACGGGTCCGGTCGGCGGCTGGTTGTCCGCAACGGGCACCATCGGCCCCGCAGGGTGGTCACCGCAGCCGGTCCGGTTGTCACCCGCGGCGCGGGCAGTCCCGCCGCCGCGCTTGCGATGGTGTTCGAGCTCGTCGAGTCCGCCCGGACACGCCGGCGCGCGATCGCCGGAGCCCACCTCGTCGAACTGGTCCGTGCAGGCGCCCAGTTCGAAGACGGTGCCCTCGTCGAGCGCGAGGAACAGGCCGCTCGATCGGCTGCGGGAGCCGACAGCCGGACTGTGGCTGACACGCGATAACCCGGCGAATGTCATCGGCCGTCCTGGGACACTGGCCGCCATGGATGAGGTCGAAGTCGTCGTCGCCCATTCCGAGCGCGCGACCCTGCGCGTCGGCGACGTGTTCTTGAAGGTGGACCCCGATCAAGCGCGCATCGACGTCGAGGTCGAGGCGATGGCCCTGGCACCGGTCCCGACGCCGGAGGTCCTGTGGCGCAAGCCGCCCGTGCTCGCGATCGCCGCGCTTGCGGGGACGGCGCTCGGGCACCTCGGCGAGCCGTCGACCGCGTCGCCGGCGGCATGGGCCGCGGCGGGGGCGGCCATCCGGAGGCTGCACGAGGCGCCGTTGCCGCCCTGGCCCGGTCGGCGCCGCCGGAGTCCCGACGAGTTGGCGGCGGAACTCGACGGCGAGTGCGAGTTGCTCGTGACGAACGGCGTCCTGCCCGCCGACCTGGTCACCCGCAACCGCCACGTCGCCGAGGCTGCGATCCGGCCGTGGACTCCGGCGTTCACGCACGGCGACCTGCAGATCGATCACGTCTTCGTCGACGGCGACGAGGTCACCGGCATCATCGACTGGTCCGAGGCGGGCCGGGGTGACGCCCTGTTCGACCTCGCCACCTTGACGCTCGGACACGAGGAGCACGTCGAAGACGTCATCGCCGGCTACGGCACCGACATCGACCTCGACGTGATCCGCGCGTGGTGGTCGTTGCGGAGCCTGCTAGGGGTTCGCTGGCTGGTCGAACACGGCTTCGACCCGTTCGCGCAAGGCTGTGAAGTCGACGTGCTGAGATCCCGGATGTGAGGCTGCGGGGCCCGGCCCCATGGCAATGGCCCGCGCTCGCACGACAACTCGTCCACAGGTCTTGACCATTGCTCGGGACCGGTGGAGGGCGCCGTCGCGAAGCATGGCGAGCGGGACGTCGGCCGGGAGTCCGGCCAGGCAGAGGAGCGCCTGGGTATGGCGTTCGCTCTCGCCGCTCTTCTTGTCGTAGGAGGGGCGGGAGGCCGGTTCGCCGAGTGAGGCGAACGCGGCCAGGAAGCGCGCCCGTTCCAGCTGCTCGCTGCCCCGGCGGTTGCTCGCCCCGCATGGAGGAGCCGGAACGGCGGGTCGCGGGGGCGAGACCGGCGTAGGAAGCCAGGTGGGCGGCGGGCACGGGGGTGAGGATGTCCTCGACGAGGCGCTCGACCATGCGCGGGGCCAAGAGCCGGGCGATGCTCTGCAGTCGGCGGCGTCCGGCCTTGCGCAGGGCGGCCGGTGAGTCGAACCGCTCCAGCAGGGCCGGCACCGCCGGGTGATCGATCCTGGGCCTCGGCACTCGCTCCAGGTGCGGGTGGATCTGGGTGAGCAGTCCGCGCGGACGGTTGGCGACGCGGGCATCGGTCTTGGCCTCGCCGGGGTAGAGGTCGGCGATGCGGCGCATCGTCAGGCCGGGCAGGGTGGACGACGCGGCAGTTGGCGTCCCGCGCGTCCGCCGAGGGCAGGGCGCCGATGGAGACGGGCTGATCGACGACGACCAGGACGGTGCCGTGCTTGGCGGTGAGTTCGTCCAGCACAGCCCGCGTCCTGGGCTCGCTGTTCGGCAGCCGCTTGTCGAAGACCTGCTTGCCGGTCCGGGCGCGCCGCGGTTCCGTGGTGCTCGCCCTTGCCGACGTCCAGGCGGTCCCGGCCTCGTTGGCGTGGCACCAGTCGTCGGCATCCATGTGACGAAGAGCCTCCCGGCACGCTGGTGGTCCTGCCTCCATCAGCGGTCTTCCGATTCCCACGGGGTTCGGTGCGCCGTTGTCAGCTGCCATTTGTGCAGGAGCGCGGCGGTGGTCGGGGAGTCGAGGTGCGTGTGGTGGTTGGCGGCCTCGGCATGGGTTCGCCGGATGTGTGGGAAGTCGGATGGGCCGACTTCCTGCGCGGGACAGCGGGCGTGGCGGTCAACTTTCTTGGATGAGCTGGGTGTTGTTGCGCGGTTGCAAGTGCGCAGGAAGTCGGGCGGGCCGACTTCCTGCGTGGGCGCGGGTTGTTGGAAGGCGTTGCGGGCGCCCTGCTGGTCGGCGTGAGCCGCCAACTGGGCGGGCTGGTCGGCAGATGGCGTTGATTGCGTGGGAAGTCGGGCGGGCCGACTTCCTGCGCGGGCTCGGGGTGTTCGTGGGCGTTGGGGGTGTTGCGGCTTTGTGTGCGGTGGGCCGTCATCTGTAGGGGCTCGGGGCGCCTGTCGGCGGGGCGCGGGTTCGCTGCCGGGAGAGGAGGTCGGATGGGGTGACTTCCTGAACGTGGTTGTGGGTGGGCAGGAGGTCGGGTGGGCCGACTTCCTGCGTGGGCGCGGGTTGTTGGAAGGCGTTGCGGGCGCCCTGCTGGGGGGCGTGAGCCGCCATCTGGGCGGGCTGGTCGGCAGATGGCGTTGATTGCGTGAGAAGTCGGGCGGGCCGACTTCCTGTGCGAGCTCGGGGTGTTGCGGCTTTGTGTGCGGTGGGCCGTCATCTGTAGGGGCTCGGGGCGCCTGCCGGCGGGGCGCGGGTTCGCTGCCGGGAGAGGAGGTCGGATGGGGCGACTTCCTGAACGTGGCTGTGGGTGCACAGGAAGTCGGGTGGGCCGACTTCCTGCGCGGGTCAGTGGTCGCCGAAGGCGTCGTGGACGAGGCGGGTGGACCAGTGGTGGAGGGCGGGGATGACGGGTGGGTGGGTGAGGCCGGCGGTGGTGGAGAGGTGGTCGGCGGAGGAGGTGTCGTAGTGGTCCTCGGAGAGGAAGGTGAGGGTTTCCGGGTCGGCGCCGGTGAGGGTGCGGGGGAGGCGGCGGACGAGTCCGACCGGGATGAGGGCGCGGGGTGGGCGGACGCCGAGGTGGGTGGCGAGGAGGGTGATCAGGTCGGGGAGGAAGGGGGTGGCGGGGTCGAGGACGGTGTGGGCCGCGACCGGGGCGCGGTCGTGGGCCGGGACGGCGGCGAGGAAGCGGGCCAGGTGGTCGACGGTCACCACGGGCAGGAAGGTGCGCCGGGTGCCCGGCAGTAGGGGGAGGCGGCCGCGGTGGAGTTGGCGCACCAGTTGGGCGAGGCCGAGGTACTGGCCGGCTTCGCCGGTCACCGAGTGGCCGATGACGCTGCTGGGGTTGACGGTGGTGAGCGGGACGCCGAGCCGGGGTGCCGTGACCCGGACGGCGGCGTCGCCGAGGTGCTTGGAGGCCTCGTAGGCGCCGAGGCGGGCGTAGCGGGCGGCGGTGGTACCGGGGTCGAGCGGGTACCGGGGGTTGGGGTCGCGGCCGACCCGGTAGCCGGAGAGGTGGACCAGGCGGCGCAGCCGGGGCCGGGTCGCGGACCAGTGCAGGGCGTGCAGGGCGCCGTGGAGGTTGGCGGGCTCGGCCTGTGCGCGGGTGAGGCCGAAGCGGTAGCGGGCGGCGAGGTTGTGGATGTCGCGCACCTCGGTGAGGCGGGCGTCGTCGGTGGGGGAGAGGCCGAGGCCGGGGCGGGTGAGGTCGGCAGTGACGGTCGTCAGGAGGGTCGGGTCGGCCCCGTGTTCGCGCAGCCAGTCGCGGAGGGCGGTCCCGTTCGCGGGATCGCGGACGGCGGCGGCCACGGGCTCGCCCCGGCCGAGGAGTTCGAGGACCAGCCAGCGGCCGAGGAAGCCGCCGGCTCCCAGGACGAGGGTGTGCGGGGATTCGGTGGGTGACATCGTGGTTCTTCAGTTCTCTCTAGACCGGTCTGCATATTTTCTTGAGTGAGTGAGCGGGGGAGCGAGGGAGGCGGATGGGTGGGGTGTGCCTCGGGTAGATGTAGACCGGTCTGCATATTTGTTGCGCAGCCCGGAGGGATGGGCGGGGAAGACGCGGCGGAGTTGGCCCCCGGATCACCGGCGCAGGGCGGGGCCCTTCGCGCCGAGGAGGTGGAGGACGGCGTGCCGGGCGTCGTCCAGCGGCTCGCGGCTGCGTCGGACCGAGGCCAGCAGTACCGCCCCCTCCAGCAGGGCCAGGGCCTGGCCGGCGGCCACCGAGGCCTGGGCGGGACTGAAGCCCCCGGTCGTCAGCTGCTCGGCCAGGATGCGTTGCCAGCCCTCGTACACCTCGGCGCAGACGGCCCGCAGCGGCTCGTTGGTGCCCGCGACCTCCAGGGCGACGGTCGCGATCGGGCAGCCCTTGGTGTAGTCGGACCGGGCCAGGCGCTCGGCGAACACCTCGATCAGTTGCCCGCTGAGCGTGGCGGTGTCGGCTCCCTCGGCGGCCAGCGCGGTCAGCAGGTCCGCGACCTCCTGGCCGGACTGGAGGAGTGCGGCGGCGACCAGTTGGTCCTTGCCGCCGGGGAAGTGGAAGTAGAGCGAGCCGCGCGGTGCGCCGGTGACGGCCAGGACCTGGTTGAGGCCCGTGCCGGAGTACCCCTGCTGCTCGATCAGCTCCCGGGCCCCGGCGATCAGCCGGGCCCGGGTCTCGTCGCCCTTGGCTCCCATGGGCAGACACTATAGACCGGTCTGCATATTCCCTGCGACAGGTCTCAGACCCGTAGCTCGGGCGGGAAGCCCGTCCAGCGCAGCTCCTCGGGGAGGTGGCTCTGGTCGTTCAGCAGCAGGACGGACGAGGGGCGGCCGGGGGCGAAGCGCAGGACGGTGAGGGCCGCGTTGGCGGCGTTGACACCGAGCCAGCGCCAGGCGGGGGCGTCCAGCGCGTGGCGGACCAGCCAGCCGATCAGGAAGGCGTGGGTGACGACCAGTTCGTGCCGTTCCTCACCGCCCGGGGCCGGCCCGGTGAACCGCTCGACGGCCCGCCGGGCCAGCTCCGGCCCCCGGGACCGCTCCTCCGCCGAGGCGCCCGCGAGGAAACGCAGCAGGAACTCCGCGCTGTCGGCCGGGAGTTCACCGGCCGACGGTACGTACGGAACGTAGTCGCCGGCCTCCTCGCAGACCGTTACCGCCACCCCGCCGAGTTGCTCCCCGACCAGGCGCGCGGTCTCCGTGGCCCGGGGGAGCGGACCGTGGTGGACGACCGTGATGGGACGGCCCGCCAGCCGTTGGCCGAGCAGGGTGGCCTGGCGGCGCCCGGCGGCGGTGAGCGCGCTCCCGCCCGGCCCGTCCGGCCCGTTCGGGGAGGCCGCCTCGGCGTGACGGGCAAGGTAGAGGTAACGCGTGGCCGTGGTGCGGTCGGGCACGGGCGGGCTCCGGGGTGTCGCTCAGGGAGGTCGAGAGGCCAGGTGGTCGGGAAGCCGGGAAGATCAAGAAGGATGGTGTCCCCGAGCGACGCCCGTCGGGCCGTCGGCGGTTCCGTACCGGCGGGTCAGCCGCTGTGGGCCTGGTCCAGCAGGGCCAGCTCCTCCGCCGTCAGTCGCAGGGCGCCCGCCGCGATGTTGTCCTCCAGGTGCGCCACGTCGCCGGTCCCCGGGATGGCCAGCACGTGCGGGCCCCGGTGCAGCGTCCAGGCCAGCCGGACCTGGGCGGTGCTGATCCCACGGGCCTCGGCCACCGCCCGCACCTGGGCGGGTTCCGCCGCCCCGGCGCCGCCCTCGCGTCCGGCGCCGGCGATGGCGTAGAAGGGGACGAAGGCGATGCCCTGCTCACCGCAGAGCCGCAGCAGTTCGTCCTGCGCGGGTGAGGCGCCGATGCCGTACGGGTTCTGCACGCAGACCACCGGGGCGATGGCCTGGGCCTCGGCGAGCTGGTGCGGGTGGACGTTGGACAGGCCGAGTCGGCGGATCAGGCCGGCCTGCCGCAACTCGGCGAGCGCACCGAAGCGTTCGGCGATCGAGTCGGTGCCGAGGATCCGCAGGTTGACCAGGTCGAGGTGGTCCCGGCCGAGCTGGCGCAGGTTCTCCTCGACCTGGGCGCGCAGTCCCGCGGGGGTGCGGGCGTGGTCGGTCCATTGGCCGTCGGGGCCGCGGCCGGGCCCGACCTTGGTGGCGATCAGCAGGTCGTCGGCGTACGGGGCGAGCGCGCGGTTGATCAGCTCGTTGGCGGAGCGCAGCGGGGAGAAGTAGAAGGCGGCGGTGTCGATGTGGTTGACGCCGAGTTCGACCGCACGGCGCAGCACCCGCAGGGCCTGCTCGCGGTCGCGCGGCACGGCGTCCGGCACCAGTGCCGGGCCGGTCTGCGGCAGGCGCATCGTGCCGAAGCCGATCCGGTGGACGGCGCGGTCGCCGAGCTGCCAGGTGCCGGAGGCGGCGGCGGAAACCGCGGAGGCAGGGCTAGCAGCAGGGACAGGGGAGGGCGTGTCGGAAGTCATGCCCGTCATGATCGTCACTGAACTAACCTGATCGCCACTGATTCGCGGATGTGCGAATCCGACGGGGGCGCGGGCAGGGGCACAGGCACGGGGGCGGGGGCGGGCGGTGGCGGAACTGCTGTTCACGGCGGGCGATCTGGCGCGGATGCGGTTCGTTGTCGCACCGATGTGGGAGGTCGGGCCGAGCCTGCGCCTGCTGCGTTCCGGCCTGCCGCACGCCGTTCACGGTCCCTGGGTGGAACAGGTGCGGCCCCGGCTGGGCGCACTCGGCCCGGCCCTCGGGCTGCTGGCCGAGCTCGTGCCGCCGACCGGCTACGTGCCGGACTTCCTCAATCCCGCCCCGACCGGGTCGGCCCCGACCCTCGCCGAGGAACTCGCCGCGATCCGGGCCACCCCCGCCGGGCGGGCCCGCCGCGACCTCGACCGGCTGGCCGCGGACCAGGGCGCCCTCGGTCCGCGGCTGCAGGCCCTGTACGCCGACCCGGCGGCCGGGCTGGCGCGGCTTGGCCGAGGCGATCGAGGCGTACTGGGAACTGGCCCTCGCGCCGTACTGGGCGAGGATCCGCGCGGTGCTCGACGCCGACGTGCTGTACCGGGCCCGGCAGGCCGCCGAGCACGGCGCCGCACGGGTGCTCAACGAACTGCACGCCGGACTGCGGTGGACGGACGGCGCCCTGCGGCTCGGCCACCGGGCTCGCCCGCTGAACCGCCGGACGGCCGGGCCGGGCCTGCTGCTGATCCCGTCCGCCTTCACCGGCCCCGGCCTGTACACCCTGCTCGCCCCGTCGGCGCCGCCCCAACTCGCCTACCCGGCCCGGGGGATCGGCGACCTCTGGACGACGCCGTCGGCCCCCGTCGGCGCGTCGCTCGCCGCCGTACTCGGCCGCTCCCGCGCCCTGCTGCTGACCGAACTCGCCGCCCCGGCCTCGACCACCGAACTCGCCCGGCGCACCGGGCTGTCGCCCTCCGCCGTCTCCCAGTACCTGACGGCCCTGCGGGACGCCCGCCTGGTCAGCGCCCACCGGGCCGGCCGCTGGGTGCTGTACGCCCGGACGGCCACGGCGGAGGCACTGCTGAACCCGCCCGGCTGAACCCCGGCACCCGCTGGATCGTGTCCGACACATGACCAGCTCGCGGCGCTCGGGGATCGCCGGGAGGTTCGGCTGACGTACCGCACGAGCCGCAGGAGATCCTGCTGCGCGGCCGGGGCGTTCGGCTCCACCCCGTCGAACTGCAGGACCCGATGGCCGTGTTGCGGGTGAAGCTCGACGAGTCGTCGTGGATCGTTCGCACCGGGCACGGCTACGGCCCGCGTCCGCCGGGCCCCCGGTCACCGGAACCCCAGGCGTCTGATTAGCTGCCGTCATGACCCTTCCGATCCTTCGCTGCGCCGTCCTGGACGACTTCCAGGGCGTCGCCACCAGCTACGCCGACTGGTCCCCGGTGGCCGACCGGGTCGAGCTCGCCGTCTTCCGCGAGCACCACCGCTCCGAGGACGAACTCGCCGCCGCTCTGGCCGAGTTCGACATCGTGGTGACCCTGCGCGAGCGGGTGCCGTTCCCCGCCACGCTGTTCGCCCGGCTGCCGAGGCTCCGGCTGTTGGTGGCCTCCGGCATGCGCAACTCGGTGATCGACCTCGCGGCCGCCGCGGCGCACGGCGTCACCGTCTGCGGCACCGCCAGCTCCGGCACCCCGCCGGTCGAGCTGACCTGGGCCCTGCTGCTGGGCCTGGCCCGCGGTCTCGTCCAGGAGAGCACCGCGCTGCGCGAGGGCGGCCCCTGGCAGAGCACCGTCGGCGCCGACCTGCACGGGCGTACGCTCGGGCTGCTCGGCCTCGGGCGGATCGGCGGCCTGGTCGCCAGGGTCGGGCTCGCCTTCGGCATGGACGTGCTGGCCTGGAGCCGGAGCCTCACGGACGGGCGGGCGGCCGAGGCGGGGGTGCGCCGGGCGGTGGACAAGGAGGAACTGCTCCGGGAGAGCGACTTCGTGTCGATCCACCTGGCCTCCAACGCCGACACCCGGGGCCTGATCGGCGCCGCCGAACTCGCCCTGATGAAGCCGGGGGCCTACCTGGTGAACACCTCCCGGGCGGCCATCGTCGACCAGGACGCGCTGCTCGCCGCGCTCACCGCCGGCCGGATCGCGGGCGCCGCCCTGGACGTCTTCGACACCGAGCCGCTGCCCGCCGACCACCCGCTGCGCCGCGCGCCCCGACTGCTGGCGACCCCGCACCTGGGGTACGTCTCGCAGGACAACTACCGGCGGTACTTCGGCGAGGCGGTGGAGGACATCGCGGCCTTCCTGAAGGGTGAGCCGATCCGCCGTCTGGGCTGACGCCGGACCCGGTCGAGGGCCATCGGCCGTCCATCGACCGCATACTGACGGCATGACGAGCGGAGACGGTGGCCCGGCGCCGGGCCGACGCACGGTGCTGCGGGCGGGTGCGGGGGCCGGTGCGGCGGCGGTGCTGCTGGGAGTGGCGGGGTGTTCGAGCGGGGCCAAGTCCCGTACAACAGCGGTGACTTCGGCCCCCGCGCCAACGGAAGCCCCGAGTCCGACCCCGACCCCGAGTCCGACCCCATTGCCCAACCCGCCGCTCTGGCAGCCCGGCCCCGGCGAGATCCAGCCCGACGTCAAGCGCCGCGCCGTCGAACTGGTCGCCGCCCTCGGTGCCTGGCCGCCCGGCGGCCAGGGCGCGGAGGCGGCCCGGGCGAGGGTGGCGGCGCTCGGCCTGCCGCCCGGGTTGGCGGACCAGGCCGGGCCGCTCGCCCCGGTGGCACCGGAGGCGAGCCTGGAGGTGGTCGACGCCCAGTACGGCGGGATCCTCGCCGACTCGGCGAGCGTGCTGGTGGTCTGCCGCCAGTGGACCAGGCAGCCGGACGGTTCGACGGCGGCGGGCGGCACCACCGTGGACGTCCGGCTGGGCCGGGCCGAGCCGCGCTGGACGGTGACCGCCCTGCACCCGGGCGAGCCGGGACCGGAGGCCGCCGCACCCGCCCCGGCGGTGGCCAGGGTGCTGGCCGAGCCGAGGATCGAACTGCCGCCCGAGGCGGTGGCGGACCTGCGCAGCGGCCTGGTCCACGACACCGTGACGGCGGCGATGCTGCGGCTGGCCGGCCCGTACACTCTGACGGTGAGCGTGGTGCGCAGCGGCCACCCGCTGGACGTCTTCGGGACGACCCGGCCCAGCGACCATCCGCTGGGCCGGGCCTTCGACGTCTGGCGGATCGACGGCCGGGCGGTGGTGGACCCGGCCACGCCCCGGCAGCTGATCGAGTCCTTCATGCGGGACGCGGCGGCGGCCGGTTCGTACAACGTGGGCGGTCCGGTGGCGATCCCGGGCGTCGGCAACCAGTTCTTCACCGACGACACCCACCACGACCACGTCCACGTCGGCTTCAACAGCTAGGTGTGCAGCCTCAGTTGACGCTGACCGCGCTCCAGGCGGCGGCGACCGCCTTGTACTCGGTGCTGCCGGCGCCGTACAGGTCGCGGGCGGCGTTGAGGGAGGCGGCGCGGGCGCCCTTGTAGGTGGTGGTGGAGGTCATGTAGACGGTCAGCGCGCGGTACCAGATCTTGGCGACCTTCTGGTTGCCGATGCCCGCGACGGTGGAGTTGTTGCAGGTCGGGCTGTTGTAGGCGACCCCGTTGATGGTCTTGCTGCCGCTGCCTTCGCTGGCCAGGTAGAACCAGTGGTTGCCGACGCCGGAGGAGAAGTGGACGTCGAGCTTGCCGACCGAGCTGCTCCAGCAGTCCGCCGAGCGGCCGTCCAGCGAGGGCTTGTCGAAGCGGCGCAGCCACGGCGGGGTGGACTGGTCGCTGAACAGGTAGTCACCGGTGTCGATCTTGTTGTTGGCGTACCACTCCACCATCGTCCCGAAGATGTCGCTGGTGGACTCGTTGAGGCCGCCGGACTCGCCGCTGTAGCGCAGGTTGGCGGTGGCGCTGGTGACGCCGTGGGTCATCTCGTGGCCCATGGTGTCGAGGTCGACCTGCTCGGGGTCGCTGCTGCCGTTGCCGTCGCCGGTCATCATGCAGAAGCAGCTGTCGGACCACTGGGCGTTGTCCCAGTCGGTGCCGACGTGGACGAAGACGGTCGCGCCCTTGCCGTCGTTCTTGATGCCGTTCCGGCCGTGGACGTTCTTGTAGTAGTCGTACGTCCAGGCGGTGTTGGCGTGGGCGTCGACGGCGGCGGTGGCGCGGTTGGTGGAGAACTTCTTCCCGTCGCCCCAGACGTTGGTGGTGCTGGTGAACGGGGTGCCGGAGGTCGCCTTGATCGAGCTCGCGGAGAGGTTGCCGGCGTCCTTGGTGACGTGGCCGCGGACCGGGTCGGTGAGGGTGTAGCCGCCGGAGGTCGGGGTGGTGTCGACGGTGACCTGGCCGGTGTACTCGGAGTTGCCGGTGCCGGCGGCCTGGTGCTCGGCGTCGAGGGACTCGATCTGCTCGCCGGTGGTGGCGTCGGTGACGACCACCTTGCCGGCCGGTTGGCCGTGGTCGCCGCTGCCCTCGACGACGGTGCGCCAGGCCAGGCGCGGGGTGCCGTCGGCGGCCCAGACCACCAACTCGGGGGTGCTGACGGCGTCCCGGACGCCGGGGGCGGCGGAGAGCGCGTTCGCGGCGCCGTCCTGGGCGGGCACCTTGGGGACGGTGGACTTCACGGCGGCGTCGTGGGCGGCCGCGCGGGAGGAGTCCTTGAGCCGGCCGCGGGCGTCCTGGTGGACGACCAGGTCGCCGCCGACCACGGGCAGGCCCTGGTAGGTGCGGTCGAAGCGGACGTGGGAGGTGCCGTCGGCGTCGAGGACGACGTCCTTGAGGACGAGGTCCTGGCCCGCGCCGAAGCCGAACACCCCGGGGTTGTGGGTGACGTTGGCGCGGGCCTGGGCTATCGCGGCATCGCGGCCGGCGGGCGCGGCGGCGGCCGTGGTGGCCGGGACGGCGACGGCGGCGAGGGCGGCGACGAGGGCGATGGCTCCGGCCGTGCGGGCACGGCGGAAGGAGGGTGCGGGGCTCACGCTGACTCCCGTGGGGGTGGGGTGCAGGGAAAGGGGCTGCAAAAGGACTGCGACCGAGATTGACGGCGATCAGTCAGATTCAGCTAGGGGGAAGGTCATAACTTTGCCAAGTTGTGTCCTGGTCAAATCAAAAATGATCGGAACTTAACAAGCCGTCCACACCGCCGTCGTGACGGTCGACTAGCGGGAGCGGTGGTCGGCCGTTGGAGGTCGACCGCCGGCGGTCAGCGGTCGGCGGTCGGCGGCAGACTTGGCTTCCGCCGGACGCCTACGGCCCGCCGGGGCCCGGCCGTCGGCGCCGGAAGACCCTAAGCTCTCGGTCATGGACGGATGGGTGGGGGCCTGGACCGCCGGGCGGGCGGCCGTGCACATCGGCAACGTCGCGGACTTCAACGCGCAGTTCTTCGTGCCCGGCATGGACGCCGCACAGCGCGCCCGACGGCTGCGTCAGGCGCACCACTACGCCTGCCTGGCCGTCGGCTACAGCCCGGAACCGGCCGTCCTGGTACTGCCCGTCGAGGTCGACCGGGCCTGGATCGACTGGCTGGCCCGGGAGTTGGCCTGGGGCCCGGTCGAGGTGCACGACGGCCTCGCCGTCGACCGGACGCTGGCCGAGGCGCTCGCCGCCCGGCCCGCGCTGGCCGCCCGGATCGCCGACTGCGGTCACCCCGTGGTCAGTTGGGGCCGCACCGCCGCCCAGGGCGAGGGGCCCGAACTGGCCGCCGTCCACCGCTACGAGTCCAAGGCGGCCGCCCACGCCCTGTTCGCCGCCCTCGCCCCCGACCATCCCGGGATCACGGTGCCGCAGCAGGAGCGCGTGGACGGCCGCCGTCGCGCCGCCCGGCGGCTGACCCTCCGCGCGGCGCGCGGCCGGACCACCGTGTTGAAGAGCCCGCACGGCGTCGGCGGCTACGGCACGGTCGTGGTCGAGCCCGCCGACCTGTTCGCCGCGGGCGGCGGGGGCGCCCTGCTGCGTCGCCTGGTCGGTTCCGAAGTCCTGCCGCCGGACGGCGAGTTGCTGTTGGAGGAGTTCGTGGACCCGGGCCCGTCGGCCCGGCTGCGCGACCTCACCTACGACGCGGTGATCGGCCCGGACGGCACCGTCCACCCGGTCGGGGCCGGCGTCATGGAGGTGGCCGGCACCCACTACCAGGGCGTCACCGTCGGCCCCGGCGTCGTCCCCCGGGCCGCCGAGGAGACGGCCCGCCGCTTCACCCTCGCGGTGGGGGAGCGGCTGGCCGCCGAGGGCTACCGCGGCTGGTACGACGTCGACTTCGTCACCGACCGGCAGCGCCGGCTCGCCCCCACCGAGACCAATCTGCGGCTCACCGGCCCGTCCGTCGCCTTCATGCTGCGCGAACGGCTGGACCGGGTGCGCGGCCCCGGCCACCTGGTCCGCACCGTGGACGCCCTGCCGCTCGGCGCCCGGCTCGCCCCCGAGGCGCTGCACGACCACCTCGACCGGCTGCGGCCCCGGTGCGCCCGGCTCGGCGTCGTCCTGCTGCCGCTGATCCCGACGACGGGCCACGCACCGGAGCCCGCCGTCGGACTCGCCCTCGCCGGGCCGGACGCCGAGGCGCTGGACGCCGCGCAGGCGCTGGTCGAGGCGGCCAACCATGCGCTGACCGGGATGTTCGAGGCGCTGCGCTGAGGACTACTTCCCCGTGGTCCTGGGCTTGCTGAGCAGGAACGTGACCACGATCACCGCGGCCAGCATCAGCGGGATGTTGAAGACGTAGATCATCGCGGTCTCGCGCGGCCAGTCGGTGGCGGAGGTCAGTCGATAGAGGTTGTCCTGCGGCCACCAGGAGGCCAGCAGCCAGAACAGCGAGACGTGGGTGAGCAGGGTCAGCCGCAGCGAGCGGCCCTGTCGCAGCAGGGCCGGAAAGCCGAGGAACAGGAAGGCCAGTCCGCCGCCGAAGGCCAGGTTCTCGCACAGGTAGAGCAGTTCGAACCAGAAGTGGTACTCCATCGGTACCGCCGAGAGGTTCGTGGAGCCCGGGTACAAGTGGTCGGTGAGGATCCAGGCGACGAAGGCGAGGAACGGCGTGAGGGCGGCTGCGGCGCAGCCGCGCGAGCCGTCCACCTCCCGGCGGCCGCCGCCCGCCTTGCCGCCGCCCTTGGACCGGCCGGCGCCCGCCTTGGCCGAGCGCGGCGCGGTGTGCCGCGGCGGGGCCGGCAGCGGCAGCGCGGCGCGGTCCAGCTTCCCGGCCCGGGTGCGCGGCAGCTCGGGGACGGGGATGACGGCGGCGGGCACCGAGTACCCCTGCAGCTCGGCCAGCAGGTACTGGGTGAGCGACCAGCCGTCCATCCCCTCCGGCGCGCCCTGCGCGGGCACCGCGTAGCCGACCAGCACCCGCTGCCCCGGCTCCCGCTCGACCTCCACCACGACGGCCTCCCGCACCGCCGGGTGCGCCCGCAGCAGGCCCTCGGCGCGGGCGGCCGCCTTGACCCTGGTGGTCGCGGTGGTCGCCCGGTCCGCGCCGAGTGGGCCGACCACGGTCGCGGCCCGGCCGACGAACTCCAGCGCGCCGTCCGCCCGGAGCAGCCCGAGGTCGCCGGTGAGCAGCACCCGTCCGTCCGGGTCGAAGTCCGCCCGGACGAAGCGTCGCGCGGTGTCCACCGGCCGGTTGAGGTAGCCGCGGGTGAGCCCGGAGCCGGCGATCGCGATCTCGCCGACCTGCCCGGGGGCCACCGGCGTGCCGGTCGGGCCGAGCACGTACACCCGGGTGCCGGGGAAGGACCGGCCGACCAGGGAGACCCGCTCGGCGCCCTCGGCGGCCGCCGTGCCGCGCACCTCGAAGCAGGTGCTGTCCACGGTGGCCTCGGCCAGTCCGTAGACGTTCAGCACCCGGGTGAACTCGCCGAGCAGCCGCTGCAGCGCCAACTGCTCGTCCAGGTACCACTTCTCGGCGCCGACGGTGAGCAGCCGCACCCCCGGCAGGCCGGTGCCGGTCTCGGCCAGCAGGGCGGTGAGGCGGCGGGCGGTGCGGACGTTCAGCTCCATGACCGTGATCCGCTCCTGCACCACCAGGGCGGGCAGGGCGGCCAGGTCGACGGTGCGGTCCAGGGTGAGGTTGAACGGGGTGACCACCAGGGTGGCGCCGGTGCCCAGCGCCCGGACCCAGTCCGCGGTGAAGACGTCGAACTCCAGGCTGGCGGTCTGCAGGATCCGGTCCTCGGGCGCCAGCCCGTACACCTCCCGCCAACCGGCGTACGCGGCCAGCAGGTTGCGGTGCTCGACCAGGGCGCCGACGGGCAGGCCGGTGGAGCCGGAGGTGTAGAAGACGCAGGCGAGGTCGCCGGGGGTCACCTCGGGGCGCTCGAACTCCCCTTCTCGCAGCGAGAGTTCGTCCAGGCAGACCAGCTGTGCCCCGCCCGCGTCGGACAGCCGGACCCGGTGGCGCCCCTCGGTCAGCACCAACTCGGGTGCGGCGTCGCCCAGGACGTGCCGCAGCAGCGCGTCGGGCGCGGTCGGCTCCAGCGGCACGAAGGCGGCGCCCGCCTTGAGCACCGCGAGCAGCGCCACGTACACCTCGGTGCCCCGGCCCAGCGCGACCGCCGCCCGGCCGCCCGGGGCCAGCCCGCGGTCCGCCAGGTGGGCGGCCAGCAGGTCCGCCCGGGCGTCCAGTTCCCCGTACGTCAGCTCGGACCCGCCGCACCGCACCGCCACCGTCTGCGGGGCCCGCCGGGCCTGCCGCTCGACCAGCCCGTGCAGGCTGCTGGGCCGTTCCTGGTCCGCGACCATCACGCCTCCCCCTCGTCCCCCTCGGAAAGACTCCATGGTCCTCCCCAAGTCGCCTCGTCCGACACGGTTTTGGCGGCAGTCATTGGTGCCGGTACGGAATCGGCCACGGCGTCAGGGCCGCAGGAGGGGAGGGGTGCCCCGGTCGACGGTCCACCCCTCGGACGGCCGGACTCCGCTCCCCGCCGACGGTTGTACCGTGCACACGGACGATCGGCGCCGGCCCGTCCGCGGCGGCGCCCCGTCCGTACCCTGCCCGGTGCAACGATCGGAGACCGCCCGTGACCACGTCCGACCCGAACTTCGACGGCCCGCTGCTGCGCACCCAGGACGTGGACGTCGTGCGCGACGGCCGGCACCTGCTGCGCGGCATCACCCTGGAGATCGAGCCCGGCGAGCACTGGGCGCTGCTCGGCCCGAACGGCGCCGGCAAGTCCACCCTGCTCGCCCTGCTCGGCGCGGTCTCCCACCCCACCCGCGGCACGGTGGACGTGCTCGGCCGTCGGCTGGGCCGGGTGGACATCCGCGAGCTGCGCGCCCACCTCGGCCACGTCAACCCGCGCCACCCGCTGCGCTCCCCGCTGACCGTGCGCGAGGTGGTGCTCACCGGTTCCACCAACACCATCGAGCCGGAGTGGCACCGCAAGCCGGCCGCCGGGGTGGTGGAGCGGGCCGAGCAGCTGATCGAGACGCTCGGCATGGCCGCGATGGCCGACGCCGAGTGGACCACGCTCTCCCAGGGCGAGCGCGGCCGGGTGCTGATCGCCCGCGCGCTGATGCCCAGCCCCCGGCTGCTGCTGCTCGACGAACCCGCCACCGGGCTCGACCTCACCGCCCGCGAGCTGCTGCTGGACAGCCTGGACCTGCTGCGCCACCAGCACCCGGAGCTGGCGAGCGTGCTGGTCACCCACCACCTGGAGGAGCTGCCGGAGAGCACCACCCACGCCCTGCTGCTGCGCGAGGGGGAGTGCGTGGCGGCCGGGCCGGTGGACGAGGTGATGACCACCGAGCTGATCAGCGAGACCTTCGGCCACCCGATCCGGATCAGCCGCCACGACGGCCGCTGGACGGCCCGGGCGGCCGCCCGTCGGGTGCCGGAGGGGCAGCGGCCCGGGAGGTAACGGTTCGGGCAGGGGCGGGGCCGGGTGTCGACGGTAAAGACTTCTTACGTAAGGTATGCCTTAGCTAAAGAGGAGGCACCGGCCCGGCCGGTGCTTTACCCGGCCTTGGCACCCCCATGCCCTTTTCCGTTGGAGCCCCCATGTCCGCCCGTCGCCGTTCCACCGCAGCCGCGCTGCTCAGCCTCGCCGTGGCGACCGCCGCCCTGGCGGGGTGCGCGTCGAAGAAGGACGACAAGGCGGGCGGCGCGGACGCGGTGAAGATCAACGCCACCGACACCGCCTGCGAGGTCTCGAAGACCAGCTTCCCGGCCGGCCACGTGGTGCTGGACATCAGCAACAAGGGCTCCAAGACCACCGAGGTGTACGTCTACGCCGCCGGCGACAAGATCGTCACCGAGCGGGAGAACATCGGCCCCGGCACCAAGGCGACCATCAACGCCGAGATCAAGGCCGGCACGTACGAGATCGCCTGCAAGCCCGGCATGGTCGGTGACGGCATCCGGCAGAAGATCACCGTCACCGGCGAGAGCGGCAGCGCCGCCCCGGCCGACCCGCGACTGGCCGCCGCCGTCGACGCCTACCGGAAGTACGCCCAGGAGCAGGCCGACGCCACCATCCCGGCCGTCGAGGCCTTCGCCGCCGCGATCAAGGGCGGCGACCTGGAGAAGGCCAAGTCGCTGTACGCGCCCTCGCGCACCGGCTGGGAGCGCACCGAGCCGGTCGCCGAGAGCTTCGGGGACGTCGACCCCAAGACCGACACCCGCGAGGACAAGCTGGAGCAGGGCCAGGCCTGGACCGGCTGGCACCGGCTGGAGAAGGCGCTCTGGGCCGACGGGAAGATCGGCGACGAGGAGAAGACCCTCGCCGACCAGCTGGTCGCCGACCTCAAGGACTGGCAGAAGAAGATCCCCGAGGCGGAGATCACCGCGACCAGCATGGCCAACGGCGCCAAGGAACTGCTGGACGAGGTCGCCACCAACAAGATCACCGGCGAGGAGGACCGCTACAGCCACACCGACCTGGCGGACTTCCACGCCAACGTCGAGGGCGCCCAGAAGGCCTACGAGCTGCTGAAGCCGGTCGCCGCCGAGAAGGACCCGGAGCTGGCCAAGACCCTGGACTCCGAGTTCGCCGCGATCAACGCGCTGCTCGCCAAGTACCGGCAGGCCGACGGGACCTTCACCCCGTACGACAAGGTCACCGAGGCCGAGCGCAAGACCTTCTCGGACGCGGTGAACTCGCTGGGCGAGCCGCTGTCGAAGCTGGCCGCCGCGGTGGTCGTCAAGTAGCCGGTCCCCTCCGGCAGTTCGGCGCACCGGCACCGGCGCCGACACGGGCACCGGCACACCGGCGCCAGCAGCACCGGTGCACCAACAGCACGAGCAACACCCGCAGTTCAGCAGTTCCGCAAGAGTGAGAAGGGCCCGCCCGCCGATGGACGCCGAGAACGAGCAGCAGAACGGCAGCCCGGCCGCTGCCGCCACCACCGACCGGGGCGCGGTGAGCCGCCGCGCCGTCATCGGCTGGGCCGGCGCGGGCGTCGCGCTCGGTGCCGCCGCCGTCGGCTCGGTCGCCGTCGCCTCCCGGCAGGACGACGACCCGGTCCCGGCGGCGAACGCCACGGCCGGCGGCGAGGTGCCCTTCTACGGGGAGCACCAGTCGGGCATCGCCACCCCGGTCCAGGACCGGCTGCACTTCGCGGCCTTCGACGTGTCCGAGAAGGCCACCCGGGACTCCCTGGTCAAGCTGCTCAAGGAGTGGACCAAGGCGGCCGCCGCGATGACCGGCGGCCGCGAGGTCGGCACCGGCGCCGTCCCCGGCTCCGCGGAGGCGCCGCCGGACGACACCGGCGAGGCGCTCGGCCTGCCCGCCTCCCGGCTCACCCTCACCATCGGCTTCGGGCCCAGCCTGTTCGAGAAGGACGGCGTCGACCGCTTCGGCCTCGGGGCCCAGCGCCCCGAAGCCCTGATCGAGCTGCCGAACTTCAAGGGCGACAAGCTGGACCCGCTGCGCAGCGGCGGCGACCTGTGCGTCCAGGCCTGCGCCGACGACCCGCAGGTCGCGGTGCACGCGATCCGCAACCTGGCCCGGATCGGGATGGGCACGGTCAACATCCGCTGGTCCCAGCTCGGCTTCGGCAAGACCTCCTCGACCACCCCGGACGAGCAGACCCCGCGCAACCTGATGGGGTTCAAGGACGGCACCCACAACATCGCGGGCACCGACGCCACCAACCTGGCCGGGCACGTCTGGGCCGCCCCCGGTGACGGCCCGGAGTGGATGACCGGCGGTTCCTACCTGGTCGCCCGGCGGATCCGGATGCACATCGAGACCTGGGACCGCGCCTCGCTCAAGGACCAGGAGGACACCTTCGGCCGCACCAAGGGCGAGGGCGCCCCGTACGGCCGGGCCAAGGAGCACGACGCCCCCGACCTCACGGCGATGCCCGCGACCGCGCACGTCGCGCTGGCGCACCCGGACGCCAACAACGGCCTGATGATCCTGCGCCGCGGCTTCTCCTTCACCGACGGCACCGACGGCCTCGGCCGGCTGGACGCCGGACTGTTCTTCCTCGCCTACCAGCGCGACACCCGGAAGGCCTTCGTCCCGCTGCAGCAGCGGCTCGCGGCCTCCGACAAGCTCAACGAGTACATCCAGCACGTCGGCTCCGCCCACTTCGCCTGCCCGGCGGGCGTCCGCAAGCCGGGGGAGTGGTGGGGTCAGGCCCTGTTCGGCTGAGTCCCGTCCCCCATTTCTCTCCGAGGAGTCAGCCGTGTTCGGCAACTACCTGATCGGCCTGCGCGAGGGCCTCGAAGCCAGCCTGGTCGTCTGCATCCTGATCGCCTACCTGGTCAAGACCGACCGGCGGGACAAGCTGCCGCCGGTCTGGCTCGGGGTCGGCTCGGCCGTGGTGCTCTCCATGGTCTTCGGCGCGGTGCTGCAGTTCGGCTCCTCGCAGCTGACCTTCGAGGCGCAGGAGGCGCTCGGCGGCTCGCTGTCGATCATCTCGGTCGGGCTGGTGACCTGGATGGTGTTCTGGATGCGGCGCACCGCCCGGCACCTGAAGACCGAGCTGCACGGCAAGCTGGACGCCGCGATCGCGATGGGCACGACCGCCCTGGTGGTCACCTCGTTCCTGGCGGTCGGCCGCGAGGGCCTGGAGACCGCGCTGTTCATCTGGTCGGCGGTGCAGGCCACCGACGACGGCTGGAACCCGCTGGTCGGCGCCGCGCTCGGCCTGCTCACCTCGGTGGTGCTCGGCTGGCTGTTCTACCGCGGCGCGCTGCGGATCAACCTGGCGAAGTTCTTCACCTGGACCGGCGCGATGCTGGTCGTGGTCGCGGCCGGGGTGCTCGCCTACGGCGTGCACGACCTCCAGGAGGCCGGCTGGCTGCCCGGCCTGCACAGCGTGGCGTTCGACATCTCCAGCACCGTCCCCAAGGACAGCTGGTACGGCACCCTGCTGAAGGGCGTGTTCAACTTCCAGCCGGACCCGACCGTGCTGCAGCTGGTGGTCTGGCTGGCCTACCTGGTGCCGACCCTGGCCGTGTTCTTCGGCCTGTTCGGCGGGGGCAAGGCGAAGCCCGCCACGCCCGTCGCCGCGAAGTCGGCCGCCTGACCCGGCAGTTCACCCCGCACCACCCACCGCACCACCCACCGCCCCGCCCGGCACCCGCCGGGCGGGGCGGTGTCGTTCGTACGGGCTCCGGTGGCGCGGGCCCCGAACCGACCCGAGCCCCAGCCCGAACCCGAGCCCCAAACCCCAACCCGAACCCAAACCCCAACCCGAACCCGGGCCCCGGACACGCCGGAGCCCCGGACGGTCGAGGACCGTCCGGGGCTCCGTGTCCGGGGCGCCGGGCTGCTACTCGCTCTTGATCGCGCCCAGGATGTCCAGCTTCGCCGCCCGGTGGGCCGGCCAGAGCGCGGCCAGCAGGCCGATCACCGCGGCCGCGAGCAGGAAGCCGGCGATCTGCAGCGGCGGCACCACGGTGCTGAGGCCCTTGAGGTCGCCCGCCATGGTGCGGATGACCGCCCAGGCGGACAGGATGCCGAGGCCGACCCCGACCAGTCCGCCGAACAGGGCGATCAGCAGCGACTCCAGCCGGACCATCCGGCGGATGCCGAGCCGGTCCAGGCCGATCGCCCGCAGCATGCCGATCTCCCGGCGGCGCTCGAAGACCGACATCGCCATGGTGTTGACCACACCGAGCACCGCGATCACCACGGACATGCCGAGCAGCCCGTACAGCAGGTTGAGGACGTTGGTGATGTCCTGGCGGCTCTCCGCCTTGATGTCCTTCTGGCCCTTGACCGAGATCAGCGGGTTGCCGCCGGTGGCGTCCCGCAGGGCCTGCCTGAGCTGCTCGGTGGCGCCGTCCTTGCCCTTGACCAGGACCTTGTTCAGGCCGGATCCGGGCAGCGTGTGCGGGCCGACCACGCCCTCCGGGGCGATCACGCCGGCCAGCGCGGTGTTGGCCTCCAGGACGCCGCCGACGGTGAGCGAGCCCTTGGTGCCGTCCGGGTAGGTGACGGCGAGGGTGCTGCCGACCTTGTAGCCGGCCTGCTCGCTGCGGCCGGAACTCACCAGCAGCTTGCCCTGCTTGAGGGCGTCCGCGGAGCCGTCCTTGATCTTGATGGTGGCCAGCTGGTCGATGGTCGCCGGGTCCACCGCGGTCAGCCACTCAAGGTCGGCGTCGTCCTCGCCCTTGCCCTTGCCCTCGCCGAGGGTGACCCGGAGCCCGCGCTCGGCGCTCATCGCGCTGACGCCGGGCGCCTTGGCGATCTGGGTGGCGACCTCGTCGGAGAGCTTCGAGCCGTTCGCCATGACGACCGTGTAGTCGGCCTTGACGTCGTTGTCGCTGGAGTCGTCCACGGCCTTGTTCACCGAGGCGCCGATCACGGTCAGCGAGGTGATCAGGGTGACGCCGATGGTCAGTGCCGAGGCGGTGGCCGCGGTGCGGCGCGGGTTGCGGACGGCGTTCTCCTGGGCGAGCTTGCCCGGGGTGCCGTACACGGCGCGCAGCAACGGGGCGAGCAGCGCGATCAGCGGCCGGGACAGCAGCGGGGTCAGCACGAACACGCCGAGCAGCAGCGCGGCCGCGCCGAGGCCGACCAGCTTGACCTCCTTGCCGCCCACCCCGGCGGCCAGCGCGCCGGCCCCGGCCAGGGTGAACAGCAGGCCGACGGCGTTGCGCACCCGCAGGCTCTTCTGGGTGGCGGGCTGCTCGTTGGTGCTCATCGCCGCCACCGGGGCGATCCGGGAGGCCCGGCGGGCGGGCAGCCAGGCGGCCACCAGGGTCACCAGTACGCCGACCGCGAGCGAGACCAGGACGGTCAGGGGGGAGACCACCAGCGGGCCGTCCGGCAGGTTGGAATCCATCGGGCCGTTGAGCAGCGCCCGGAGGCCGACGGCGATGCCGATGCCGGCCACCAGGCCGCCGACCGAGGCGGTGAGGCCGACCAGGACGGCCTCGATCTTCACCGAGCGGGTGATCTGCCGGCGGGTGGCGCCGACGGCGCGCAGCAGCGCCAGCTCCTTGGTGCGCTGGGCGACCAGCATGGCGAAGGTGTTGGCGATGATGAAGATGCCGACGAACAGCGAGATGCCGGCGAACCCCAGGAAGAACAGGTTCAGCATCTTGGTCAGCTTGCCGATCATCCGGTCCTGCTCGGCGGCCAGTTCGCGGCCGGTCTTGGCCTCGATGTTGTCGCCCTGGGGGAGGACCTGCTTGACGGCGGTGAGCAGTGCGGCGTCGTCGGTGCCCGGCTTGGCCTTGATGTCCAGCTCGGCGTACCGGCCGGGGCTCAGGTAGAGCTTCTGGGCGGTGGCGGTGTCGAAGGCGGCGAGCGAGCCGCCGGCCATCACCCGCGGGTCGTTGGTGTGCAGGGTGCCGGTGAGCTTGAGCTCCATCACCGGGCCGTTGACCGCGGCCCGGACGGTGTCGCCGACGTGGTAGCCGCCCTTCTCGGCGGTCCTGGTGTCCAGCGCGATCTCGGTGGCGTCCTTGGGGCCGCGGCCCTCGACCAGCGGGTAGCGCGGGTCGGTGCCGTCGGCGCCCGGCACGTAGTTGGTGCCGGTGGTGGAGAAGCCGTTGCCGATCAGTGCGCCGTTCTTGTCGGCGATGCCGGTGAAGCCGCTGACCACGCCGCGGGCCTCGGCGGTGCCGGGAAGCGCGGCGACCTTCTTCCGGGTCTCCTCGGTGAGGGTCGGGGTGTCGGCGGCGGCACCGTCGCCGTAGCCGTTGCCCACGGCCGCGTTGTCGCTGACCGTGACGGCGATGTCGGCGTAGCTCTTGGAGTTCTGGGTCCGGAGGGCCTGGCCCATGGTGTCGGAGAAGACGAGGGTGCCGGCGACGAAGGCGGTGCCGAGCATGACGGCCAGCATCGTCATCAGCAGTCGGCCCTTGTGGGCCAGTACGTTGCGCAAAGCGGTGCGGAACATGGGGGAGCGTCAGTCCTGGGGGTACTCGGGGATCGGTGGCTTCGCGTGGCTGAACGGGCTCAGCTGGTGCGGCCCTTGGCGTCGAAGCGGCGCATGCGGTCCAGGACGGTGTCGGCGGTGGGGGTGTGGAGTTCGTCGACGATGCGGCCGTCGGCGAGGAAGACGACGCGGTCGGCGTAGGAGGCGGCGACCGGGTCGTGGGTGACCATGACGACGGTCTGGCCGAGTTCGCGCACGGAGTTGCGCAGGAAGGAGAGGATCTCGGCGCCGGAGCGGGAGTCGAGGTTGCCGGTGGGCTCGTCGGCGAAGACGATGTCGGGCTTGCCGGCGAGGGCGCGGGCGCAGGCGACGCGCTGCTGCTGGCCGCCGGAGAGCTGGGAGGGGCGGTGGCTGAGGCGGCCGGAGAGGCCGACGGTGTCGACGACGCGGTCGAGCCAGGCCTGGTCGGCCTTGCGGCCGGCGATGTCCATCGGGAGGGTGATGTTCTCCAGGGCGGTCAGGGTGGGGAGCAGGTTGAAGGCCTGGAATATGAAGCCGATGTGGTCGCGGCGCAGCTGGGTGAGCTGCTTGTCCTTGAGGCCGACGAGTTCGGTGTCGCCGATGGTGGTGGAGCCGGAGGAGACGGTGTCCAGGCCGGCCATGCAGTGCATGAGGGTGGACTTGCCGGAGCCGGAGGGGCCCATGATGGCGGTGAACTCGCCCTGGGGGAAGGTGACGCTGACGTTGTCGAGGGCGACGACCCGGGTCTCCCCCTCCCCGTAGACCTTGTTCAGGCCGGTGGCGCGGGCGGCCGCCAGGCCGGTACGGACGGCGGTTGCGGGGAAGGTCACGAAGACTCCTGGGAACGAATCGGATTTTCCTACCGATCCATCCTGTCAAGTGGTTCGAGCCCGATGCGTATGCCGAGGGGACGGTCGGCCCCCGCCGACCCGGCGGTGCGGCGGGGGAGTTCTCCTTCCCAGGTATGACATGTGCCCTGAGGACCAAGGTCCCTGGACATCCGGCGGTGTCACTCCACCGCGACCCCGAAGGCCGTCGCCAGCCCGGTCAGACCGTTGGTCACCGCCCGCCCGGACGGCGCGAACTGCCAGCCCTCCGCCGCCCGTCGGAAGCTGCCCAGCAGCATCGCCGAGTCCGGGATGCCGCCGTTGGCGCCGGGCCACTTGAGCGGTCCGGCCGCGCCCGGCCCGTACTCGGCGGCGACCGCCAGCCCGTACACGTAGCCCAGCGGCAGCGCCGGCGGCTCCTCCTCCTCGGTGGAGACCGCGAGCACCACCTCGTCCACGGCGGCCGGCAGCCGGTGCAGGTCCAGGCTCAGCCGGGCCGCCCGGGCCGGCTCGCCCGGCACCGAGTGGGTGGGGTGCAGGCGGACGGCGCCGTCCGGGTCCTGCGGGTTGTTGAAGAACACGAAGTGCTCGTCGCTCAGCACCCGGCCGCGGGCGCACAGGAACGCGGTGACGTCCAGCTCCACCGGGTCCCCGGCGGCGGTGCGGCTCTGCCAGCTGACCGTGAGGCTGCTCTGCGGGACGGTCGGCCCGGCCGTCGGCTCCTGCGCGGCGGGCTCCGCCGTCCCGCCCGGGGTGCCGCCGCCGAGCCGGCCGCGCAGCCCCTGGTCGGCCAGCAGCTCCACCAGCTCCGGCCCGCTCACCAGGGTCAGCGGCTTGCCCTCGATGTAGCTGTAGGAGCCCTTGCCGAAGCCCGCGGTGGTGACCAGGATGCCCTTGATCGCGCCGTGGTGGCGGACGGTGGACTCCAGGTCGCGCACGGCGGTCGGCGGGACGGTCTTCTTGTAGCGCTTGGCCTGGATCACGATCTTGCCGCCGGTCACCGGGTCCAGGTCCTCGGCGACCACGTCCACCCCGACGTCGCCGCTGCGGGCCGTGGTCATCACCCGGAAACCGCGCAGCCGGAACAGCTCGGCGATCAGGTCCTCGAACTCGATCGGGTCCATCTCGAAGAGGTCCGGGTCGTCCTCGCCGAAGTGCCCGGCCAGGCTCCCGCCGACGGTCTCCGGCAGCCGGTCCGGCTTCACCTCGTCCAGCCGCTCCGGGCGCGCCGACAGCTTGCCGCCCAGGCCCTGGAAGCACTCCACCGGCGCCACCCGGTCCAGCGCCAGCCCGGCGAACTCGGCCCGGGTCGCGGTCAGCGTGGACAGGAAGCGCTCCGCCTCCCGGCCGGTCGCCGGGTCGATGCCGAGCACGAAGCCGTTCAGCACCACCGAGTCCAGCAGCCCGTCCCGGTCCGCCCGGAACAGCTCCACCGCCACCCGCAGCGCCGACTGCGCCAGCACCTCCCGGTACAGCGCCTTGCGCTCGGTCGCCGGGCGGGCCACCTCCGCCTCGCGGTCGTCCGCCTTGACGTACCGCACCCGGCCGGCGGCCGGCACCACGTCCGGCCCGGGCAGCTCCCAGTTCACCACCAGCTGACGGCTGGACGCCTCCCAGGCCGCCACCAGCCGGTGCGGGAAGCCCTCCGGCCAGGCCGCCGAGGCGTACAGGCCGGCCGTGAAGTACTCCTGCACCGCCTCCGGCTCACCCGCCCGCAGCCGGCGCAGCAACTCCTCGGTCCCGGTGCCGCGTTCCTCCTCCTGGCGGCGGAAGCGCTCCGCCCACTCCAGGTACTCCCGGTGGTACCCGGCCAGCCGCTGCTGCCGGTCGGCCTCCCGCGCCTGCGCGGCGTACCAGTCCTGCTCGAACCGGGCCCGGGCCTGCGCGAGGTACTGCTCGTACTGCCGCCGCACCCCGGCGTTGCGGGCCTGCGCGGCGTCCGGCGGCGGGACGAAGTACGCGGCGGCGGCCTGGTCCGGCATCGGCACCGGCTCGCCCAGCGGCCCCGGATCGAACGGCGGCACCGGGCGCGGCGCCAGCAACGCCTGCGGCCCGAACGCCGGCGCGGCCAGCCCGGCCGCCAGCAACCCGCGCAACTCCTCGACCCGGGCGTCCAGTTCGGCCGTCCGCGCGGCCGCCTCCGCCTCCCGCGACTGCTGGTAGGCGCGCTGCGCCTCCCGCTCGTCCCGGGCCGCCGCCCGCTGCGTCTCGCGCTGGGCCCGCTCGTGCCGCCGCAGCTCCGCCGCCTCGGCGCGCCACCGGGCCTCCTCCCGCCGCTGCTGCTGCCGCTGCGCCTCCGCCCAGACCGCCAGCACCCCAGTGTTCCGCCGCCCCGCCACCAGTCACCCCTTCGCGCTCACACCGACCCGGCCGTCCCGCGCCGCCTCCCGGCCGTACCGCCGACCGCGCCCGCCACAATAGAACGTGGACACCCCGCCCGGCCAAGCGCCCGCGACCTGCGGCGCAGCGACGGGAGCTGACGGCCCGGCGGACGGACCGCGGCGGCCCGTCCTCGGCCGGCCGCGGGGCGGCTACTCCCGGACGTCGGCGTACCAGCGCCAGTCCGTGCGCGGGGGCAGGCCGGGGAGGGCGGTGCGGCCGGTGGCCCAGAGGAGGGTGGGCCAGGGGGCGGCGGCGGTGCGGGGGACGTCGGGGAAGATCCGGGCCAGGGTGCGGGTGCAGAGCTCGGCGGGCGGGTCCCAGCGGAGGCCGAGGCCCTGGGCGACGTCGTGCAGGTGGACCAGGGTCTCGGCCAGGCTCATGGCCGTGAAGCCGCTCGGGTCGGCGAGCCCCCAGGGGTGGAAGGCGCGGGCGTCCGGCGGGGTGACCCGGGCGACGGCGACCATCAATCCGCCACTGGCGTCCAGCACTTCGAGCAGCCCCGGGAGGCCGGCGGCCGGATCGGCGCGGACGAAGTTGTTCGGGGCGCCGGGGTACTGCCGGGTCGCGGCGAAGGGGACGTAGCGATCGCGCGGCGGCCGGGCCGGGGCGAGCTGGGCGGCGTAGGCGAGGAGGTCGTCGGCGAGGTGCTCGACGGTCTCCCGGCAGCTCCAGGCGAGGGTGCCGGCGGGCCGCGACCAGTCCGCGTCGGCCGGGGCGGCGGTCAGGGTGTCGACGGCGAGGCGCACGGCGAGCGCGAGGTCGTCCGGGGTCGGTGAGTCGATCATGCGGGAACGATAGGGCCCGAACCGCTGTCGGTGGCGGCGGGTAGCCTGGCCGGATCGACGACCTCCAGGAAGGGATGCCCGTGACGATCCCCGCACCACAGCACCCGGACCGGCCCGCCGGGTGGATCTCCACCGGTCTGAGCTGGCACGACGGCCGGGCCCTGCTCGGCGCCGTGCGGGGCACCAGGGTGCACGAGCGGGAGGTCGCGCCGGGCGCCGAGGTCGGCTGGCTGCTGGGCGGCCCGCGCCGCTGCACGGGGGCGTGGCTGGTCGGGGCGACGGAGCGCACGCCCTGCCCGCACCACGCGGTGGTCGACCCGGACGGCAGCGCGACCCAGTGCCCGGCCTGCCAGAGCGTGGACCGCGGTCTGGCGCTCGCCCGGGACCAGATCCTCGACGACGGCCGCACCTACCTGCTCTACCTGGCCTGGTTCGGCGAGGGCCTGCTGAAGGTCGGCCTGACCGCCGAGCAGCGCGGCGACAGCCGACTGCTCGAACAGGGCGCGCTGGCCTACGCGTTCACCGCGCGCGGCGGCCTGCCCGCGGTGCGCCGGGCCGAACTCACCGTCGCCGCCTCGGGGATGGCCCGGGAGCGGTACAAGTCCCGGCTGAAGACGGACCACTGGTGGGTGCACGGCGACGCACCGCACCGCCGTACGGTGCTCGGCGAGGCCCGGGCCCGGGCGCACCGGCTGCTGGACGGCCATGCGGTGGAGCTGCTCGCCGACCGCCCGGTGGTGGACCACGTGGAGCGCTACGGCCTGGCCGGCGGCGCCCCCGAGGCCTACCGGGAGGTCACCGGGCTGGCGGACGGCGCGGTGGTCGCGGGCCGGCTGCGCCCGCCGGTGGGCCGGCACCTCTTCCTGGACCAGCCGGACGGCTCGGGCCCGCTGCTGCTGGACACCCGGCGGCTGACCGGCTGGACACTGACGCCGGTCACCGGCCGGGCCGCCGGGGGCCTGGTGCTGCAGGAGCGGGTCCGGCCGCCGGAGCCGGACACCCAGGAGGCGCTGTTCTGAGCCGGGGGACCGCAACTCTGGTTGCTTATTGAAACCGCAAGGCCTAGTCTCGGCCCTACGGTTTCAATCTGCTACCAGCATGGAGCGAGTCCGACCATGATCGCCGCCCACGAGACCTTCGACGGCACCTTCCCGTACCGGCCGCACTTCAGCACCGCCCCCGGCTTCCCGATGCACTACGTCGACGAGGGCTCCGGCCCGGCCGTGCTCTGCCTGCACGGTGAACCCACCTGGGGCTACCTCTTCCGGGGCCTGGTCCGCCGCCTCGCCCCCACCCATCGGGTGCTGGTGCCCGACCACATGGGCTTCGGCAAGAGCGCCACGCCCGCCGACCGCGAGTACCGGCTGCAGGACCACGTGGACAACCTGGAGGCCCTGGTCGACGACCTCGGCCTGCGGGAACTCACCCTGGTGCTGCACGACTTCGGCGGCCCGGTCGGCATGGGCCTGGCCGTCCGCCGGCCCGGGCTGATCGCCCGGGTGGTCAGCCTGAACGCGCCGACGCCGCTCGGACAGCCCGGCCTCGCCGAGGCGCTCGCGGCCAACGCGGCCGAGTCCCCGTGGTTCCGCTGGATCGCCCGGGCGCACACCGACGGCAGCCTGCGCGCCGTCCTCGGCGAACTCGGCTACACCGTCCTCAGCACCATGAAGCTCAACGGCTTCGAGAACAATGCCCTGATCACCGACACCTGGCTGCGCGCCTACGGCTCACCGTTCCCCACCCCGGCGGAGGCGGCCGGGGCGATCGGCTGGGCCGAGGGCTTCGCGACCGGGGCGCACGCGTTCGCGACCCCGGACGCCGGGGTCCGGACGGCCCTCGCGGCGCTGCCCGCCCTCGCGGTCTGGGGAGCCGCCGACCGCACCCTCGCCGCCCGGCACTTCCTGCCGCTGTTCGCCGAGGCGTTCCCGCGCGGCCGGGCGGTGGAGCTGCCGGGCGTCGGCCACTTCAGCCCGGAGGACGCCCCGGAGGTCGTCGCCGACCTGGTGGAGCGGTTCCTCGTGGAAACCGCCCGCTGAACGGTGGCCGCCGATCTGCGGCGGCGGAAGGCATGTCGCGCGCCGGCGGCGGTACTTGATGGTCCGTCAGGGGATCAGCCGAGCTTGCCGCGCACCCCGCCCGGCCCCGAGCGGGCCCGGCGGGACAGCGGCGGGCGGGACGGACGGACGTCGCCCCGTCCGGCGGCCACCGGCTCGGCCGCCTCGGTGGCGCGCCGGGCCAGCGCGGCCCGGGCGGCGGCCAGCGCGACCCGGGCGAGCAGCGGGTCCTCCGCGAGGCCCGCCGTGTGCTTGGAGGTCTGACAGGGGGAGCACCAGACCGGCGAGGCCGGCCCGTCCGGATAGACCATGCCCTCCGGCGGCAGGTAGTGCCCACCGCACTCGACGCACTCGAAGACCAACCTCATCCGACGATCACCGTCCCGGATCCGTGGCACCGACCGCAGGGCGACCAGAAGGTGTGAACGCTGGGCACCATGCTTCCTTCCTCGTCCAGTTCGACCGTTGCCTCGGTCTTCTGGGTCCCCCCGGACCCGCCGCAGCCGGAGCAGGACTGAACCTCGGGCATATGCCGTCCTTCCGTAGCGGAGCACCACCGTAGCGCGATTCTCCGTCAACAAGCACCGCTCCGGACGATCCACCACCCGTACGGGGAGCGCGAATCGGCGCCGCACGCCCCGGAGGACGGGGTCGGCCCCTCGCCTGAGCACCAGAGCGAGGGGCCGACCGGTCGGAGGGCGTGTCGGACACGCCGTGGGGGAGGTTCAGCCGCGGGCGGCCCGCAGGAACTCCCGGTTCATCGCCGCGATGCTGGGCAGCGGGATGCCCTTGGGGCAGGCGGTGGCGCACTCGCCGGTGTTGGTGCAGCCGCCGAAGCCCTCGGCGTCCATCGTCTCGACCATGTTCCGCACCCGGGAGGAACGTTCCGGCGCGCCCTGCGGCAGCACATTGAGGTGCACCACCTTGGCGGAGGTGAACAGCATCGCCGAGCCGTTGGGGCAGGCGGCCACGCACGCGCCGCAGCCGATGCACTCGGCGTGCTCGAAGGCGGTGTCGGCGGCCTCCTTGGGGACGGGCGTGGCGTGCGCCTCGGGGGCGCTGCCGGTGGGGGCGGTGATGTAGCCGCCGGAGCCGATGATCCGGTCGAAGGCCGAGCGGTCCACCACCAGGTCCTTGACCACCGGGAAGGCTGCCGCCCGCCACGGCTCGACGTCGATGGTGTCGCCGTCCTCGAAGTGCCGCATGTGCAGCTGGCAGGTGGTGGTGCGCTCGGGGCCGTGCGCCTGGCCGTTGATGACCATGCCGCAGGCGCCGCAGATGCCCTCGCGGCAGTCGTGGTCGAAGGCCACCGGCTGGTCGCCGCGGGTGATCAGCTCCTCGTTGAGGGTGTCGAGCATCTCCAGGAAGGACATGTCCGGGCTGATGCCGCCGACCTGGTAGGTGGTCATCGAGCCGGGTGCGTCCGGGCCCGCCTGGCGCCAGATGCGCAGGGTGAGGTTCATGCGTAGCTCCGCTGGGTGGGGTGGACGTGTTCGAAGTCGAGGTCCTCGCGGTGGAGGACGGGCGGCTCGCCGGTGGCGGTGAACTCCCAGGCGGCGGCGTAGGAGAAGTCCTCGTCGCGCCGGGCGGCCTCGCCGTCGGGGGTCTGGCTCTCGGTGCGGAAGTGGCCTCCGCAGGACTCGGCGCGGTGCAGCGCGTCCAGGCACATCAGCTCGGCCAGCTCGAAGTAGTCGACCAGCCGGTTGGCCTTCTCCAGCGACTGGTTGAGCTCCCGGCCGGTGCCGGGCACCTTGATCCGGCGCCAGAACTCCTCGCGCAGCTGCGGGATCCGCTCCAGCGCGCGGGTGAGGCCGGCCGCGTCGCGGGCCATCCCGCACTCGTCCCAGAGGAGTTCGCCGAGCTCGCGGTGGAAGGAGTCCGGGGTGCGGTCGCCGTCGACGGCGAGGATCAGGTTGAGCCGGTCCGCGACCTCCGCCTCGACCTCGGTGAGCACCGGGTGGTCGGCGGGCACGGCGCTCACCGGGTTGCGGGCCAGGTAGTCGTTGATCGTGGGCGGCAGCACGAAGTAGCCGTCGGCCAGGCCCTGCATCAGCGCGCTGGCGCCGAGCCGGTTGGCGCCGTGGTCGGAGAAGTTGGCCTCGCCGATCGCGAACAGGCCGGGGACGCTGGTCTGCAGGTCGTAGTCGACCCAGAGCCCGCCCATCGTGTAGTGGATCGCGGGGTAGATCCGCATCGGCACCCGGTACGGGTCCTCGGCGGTGATCCGCTCGTACATCTCGAAGAGGTTGCCGTACCTGGCCTCGACGGCGTCCCGGCCCATCCGGCGGATCGCGTCGGCGAAGTCCAGGTAGACGCCCTGCCCGCCGGGGCCGACGCCGCGGCCCTCGTCGCAGACGTTCTTGGCGGCCCGGGAGGCGATGTCGCGCGGGACGAGGTTGCCGAAGGAGGGGTAGATCCGCTCCAGGTAGTAGTCCCGCTCCTCCTCCGGGATCTGCCCGGGCGGGCGGGTGTCGCCGGCCGCCTTGGGCACCCAGATCCGGCCGTCGTTGCGCAGCGACTCGCTCATCAGGGTGAGCTTGGACTGGTGGTCGCCGGAGCGCGGGATGCAGGTGGGGTGGATCTGGGTGAAGCACGGGTTGGCGAAGTAGGCGCCGCGCCGGTGGGCCCGCCAGATCGCGGTGGTGTTGGAGTTCTTGGCGTTGGTGGAGAGGTAGAAGACGTTGCCGTAGCCGCCGGTGGCCAGCACCACGGCGTCCGCCGTGTACGAGCTGATCTCGCCGGTGACGAGGTCCCGGGCGACGATGCCGCGGGCCCGGCCGTCGACGACCAGCAGGTCCAGCATCTCGGTGCGCGGGTGCATCTCCACGTTCCCGGCCGCGATCTGCCGGGACAGCGCCTGGTAGGCGCCGAGCAGCAGCTGCTGGCCGGTCTGGCCGCGGGCGTAGAAGGTGCGGGAGACCTGGACGCCGCCGAAGGAGCGGGTGTCCAGCAGGCCGCCGTACTCGCGGGCGAAGGGCACGCCCTGGGCCACGCACTGGTCGATGATCTCCACCGACACCTGGGCGAGCCGGTGCACATTGGACTCGCGGGCGCGGAAGTCGCCGCCCTTGACGGTGTCGTAGAACAGCCGGCGGATCGAGTCGCCGTCGTTGCGGTAGTTCTTGGCCGCGTTGATGCCGCCCTGGGCGGCGATCGAGTGGGCCCGCCGCGGGGAGTCCTGGAAGCAGAACTGGACCACGTGGTAGCCCTGTTCGGCGAGGGTGGCGCCGGCCGCGCCGCCGGCCAGACCGGTGCCGACCACGATCACGGTGTGCTTGCGCCGGTTCGCCGGGTTGACCAGCTTGGCGTCGAACCGGCGCTGGTCCCAGCGCTGTTCGATCGGCCCGGTGGGGGCCTTGGTGTCGGCGATCGGCTCGCCGAGGGCGTAATCGAGGTAGCTCACTTCACGACTCCGGTCATCACGGCCACGGGGACGGACAGGAAGCCGACGGTCAGCAGCAGGGCGAGACCGTTGGCCGTCAGCTTCAGCGCCTTGTCGCGGCGGGCGTTGTTGGCGCCGAGGGTCTGGGCGGCGCTCCAGAAGCCGTGCCGGATGTGGAAGCCGAGGGCCACCACCGCGAGGATGTAGAACACGTCGCTGTACCAGCGGCCGAAGGTGCCCACGACGTTCTGGTAGACGTGGCCGTGCTCGGCGACCGGGTTCACGGTGAGCGTGGTGAGGTCGAGGATGTGCCAGACGATGAACAGCGCCAGGATCACCCCGCCCCAGCGCATGGTCCGGGTCGCGTAGCTGGCCCGGCGGCGCCGGTGCACGTACTTGCTCGGGCGGGCGGCGAGGTCGCGGCGGCTGAGCTGGTACGCGGACACGCCGTGCAGGACGACGGCGAGGACCAGGCCGACCCGGGCGATCCAGAGGAACCACTCGTGGCCCAGGAACGGCTGGCCGATGGTGCGCAGCCAGGCCGCGTAGCCGTTGATGTCGTCGGGGCCGAAGAAGACCTTGAGGTTCCCCAGCATGTGCGCGACCAGGTACAGCAGCATCGCCAGCCCGGAGACGGCCATGACCGCCTTCTTGCCGACGGTCGACCGCCACAGGGTCGCCAGGGTGGACGGATGCCGGCCCGTCCGAGTCGCGGTTGTCATGGCAGCAACGGTAGGGAGGGCCACCAGGGTGCGTCCAAGACATGCTGCGGCTGGTGACGATAGGCAGGGCCTATCGTCGCGGCGTAGCCTGGGTGCGTGCAGCTCCAGCAACTCCGCTACTTCCTGGCCGTCGCCGAGACCCGGCACTTCACCCGGGCCGCCGAGGCCGCGCATGTCGCCCAGCCCTCGCTCTCCCAGCAGATCCGCTCGCTGGAACGGGAGTTGGGGGCCGAACTGTTCCACCGCGCCCGGGGCAACATCGCCCTCACCGACGCCGGGGACGCCCTGCTGCCGCTGGCCCGGCGGATCCTCGCGGACACCGAGAGTGCCCGCCTCGCCGTCCAGGAGACCGTGCAGCTGCGCCGCGGCCGGGTCCGGCTGGGCGCGCCGCCGAGCCTGTGCACCAGCCTGGTGCCGGACGTGCTGCGGGTGTTCCGGGACCGCTACCCGGGGGTCACGCTGGGGGTGCGCGAGGGCGGCTCGCGCGATCTGGTCGGCTGGCTGGCGGCGGGCGAGCTGGACCTCGCGCTGATCATCACCCCGCCCAGCGGGGAGGCCGCGCCGGCCCTCGCCGTCACCGAACTGCTGCACGAGGAACTGGTGTTGGTCTCGGCGGCCGGGCCCGCCCGGCGCGCGGTACGGGTGGCGGAGCTGCGCGGACGGCCGCTGGTGATGTTCCGGGAGGGCTACGACGTCCGGGAGGCGGCCCTGGCGGCCTGCCGGGCGGCCGGCTTCGAGCCCGAATTCGCCGTCGAGGGCGGCGAGATGGACGCGGTGCTGGGCTTCGTCCGGGCCGGGCTCGGCCCGGCGGTGGTGCCGGGGATGGTGGCGGCGCGCTCGGGGCTGTCCGTCACCCCGTTCGCCGGGCCGGGGCTGGGGCGCACCATCGCGGTCGCGCACGGCCGCGAGGTGCCGCCGACCCGCGCCGCCGAGGCGCTGCACGGCACCCTGCTGGCGCATCTGCGGGACGCCGCCCGGGCGGGTGAACTCCCCCCGGGGACCCGGCTGTTGCTCTGACGGCGACGACGGCCACGACGGCGGCGACTACGACGGCGGCGGTCGGCCGCCGCCGCCGTCAGAGCAATCGGGCGGGGTGGGTCAGGCCGGCAGCACGGCCTCGATCGCGGCGATCAGCTCGGCCGACTCGGGCTCGGTCCGCGGCCGGATCCGGGCGGCCACGGTGCCGTCCGGGGAGATCAGGAACTTCTCGAAGTTCCAGCTGACGTCCCCGGCCTGGCCCTCGGCGTCGGCGACCTCGGTCAGCTGCCGGTACAGCGGGTGCCGGTCCTCGCCGTTGACGTCGATCTTCTCGAACAGCGGGAAGGTCACCCCGTAGGTGGTCGAGCAGAAGCTCTCGATCTCCTCGGCGCTGCCCGGCTCCTGCCCGGCGAACTGGTTGCACGGGAAGCCCAGCACGGTGAACCCGCGCTCGGCGTAGCGCTTCTGGAGGTTCTCCAGGCCGGTGTACTGCGGGGTCAGGCCGCACTTGGAGGCGACGTTGACGATCAGCAGGGCCTTGCCCTTGTGGTCGGCCAGGGTGGCGGGCGCACCGGACAGGGTGTGCAGCGGGATGTCGTACAGGCTCACGGTGGTGGTCCTTTCGGCAGGTCGGCGGCGGGGTGTCGCCCCCGGTCACGGGCGGGGCCGTCGCCCCGGGCACACGGTAGCGGCCCCGGACGGCTGAAACCGTTCCGGGGCTGCCGGTGTTCCGTCCGGCGGGGGAGTACGGAGCGGCTCGTGCGCCCCCGGCCGGGGCGTGCCGGCGCGCGGACGGCGCCGGGGCGGGTCAGAGTGCCAGCGGCTTGACGGCGGTGGGCGCGTGCTCGGGGAGGGTGGCGATCTCCTCCCACTCGTTGACCTTGTCGATGTCGGCGGCGGCCATCGAGATGTTGGTGACCCGTTCGAGGATCGCCTCGACCACGACCGGCACCCGGAATTCGGCGGCCAGCTTCTTGGCCTCCTCGAAGGCCGGCAGCAGGCCCTCGGGCTCGGTGACCCGGATCGCCTTGCAGCCCAGGCCCTCGGCGACCTTGACGTGGTCCACGCCGTAGACGCCCAGCTCCGGCGCGTTGATGTTCTCGAACTCCAGCTTGACCTGGAAGTCGATGTCGAAGTTGCGCTGCGCCTGGCGGATCAGGCCCAGGTAGGAGTTGTTCACCAGCACGTGGACGTACGGGATCCGGTGCTGGGCGCCGACCGCCAGCTCCTCGATCATGAACTGGAAGTCGTAGTCGCCGGAGAGCGCGACGACCTGGCCCTCGGGGTCGGCGGTGGCGACGCCCAGCGCGGCCGGGATGGTCCAGCCCAGCGGGCCGGCCTGGCCGCAGTTGATCCAGTGCCGCGGCTTGTAGACGTGCAGCATCTGGGCACCGGCGATCTGGGAGAGGCCGATGGTGGTGACGTACCGGGTCTCCGGGCCGAAGGCCCTGTTCATCTCCTCGTACACGCGCTGCGGCTTGAGCGGCACGTTGTCGAAGTGGGTGCGGCGCTGCAGCCGCGCCTTGCGCTCCTGGGTGGAGGCGGCCCAGGCGCCGCGGTCCTTGAGGGTGCCGGCCGCCTTCAGCTCCTTGGCGACCTCGACGAACAGCTCCAGCGCGGCCTTGGCGTCGGAGGCGATGCCGAGGGCGGGGGCGAAGATCTTGCCGATCTGGGTGGGCTCGACGTCGACGTGGACGAAGGTGCGGCCCGCGGTGTAGACGTCCAGGCCGCCGGTGTGGCGGTTGGCCCAGCGGTTGCCGATGCCGAGGACGAAGTCGGAGGCGAGGAAGTTCTCGTTGCCGTAGCGGTGCGAGGTCTGCAGACCGACCATGCCGGCGTTCAGCGCGTGGTCGTCCGGGACGATGCCCCAGCCCATCAGCGTCGGGATCACCGGGACGCCGGTCAACTCGGCGAACTCCAGCAGGAGTTCGGAGGCGTCGGCGTTGATGACGCCGCCGCCGGCCACGATCAGCGGGCGCTCGGACGCCTGGAGCAGCGCGATGGCCTTCTCGATCTGGATCCGGTTGGCGGTCGGCTTGTAGACCGGCAGCGGCTGGTAGGCCTCCGGGTCGAAGTCGATCTCGGTCAGCTGGACGTCGATCGGCAGGTCGATCAGCACCGGGCCGGGGCGGCCGGAGCGCATCAGGTGGAAGGCCTGCTGGAACACGCCGGGGACCTGCGCGGCCTCCAGCACGGTGGTGGCGGCCTTGGTGACCGGCTTGGCGATCGAGGCGATGTCGACGGCCTGGAAGTCCTCCTTGTGGAGGCGGGCGACCGGGGCCTGGCCGGTGATGCACAGGATCGGGATGGAGTCGGCGATCGCCGAGTACAGGCCGGTGATCATGTCGGTGCCGGCCGGGCCCGAGGTGCCGATGCACACGCCGATGTTGCCGGCCGCGGCGCGGGTGTAGCCCTCGGCCATGTGGGAGGCGCCCTCGACGTGCCGGGCCAGGGTGTGGTTGATCCCGCCGGAGGCCTTGAGGGCGGCGTAGAAGGGGTTGATGGCGGCGCCCGGAACGCCGAAGGCGACGTCGACGCCTTCGAGCTTGAGGATCTCCACGGCCGCGCGGGCGGCAGTCATACGGGGCATCGGGTCTCTCCTGCGTCGGCCCGCAGTGGGTCGGAGGGCTCATCTCCTGAATTCCACCATACGGAAGAACGGTTTCTGTATGTGGAAACAAGGTAGGTCGGGCCCGGCGGGGCGTCAAGGGGAGATTCAACAGAATGTGGAAGGCGGGGGGAGGTGTCCGAGGGCGGCTCCGGGCGCACGAAATAGGCTGGTCGCGGCCCGGAGTGGTCCGGGCCGCGACCGATGCCGTCAGGCGGTTGGGAGTGCAGGGACGTGATCGCAGCTTTTTCGGTGACCCCGCTGGGGATCGGCGAGGACGTGGGGGAGGCGGTGGCCGCGGCCGTCCGGGTGGTGCGGGCGAGCGGGCTGCCGAACCGGACGGACGCGATGTTCACCAGCATCGAAGGGGAGTGGGACGAGGTGATGCCGGTGATCAGGGCGGCGATCGAGGCGGTGAAGGCTCACAGCAACCGGGTGAGCACGGTCATCAAGATCGACGACCGGGTCGGGGTCACCGACGGGCTCACCGCCAAGGTCGCCTCGGTCGAGCGGCATCTGAGCGAGGGCTGAGCCCGGTCGGCCCGGCCGGTTCCGCCGGTCCCACGGGTGCGGGGGCGGGCTCGGTGGCCGGGCGGTGGGCGGTGAACAGCCGGCCCAGCGAGTGGGCGAGCAGCCGGTCCAGGGAGTAGGGGCCGGAGCCGAGCACCGCGATGGTCAGGAACGCCCAGCAGAACATCACCGAGGGCTCGCCCCCGTTCTGCAGCGGCAGCAGGGCGCGCTCCTGGTGGACGGTGAAGTAGGCGTAGGCCATCGAGCCGGAGCAGAGCAGGGCGGCCGTCCTGGTGCCGATGCCGAGCAACACCAGGGCGCCGCCGACCAGTTGGATCAGGGCGGCCCACCAGCCCGGCCACTGGCCGAGCGGGATGCTGCCGCCCTTGGTGCCGCCGAGGACGCCGAACAGCGAGGCGGCGCCGTGGCAGGCGAAGAGCAGGCCGACGACGATCCGGAAGACGGTGAGCACGAGCGGACGGGCGGCCTCGACGGCCTGCCGGGGGGATGGGGGGATGAGTCCGGACATGCCGGTACGCCTCCTGTGGGGGAGGAGGGACGGGGGCGGTAAGGCTAGCCTTGGTCTAGTCCACTTGGCAATGCTCCGTCAGGCATCGGTCTGGACCACTTCCCGCTCTTTCTTGACCGATCGGTCTGGAAAGGACTAGCGTTCAGGTCATGGCGCGAACGAAGGAATTCGACCCGGACGCGGCGCTCCAGGCGGCCCTTGAGCTGTTCTGGCGCCGCGGCTACGAGGCCACCTCGATGACCGACCTGGTCGAGGGGCTCGGCATCGCCCGGGCCAGCATCTACGCGACGTTCGGCAGCAAGCGCGAGCTCTACCTGCGCGCGCTGGAGCGCTACAGCGAGCAGCAGGACCCGGACCGGCTGGCCGAGCTGTCCCAGCCCGGCCCGGTGCTGCCGGCCGTGCGCGCCCTGGTGCGCCGGTACGCGCAGGCGGAGGAGGAGGACCGCAGGCGCGGCTGCTTCATCACCAATACGGCGGTCGAACTCGCCCCGCACGACCCGGGCGCGGCCCGCCGGGTGGAGGCCAGCTTCGACCACCTGGAGACCTCGCTGACCGCCGCCCTGCTGCGTGCCGAGGCGCAGGGCGAGCTGCCCGCGGGGCGGGAGCCGCGGGCGCTGGCCCGGATGCTGGTGGTGCTGCTGCAGGGCATCCGGGTGGTGGGCAAGACCGCCGACGGCGCACCCCGGGTGCGGGACGCCGCCGAGCAGGCGCTGGCGCTGCTGGACTGACCGCCGGTGCGGGCCGCGGGGGCGGGCCGCCGGTGCTGCGGGTCGTCGGCGGCGCGGGTCGCCGTGGTACGGAGCACCGGCCGGATGGCACTTCCGTCCGATCCGCTCGGCGTCTTCTGCCGTCCTTATTCTGGACCGAACGGTCTTAAAAGTTTGGTATGGGGGGAAGTTCCATGAGTGTCACCGCGAGGGCCCGATCGGGCTTCGCGCTGCTGGGCGTGGTCCAGGCCGTGCTGATCTTCGCGATCATGATCCTCACCGTGCCGCTGCCCCTGGTCGCCCGGGAGCTGGGGCTCGGCGCCTCCGAGGTCCTGCTGCTCAGCGCCGCGTACGGACTGTCCTTCGCCGCCCTGCTGCTGCTCGGCGGCCGGTTGACCGACCGGCACGGCGGTCGCCGGATGCTCCGGTGGGGGCTGGGGCTGTTCGCCGCGGCCTCGATCGCCTGCGCCCTCGCGCCCGGCTACCCCGCCCTGCTGGCCGGCCGCTTCGTCCAGGGCGCCGGTGCGGCCCTCACCGCGCCGGCCGCGGTCGCGGTGGTCCGCCGGCTGTACCCCGAACCCGCCGCCTACCGGCGGGCGATGGCCACCTGGGGCGGCCTCTCGGTGATCGGTGCGACGGCCGGCAGCGTGGTCTCCGGCGCGGTCGCCGCGGTGGTCTCCTGGCGCTGGCTGTTCGCGGTGCCCGTCCTGGTCGCCCTGGCCGGACTGGCCCGCTCCGGCGCGCTGCCCGACTCCGGTGCGCTGCCCGGGGCCGGAGCCGCCGGCGAGGGCCGCCGCCCGGCCCTCGACCTGCGCGGCGCCGCCCTCGCCACCACCGGTGTCTGCGCGACGAGTTACGCCCTGGTCGGGTCCACCGACCACGGCTGGCACAGCCCCGGCGTGCTCGGCCCGCTGGCCGCCGGACTGCTCCTGCTGCTCGCCTTCGTCGCCGCCGAACGCCGCACCGCCGACCCGCTGCTGCCGCCCGGCTTCCTCGCCGACCGGCGGCGGGCCACCGCACTGGTCACCGTCATGGCGACCGCCGCGGGCACCGCACTGGCCTTCGTCCTGCTCTCGCTCTACCTCCAGCAGCAGCGCGACTGGAGCGCCGCCGCCACCTCCGCCGCCTTCCTGCCGTACGCGGTCGTCCTGCTGCTCGCCGGGCGGCTGGCCGGGCCGCTGATCGCCCGGCGCGGGCCGGTGCCGGTCACCGCCGTCGGCCTGGCCCTGGAGGCCGCCGGGCTCGGCCTGCTGGCCGGGCTCGACCCCGGTAGCCCGTACGCCACCGGGCTGCTGCCCGGACTGCTCCTGCTGCCCGCCGGAGCCGCCGCGTCCTTCGCCGGGGCGGCCGTGCTGGCCACCGGCGGCGTGCCGCCCGAACGGACCGGCCTGGCCGCGGGCGTCCTCAACACCGCGATGGAACTCGGCCCCACCGCCGGGCTGGCCGCCCTGATGGCCCTCGCCGCCACCCGCCCGACCGTCGTCGGCGGCTACGCGGCGGCCTTCGCGGCCGCTGCCGCCGGGCTGGCGCTGACCGCCGTCGCGGTCGCCGCCCTGCCCCGAACCCCCAAGACCACCATCACCCCTGAACGCACCACTCGAATCAAGGAGTTCAGCTCATGAGCACGCGTTTCGCCGACACGTCCGTCCTGGTCACCGGCGGCGGCAGCGGCATCGGGCGGGCCATCGCGCTCGCCTTCGCCCAGGAGGGCGCCCGGGTCGCGGTCGCCGGGCGCGGCGCCGGCCCGCTGGCCGAGACCGTCGCACTGATCGAGCGGGCCGGCGGCCGGGCGGTCGCACTGACCGGCGACGTGACGAACGGCGCGGACGCCGCCCGGCTGGTCCGGGAGACCGTCGAGCACTTCGGCGGACTGGACGTCGCCGTCAACAACGCCGGGGTGTTCGGCGCGGCCGGGCCGGTCGCCGAGATCGACGAAGCCGACTTCCGGCGGGTGTTCGAGATCAACGTGACCGGCACCCTGCTGGCGATGCAGCCGCAGATCGGTCACATGCGGGCCCACGGCGGCGGCGCCATCGTCAACGTCTCCTCCAACCTGGGCGTCCACAAGCGGATCGAGGGCGTCGGCGCCTACGCCGCCAGCAAGGCGGCGGTCACCGCGCTGACCCGCGCCGCCGCCCGCGACCACATCGGCGAGGGGGTGCGGATCAACACCGTCAGCCCCGGCCCGGTGGACACCCCGATGTCGAGCCACCCCGGCGAGAGCGACGCGGACAAGACCGACCGGATGAAGTCCGAGGTCCCGGTGGGCCGTTCCGGTGCGGTCGCCGAGATCGCCGCCGCGGTGCTGTACCTGGCCTCGCCGGAGGCGGGCTACACCGTCGGCACCGACCTGGTGCTGGACGGCGGCATCACGGCCTGAGGTGAGCCCGTCGCGGCCTCAACACCCCTTACCCGGAGGGCGTGTTGAGGCCGCGACGGCATTCCTACAGGGTGTCCAGGGCCTCTTCGGTGCGGGCCCGCGCCACCATGAAGGCCTCCTCGATGACCAGCACCAGCACGTCCGGCCCCGCGAACCACCGGAAGTACCGGCCGAGCTCCGGCAACTCCTCCAGTCCGTCCGGAAGTTCGTCGCCGGCTTCGTAGAAGACGCTCAACTCGTCTTCCTCCAGCAGCTTCTCGCTCATCGCCATCACCGCCGCCGCCGTCGAGAAGCGCTCCTCCCAGGGCTCCCAGCGCTCCTGCGACTTGTCCGCGAGGTCCGGCCGGCCGACCGTCGGCGGGTCGTCCAGCGCCAGGTCGTCCAGCAGCACGCCCCAGTGCGCGCAGCCCTGGTTCTCCGCCCGGTACACCAATGCGCCGTCCAGCACGTGCAGTTCGTCCGGCGTCAGCAGCACGTCCTGGCAGCTGGTGAGGTCCGCCCGGCGGCCGAACAGTCGGTACGCCTCCCGCAGGGCCGGCGGCAGCCGCAGGCCGAGCCGCTGCTCCGCCGCGTCCAGCTCGGCGTCGGTGAAGCCGTCCCGCGGCCCCAGCGGCTCGCCCCAGTACGCGGCGAAGCCCCGGACCAGCGCCCAGGCGCCCGCGCGGTCGCCCAGGGCCGTGGCCATCGCGGCCCGCAGGTCGAAGTCCGTCTCGTTCTCGTCGTTCTCGTCGTTCACCCGCGCACCGTACGACACCGCGCTGACAGGACGTAGCGGGGGCGGACCCGCTTGTACGGACAACCGGCCGAACATGACGCGAACGCGTAATCCCTCGGACACCGGTTGATCACCGAGGGGTTCCCACGCCGTCGTTCGGGCAAGAAACGGTTTCGCCCGGAACCGACACACGAAAGGCGGACGTGCCAGCAATGCCGACCGCACCACACCCCGTGCCCCTCCCGGGCCGTCGAAGCCGCTGGGGTGAGCACGGCCTCGCCTGGGCCTTCCTGCTGCCCTCCCTGGTGGTCTTCGTCCTGTTCATCGGCTACCCGCTGGGACGGACGATCTACCTGAGCGCGCACGCCAACGACCTCTTCGGCGCGCCCTCCCGCTACGTCGGGATCCAGCACTACACCGACCTGCTGTCCTCCGCCGACTTCGGCCGGACGCTGGTCACCACCGCGCTGTTCACCCTGCTCACCGTGGTGCCCGGGGTGCTCGGCGCACTGGTGCTGGTACTGCTGCTGGAGAACCGGATCCGGGGCGTACGGCTGCTGCGCTCCGCGTTCGCGCTGCCCTTCGCCTTCTCGGTGGCCAGCGCCTCGGTGGTCTTCGCGGTGTTCTTCAACCCTGCCAGCGGGGTGCTCAACGGCCTGCTGTCGAACGTCGGCCTCGGCCCGGTCGGCTGGTTGACGGACTCCCGGTACGCGCTGGTCTCGGTGGCCCTGACCACGGTCTGGATGAACCTCGGCTACAACGTGCTGGTCCTCTCGGCGGGCATCGGCTCGATCCCGGGCGAGGTGGTCGAGGCGGCCCGCATCGACGGTGCCTCCGGCCTGCGGCTGGCCCGTTCGATCACCGTCCCGATGCTCGGTCCGAACCTGTTCTTCCTGACCGTGGTCTCCACCGTCCACGCCCTGCAGAGTTTCGGCCAGATCCACATCCTCACCAAGGGCGGGCCGGACGGTTCCACCCGGACCCTGGTCTACTCCGTCTACGAGAAGGCCTTCGCCTACAACTCCAGCGACTTCGGCACGGCGAGCGCCCAGGCCGTGGTGCTGCTGGTGGTCGTCCTCGCCTGCACGGCCGTCCAGTTCGGCGTCCTGGAGCGGAAGGTGCACTACGCATGAGCGCCATCACCAATGAGGTCGAGGCACCCCGCCGACGCGTCCGGACTGCCCTCGCCGGGCGCTCCCCGCGCGACCTGCTCGGCCGCGCCGCCGTCTACCTGCTGCTCCTCGTCGCCGTGGTCACCGTGGCCTTCCCGGTGTACTACGCGATCGCCGGCGCCTTCATGGGCCCCGGCGAACTCTCCTCCTACCCACCGGCGATGGTGCCGCACTCGGTCACCGGGCGGAACTTCGCAGGGGCCGTGGACACCATCCCGCTGTTCCGGCAGTACGCCAACTCGGCGCTGGTGGCCACCGCCATCACCCTCGCCCAGCTGGTCACCTCGATCCTGGCCGCGTACGCCTTCGTCTTCCTGCCGCTGAAGGCGCGGGCCGTGGTGTTCGGGCTGTTCCTGGCCACGCTGATGGTGCCGTGGGAGGCCATCATCATCCCCAACTACCTGACGCTGTCGGACTGGGGGCTCGGGAACACCTACTTCGGCCTGGTCCTGCCGTTCCTCGCCTCCGGCTTCGGCACCTTCATGCTGCGCCAGGCCTTCCGGCAGCTGCCCGGCGAACTGCGCGACGCCGCCCGGATCGACGGGGCCGGCCACTGGCGCTTCCTGTGGCGGATCGTCGTCCCGCTGAACAAGCCGGCCCTGGCCGCGCTGTCGATCTACGTCTTCCTGTCGGCCTGGAACCAGTACTTCTGGCCGCTCATCATCACCCGCACCGCCGAGATGCAGACCCTGCAGATCGGCCTCACCTCGCTGCGCGACTCCGAGATGGCCGACCCCGGCCTGATCCTGGCCGGCGTGGTGCTCTCCCTGCTGCCCACTCTCGCCCTGGTGGTCTTCGGCCAGCGCTTCATCGTCCGCGGCCTGACCGCGGGCGCGGTCCGCTGACCCGTGGTACGGGCCCGACGGCCCCGCCGTACGCACCCGACTCCCAACCGGAAAGAAAGAGAACTCCCGTGAAGAAGAGTGCACGCGCGCTCGCCGCCCTGCTGGTGGCCGGCCTGTCCCTGACTGCCTGCAGCTCCAGCGGCTCCGGCTCCGGCTCCGGCTCGGGCGGCGGCTCCGACGCCGGCGCGCCCGGCGCCCAGGCGCTCGACCAGGCCTCCGGCGTCACCACCGTCGAGTTCTGGCACTCGATGACGGGCAAGAACGCGGACGTGCTGAACGGCCTGGTCAAGGACTTCAACGCGGCCCACCAGGGCAAGATCGAGGTCAAGGCGCAGTTCCAGGGCAAGTACGACGAGCTGGTCACCAAGTACAAGGCCGCGGTGCAGCAGAAGGGCACCCCCGCCCTGGTGCAGGTCTACGACATCGGCACCCGCTTCATGATCGACTCCAAGCAGACCGTCCCCGCCCAGGCCTTCGTGGACAAGGACGGCTACTCGCTGGACGACCTCGACCCCAACATCCGCAACTACTACTCGGCCAACGGCAAGCTGGTCTCGATGCCGTTCAACTCCTCGATGCCGCTGCTCTACCTGAACACCGACGCGTTCAAGGAGGCCGGGCTGGACCCGGCGCAGCCGCCGAAGGACCTCAACGAGCTGGCCGACATGGCCAAGAAGCTGACCAAGAAGGACGCCGACGGCAAGACCGTCCGCTACGGCTTCGGCGCCGCCATCTACGGCTGGTTCGTCGAGGAGCTGCTCGCCGAGTCCGGCACCATGTACTGCGACAACGACAACGGCCGCAGCAACAAGGCGGGCAAGGTCGTGTTCGACTCCGCCCAGGGCGCGCAGATCGTCCAGTGGTGGGCCGACCTGGTCAAGGGCGGCTACGCGGCCAACACCGGCCGGGTCACCGACGACGCCCAGGCCGCCTTCAAGTCCGGCACGGTGGCGATGCACCTGGAGTCCACCGGCGTGCTGCGCGGCTACACCGAGGCCGCCAAGTTCGGCGTCGGCACCGCGGCCTTCCCCAAGGTCACCGCCGCCGACCAGGGCGGCCCGGTGATCGGCGGCGCCTCGCTGTGGATCAGCGGCCCCGGCCACTCGGACGCCGAGAAGCGCGCCGCCTGGGAGTTCGAGAAGTTCATCACCGGGCCGGAGCAGCAGGCCGTCTGGCACACCGGTACCGGCTACTTCCCGGTCAACAAGAAGTCCCTGGACGACCCCAAGGACAAGGAGTGGGTGGGCAAGTACCCGCAGTTCCAGACGGCCATCGACCAGCTGAAGGCCACCAAGCCCACCCCGGCCACCGCCGGCTGCCTGCTCGGCGTGATGCCGCAGGCCCGCAAGGGCGTGGAGACCGCGATCGAGCAGACCATCGCCGGGAGCAAGACCGCCCAGCAGGCCCTGGCCGACGCGGCCAAGGAGCTGCAGCCCGCGATCGAGAGCTACAACAGCTCGGTCGGCTGACACCCCCCGCACCGAACGACGGCCCGCCCGGCGCACCCGCGCCCGGCGGGCCGTCGCCGTCCGTGCTACGCCGACAGCGCGGCACCGTCCTCGGGCAGCACACAGGCGGCCGCCAGCTCGTCCAGCGAGAGGTCCAGCGCGAAGGCCAGCGCCGCGATGGTGAAGAACGACGGCGTCGGCGCCCGACCCGTCTCGATCTTCCGCAGCGTCTCCGCCGAGACACCGGCCACCGCCGCCACCTCGACCATGCTGCGCTCACCACGCGCCTCGCGCAGCAGCGCCCCGAAGCGCTCCCCACGCTCGCGCTCCCACGGGGTCAGCGGAGTCCTCACCATGCCGTCGAGTGTAGTGCCGCTACGGCACCTCGTACTCGGAGGGCCAGTTGGGCAGCGGCACCGGACCGCCCGGCCGGTCGGGATTGAGGGCCAGGCAGAGCACGACGACGCTGGTCGACCGCTTCTGGGTGTAGGAACCGAAGACCTCCGGCCCCTTCCCCTCGCACGGCCGGTACGCCGTCCGGTCCCGGACCACCTCGGCGACCTTGTACTGCGCCTCGTGCCGGTCGCAGCCCACGATCTGCAGGTTCGGGCTGGACCCGCTGCCGAGATCGTGCAGGCAGTCACCGGCCTTGGCCTCGTCGGCCGCGGTCTCGCTCAGCCAGCCGGCGACCAGCAGCCCGACGGTGGCCAGGGCGACCAGCGCGAGCGGCGCCCGGGCGGCCTTGCCATACCGGCGGAGCCGTGAGGACGGGGGCGGCTCGGAGGGCGTCAGGTGCGCGTTGGCGGCGCGGAGCAGCGGGGACGTCACGTCGGGTCCTTGCGATCGGTTCGGCGGAGTGCGGCGCCGAACAGTAGCGGATCTTGGACGGGCGGGCGCGGGGATTTCCCGGGCGGTGGCGCAGGCCCGTTCCGGACCGTGCTGCCGCCCGCTGTCGACCGTGATACAAATACCGGTATAAGAATTGGATCCAGGGGAGGTTCGCCATGGTCGAACTCAAGTCGGACACCGCTCTCGCCGCGATGCGCGAGGCCGGGCGGGTGGTCGCCAACGCGCTGGCGGCCGTGCAGCGGGAGGCCGCGGCGGGCGTCAGCCTGCTGGAACTGGACGAGGTGGCGCACGGCGTGCTGAAGGCCGCCGGGGCGACCTCGCCGTTCCTCGGCTACCGCCCGTCCTTCGCGCCCGTGCCGTTCCCCGGCGTGATCTGCGCCTCCGTCAACGACGCGGTGGTGCACGGCATCCCGGACGCCTACCGGCTGCGCGACGGCGACCTGGTGAGCATCGACTGCGGCGCGGTCCTGGACGGCTGGTGCGGCGACTCCGCCGTCAGCTTCACCGTCGGCACCGCCCGCCCCGAGGACACCGCGCTGATCGCCGCCACCCGGCGGGCCCTGGAGGCCGGGATCGCCGCCGCCGTGGTCGGCAACCGGATCGGCGACATCGCCCACGCGATCGGCAAGGTCGGCCGGGCCGGGCGGCGCTACGGGATGATCGACGGCTTCGGCGGCCACGGCATCGGCCGCCGGATGCACGAGGACCCGCACGTGCCCAACGAGGGCCGCCCGGGCCGGGGCTACCCGCTGCGCCCGGGCCTGGTGCTGGCCATCGAGCCGATGCTGACCGCCGGCGGCCGCGACGACCACGACACCGATCCGGACGGCTGGACCCTGCGCACCACCGACGGCAGCCGCGCCGCCCACGTCGAGCACACCGTCGCCGTCACCGAGGACGGCCCGCGGATCCTCACCCTCCCGTAGGGCGCGGGGGCGGCCCGTGGCGCACGGGTCAGGCGGGCCGGTGCCGTCCGGCCCGGACGGCCGCCGTCCGGGGGTGGTCGGCGGCGGCGATCAGGGCGGCCAGCCCGGTGGTGACCGGCACCGCGGCGACCAGGCCGATGCTGCCGACCAGGGTGCGGGCGATCTCCTCGGCCACCAGCTCGCTGGTGGCCACCGACACCACCGTCCGGTGCGCGATCGAGAACAGCAGGAGCAGCGGCAGCGCGGCCCCCGCGTAGGCGAGCACCAGGGTGTTGACGGTCGAGGCGATGTGGTCGCGGCCGATCCGCATGCCGGTCCGGTACAGCCGGCGGGCGCCCATCGTCGGGTCGGCCTCGTGGAGTTCCCAGATCGCCGAGGTCTGGGTGACCGTCACGTCGAACAGCACGCCGAGCGAGCCGATCACGTACCCGGCCAGCAGCAGGCCGCGGATCTCGATCCCGGGATAGAGGTCGTGGACCAGCCCGGTCTCCTCCGAGGTGTTCCCGGTCAGGTGCGCCCAGGAGGCGAAGACCAGGCTCAGCACCCCGATCAGCACCAGCGACACCAGCGTGCCCAGCACCGCCACCGAGGTGCGGGCGGAGAGCCCGTGGCACAGGTAGAGGGCGATCAGCATGATCGCGCTGGCGCCGACGATCGCCACCAGTAGCGGGTCCGAACCGCGCAGGATGGCGGGCAGGATGAACAGCGAGAGCACGGCGAAGCTGATCGCCAGGGCGACCAGCGCGGCCACCCCGCGCCAGCGTCCGACCACCACCACGGCGACCGCGAACAGCCCGGCCAGCACGCCCATCGGCAGGTTCCGGTCCACGTCGACCACGCTGTACCGGAGCTCCTCGGGGGCGCCCGGCGCGTAGGTGAGGACGACCCGCTCGCCCAGGGCGTACTGCCGGGGCTCGGACGGGTGGACGACCACGGTGAAGCTGCGGCCCCGGTCCGGGCCGTCGGTGACCTCGACGGTGTCCTGTCGACAGGTGCCCTGGTCACCGGGGTTGAGGTCGGCGCAGGGCAGTTCCTCGACCTTGGTGACCCGGCCGTGCTGGATCTGCTGGTCGAAACCGACACCGGTGTGCTGGTGGTTGGGGACGCCGCCCGGCCAGAGCACCGCCAGGCCGACCACGACGGCCGCCGCGAACGGGATCAGCACGGCGGCGATGACCTTGCGCAGATGGGCGGAGACCGGCGCGGCCGGGCCGTGGGCGTGGGAGTGGCCGTGCCCCACCGGCGCCCCGCCGCCCCCGGATCCGCCACCGCCCCCGGGTCCGTGCGAGTGCCCGTCCCCGGGCCCGTGCGAGTCCCCGTCCCCGGGCCCGTTCGAGTCCCCGCCCCCGGGCCCGTGCGAGTGCCCGTGCCCGTCGTCCGGCGTCCCTGTGTCCACCTCACGCCTCCTCAGTCCCTCTGCGCGGCACCCGAAATCATCGACGCCCGGCCCGCCGTCGCCCCGCAGGGCGCGAACCGTGGGCGCGCCGCGCCGCGTGCCACCCGGGTCGGCGACGCGACCGGGCGCGGAGTGCACCCCGGAGCCGGGGGATTGCCCCAGCGGCGACCGACCGGCTGCCCGCATGGGCCCAAGTCCACTGCCGCAGCAGACTCTTGGGCATGCCGAAACCCACCGCGATCACCGCCGTCACCGCCGCCACCCTGGCCGCCACCGTGCTCACCGTCCTGCCCGCCGTCGCCGCCGAACCGGACCACCGCGGCGCGGGGCGCCTCAACTGGTCCAGCTGCCAGGGGCAGAGCGACCCCCGCCAGCAGTGCGCTGAACTCGCCGTCCCCCTGGACTACAACGACCCGGACGGCCCGCAGATCACGCTCGCCGTCTCCCGGATCGCCACCGCGAAGCCCGGCCTGCGCCGCGGCGTGCTGCTCACCGTCCCCGGCGGGCCCGGCAACTCGGGACTGGGCCTCCCCACGAGCGGGGCCGCGCGCCTCCCGCAGTCCGTCCTCGACCGCTACGACCTGGTCGGCTTCGACCCGCGCGGCGTCGGCCGCTCCACCCCGGTCAGCTGCGACCTGGACAGCTCGGACCTGGCGATGGTCGATCTGCGGCCCTGGCCCGCCGCGGAGGGCTCGATCGACGGGAACGTGGCCGTCGAACGCCGGATCGCCGACAGCTGCGCCCGCAACGGCGGCCCGGTGCTGCGCAGCATCTCCACCGCCAACGAGGCCCGCGACATCGACCGGATCCGCCGGGCCCTCGGCGAGCGCCGGCTCTCCGTCTGGGCCACCTCCTACGGCACCTACGCGGGCGCCGTCTACACCACCATGTTCCCCCTGCGCACCGACCGGATCGTGCTGGACAGCAACGACGACCCGGACCCGTCCCGGGTCGGCCGCGGCTGGCTGGCCGCCTTCGGCCAGGGCGCCGAGGACCGCTTCCCGGACTTCGCCAAGTGGGCGTCGGCGCCCGGCAATCCGGACCGGGTCGCGGACACCCCCGAGCAGGTCCGCCCGCTCTTCCTCGACCTCGCCGCCCGGCTGGACCGCTCGCCGCTGCCCTGGCCGGGCGCCGCCCCGGCCGAACTGAACGGCAACGTGCTGCGCGAGACCATGATGCAGAGCCTGTACGCGGACGCGAGGTTCCCCGACCTGGCCCGGCTGATGCTGGCCGGTCTCGGCCGGCGCCCGCTGCCGACCCCGGTGCTGCCGCCCGAGCAGGCGGTGCAGAACACCACCGCGGTCTCGGTCGGCACCCTCTGCAACGACGTCGCCTGGCCCACCGACCCGGCCGGCTACGCGAAGGACGTCGCCGCCGACCGCGCGGCCCATCCGCTCACCGCGGGCATGCCGGTGAACGTGATGCCCTGCGCCTTCTGGCCGTTCAAGCCCGCCGAGCCGCCGGTCCGGGTGACCGGCCGCGGCCCGGCGAACGTCCTGCTGGCCCAGAACCTGCGCGACCCGGCCACCCCGTACCGTGGCGCGCTCAAGCTCCGGGCCGCGTTCGGCGAGCGGGCCAGGATGGTCACCGTGGACTCCGGCGGCCACGACTCCTACCGGGCGAACGGGAACGCCTGCGGCGACGCGGCGGTGACGGACTTCCTGGTGACGGGCCGTCGGCCGGCCGCGGACGTGTTCTGCCCGGCGAGCTGAGGTTCGAGCGCCCGTGCGCGGGGGTGACCGGCCGTGGACGAACGGCCCGCGCCCCCGCGCACCCCGTCGTCGGGCCGTCTCGAATGAGTCGAACCTGTCGTGATTTTGTGACAATAGTTCGCCAACCCGCCCCCCACGGTGGGGATTCACGGCCGTAATGTTCGAACTATGTCACCGAAGAGCCGCATACCTCGCCCGGACCCGGGCGACACCTGGGTCCCGCGCCCGAAGCGCCGCGAGACCCCGCTCGGACTCCTGCGCCATGCGGCCACCTTCCTCGGCTCCTGCGTGCTGGGCGGTGTCCTGCTGGCGGGCCTGATCCTGCCGGCGGCGGGCGCGGTCGGACTGGGCGCGAAGAACGGTGCGGAGGGCTTCCAGAGCATCCCCGACGACTTCAAGACCCCGCCGCTGACCCAGGCGACGCAGATCTTCGACGCCAAGGGCGGCCTGATCGCCAAGGTCTACGAGCGCGACCGGACGGTCATCCCGGCCGACCGGATGTCGCCGCTGATCCGCAAGGCCCAGGTCGACATCGAGGACTCCCGGTTCTACGAGCACGGCGCGGTCGACCTCAAGGGCGTGCTGCGGGCGATCACCAAGAACGCGGAGAGCGGCGCCGCCGTCCAGGGCGCCTCCACCCTCACCCAGCAGTACGTGAAGAACGTCAACGTCGAGCTGGCCGGGGACGATCCGGTGGCGGTGCGCGAGGCGCAGCGCAAGACCCTCGGCCGCAAGATCCAGGAACTCCGGTACGCCATCAAGCTGGAGGAGGACCTGCCCAAGGAGCAGATCCTCACCAACTACCTGAACATCACCTTCTACGGCCACCAGGCGTACGGCATCGAGGCCGCCGCCCAGCGCTACTTCGGCAGGTCCGCCAAGGACCTCGACCTGCCCGAGGCGGCGATGCTCGCCGGACTGGTGCAGAACCCCTCCCAGTACGACCCGAAGCTGCACCCGGTGGCCGCCAAGAAGCGCCGGGACACCGTCATCGACAAGATGGTGGAGAACAAGCACATCACCGCCGACCAGGCCAAGGAGGCCAAAGCCACCCCGCTCGGCCTCAACTACCAGGAGCCGCAGAACGGTTGCATCACGGCCCAGGCCGGGATGGGCTTCTTCTGCGACTACGTGCGGCACGTGGTCAAGCAGGACCCGGCCTTCGGCAAGAGCGCCGGCGAGCGCAAGAAGCTGTGGGACACCGGCGGGTTGAACATCTACACCACCCTCGACCCGGACAAGCAGGCCGCCGCGCAGAACGCCGTCTCCACCAAGGTGTACGTCAGCGACCCGGTCTCGGCCGCGATGACCATGGTCGAGCCCGGCACCGGCAAGATCCTGGCGATGGCCCAGACCCGCCCGTACGGACTGGCGAAGGAGAAGAACCAGACCGTCGTCAACTTCAACGTGGACGCGGCGATGGGCGGCGGCGTCGGCTTCCAGCCCGGCTCCAACTTCAAGCCGATCGTGGCCGCCGCCGCGCTGGAGGCCGGACTGCCGCCCACCCAGCAGTACGACGCGCCGAACCGGATGGACTGGCCGACGATGAAGACCTGCGACGGCACCTGGAAGAACCTGAGCAAGGGCAAGAAGGACGGGGTGATCCCCAACGAGAGCCCGAGCGAGAAGGGCCCGTACGCGCTCAAGCAGGCGATGGCCCTCTCGGTGAACACCTACTTCGTGCAGATGGAGCAGGAGATCGGGCTCTGCGCGGTCAAGCAGATGGCCAACAAGCTGGGCGTGACCGCCAAGGCGAGCGGCGACCCGCTGCAGGAGGTCCCGGCCCTGGGCCTGGGCACCCAGGAGGTCAGCCCGCTGACCATGGCCGATGTGTACGCGACCTTCGCCGCCCGGGGCAGCTACTGCGCGCCGGTGGCGATCAGCCGGATCACCACGGTGGACGGCAAGGACGTCCCGGTCGCCCCGGTCCACTGCGACCAGGTGATGTCCGAGGACACCGCCGACGTGCTCAACAGCGTGCTGCTCGGGGTGACCGAGAAGGGCGGCACCGCCCGGGACCTCCAACTGGACGACGGCCGCCAGATCGCGGGCAAGACCGGTACCACCGACGAGAAGAAGTCGGCCTGGTTCACCGGCTACACCGGCAACCTGTCCGCCTCGGTCTGGCTGGGCAGCCCGGGCACCAAGATCCCGATGCGCAACATCCGGATCGGCGGCCAGTACCAGGCCGAGGTGTACGGGGCGACCGGCCCGGGGCCGATCTGGCAGCAGGCGATGAGCGACGCCGTCCGCGGCCTGCCGGACAAGGAGTTCACCACCGTCGTCATCCCGGACCCGGTCCGGCGCGACCCGGGCTGCGCCACCCCCACCGACCCGTCGGTCCCGGCCGGCTGCACCGGGGCGCCGAGCCCGGGCGCCACGGGCCGGCCGCGCGGCACCGGCCCGTCGACCGGGGGCCAGAACGGCGGCCAGAACGGCGGTCAGGCCGGGGGCCAGAACGGGGGCTCCACCGGGGGCCAGAACGGCGGCCAGGGCGTGACCGGCGGCCCGACCAGCGACCAGACCTGGGGCCAGACCGGGGGCGCGATCGGCGGCCTGATCCCCCGCTCGACCCCGTACACCCCGCCGGACGACGGCGCCGACCAGTAGCAGCCGGTAGCGGCCGGTAGCGACCAGCAGCGCCCGAGGCACCGACGACCGGCGGGCGCGCGGCTACCGCGCCTCGACCGGCTCCCCGCTGTCCTGGTCCAGGTTGAACACCCGGCGGTAGGAGTCGGTGACCACGGTGATCTGGGTCCGCCCGGTCCACCTGGCCTCCACCAGCCGGGCGTCCTCCGGGGCGCCGCCGACGTCCGCGAGCAGCCAGCGCCGGGCCGACCAGCCCTGGCCGCTCTCCAGCAGCACCTGCCAGTGCTCGCCGGCCTGCGGCCCCGAGTCGTACGAGCGGTGCACCACCACCAGGGCCCGCTGCGCCCCGGCCGGGGCGTCCTCCCGGCTGCGGGTCTCCGCGGCCGACACCTTGTGCGCGGCCAGCACGCCGAGCAGGAACACCACCCCGGCGGTCACCGTGACCGCCCGGGTGGCGGTCCGCAGGGCGGTGCGGCGGTCGCCCAGCCAGGCGGCGGCGATCAGTGCGGCCAGCGCCGCGCCGAGCAGCAGCTCGGGCCGGTTCAGCAGGTCGGCGACCAGCATCCGCCCGCCCGAGCGGCTCTCCCACTGGCCCTCGGTGTACAGCAGGACGGCCGCCGCCCCGCAGGCCCCCAGCAGTCGGACCAGGGCGCGCCTGCTCCGTGGTGTCCGGCGCTCCCGTCGCCCGTCCATCGTCCCCCCGGTCATCGGTTCACAGCTCCTTCACAGCTCCGCGAGCAGTTTCCGGCCCTCCGGCCAGTCACCCAGCCCGGAGTCCGAGTTGAGGTGTCCGTAGGCGCCCGGCTCGACGTACCGGGCGCCCCACGCCCGGGCGAACGCGCGGGCCCGTTCCGGGGTCACCCACGGGTCGTCGGTGGAGGAGACCACCACGGCCGGGAACGGGAACCGCTCCAGCGCCACCGGCCGGAAACCGGTCAGCTCCGGCACCTCGGCGGTGTCGACGTCGGCGGGGGCGACCAGCAGCGCTCCCCGGACGGCGGCGGTCCGCCCGGCGCCGGCGCCGGCCACCCAGCGGGCCGCCGTGACGCAGCCCAGACTGTGCGCCACCAGCACCACCGGCCCCTCGGCGGCGGCCGCGGCCACCGCCGCGTCCACCCGGGCCACCCAGTCCTCCTGCTCGGGGCGGTCCCAGTCCGCCTGCCGGACCCGCTGGAAGGACTCCGGCTCGGCGGCCTCCCACCGGGTCTGCCAGTGCGCGGGGCCGGAGTTCTGGTACCCGGGGAGGACGAGGTAGGTGGTGCGGTCGGTCATGGGGCTCCTCCGGAGGCGTCGGGTGCCGGGCAGCAGGAGTCTAGGACCCGCCCGAGCGGGGGCCACAGCCGGGCGCCGGACCCCCGTACCTTCCGACGGGACCGGCGCGCGCGGCTCACGGCCGGCGCGCGAGCCGTACCACGCGCCGTGGTGCGCCTGGTGCGCCCGGTTGCCAACGGCACGCCGGGTACGGGAGTTTGGACCGGGCCCGCGCCCGGCGGCCGAGGACGGCCACCGCCCCGGGCCGGTAACGGTTCTGACGCTCGATCACATGGAGGGATGTCGGCGATGACATCGAAGATCCTGCTCGTCACCGGGGACGCCGCCGAGTCGCTGGAGGTGTTCTACCCCTACCAGCGGCTGCGCGAGGAGGGCTACCAGGTCGACATCGCGGCCCCGACCAAGAAGCGCCTGCAGTTCGTGGTGCACGACTTCGTGGACGGCTACGACACGTACACGGAGAAGCCCGGCTACACCTGGCCCGCCGACCTCGCCTTCGCCGACGTCGACCCGGCCGACTACGTCGCCCTGGTCATCCCCGGCGGCCGCGCCCCCGAGTACCTGCGCAACGACCCGGACGTGCAGCGGATCGCCCGGCACTTCTTCGCCGGGGACAAGCCAGTCGCCCAGATCTGCCACGGCCCGCTGATCACCGCCGCCGCCGGGGTGCTGGACGGCCGCCGCACCTCCGCCTACCCCGCGCTCGCCCCCGACGTCAAGGCGGCCGGCGCCGAGTTCGTCGACGCCGAGGCGGTGGTGGACGGCGTGGTCGTCTCGGCCCGTGCCTGGCCCGACCACCCGGCCTGGCTGCGCGCCTTCATCGAGGTCCTGCGCACCAAGGCCCCGGTGGCCTGACCGCCATCCGGCCGTACCCCGAGAAAGCTCGGGGTACGGCCCCGGACCCCGCTCAGGGGTACCGGCCCTCCCGAGGCTGACGACCGCCGTCCGGGCGGCTGCCATGGTGGCAACGACCATGTCAGCAACCATGTCAACCAGCATGGACGCAGCCGGAGTTGACGACTCCGGCCGGCCGACCCAGGGAGCCCGGATGACCACCGAACCGACCGCCCCGCACCGAAGGCTGCGCCGCCGCCCGGTGCTGCGCGCCGCCGTCACGCTCGCCGCCGGCGCCGGACTGCTCGCCACCCTCGCCCCGGCCGCCGTCGCCGGACCCGCCGACCGGGCACCGGCCGCAGGCTGCCACGGCGCCCTCCACCTCACCGCCGCCGACCGCCCCGACCGGGCGGACTCCGCCGCCGGCCGGAGCGACTGGGCGGCCGCCGACGCCGCCCTGGCCGGACTCACCGGCCCCGGCTACGGCACCTCCGCCCTCGGCGCCGTCCGGGAGGACGGCCGACTGCTCTGGCGCAACGCCACCGGCGTCGCCGACCTCGCCACCGGCCGGCCGGCCGACCCCGAGGGCCGGTTCCGGATCGGCAGCATCACCAAGACCTTCGTCGCCACCACCCTGCTCCAACTGGTCGACGAACGGCGGCTGGACCTCGACGACCGGCTGGAGTGCCTGCTGCCCGGCATCGTCCCGAACAGCACCGCGATCACCGTCCGGCAGGTGATGAACCACACCAGCGGCGTCGCCGACTACACCCAGGACCCGGCCTTCGACGACACCACCCAGGACTGGCAGGACGACGGCCGGTTCCAGCCGTACGCCCTCCGGGACCTGGTCGACATCGCGAACAAGTACCCGCCCGCCTTCCCACCGGGCCGGGACTGGCGCTACTCCAACACCAACTACGAACTGGTCGGGATGATCATCGAGAAGCTCACCGGCCACCCCTGGCAGGAGGAGGTCACCCGCCGGATCATCCGCCCGCTCCACCTCACCGGCACCTCGATGCCCGACCACTCGCCCTTCATCCCCGGCCCGCACGCCCGCGGCTACCTCAAGACCGCCACCGGCCCGGTCGACGTCACCCTGCTCGACCCCTCGATGGCCGGTTCGGCCGGCGCCGGCATCTCCACCACCGCCGACCTCACCACCTTCATCGGCGCCCTGCTCGGCGGCCGGCTGCTGCCCCCGGCCGAACTCGCCGAGATGCAGCGCACCACCGACATCGGCGGCGGCCGCGCCTACGGCCTCGGCCTCCAGCGCGTGGACACCCCGTGCGGCACCTTCTGGGGCCACGCCGGCGGCATCCCCGGCTACAGCACCGAGATGCTCGGCTCGGCCGACGGCAGGCGGCAGTTCGCCTCCGCCGTCACCGTCTACGACGTCTCCGACGGGGCCGGCGCCGAGGCCGCCGTGAACCGGCTGACCACCACCGCCCTGTGCGGCACCGGGGACCTCGGCCGCAGCACGCCCTGACCCGCCCCCTACGCTGACCGGCGGCAGTGCAGCCGCAGCCGCGCAACCACCAGGAGGACGAGCCATGGCAGAACCGCTGATCGCCGCCGTCGGGGGCAAGTCGCCCGCCGTCGACCCGAGCGCCTTCGTCGCGCCCAACGCCGTCGTGATCGGGGACGTCACGGTCGGCGCCGGGGCGAGCATCTGGTACGGCGCGGTGCTGCGCGGCGACGCCGAGTCGATCAGCGTCGGCGCGGGCAGCAACATCCAGGACAACTGCACCCTGCACGCCGACCCCGGCTTCCCGCTGGTGGTCGGCGAGCGGATCTCGGTCGGCCACAACGCGGTGCTGCACGGCTGCACCGTCGAGGACGACGTGCTGGTCGGGATGAGCGCCACGATCCTCAACGGCGCCCGGATCGGCGCCGGCTCGCTGGTCGCGGCCGGCGCGGTGGTGACCCAGGGCATGGACGTCCCGCCCGGCTCGCTGGTCGCCGGCGTCCCGGCCAAGGTCCGCCGCGAGCTGACCGAGGAGGAGCGGGCCGGCGTCAAGGCCAACGGCGAGGGCTACCGACTGCTCGCCGACGCCCACCGGGACATCCAGGCCGGCCAGGACAGCTGAACCGTCAGACCGTGGGCACGGGGGCGGCGGCCGCCGCCGGTTCGGTCGGCACCGTCGCCGGCCGCCGTCGGTCGGCCGCCCAGGCCAGCAGCGCGACCACCGCGCCGGCCAGGGCCAGTCCCGCGCCCACCAGGGTCGGCGAGGTCCAGCCGAGCCCGGCGCTCAGCGCCAGCCCGCCGAAGTACGCCCCCTGGGCGTTGGCCAGGTTGAAGGCGCCCTGCACGGTCGCCGAGGCCAGGGTGGGCGCGCTGCGCGCCTTCTGCAGCACCAGGGTCTGCACCGCCGGGACGATCGCGAAGCCGAACAGCCCGATCAGCACCACCGTGACGGCCGCCGACCAGCGGGCGTGCGCGGTCACCGCGAACAGCGCCAGCGTCGCGGCGAGCAGCAGGAAGGACACGCAGACCGTCGGGCGCAGCGCCCGGTCCGCGGCGAAGCCGCCGAGCACGTTGCCGATCGTCATCCCGACCCCGAACAGCGCCAGCACCCCGGTCACCGAGCCGGTCCCGTAGCCGGAGACCTCGGTGAGCAGCGGCGCGATGTAGCTGTAGCAGGCGAACATGCCGCCGCAGCCGACCACCACGGTGGCCAGCGCCAGCCAGAGCTGTCCGCTGCGGAAGACCCGCAGCTCGTGCCGGAGCCCGGACTGGGCGGGGGAGGGCAGGGCTGGCACCAGCCGGGCGATGGCGAGCGTCCCGGCGGCCCCGATCAGCACCACCACCAGCATGGTCGCCCGCCAGCCCAGGTGCTGGCCGAGCAGGGTGGCGGCCGGGACGCCGACGATGTTGGCGACGGTCAGCCCGGAGAACATCACCGCGACCGCCCGGGCCCGCCGGTCCGGCGTCACCAGCTCGGCGGCGGCCACCGCCCCGGCGCCGAAGAAGGCCCCGTGCGGCAGCCCGGTGACCAGTCGGGCGGCGGCCAGCGTCCAGAAGTCGGGCGCCACCGCGCACAGCAGGTTGCCGGTCGCGAACAGGGCGGCCAGCGCCACCAGCACCGCCTTGCGGGGCTTCCCGGCGGCCAGCGCGGTGAGCAGCGGCGCGCCGATCACGACCCCCAGCGCGTACGCGGAGATCAGCCAGCCCGCCTGCGGGATGGAGACGTGCAGACTGTCGGCGACCTGGGGGAGCAGCCCCATGGCGGCGAACTCGGTGGTGCCGATGGCGAAAGCGGTGACGGCCAGCGCGAACAGCGCGAGAGGCAAGGGGGTGACTCCGGGGTGATGCCCGCGACCGGACCGGTGCGCGGCGGGGTGATTCGTTCACCGGGCATCCTAATCCGGCCGGATGACGCCCTCGTGAGCCCCGTGTGACGAGCAGCCCCCGGTGACGGAAAAGCGCGGGTGTGGCGGAGGGGGTCGGAAGGGGTTCGCCCCGGCGGCCGTGGCGCGCGAGACTGGGGGCATGTGCCGCAACATCAAGACGCTGCGCCCGCCCGTCACGCCCGACGCCGACGAGGAGGACTTCCGCGCGGCCGCGCTGCAGTACGTCCGCAAGGTGTCCGGGTTCCGGGCCCCGGCGGCGCACAACCGCGAGGCCTTCGACCGGGCCGTGGACGCGGTGGCCGAGGCCACCGCCCAGCTGCTCGGGGAGCTGGAGGTCCGCGGCTCGCACGCCCGGGCCGTCGGGGCCACGGCGCAGTGACAGCCAGCCGCCGACACCAGGAGCCGGTCATGAAACCCGCCGACCGCTACGCGCTCACCTTCCCCGGCCGCCCCGGCACCCAGGCCCCACAGGATGTGGTGGAGGTCACCCGGACCAGCGCCAAGGGCCCCGGCGGGCACCCGGTGTACGAGGACGCCAGCGGGATCGTCCGGGCCGAGATCAGCGACGCGGGCGAGGTCCGGATGCTCGCCAGCGGCGGCCACCAGACCCCGCACCTGCCGGTGCACGCCCACCCGCTGCCCTGAGCCCCGGATTCCCCCGGAAGCGCCCGCCGGGCGGCCGCCGGTGGGGCACAATCGCCGCATGACCACAGCGAGTTGGCAGGGCACGGTCGTCGCCGAGAGCGCGGACACCGTCGTCGTCGAGGGCAACCACTACTTTCCGGCCGAGTCGGTCCGGGCCGAGTTCCTGCGGCCCTCCGACACCACCACGGTGTGCGGGTGGAAGGGCACCGCCGGCTACTACACGGTGCAGGTGGACGGGCACAGCAATCCGGACGCCGCCTGGTACTACGCCGACCCGAAGCCCGAGGCCGAGCACATCCGGGGCCGGGTGGCCTTCTGGCGCGGTGTGGAGATCACCGAGTAGGTCCCGCGCGGGATCCACCCGGTGATCCGCCGGCCGGCTCGTTCAGCTCGTCCGGCCGGTTCGGCCCGCCCGGCCGGTTCAGCCGCCGAGGGCCGGGGGCGGGGCGACCGCTCCGCGGCCGGCCTTGACGCCGTTCACCATCGCCTGGTGGATGGCCCGGGCGGTGCTCTCGTCCGTCGCGGTCACCGGGCTGCCGGAGACGGTGTACCAGTCCAGTGCGCCGGTGTACTGGACGGTCAGCCGCGCCTCGCCGTCCACCCACGTGGTGTGCACGGTGAGGTCGCCGGAGATCGGTCCGACCTCGGTGGTGGTGACCCCGCCGGGGCCGCTGATGATCGACTGGGTGGTCCAGGTCGCCCACGAGGTGCGCGGGTCCGCGGGCGGCCGGGCGTGCCGGTTGCTTTGATCGTGTTCGGTCATGCGCCTATCCTCCCCCGCCGGTGAGCCGCCGCCGCGGCAGCGACACCTGCGGTCACAGGGACCGCCCGGTTCTGCCGGGCGGTCCGATCGGTGTGCTCGGAGTGGTGTGCCGGACGGTCAGGACTCCACGCCGGGCTCTTCCAGCATGGGGTCGCCCTCCGCCTGGGAGGTGTCCTGGGCGTGCAGGTTCTGCATCGAGGTGATGCCCTCCTCCGGATCCGCGGCGCGGACGTCCTCCTCGCGGTCGGTGCTCACTTCGGAGCGTTCGCTCATGTCGGTCATCGCGGGCTCCGTCTCCTCGGCCGGCCCCGGCGCGCCCGAACCGCGGGCGCGGCCTGGCCGGGTCTGTCCCTCACCCCTCCAGCCTGCCTCGGCCCGGGCGGCGGGGCCAGCCGGGTTCACCGGCCCACCGGTTCACCAGGTCACCGGCCCACCGGCCCTCCGGTTCACCAGGTCACGGGCAGCGACCGCATCCCGTAGATGAACGACTCGGTGCGGAACTCGCGCTCTCCGGTCAGCCGCAGCCCCGGCAGCCGCCGGAACAGCGTCTCCAGTGCGATCTGCAGTTCGGCGCGGGCCAGCGGCTGGCCCAGGCACTGGTGCACACCGAAGCCGAAGGCCAGGTGCCGCCGGGCGTCCCGGCCCAGGTCCAGCTCGTCCGTCGCCCGGTGGTCGGTGCCGCCGAACACCTCCTGGTCCCGGTTGGCCGTGGACAGCATCGCGATCACGCCCTCCCCGGCCCGGACCGTCACCCCGCCCAGCTCCACGTCCTCCACCGCCACCCGGGGCAGCCCGGTGTGCACGATGGTCAGCAGGCGCAGCAGCTCCTCGACCGCGCCGGGCAGCGCGGCCGGGTCGGCCAGCCTGGCGATCTGCTCCGGCTGCTCCAGCAGCAGCGCGGTCGACAGCGAGATCATGTTCGCGGTCGTCTCGTGCCCGGCGATCAGCAGCAGGACGCCGGTGCCGGCGACGTCCTCCGGGGTCAGGTCGTCGCGCACCGCGAGCCGGCTGAGGATGTCGTCCTCCGGGTCGGCGCGCTTGCGGGCCGCCAGACCGGTCAGGTAGTCCAGGACCTCCTCCTGGGCCTGCCGGAGCTGCTCCACGGTGCTCTCCTGGCTGAGCATCGTGCGGCTCAGGCCCTGGAAGCGGTCGTGGTCCTCGTACGGCACGCCGAGCAGCAGGCAGATCACCAGCGAGGGCACCGGCAGCGCGAAGTCGGCGACCAGGTCGGCCGTGGTCCGGTCCGCGGTCATCCGGTCCAGCGCCTCGTCCACGATCCGCTGGATCTCCGGGCGCAGCGCCTCCACCCGCTTGACCAGGAACTCCCCGGTGACCATGCGGCGCTGGCGGGCGTGCTCGGGGTCGTCGAGCCGCAGGAAGGTCGGGTTGTCGGTGACCAGCTTCTCGCGGGCGCCGGCGACCAGCAGCGGGAAGGCCGGGTGGCGCACATCGGCGCTGAACCGGCGGTCGGACAGCACGGTGCGGACCTCGTCGTAGCCGGTGACCAGCCAGCAGAGGTCGCCGTCGGGCAGCTCGGCCCTGGTCATCGATGCGGTGGCGGCGGCCCCGGTGTACGCGGGCGGCGGGCCGAACGGGCAGCCGCCGGAGTGCGGGGCCGGCAGCAGCGGGACGGCGGGGGCGGTGGGTGTGGTGGTCACGGTGGGGGTCTCCTCACGTCTCGGGTGTCCTCGTGGGTGCAGGGGGCCCAGGAAGATTCCCGACGACCCGCGGGGCCCGCGGGGCCGGCGGGCGGGGCCCGTCAGGCCCCGGTCTGCGCGGGATCGTCCTCGACGACGGTGATCGCCCGGCCCGGGCAGAGATCGGCGGCGATTCTCACGTCGTCGAACTGCTCGGGCAGCAGCACTGCCTGACGTACCGTCACCAAACTGTCCCGGTCGTCCTGGTCGAAGACCGTCGGGGCGTTCATCACGCACATGCCGGAGCTACAGCAACGGTCCCGGTCGACGCTCACCTGCATGTCGGGCACCTCTCGCCAGGGCGGCGCCGGCCGCCCGGCGGCCGCCTCTCGTTGTCACGGTCAACCTAGTCGCCACTGGTCCGTCCACGGAGGGCTACGGCGGCCGGATCGAGAATGGCCGAAACGGCTCCCAGGTGTGAACGCCGTTGCGGCGCACTGCGTTTCCTTGTCCACGGTACTTCGCCGGACGCCCGACGGACACCGTCGCGCGGCCGGCCTCATCGGCCGGCCTCACCGGCCCGCCGCCGGCGAAGTAGCCTGTGCCCTTCGATGGTTGATCCGGCGAGGGGAGCGACGGTGTCGATCGAGTTCGTGCGCCGGGTGGACGGCCTGACCTACCGCTACCGCCGGGACGGCGAGTTCAACGGCAGGCCGATGTTCAAGCGCCTGGACCTCGACCTGTGGTGTCTCTGGCTGCCCGAGCGCGGCTGGTGCACCGTGACCGTGGACGGGACGGCCAACGGCTGGCCGCTGTCCGGCCGCACCGGCGAGGGGGCGTTCCCGACGCTCGGCCCCTGGCGCAGCTGGAAGGCGGGCAGGTCCTACCTCTACGACCTGCGCGGCACCGACGGGCCCGCGGCGGGGACCGGGGGCCTCACAGCTCGGTGAGCTCGCCCAGGCCCAGGGTGCGCAGCGTGTGGTCGGCCAACTGCCGGTGACCGGCGGCGTTGGGGTGCGCGGGGTCGTCCAGCCACGGGATCGCCTCGCCGTCGGGGAACGCGGCCAGCCAGTGCGCTTCGTGGTCGACGAGCAGTGCGCCGGTCTCGGCAGCGAGTTCGCGGACCACCCGGCAGTACGCGGGCAGCTCGGCGCGGGCCGCGCGCCCGGCGTGGCTGACCACCAGGGGCGTGTGCAGGACGATCTGCGCGCCCGCGGACCGGGCGATGATCTCGCGCATGGCGTCGCGGAACCGTTCCAGCCCCTCCAGACCGGCACGCGCGTCGTTGGTGCCCAGCGACAGCGACAGCACGTCCGGCGCGAACCGTCCGACGAGGAGGTCGTACGCCCCGAGCACGTCGGTGGCCCGCCAGGAGCACACGCCGGTGTTCACCACCACGTCGGTCCGCCGGCCCAACTGCCAGCAGATCCGCTCCTGGACGTGCTCGACCCAGCCGCGCGCGCCGTGGGTGTGGTAGGCGGCCTGGGTGATGCTGTCCCCGGCCATCACCCAGGTCATCGGTCCGTCCGAAAGCCCGACCATGTGATGTTCCCCCTCGTTCGGTTCGTCCTGCACTGACGTCCAACCGCAACGGTGGGGAAGTGGATCTTATTCTCGGCGGCCCGTCCGGCAGCCGCCGTTACTGCTTGACAGGGTACGTAATACTGTAACGCGCGCGGTCCGAGGCGCCGTCGGAGCGGGCGGCGCCGGCGTTCCCTCCCCTGCAGCTCGGAGCAGCACATGCACCCCTTCCTCGACCACCCGGGGCCGCTGGCCTTCGCGCACCGGGGCGGTGAGCTCGGGCACCCGGAGAACTCGACGGCCGCGTTCGAGGCGGCCGTGGCGCTCGGGTACCGCTACCTGGAGACGGACGTGCACGCCACCGCGGACGGCGTGCTGGTGGCCTTCCACGACTCCCGGCTCGACCGGGTGACCGACCGCGCCGGCGCGGTGGCCGAGCTGCCCTGGGAGACCGTCCGACGGGCCCGGATCGGGGGCACCGAGCCGGTGCCGCTGCTGGAGGACCTGCTCGGGGCGTTCCCCGCGGCCCGCTTCAACGTGGACGTGAAGGCGGCGCCCGCCGTCGGCCCGCTGGTCGAGGCGATCCGCCGGACGAACGCCTGGGACCGGGTCTGCGTCGGCGGCTTCTCGGACAGCCGGATCGCCGCCGTGCGGGCCGCCGCCGGCCCCCGGCTGGCCACCTCGCTGGGCCCGCGCGAGGTGGCCCGGCTGCGGCTGCGCTCACTCGTGGGCCGGCTGCTGCCGGAACCCGGGACGCCGTTCGCCGGGATCTGCGCCCAGGTGCCCGAGCGGCACCGGGGGATCAGGGTGGTCGACCGGGCCTTCGTCCGGGCCGCGCACCGGCTCGGCCTGCAGGTCCACGTGTGGACTGTGGACGATCCCACACGGATCCGGGCTCTCCTCGACCTGGGTGTGGATGGCATCATGGCCGATCGCATCGACGTCCTGCGGGACGTCCTCGGCGAGCGCGGCTGCTGGACGGACGGTGGCGGCGGCTCCAGCACGGTGGAATAGAGGCCCCATGAGCACCACGGACCACTTGCCGGACGACGTCTCGTCGCCCACGGCAGCCGCCGGCGACGGTCGTGAACTGCGTCGGATGCAGTTCGGCTGGTACATCAACGACTGGGCGAACGCCGCCTTCTCGGCCACCGTCCTGACGGTCTTCCTCGGTCCGTACCTGACCGACGTGGCCAAGAACGCCGCCGACGCCTCCGGTGACGTGCACCCGCTCGGCCTGTCGATCCGGGCCGGATCGTTCTTCCCGTACACGGTCTCCTTCTCCGTGCTGATCTCGGTCGCGGTGATGCTGCTGACCGGTACGGTCGCCGACCGCACCGGGCGGCACAAGGAGCTGATGTGCGGCTTCGCCTACCTCGGGGCGCTCGCCACGATGGGGATGTTCTTCCTCCAGGGCGACAACTACCTGCTGGGCGGCGCGCTGCTGGTGGTCGCCAACATCGCCTACGCGACGTCCGTCGCGCTCTCCTACGCCTACCTCCCGGGCCTGGCCACCCCCGACGAGCGGGACGCCGTCTCCTCCAAGGGCTGGGCCTACGGCTACGCGGGCGGCGGGCTGCTGCTGATCGCCAACCTGGCGCTGTTCCAGGGCCACGAGGCGCTCGGGCTCTCCTCCGGCACCGCGGTGCGGATCTGCCTGGCCTCGGCCGGCCTGTGGTGGGCGCTGTTCACGATCGTCCCGATGCTGCGGCTGCCGTCCCGGGCCGGCGCGGTCCGGGCGCGGGCCGCGGCCACGCCCGACCAGCCCGCCGCGGGCAGCCTGCGCGAGCTGGGCCGCACGCTCAAGGGCATGCGCAAGCACCCGCTGACGCTGCTCTACCTGGCCGCCTTCCTCTGCTACAACGACGGCATCCAGACCGTGGTCTCGCAGGCCTCGCTGTACGGCAGCGAGGAACTCGGCATGGAGCAGGGCACCCTGGTCGCCGCCGTGCTGATCGTGCAGATCGTGGCGATCGGCGGCGCGCTGCTGCTGGGTCGGATCGCGCAGCGCTACGGCGCCAAGCGGACCATCCTGGGCTCGCTGGTCGGCTGGGTGGTCACGCTGGCGCTGGGTTACTTCATGCCCGCCCACCAGCCCGCCTGGTTCTACGCCCTGGCCTGCATGATCGGCCTGGTGCTCGGCGGCAGCCAGGCGCTGTCGCGCTCGCTGTTCTCGCACCTCATCCCGGCGGGCCGGGAGGCCGAGTACTTCAGCCTCTACAAGGTCAGCGACCGCGGCACCAGCTGGATGGGCCCGCTGGTCTTCGGCCTCGCCTACGAGATCACCGGCAGCTACCGTTCGGCGATCATCTCGCTGCTGGTCTTCTTCGTGATCGGGTTCGCCGTGCTGGTGAAGGTCCCGGTCCGCCGGGCCATCGAGGCCGTCGGCAACCCGGTGCCCGAGCGGCTCTGACGCCCCTGGGGGCGGGCCGGAGTCCGCCCCCCCTGAGCCGGGTTCACCGGTCGGCGATCAGCCGGCCGACACCTTCCAGGAAGTCCTCCAGGGTGTCGGCGACGTGCTCGTAGTCGCCGTCGTGGGAGGGCGTGGTCGACCGCCAGACCCGTCCGGTGTGGCCGGTCGCGAACAGGTGGCCGCCGCCGTCGCTGCCGAAGACCAGCGCCAGCCGGTCGCCCTCGACGGCGGGGGTGCCGAATTCGAGGATGTGCCCCGCCACCGCCCCGGGCGGGTGGAGGAAGTAGCCGTTGTCGACGTCGGGCAGGGACGCCCGGTCGAGCACCCGGTGCAGCGTCGCCAGGTCGGGGGGCACGGGCAGCAGTTCGGCGAGTTCCGCCGCGGCCCGCCGGGTGTGGTCGGTCGCCGGGGCCACGGTGTGCTCGCCCGGCGGGAAGCCGTACCGCGCGGCGAAGGAGCGGGTGAACCCGGCGAGGGCCGTGGCGGTCTCCGCGCACCAGCTCCGCAGCCACTCCGGGTCGAGCTGCGGGCCGGGCAGCGGCAGGGGGTTGGCGAGGTCGATCGTGATGGACCGGCGCCGGCCGGAGCCGCGGCGGGCCGTGCCGGGGCCGGCCCCTTCCGCCTTGTCGGCCCCTTCCACCTCTTCGGCCTCTTCGGCCCGGGCGTTCGCGAGCTCCCGGGCGGCCATGGCCCGCAGGCGCGCCTTGCCGTCCTCGTCGGCCTCCTCCTCGCCCGGGTAGAGGACGATGTGCTGGGCCCCGTCGTCGTCCTGCCAGCTGTAGCTGTGGTACCGCGTCGTCGGTTCGTCCACTGCCGGGAACCTCCGTTCCGTGCCGTCGAGGTGACCCACCGTAGGCGATGGGTTACGGCGAAGGGCCATGCGGGGGGCCATATTTCACCCTTCCGGGGCACCGACGGAATGGAGCGCGGGGCGGGCGGTGTTGGCCGCGGTGGAGATCGGCGGGGCACCGGTGGTCCGTCATGCTGGGTCGGCCCGCCCGTTGGACCGTACGAGGAGACCGAGTTGAGCAGCACCGCAGCCGTGCACCCCTGGACCGTCGGCGCCCCGGAGGCCGGTGACTATCCGCGTTGGCGTGAACTCTTCCGCGGGTACTGCGAGTTCTACCGGGTGCCGATGCCGGAGGAGAAGGCCGAGCTGGTGTGGTCCTGGCTCAACGACCCGGCGCACGAGCTGGAGGGCCTGCTGGTCCGGGACGCCGACGGGACGCCGGTCGGGCTGGCGCACTTCCGGCCGTTCTCCCGGCCGCTGCACGGCGCGGTCGGCGGGTTCCTGGACGACCTGTTCGTGGCGCCCGGGGTGCGCGGCGGCGGGGCGGTGGACCTGCTGCTGGCCCGGCTGCGGGAGATCGCCGCCGAGCGGGGCTGGAACACCGTGCGCTGGATCACGGCGGACGACAACCACCGGGCGCGCAGCAAGTACGACCAGGTCGCCACCCGGACGATGTTCGTCACCTACGACATGGCCCCGGGGAACGGCGTCGGGTGAACCCGTGACCGGGCCGCCGGATCCTCGTTCGGATCTTCGTACGGACTTTCTGTTATCGACGCTCCGCCGGAGGGTCTCCCAGGTGTCGGCACCCGATCAGCCGGCCCGGACAGAAAGCAGTGGCCACGTGAACAGCGACGACAGGACGACCATCATCCCGGTGACCGGCGGCGGGAGCGGCGGTCGCGGCCGCCCGGGTGGCCGGGCCGCGCGGCGGGCCGCCCAGCGTCATGCCGACCGCGGCCACGGCCGTCGGAGGCGCGGGCGCGGCGGGTTCGTGCCGGTGACCGCGGTCGTCGCCGCCGTGGCCGGGACGGGCCTGATCGCCGCGCTGGCCGGGGCGGGGTACGCGGCGTTCGGCGGCGGGCAGGCGGACCGGGACCTCGCCGGGCAGGCGGTCGCGGCCGACTCGCTGATCGCCGCCGAGGTCGGGACGCACGACGGCATCCAGGTGCCGGGCGCCGGGGGAGCGGGCCCGGCGGGTGCCGAACCGCCCTCGGGCAGCCCGACCGCGACCGACCCGTCGGCCACCCCGAGCCCGACGGCCACCGCGACCGCCACGGCCTCGCCGACGGCCCAGCCCACCCCGACGGCGACCGCGACGGCCCGTCCCACCGCCACCGCCAAGGCGAGCCCGACGGCCACCCGCCCGGCCGCGAACGGCACTTCGGTGGCCGCCCAGCGGGCCGCCGCCGCACCCGCCGCCGCGCCGGCCGGCGGTGGCGCCGCCCCGGGGTACGCGCAGCAGGTCGTCGACCTGGTCAACGTCGAACGCGCCAAGGCCGGGTGCGGCCCGGTCAGCGCCGAGCCCCGACTGGCCAGTGCGGCCCAGTCGCACAGCGACGACATGGCCGACCGCAACTACTTCGACCACGCCAGCCCGGAGGGCTACCACGCGGACCACCGGATCGAGGCCACCGGCTACCGCTGGAGCACCTGGGGCGAGAACATCGCCCGGGGCCAGAAGGACCCGGCGGCGGTGATGGACGCCTGGATGAACAGCCCGGGCCACCGCGCCAACATCCTGAACTGCGCGTTCAAGCAGCTCGGGGTGGGCGTGCGGACCGGCACCGACGGCCCGTGGTGGACCCAGGTGTTCGCGGCCCCGGCGTGATCCGGCCCGTCCCGGCCTGATCCGGTCGCTCCGGGCGGGCTCGATGCCACCCCCGGGCGGTCCGATTTTCCGATTCCGCGCACATTGTTGTTATCTGATCACTCCCCGCAGGTCTCCGAGGAGGCAGCGGCGGACGGACAGACGGCAAGACGGAGTGCGGACCATGAACGCTGATGTGCAGAACAGGACCGGGACGACCCTGGTACGCGCGGCACAGGCAGGTGACCGGCAGGCCCAGGAGGCCCTGGTCGCCGCCTGGCTGCCGCTCGTCTACAACGTGGCCGGCCGCGCCCTGGGCGGCCACGCCGATGTGGACGACGTCGCCCAGGAGACCATGATCCGCGCCCTGGACGGCCTGGACGGGCTCCGCGACCCGGAGTCCTTCCGGTCCTGGCTGGTCGCCATCACCATGAACCAGGTCCGTCGCCGTCATGCCGCCGGACAGCAGCAGCCCACCGTCGGCGGCCTGGACGAGACCTGGGAAGTCCCCGACCCCCGGGCCGACTTCACCGATCTGACCATCCTGCGGCTGGGCCTGTCCGGCCAGCGGCGGGAAGTCGCCGAGGCCACCCGCTGGCTGGATCCGGACGACCGCGAACTGCTCGCCCTGTGGTGGCTGGAGGCGAGCGGCGAGCTCAGCCGCGCCGAGCTCGCCGAGGCCCTCGACCTGACCCAGGCGCACGCCGCCGTCCGGGTCCAGCGGATGAAGAAGCAGCTGGAGGCCGGCCGGGTCGTGGTCCGCGCCCTCGGCGCCTATCCGCGCTGCCCCCAACTCGTCGAGGTCACCGCCGGGTTCGACGGGACCCCGAACTCGGTCTGGCGCAAGCGGATCGCCCGGCACATCCGTGGCTGCGCCGACTGCGACGGCCTGGGCCGCGACCTCTTCCCCGCCGAGGGACTGCTGGCGGGCCTCGCCATGGTGCCGCTCCCGTCGGCCTCGCCCACCCTGCTGCACCTCCACCACACGGCGGCCACCGCCGCGACCGCCGGGCATGCGACGGCCGCCGGGAGCGGCGCAGGGGCAGGGGCAGGTGCGGGCACGGGCACGGGCACGGGTACCGGCGCGGCCACCGGCTCCGGCGCGCACGGCGGTTGGGTCGGCACCGCCGCCCGCAAGGCCGTCCTGGCGAGCGGCGCGGCCGCCGCGGTGGCCGTCACCACCCTCGCCCTGGTCTGGCCCCAGCAGAGCGAGCCGCCGAGCACCGCGGCGCCCGAACCCACCGTCCCGGCCGCGGCCCCGGACACCGCGGCGGCCGCCCCCGCGACCCCGTCGGCCACCCCCAGCGCCACGCCCACCCCGACGCCGACCCCCAGCGCGACCCCGACCCCGACGCCCTCGCCCACCGCCGCCCGGTCGACCGCCGCCGCGCCGCTGCCCAACCCGGAGCGGCAGTTGGTGGACCTGGTCAACGCCGAACGCGCCAAGGCGGGTTGTGCCCCGCTGCGGATCGACCCCCGGCTGCACGGCACGGCCCAGAAGCACGCCGACGACATGGCGGCCCGCGGCTTCTTCGACCACGTCAACCCCGACGGCCTGCGCCCCGACGCCCGGATCACCGCGGCCGGCTACCGCTGGTCGCAGTGGGGCGAGAACCTCGACCGGGGTCCGACCACGGCGGCGAGCGTCTTCGCCCGCTGGATGGACGGCGGCATCCACCAGTCCAACATGCTCGACTGCGGCTTCAAGGACATCGGCGTCGGCGTGGCCGCCGGCCCGGCCGGCCCCCTCTGGACCCAGGACCTCGGCGCCCCGATGCCCTGACCGTCCCCGTAGTCCCTTCCGTCCCAACCGTCCTGACGGGTCGTCAGTCGGGCCCGGTCCGCTTCCGCGACCGGGCCCGGAGTGCGTTTCCGGCCATCTTCTGTCATGCCCATGCTAGACACTTTGGATCGTTCCAATTATTGCTAAGGTCGCACCAGTTCCACCACCGGGCGTTCACACGACCACCGTGCGGACGCGAAGGACCTGTTGATGGGAATGGTGTGAAGTGAACGAACTGCATCACCGACTGCCGGACCGTTCGCCCTGGGCGACCCTCCGGGGTCGACTCGTCGCCGCGCTGGGGGTGGTCGCACTGATCGCGGCCGTCCTCACCGGCGCCGCCGCCGGCACCGCCTCCGCCGCACCCGCCGCGGCCGGGACCGGTTGGGTCTGCAGCAACACGAACGTGCCCCCGGGCTACGTCCTCACCAACCACACGAACAACGGGTGCGGCGGCGCGGGCATGTGGTTCCAGCAGCCGGTGCAGAACGGCATCTGGACCTGTGCCACCTCGCCGATCCCGCCCGGCTACGTCATCACCGGCCACCGTCCGACCGCCTGTGACGGCTTCAACTCCTGGTACCTGCAGCTGCCCGTGGACGGGCTGTGGACCTGCGGCACCTCGCCGATCCCGCCCGGTTACGTCATCACCGGCCACCTGAACAACGGCATGGGCTGTCAGAACATCGACGCCTGGTTCATGCAGCTGGCCAAGGACGGCCTGTGGACCTGCGGCGGTTCGCCGATCCCGTCCGGCTACGTGGTCACCGGCCGGAACATCAACGGCTGCGGGGGCGTCGGCGCCTGGTACCAGGTGGTGGCCAGGCCCGGAACGCTGGTCTGCGGGGGGTACGCGGTGCCGCCGGGCTACCGCCTCGGCAACTTCAACGCCGCCGGGTGCACCGGTATGGGCGGCTGGTACCTGGTCCGCACCTGAGCCGACCGGGGTTCGGGGAGGGGCACCGCGAGCCCTCCCCGAACCCCGGGGTGCTGCCGAGGCGCTACGCCGGTGTGACCGGGACCAGGCCGTCCGCCGAGCCCGTGACGTACCCGGTGGCCTGCCCGACCACGCCGCCCGCGTCCCCGACCTGCCCGGGCACCGCGCCCGGCGCGGTGGTCAGCGGACCGGGCGTCCCGTCCTGGCCGCCGACGGCACTGGCGTGCGCACTCGGCGCGGTGAGCGAGGCCACCACACCCACGGCGAGCGAGGCGACGGCGAGAAAGCTGCGCTTCTTCATGGCCGGTCCAACGACCGTGCGCCACAAGGGTTACGGGCCGCCGGGGGATCCGCGACGGCCCGGGGAGAGCCTGGACGGCCCGCGTGCCGGCCGGGGCTAGGCCGGGCGGCAGGCGGGCCGTGGGGACCACCATGGCCCGTGCACTCCCGGAGGGCCAGGGGCGCACGGGGGCGCCCGGACGCGTGAGGTGGCGCGCTCCGGTGGGCGAACGGCGGCAGACCGTCCGAAAACCGACCGGAGCGCGCGAACGCGCTCAGATCGTCCCGGTGCCCTCCGACGCCCCGCGCCCCTCCGCCCGCGCCCCGTCGGCGAAAGCGGCCGACGGAGTGGCCGACGGAGCGGTCGGCACCGGCGTCACCGTCCAGTCCGGGTGCCCCGGCATCGGCGGGGTGCTCCGCCCGTACAGCCAGTCGTCCAGGAAGCCACCGAGGTCCTGCCCGGACACCTCGGAGGCGGTGCGCACGTAGTCCCGGGTGGTCGCGTTGCCGTGCCGGTGCTCGCGCAGGAAGGTGCGCTCGATCCGGTCGAAGGTGTCGGCGCCGACCTTCTCCCGCAGCGCGTAGAGCACCAGGGCGCCGCCGGTGTAGCGCTGGTCGTCGAACAGGGTGGCGGCGGTGGGGGAGGCGACCGGGCCGGAGTCGTGCCGCCACTGGTCGCCGAGGCCGTAGATCCGGCGCATCCGGGCGACCAGGGTGGTGTCGCCCCAGGCGTCCGGCCAGCCGCGTTCGTAGCGGTAGGTGAGACCGTAGAAGTCCGCGTGGCCCTCGTTCAGCCAGAGGTCGGCCCAGGTGGCGGGGGTGACGCTGTCGCCGAACCAGGAGTGCACCAGCTCGTGCATCATGTGCGAGCCGATCTTCGGCTCGGCCTGGCGCAGGAAGTTCGGCTTGTAGAGGGTGAGGGTCTGGGTCTCCAGCCCGGTGAACCCGAAGGCCGCCGGATCGTCGGTGTCGGCCGGGAGGATGCCGTAGGACTCGAACGGGAACGGCCCCAAGTGCCGCTCGGCCCACTCGACCTGGCCGGCGGTGAGGTCGAGGGCCGGGGCGAGGTCGGCGACCCGCGCGGTCGGGACGACGTCGCGCAGCGGCAGCCCGTGCGGGCCGGGGCGCTCGCGCACGGTGTAGTCGCCGACCGAGACCTGGACGAGCTCGGTGGCCATCGGCTCGCGGGAGGCGTACCGCCGGGTGGTGCGGCCGTCGCCGAGCGGCTCGGTCGCCGTCAACTCGCCGTTGGCGACGCCCCGCAGGGCGTCCGGCGCGGTCACCGCGACGGTGAAGCGGGCCTTGTCGCCCGGGTGGTCGTTGCAGGGGAAGACGGTGTGGGCGCTCGCGGGCTGGCCGGCCACCGCGAAGCCGTTCGGGGTCGGCACCCAGCCGGTGTGCGGCAGCGCGGCGCGCGGGTCGGCGGAGTACTCGACGGTCAGCCGCGCGGTGGCGCCCCGGTGCAGCGGCCGCGCCGGGGTGACGGTCAGCTTCTCGTCGTGGGTGGCGAACCGGGCCGGGCGCCCGTCGACCCGGACGGAGCGGACGTTCAGCCCGAGCGCGTCCAGCGACAGCTCGGCGAGGTTCCGGGTGGGCCGGGCGGTGATCACCGCGGTGGCGTCCACGGTCCGGGTGTCGGCCCGGTAGTCGAAGGACAGGTCGTAGGCGAGGGCGCGGTACCCGGTGTTGCCGAGCGTGGGGAAGACCGGATCGCCCAGCCCGTCGGAGGCGTTGGCCGGCGGAGCACTGGCGGACAGCAGCGCCGCGCTGAGCACGAGCGCCGGGACGAGGGCGGTGCGGGGCCTCGACAAGGGAGATCACCACTTCCAGGGGCCGGGACCCGGAATCCCGGGAGGGCGGGAGGCGGTGCGTGGGCGACGCACCGGGCACGGATGCTAGTGGACCGTCAGCTCCCACCGCCGGTGAACGGCTCGGACCGTGCCGACACGCGGACGTCCCCCGGACGGCCCACGGTGCTGGCGGCGCTCCCGGGCCGGGGCTAACGTTCGAAGTGCTCCGCCCCCTGACGGACGGGGCCACGGCCGTCGGAGAACCTGGCCAGGTCCGGCGGCCGTACTCATGCGCCCTGACGGTTCGCGGGCGCCGCCGCGTAGGCTGACCCGGACGACGCCCGCGAACCGGATGCCAGGAGCCCGCCGTGACCAGCCCCGCCGCACCCCTCCTGGTGATCGGCGAGTGCGTCGCCGACATCGTCCGCACCGACGGCGCCCCCGACCGGGTCCACCCCGGCGGCAGTCCGGCCAACGTCGCGTACGGCCTGGCCCGGCTGGGCCGGCCGGCGGTGCTGCTCACCGAGCTGGGGCCGGACGCCAACGGACGGCTGATCCGTGACCACCTGGAGTCCGCCGGGGTGGAGGTCCGGGCCGCCGCCGTGGCGCGGACGCCCTCGGCGCTGGTGCGGTTGGACGGGCAGGGGCGGGCCGAGTACACCTTCGACATCGGCTGGACCCTGCCGCCGACCGACCTGCCGGCCGCCCCCGCCGCGATCCACCTCGGCTCGATCGGCGCGGTCACCGAACCGGGGGCCGCCGCGGTGCTCGCCCTGGTGGAGCGCTGGCGCGGGCGGGCGCGGGTCAGCTACGACCCCAATGTGCGTCCCGCGCTGATGGGCGAGCGGGCGGCGGCCGTCCGCCGGGTCGAGCGCTGCGTCGCGCTGAGCGACCTGGTCAAGGCGAGCGACGAGGACCTGGACTGGCTCTACCCGGGCGAGCCCGTCGAGGCGGTCGCCGAGCGCTGGCTCACCCTCGGCCCGAGCACGGTCGCCGTCACCCTCGGTGCGGCGGGCGCCTTCGCGCTCACCGCGGACGGCCGGCGGGAGCGGGTGGCGGCCGTCCCGGTCCGGGTCGCGGACACCGTCGGCGCCGGGGACTCCTTCATGGCCGCCCTGCTGGACGCCCGGAGCCGCGGCGCCGGGCTCGCCGAGGGCCTCACCCGGGCCGTGACCGCCGCCGCGCTGACCGTCTCCCGCCCCGGCGCCGCCCCGCCCTCGGCCGCCGAACTGGCCGAGGCCGTCGAGCGCCGGGCGGCGGCTTCCTAAGGCGTGTCTGACAATTCCCGCCGGGCGCGCGGCGTCGGGGCACGCACCTCGCCGCGTTGTCGTCGGTCGCCAATGGCCCCCAGCCTTCGGCCGGGAGGTGCCCCCACCGCATGGACTCCCTCCTCCGCCTTGCGATGCACGCACCCCGACGCCGCGCGCTGATCCGACGCGAATTGTCAGACACGCCCTAGGCCTCAAGTCGCCAGGGCCTCAGTTCGCCAGGGCCTCAACTCGCCTGCTGGGGAACCTCGGTGAGGTCCTTGCCGTACCAGACCTCGGAGTAGGGCCCGGTGTCGCCGTAGGCCGGGATCTCCCGGTAGCCGTGGCGCAGGTAGAGGGCGCGGGCCTCGACCAGGTCGAGCCGGGTGTCGAGGACGATCCGCTCGGCGCCCAGGGTGCGGGCGGCCCGGTCGACGGCGGCGAGCAGTCGGGCGCCGCCGCCGGTGCCGCGCAGGCCGGGGCGGACGAAGACCCGGGTGAGTTCGACGGTGGTGGCGTCGTAGCGGCGCAGACCGGCGCAGGACTGGGCGGCGCCCTCGTACCGGCCGAGCAGGAAGAGACCGGTGGGGGCGGCCAGGTCGTCACTGCGGGACTCGGCGAGACCGGACTCCAGCTCCTCCGGGGTGCCCTCCCGGCCCAGGTGGAGGCGGTAGTAGCGGTTGGCCACGTCGTAGTAGTACTCACGCAGCAGCTCCGTGGCCTCGGCGGAGGTCACGTCGGCCGTGGTGATGGTCCAGAGGTCGGTCATGCGCGCATGATCCTTTTCCGGTGGCCGTGGCCGCAAAGGGTTTTCGGGCCGGGCGCCGGGGCGCGCCCCGTGGGGGGCGGCCGCGCGCGGCGGGTTCGGCAAAGGAACGGCAAGGCGGGCGGCGTGCCGTTGCCCCGGGTGGGTGACGGGGGGATTGACGGGGGTCCCCGGCGGGGGAGCAGTAGCAGCTATGAACGGACCATCAGTTTGTCGCACTAGCCCTGGTTTGAGGGGAAGTCAGCAGCGGCGCGGCGCCCGCACCGGCCTGCTGGCCACCGTCTGCCTCACCGCGGTGCTCGCCGGCTGCGCCGGACCCGCCGCCCAACCGAAGCCCGCCCCCGCCGCCGGAGCCGCCGGCAAGGTCGGCGCGGCGCCCGAGGCCGCTCCGCTGCTGCTCCCCGGGCTGGCCCGCCAGGAGGAGGAGGGCGGCAACGCGGCGGAGGCCCGCCAGGCCGACGCGGCCGGCGCCGCCCTGGCGGCCGCGCAGCACTGGGGCCTGGACCGCCCGCCGCTGAAGGCCCCGCCCCGCCCGGCCACCCGGGCCGCCCTCACCCCGGTGCAGGGCGTCAAGCTGAAGGACGGCCGCCCGCCCGTGGTGTTCCGGGTGCCGACCGAGGACAAGGTGGTCTTCCTGACCGTCGACGACGGCTACGAGAAGGACCCGGAGTTCTCCAAGATGGCCGCCGAGCTGGGGATCCCGCTCAGCGCCTTCCTCTCCGACTACCTCGTCCGCGACAACTACGGCTACTACCGGGACCTGCACAAGCAGGGCGTGGAGATCAACAACCACACGATCAACCACCGCAACCTCAAGGTCCTCGACTACGAGACCCAGCGCCAGGAGATCTGCAACCAGCAGGACCAGCTGGAGCAGCAGATCGGCGTCCGCCCCCGGCTCTTCCGGCCCCCGTACGGCGAGTACAACGACGACACCCTGCGCGCGGCCGCCTCCTGCGGGGTGCAGGCGGTGCCGCTGTGGAACGAGGAGGCCTTCCCGGACCACATGGAGTGGCGCTACGACGACCGGAAGCTGCACCCGGGCGACATCATCCTCACCCACTTCAGGGGCGTCTCCGACTGGAAGGCCACCATGCCGGACCTGCTGCGCAAGGTGGTCAACGACGTCACCGCGGCCGGCTTCTCGCTCGGCCGCCTGGACGACTACCTGTAGCCGGGGAGCTCAGGGGGGAGCTCCGGGGGGGGGCTCAGCCGAGCGAGAGGGCGTCCAGGTACACCCAGGCGCCCTCGTGCCGGACGAACCGGCTGTGCTCGCTGAGCACGCCCTGCTCGCCGCCCTCGGTCCAGTGCGCCCGGAAGGCCACGGTGCCCTCGGCGTGGAAGGCGCCGCCCTCGCTGGTGGAGACCACCTCCAGCGCGGTCCAGCGCAGCGCGGGGTCGAAGTCGACCTCGGCCGGCCGGGTGTCCGGGTGCCAGGTGCGCAGCAGGTAGGCCTCGTCCTGGGCGGCGAAGGCGCTGAACCGGGAGCGCATCAGCGACTCGGCGGTGGTGGCCTGCGCCTGGCCGCGGTGCAGTCGGCCGCAGCAGTCGCCGTACCCGGCGGGCAGGCCGCACGGGCACGGGGAGGACGGCAGCAGCCGGGGAGCGGCGGGGCGGGGCTCGGAACGACGTCGGGACATGCCGTCCATTGTCCCCCACGGCTCCCGGGCGTCCGCGGCCGGGCGCGGACGCTCAGCCGAGGGGCTCGCCGAACCAGGTGCGCAGCGCCCGGTCCAGTCCCTCCCGGTCGGCCCGGTCGGGGGTGCAGGCCCAGGCCACGTACCCGTCGGGGCGCAGCAGCAGCGCGCCGGCCGGTCCCGCCGGTCCCGCCGGCTCGGCGGTGATCGCGTCGATCCGGTCCTTCCAGGGCTCGGCCAGGTCCGCGAGGCCGAGACCGCCGCCGGTCAGGTCGAGCAGCAACGGCCGCCCGGTGCGGGCGAGTTCGGCCAGCCGGGAGTCGCCGAGGTCGAGCTCCGGGGCGAAGCCCCCGGCGAGCGGGTGGGGGCAGCCGGTGTCGTGGCGGACGTCGCTGCCGGCCATCAGGGCGCCGATCCGGGCCAGGTTGTCGTCGTGGGCGAGCAGTTCGCCGACCAGGGCGCGCAGCGCGGTGACGGCCGGGCCGGGGGACATCAGGGCGGTCTGCGCCTGGGAGTGCATGAACACCCGCTCGCCGACCGGGCGGCGTTCCTGCTGGTAGCTGTCCAGCAGTCCGGGCGGGGCCCAGCCGTGGACCTCGGCGGCGAGCTTCCAGCCGAGGTTGACGGCGTCCTGGAGGCCGAGGTTGAGGCCGGGGCCGCCGGTGGCGGAGTGCACGTGGGCGGCGTCGCCGACCAGCAGGACGCGGCCGTCGCGGTAGCGCTCGGCGAGCCGGGTGTTGTGGCCGACGGTGCGTCGCGGGGTGTACCGGCCGGGGGTGGCGGCCGGGGCGAGTTCGAGGTCGGCGCCGGTGACCCGGTGGATGCTGGCGCGCAGCTCGTCCAGGGTGAGCGGGGACTGCGGGTCCACCGGCGGTCCGCCCCACTCCATGGTGGCGATCATGACGGTCGCCGGGTCGAGCGGCGCGAGGACGAAGACGCCGTGGTCGGTGCGGGTGTGGGTGTACGGGTGGAACGGGGTGGGGCAGCCGGGCAGCAGGTAGGCCCCGTTCTCCGTGCCGCGGATCCCCTCGGGCGGCAGCACGTGGGCGACCCGGGAGACCGGGTCGGTCGAGGTGACGCCGGGGAAGCCGATCCCGGCGAGCTTGCGGACGGTGCTGCGGCCGCCGTCCGCGCCGACCAGGTAGCGGGTGCGCAGCCGCTCGGCGCCGTCGGGGCCGTGGAGGTCGACGGTCACCCCGGTCCCGTCCTGGGTGAAGCCGGTGAGTTCGTGGCCGCGGCGTACGGTGACGCCCAGTTCGCGGGCGCGCTCCTCCAGCACCTCCTCGATCCGGTGCTGGGGCACCGGCAGGGCGTGCAGCGGGTTGGCGTCGAGCCGGTGCAGTTCCAGCGGGAAGGCGGCGAACGCGAAGCGGGGCACGGGCTGCGGCGCGCCCGGGGCGCCGCCGAGCGGCTGGTGCAGGCCGCGGTGGTCGAGCAGCCGGACCACCTGGCCGACCAGCCCGTTGGCCTTCTGCTCGCCCGAGCGCGCGGGCAGTCGGTCCAGCACCACGGGCCGCACCCCGGCCAGTGCCAGTTCGCAGGCCAGGAACAGCCCGACCGGGCCGGCGCCGGCGACGACGACGTCGTTGGTCATCTCGAAATCCCCCTCTGAGACGGTTGGTGGATCAGCGCGACGGGTCGGGCAGCCCGGCGGCCACTTGGCGCAGTGCCTCGGCGAACACCGCCTTGAAGGGCAGCGCGGGATCGGCGCCCAGGTAGTGCTCGTTGGCGACCTGCAGCGCGGAGAGCGCGGTGGCGGCGACCAGTCGCGGGTAGAGGTCCCGGTCCGGGTCGGTGCCGGTCCGGGCGGCCACCGCCGCGATGAGCTCGGTGCGGGTGTCCGCGCTGCCCCGCACCAGTTCGGCCTGGAGCGAGGGTTCGCGGAGCAGCAGCCGTACGGCGGCGACCCAGTGCGGATCGGGTGCCTGGTCGGCGCCGTCGAAGGGCTCGACCAGCGACTGGGTCAGTGCCTCCCAGAGCGGTTCCTCCGCGGGCCGGGCCCGCAGGGCCTCGGCGGCCCGGAGGATCCGGTGGCGGTGCCGGAAGACGATCGCCTCGGCCTTGCTGGAGAAGTAGTTGTTGTAGGTGCGTGGGGACACCCCGGCCGCGGCCGCGATGTCCTCCACCCGGACGTTCTCCAGGCCCCGTTCCACGGCGAGCCGCAGTGCCGCCCAGCTGAGCGCCTCCCGGGTCTCGGCCTTCTTCCGTTCCCGCAGCCCGGGCTGCCCGTTCGTCATGGCACCACTCTTCAGGAAAGGTGCGTGTCGCGCAATAGTGCGTGGCACGCAAGTTTCTCCGGGGCTTCCGGGGCTGGGCGAGCCGCCCCCCACCTGCGGTTCGTCGCTGGTAGTAGTTGCGTGCTCGCGGAGCGAAGCGCCGTAGGAGCCCGTTCCGGCAGGAATTCCGGCGGGACGGCCCGACAGGAACTGAGGAGCGGTCATGGGTGGCAGACAGCGTCCGCCGCGGGCACGGACCCCGCGCCGGAACGGCCGGGTGAACCCCCGGGTGGAGATCGCCCGGATCGAGGGCTTCCTGGCCTGGGAGGCGGAGGTCGCGGCGGCCGGCCGGGACGCCCGGGCCTTCGCCGCGCAGTTCCCGTGGCTGCCGGAGGCGGAGCGGGAGAGCCTCGAACAGGCCTACGCCGCCGACCGGTTGCGCTACGCCGAGGAGGTCGTGGACCGCGCCGTCGAGCGCTGCCGCCGGCTGGCCGCCCGCTACCGCGCCGAATGCCGTCGGATCTGCACCCGCTGGGCGGCGCTCTGCCTCTCCGTCACCGTGGCGGCGGCGCTGTTCGCCGTCGTCCCGGCGGCCCTGCGGGGCTGACCGCGCACGAGGAGGGCCCGCTGTGCCGTCGCCGGCGCAGCGGGCCCTCCTCGTACCGGGGGGATCAGTGGTGGCCGTGGCCGCTGGTGATCTCCTCGTGCTCCTCGACGGTGGGCTTGGCGATCTGACTGCCCTCGCCGTAGAAGCCGCGGGACAGCTTGGCCCGGGTGCGGGTCCACAGTCCGGCCCTGCGGGCCACGCCGTTCTCGTCCACCTCGGGCTCCAGCTCGACCGGCTCGGGCTGCTCGTGCGCGGTGAGGGTGTACAGCCGGCCCTGCGGCAGCGGCGCGTGGACCTCGACGAACTCGCCGTGCTGCAGCCGGTTGATGACGCCGGTCTCCCGGCCGTGCAGCACCTTCTCCTTGTCCCGGCGCTGCAGGCCCAGGCACCAGCGCTTGGTGATCACGAAGACCACCACCGGGACGGCGAAGAACCCGGCCCGCACCGCGTAGGTGATCGCGTTGATCGACAGGTGGAAGTGGGTCGCCAGCAGGTCGTTGCCGCCGCCGGCCAGCAGGATCAGGTAGAGGCCCATCCAGGCCGCGCCGAACGCGGTGCGGACCGGGTGGTTGCGCGGACGGTCGGCGATGTGGTGCTCGCCGCGGTCCCCGGTGACCCAGGCCTCCAGGAACGGCCAGCACCAGATGGCCAGCAGCACGCTCGGGAAGACCACCAGCGGGATGAACACCCCGAGGTTCAGGGTGTGGCCGCCCCAGACGCTGATCTCCCAGCCGGGCATCACCCGGACCAGGCCCTCGGAGAAGCCCATGTACCAGTCGGGTTGGGCGTCCGTGGACACCTGGTCCGGCCGGTACGGACCGTACGCCCAGATCGGGTTGATGGTGGCGATCGCCGACATGACCGAGACGATGCCGAAGACCAGGAAGAAGAAGCCGCCGGCCTTGCCCATGTAGACCGGCATCAGCGGCATGCCGACCACGTTGTCGTTGGTGCGGCCGGGCCCGGCGAACTGGGTGTGCTTGTGGTAGAAGACCAGGATCAGGTGCGCCGCGAGCAGGCCCACCATGATGCCCGGGATCAGCAGGATGTGGACGGTGAACAGCCGCGGGATGATGTCGGTGCCCGGGAACTCGCCGCCGAAGATGAAGAACTGCAGGTACGTGCCGACGATCGGGATGGACAGGATCGCGCCCTGCATGAAGCGGATGCCGGTGCCGGAGAGCAGGTCGTCCGGCAGCGAGTAGCCCATGAAGCCGTCGAACATGCCGAGGAACAGCAGCAGCGCGCCGAAGACCCAGTTGATCTCGCGGGGCTTGCGGAACGCGCCGGTGAAGAACACCCGCAGCATGTGGGTCAGCATCGAGGCGATGAAGACCACGGCCGCCCAGTGGTGGATCTGGCGCATCAGCAGGCCGCCGCGGACCTCGAAGCTGATGTTGATGGTCGAGGCGTAGGCCTCGGACATCCGGATGCCCTTGAGCGGGACGAACTGTCCGTCGTAGACGACCTCGCCCATGCTCGGGTTGAAGAAGAGGGTCAGCCAGACGCCGGTCAGGATGATGATGACGAAGGTGTAGAGCGCGATCTCGCCCAGCATGAAGGACCAGTGGTCCGGGAAGATCTTGCGCAGGTTGGCCTTGGCGAGGGAGTAGATGCCGAGCCGGCCGTCGGCCCAGTCGGCGAGGGCTTCGGCCTGGTTGGCCGGCTTGGCGCGGGTGCTGGTCACCGGTCCCGGCTGCGACTGCTGGTCGGTTCTCACGACGGGCTCCCCGGCTTTCCAGGCGTGCCGGGGCGGAGGCCCGCCGGCGGGAACGCCGGCCGGCGAAGTGTTGTGATCATGGGACCTCTCGATACGGGCCCGCCGGGCGGACCGGCGCGCGGACCTGGGCGGTTCACTGGGCCCGTTGCTCAGGGTGATGGAGCGCTTACTCTGTCATGCTGTCGGCAGGGGGCCGACTGTGCACGTCCATCGGGCCGTCCGGCCGTGCGTGTCGGGCCGGACGGGGGTCACTGACGCCCGATCGGCTGGCCGCCGGTCGGGGTGGGGCGGGGGTGATGCTGCGCTCGGGTGCAGCTGAAGCGTTTCGGCGCGCGCCGCGTCCGGGAGCCGTACGGGCCCGGGCCTACGCTGCGCCAATGGTGGATCACCGTGAACTCTTCGAGGACGTCACCGAGGCCCTGGCCCACGCCGGGTTCCGCACCGCGCCGGGCGCCTCGCCGCTGTCGATCGACCGTCACCCCGAGGGCGTGGTGGTCGGTTGGAGCCCGGGAGCGGAGGCGGCCGGGCCGCCGTCCGGTCCGGCCCGGGCGGCGGTGAGCGGGGCGGCCGCGCTGGTCCTGCGGGAGCGGGGCCTCCTGGTCACCGAGACGGAGGAGGGGGAACTGCTGGTGCGCTGCGCCGAACCGGTGACGGTCCCTCCGGAGCCGGATCCCGGGGCGGCGCCCGAGCAGTGGTGGGGGTGACGCAGGTCTCCTTCCGGGGGTGGCGTGCGCGGAGTTGGTTATCGCATGGGTGTTCCCATACCGAACCCTTACCTGAAGCGGGGGTGCGGTTGACCTGCGCGGCTCTAAGGTTTGCCTAAGCTAAGCGGAGCGCCCTGGACCCTCGGGTCCGGGGCGTTCGCCGTGCCGTTCCGCCGCCACCGTCGGCGGAACGTCGAGGACAGGTACAACCCGGGGCGGCCCGGGGGAGGAGCCCGCTGTATGTGGGATGAGGCGTTTCCCAGCTTTCTGATCGGGCTGCGCGAAGGGTTGGAAGCCGGCCTGATCGTGTCGATCCTGGTCGCCACCCTGGTCCGGGCGGACCAGAAGGGCCGACTGCCCCAGGTCTGGACCGGCGTCGCGGCGGCCGTCGCGCTCAGCCTCAGCTTCGGCGCGGTGCTCACCTTCACCGCCGCCAACCTCTCCGGCCACGCCCAGGAGGCGTTCGGCGGGGTGCTGAGCCTGATCGCGGTCGGCTTCGTCACCGTGATGGTGTTCTGGATGCGCCGCTCCGCGCGCACCCTCTCCGCTGACATCAGGGAGAAGGTCCAGGCCTCGCTGGCGATGGGCGCGGGTGCGCTGGTGCTCACCAGCTTCCTCGCCGTCGGCCGGGAGGGCCTGGAGACCTCGCTCTTCCTGTGGACCAACGCCCGCACCGCCGGTGAGTCCACCGGGCCGATCATCGGCGCGGCCGTCGGCCTGCTGCTCTCCGTCGCGCTGTGCTGGGGCCTGTACCGCCGGGCCCTGAAGATGAACCTCACCAAGTTCTTCACCATCACCGGCGCCGGGCTGATCGTGGTCGCCGCGGGCGTGCTCGGCTACGGGCTGCGCGACCTCCAGGAGTCCGGGCTGGTCGGCGGCGGCAGCAGCTACGCCTTCGACCTGAGCGGGCACCTGGACGCCTCCTCCTGGTACGCGACGCTGCTCCAGGGCACCCTCAACCTGACCGTCACCATGACGGTCCTCCAGGTCGTCGGCTACATCGCCTACCTGAGCATCGTGATGACCCTCTTCATCGAGGGCGTGCGCGGCGGCAAGACCGCTCCGGCCGCCGCCAAGCCGGCGGCGGGGGAGAAGGCCGCCGCAGGGCAGGCCGGCGAGAAGGACTCCGAGGGGCAGGTCTCCGAGGGGCAGGCCGAGCCGGTGCGTTCGGGCCGTCCGCGTTGGGTGCTGCCGGTCGCGGCGATCGCCGTCCCGGTCGTGGTGGCCGGCGCCGTGATCGCGGTCAGCGACGGCAAGAAGGACAGCTCCGCCACCGTCGCGGTCTCCGAGCAGGAGTGCGGCAAGGGCTTCGGCAGCCCGCAGCCGGGCCAGCAGGTGTTCCAGATGCACAACACCGGCGACAAGACCTCCGAGGTCTACCTGGTCAACCCGGGCACCGGCTCGGTCTACGGCGAGATCGAGGGCCTGGCCCCCGGCACCACCCGCGCGCTGACCGCCACCATCGGCTCCGGCGACTACGCCTGGCGCTGCGTGCCCACCGGCGGGAAGTCCGTCACCTCCGCCTCCGTGCACGTCACCGGCGGCGCCGAGGTCAAGGCCGTCAAGCCGGTCAACGAGGACGACCTCAAGGCCCCGCTGGACAGCTACAAGGACTACGTCAACAAGGGCCTGGCGACCCTGATGACCCAGACCCAGAAGCTGCAGACCGACGTCCACTCCGGCGACCTCGCGACCGCCAAGGCCGACTGGCTCACCGCGCACCTGCAGTACGCCTCGCTCGGCGCCGCCTACGGCACCTTCGCCGACCTCGACAAGAAGATCGACGGACGCGCCGACGGCCTTCCGGACGGGACCGCGGACCAGGGCTTCACCGGCTTCCTGCGCCTGGAGTACGGCCTCTGGCACGGCCAGTCCGTGGACGAGCTGACGCCGGTCGCCGACGAGCTCGCCCAGAACGCGGCCAAGCTGGCGCACGACTTCCCCACCCAGGACTTCGACCCGGGCGACCTCCCGCTGCGCGCCCACGAGATCCTGGAGAACACCCTCCAGTTCGAGCTGACCGGCGACACCGACATGGGCAGCGGCACCAACCTGGCCACCGCCCAGGCCAACCTGGCGGGCACCCAGGAGCTGCTGACCGTCCTGCAGCCGCTGCTCGACGACCGCGACCCGCAGGTGCTGGTCCGGGTGAACGCCGGCATGAAGCAGGTCGGCGACCTGGTCGCCGCCGCCCACCAGCCCGCGGGCTGGACCCCGGTGGACAAGCTCACCGCCGACTCCCGCCGTCAGCTGAACGGCGCCACCGGCCAGCTGCTCGAAAACCTCTCGCTCATCCCCACCCTGCTTGAGATCCGGAAGGCCGCCTGATGACCGACCACACCGCAGCCACCGGAGGCACCTGCCCGTTCCCGCACGCCGCGGCGGCCGTTCCGGCCCCGGCGGAGGGCGGCTGCCCGGCCGGACCGGCCCGGCGCAGCTTCGTGCGGGCCGCGCTCGGCGCGGGTGCCGGCGCCGCCGTGCTGGCCGGCGGGGGCTTCACCCTGGGGGCTGGTCAGGCCGTCGCCGGGGACAGCCACCAGTCCAAGACCGGTGCCGTCCCGTTCCACGGCACCCACCAGTCCGGCGTCGGCACCCCCCAGCAGGGCTACGCGGCCTTCGTCTCCTGCCAGGTGATCGCCCAGGACCGCAAGGGCCTGGAGGACCTGTTCAAGACCCTGACCGAGCGGGTCCGCTTCCTCACCGCCGGCGGCGCCCCGGCCGACCTCGGCGTCGGCGCGCCGCCCTCGGACAGCGGCATGCTCGGCCCGACGGTGGCCACCGACAACCTGACCGTCACGGTCGGGGTCGGCGCCTCGCTGTTCGACGACCGCTACGGCCTCGCGAAGGCCAAGCCGGTCAAGCTGACGCCGATGAAGACCTTCCCCAACGACAACCTGCAGCCCGGCGAGCTGCACGGCGACCTCTCGCTGCAGATCTGCGCCGAGCAGCAGGACACCGTGCTGCACGCGCTGCGCGACATCACCCGGCACACCCGCGGCGGGATGCAGATCCTCTGGCGGATCGACGGCTTCCAGAACCCGTCCCGCCCGGACGGCGCCCAGCGCAACCTGCTGGGCTTCAAGGACGGCATCGTCAACCCGGACACCACCTCCTCCCGGGAGATGGACCGGCTGATCTGGGTCACCGACGGGATGGGCGAGCCCGCCTGGGCCACCGGCGGCAGCTACCAGGTGATCCGGATCATCCGGATGCTGATCGAGTTCTGGGACCGCGTCTCGCTGGCCGAGCAGGAGAAGATGTTCGGCCGCCGCCGTGACACCGGTGCGCCGCTGGACGGTCGGCAGGAGAACGACGCCCCGGACTACGGCAAGGACCCGAAGGGCGAGGCGATCCCGCTCAACGCCCACATCCGGCTGGCCAACCCGCGTACCGCCGACACCGACAACTCCCGTATCCTGCGCCGCGGTTACAACTACGACCGGGGCATCGACAAGGCGGGCAACCTGGACATGGGCCTGGTGTTCTGCTGCTACCAGCAGGACGTGACGCGGCAGTTCGAGGCCACCCAGACCCGACTGATCGACGAGCCGCTGGTGGACTACATCTCGCCGACCGGTGGCGGGTACTTCTTCGTCCTGCCGGGCGTGAAGGACGACGCCGACTGGTTCGGGCGGGGGCTGCTCGCCGCCGTCTGATCCCGGCTCCGGAACGGGCCCCGGCACGGTGCCGGGGCCCGTTCGTCGTCTCCGGTGCGTTCGGTCGGTCGGGCTGGTCGGGCCTGACAGGCTTGTCGGGCCGGCTCAGCCGGCGAGGGTGAAGCCGATCACCGCGCCGCCGCCCTCCCGGTTGGCAGCGAAGGCGGTGCCGCCGTGCGAGCGGGCCACCTCGGCGACGATGGCCAGGCCCAGGCCCGAACCGGGCAGACTGCGGGCGGCGGTGGCCCGGTAGAAGCGGTCGAAGACCCGGTGCAGGTCGGCGTCGTCGATGCCCGGGCCGCGGTCGCGGACCTCGACCCGCCCGCCGCGGGCCACCACCTCGATCGGGGACGTCCCGGCCGGGTCGAACTTGGCCGCGTTGTCCAGCAGGTTGGCCACCGCGCGGGCCAGCGCGTCGGGGCGGGCGACCACGACGGTGTCGTCCGCGTCCACGACGACCTCGCGGTTGCTGCGGCGACGGGCCTTGGCGGCGGCCTCGTGGACCACCTCCGCCAGCACCACCTCGACCGGGTCCTCGTCCGCCTTGCGGTCCGCCGCGAGCGCCACCAGCTCCTCCACCAGCCGGCTCAGCCCCCGGGCCTCCTCGGACAGGTCGGCGAGCAGCGCGACCCGCTCGGTGGGCGGCAGCCGGTCGAGGTTGGGCAGCACCGCGAGGTTGGTGCGCAGGCTGGTCAGCGGGGTGCGCAGCTCGTGCCCGGCGTCCTGGACGAGCCGGCGCTGGTTCTCCTTGGCGGTGGCCAGGCGGACCAGCATCCGGTCGAAGGCGCGGCCGAGCCGGCCCACCTCGTCCCGCCCTGAGGCGGGCACCGGGACGTCCAGGCGGCCGCTGGAGGCGACCAGTTCGGCGGCGTCGGTGAGCCGGACCAGTCGGCCGGTGATCCGCCCGGCGACCAGCCACCCGGCCCCGCCGGCGATCAGCACGACGCCGGCCACCACGGCCGCCATCTGCTGCCGCAGCCGCTCCAACAGCTCCTCGATGTCGTCGAGTTGGAGCACCACCTGGACCGCGCCGCGGCCGCCGCCGAGCGAGACCACGCCGACCCGGCAGCTGCTGCGGCCGATCCGGCGCACATCGACCACCGTCCGGGCGGGCAGCTCGGCGCGGGCGAGTTCTCGGTCGTCCGGGGTGGTCGGGAGGTCGAGGTGGGCAGTGCCCGGGAGGACGGCGCCGGTGGAGTCGAGGGCCTGGGCGGTGACCCGGATCGGGTGCAGCAGCTGCTCGCCGAGTCCGCTCGGGCTGTTGAAGTCCCCCGGGAACAGCTTCTCGCGCTGGACCTGGCCGCTGACCGCGCTGACGGCCGAGGTGAAGTCGTCCGTCTCGTCGTCCCGGATCAGCCGGGCGGCGGCGTGGTAGCCGAGCAAGCCGATCACCACCGCGACCAGGGCGGCCATCGCGGCGAAGGCGAGCGAGAGGGTGGTGCGCAGGCCCGGGCGCGGCAGGTGGCGGCGCGCCGGGCCGATCACGGCTCGCGCAGCGTGTAGCCGACGCCGCGGACGGTGTGGATCAGCGGGGTGAGGCCGGGGCGGTCGAGTTTGCGGCGCAGGTAGCCGATGAACACCGCGAGGTTCTTCGAGCCGGGGCCGAAGTCGTAGCCCCAGATCCGCTCGTACAGGGTGGTCTGGTCGAGCACGGCGCCGGAGTTGCGGGCGAGCAGCTCCAGCAGGTCGAACTCGGTGCGGGAGAGTTCGAGTTCGCGGCCGCCGCGCCAGGCCCGGCGAGCCGGCGGCTCGACCCGGAGGTCGGCGACGGTGAGCACGTCCTCGGCGGTCTCCGACGGCGGGTTGCGGCGCAGCAGGGCGCGCAGGCGGGCGAACAGCTCGTCCACGTCGAAGGGCTTGACCAGGTAGTCGTCCGCCCCGGCGTCCAGGCCGGCGATCCGGTCCGGGACCTCGACCCGGGCGGTGAGCATCAGCACCGGGGTGCGGTCGCCGGTGGCGCGCAGTCGGCGGCAGACCTCCAGGCCGTCCGGCGAGGGCATCATCACGTCGAGCACCAGGACGTCCGGTCGCTGTTCGGCGAGGACGGCGAGGGTCTGGGTGCCGTCGGCGGCGATCCGTACCCGGTAGCCCTCCAGCGTCAGGGCGCGGGTGAGCGAATCGCGGATGGCGCGGTCGTCCTCGGCGATCAGCACGGTGTGGGTCATGCGGGAGATTCTCCCTGGCGTGCTCACGGCAGGGGAGGGCGGGGCGCGGGGTTCTCGGCCGCCGCGGGTGTCGCCCGCTGCTTCGTGGGCGTACGGTGGCCACACGGTGGAGTGCCGGTGGGCGGGCCCGGTCGGGCGGGGCTGGTGGGACGGGGCCTGTACGGCGGGCCGCCGGACCGAGTCGGCGAGCACCGCCGGAGGCCGTGATGGCAGACGCGATGGCAGGGCGGATGGCCTTCCTCACCACCCCGCGCGCGGAGCGGGCGAGGCGGGACGCGCGCGAGCGGCTCGGGGACTGGCGGGAGGTGTACCGGCCGGGGACGCCGCTGCCGCTGGTGAGCGGGCAGGCGGCACGCTGCATGGACTGCGGGCTGCCGTTCTGCCACGCGGCGTGTCCGCTGGGCAACCTCGTCCCGGAGTGGAACCGGCTGACGGCCGACGGGGACTGGCGGGCCGCGGCCGCCCGGCTGCTGGCCACCAACAACTTCCCCGAGTTCACCGGGCGGCTCTGCCCGGCGCCGTGCGAGAGCGCCTGCGTGCTGGCGATCGACGGCGCCGCGGTGGCGATCAAGAACGTCGAGCTGGCGATCGCCGACCGGGCCTGGGCGGAGGGCTGGGACCGGCCGCAGCGGCCCGAGCGGCCGGAGCCGGGCGGGCGGGTGGCGGTGATCGGCTCCGGCCCGGCCGGGCTGGCCGCCGCCCAGCAGCTGACCCGGGCCGGGCACGCGACCACGGTCTTCGAACGGGCCGACCGCCCGGGCGGGCTGCTGCGCTACGGGATCCCGCCGTTCCGGCTGGAGAAGCACCGGTTGGAACGGCGGCTGGACCAGCTGCGGGCCGAGGGCACCGAGTTCCGTACCGGGGTGTGGGTCGGGCGGGACGTCACGGCGGAGCAGCTGCGCTCCGGGTACGACGCGGTGGTGGTCGCGGTGGGCGCGGGCGCCCACCGGGAACCGGGGGTGCCCGGGTGCGGGCTGGCCGGGGTGCACCCGGCGATGGAGTACCTGACCTGGGCGAACCGGGTGGACGAGGGGGACCGGGCGTGCTCACCGCTGTCCGCCGAGGGGCGGCGGGTGGTGATCATCGGCGGCGGGGACACCGCGGCCGACTGCCTGGGGACGGCGCTCCGGCAGGGCGCGGCCTCGGTCACCCAGCTGGACATCAACCCGTGTCCGCCGGAGCGCCGGGGGGCGGGGCAGCCGTGGCCGGTCCATCCCAAGGTGTACCGGGAGACGACCTCGCACGAGGAGTCGGGGGCGGTGCTGGAAGGGGCGGTGCTGGAAGGGGAGGCGGCGGACGGGGTGGCGGCGGACCGGGCCGAGGGTCCGGACGGTTGCGGGCGGGCGTTCGAGGCGGTCACGGTCGGGTTCGAGCCGGGGCCGGACGGGCGGCTGGCGGCCGTCCGGGTCGCCGCCGCCGAGCCGGTCGGGCGCGGGCCCCGGGCGGGCACCGAGCGGGTGCTCCCGGCGGAGCTGGCGCTGTTCGCGCTGGGCTTCACCGGGCCGGAGCCGGACCAGCCGCTGTTCGCCCAACTCGGGCTGGGCATCGGGCCGGAGGGCACCCTGGAGCGGGACGACGCGTTCGGCACCGCCGTGGACGGGGTGTTCGTCGCCGGGGACGCCGGGCGGGGCCAGTCGCTGATCGTCTGGGCGATCGCCGAGGGCCGGGCGGTGGCGGCGGCGGTGGACCGCCATCTGCGCGGGCGGACCGAACTCCCGGCGCCGGTACGCGCGTCGGCGCGGGCCCTGGTGCTGTGAGGGGGCCCGCGCCGAGGGGTGGGAGTCCCGCGCCGAGGGGTGGCAGGCCCGCGCCTCGTGGCTGGGGGCCCGGGTCGAGCGGTGCGGGGCCGTGCCGTCGGGCGTCGGTCAGCTGAGGCCGAGGACCGAGAGCGCGGTGGTCCAGTTGGTGGCGATGGCCTGCTGGGCGGGGACCAGGTTCACCTGGCGGTTGCAGACGGCGCGGTAGAGCTTGTACTCCACGGTGTCCTTGTCGGTGGAGGTCAGGCCGCTCGGGTCGGCCGCGTAGCGCGGCTCGGGCCAGAGGTTGTGCGGGTCGGTCGGGTGGCCGCCGAGCGAGAGCGGGATGAAGTGGTCCTCCTCGTAGTCGGCGGTGTCGGTGTCGGCGTAGCCGTACTGGGCGATCTGCTGCACCTTCAGGCGGTTGGTGTACGAGGTGGAGGGGCGGATCGAGGTGCTGTAGCCCGGCACGCAGATGGTGTCGTCGATGGTGTCCTGGGTGACGTCCGGGTTGGTGGCGCCGGGGGTGCAGGCCGGGTCGGGCAGCGGCAGGTAGGACTGCGAGCAGCTGAGGTCGAGGGCGGTGCGGGTGTGCGCGGCCGGGGTGTGGGCGGTGGCCGCGTGCGCGGTGCCGGCGGTCGCGAGGGCGGCCGCGGCGAGCACGGTGGTGGCGACGACGGGGGCGATGCGGTGGGTGCGAAGCATGGGGGAAGCTCCCTGTCACGGGCCCGGTACGGGATGCCGGGCGGTGTGTGTCCATGCCACCATCGGCGGATCTATGCGAGTAGACGGGAGGTGGTTAATAGTTGACGAAGCGTCAGTTGTCTTGGTCGGGGCAAGAGTTCGCTTGACGTGGACCGGTCGGGTGGGGCGTGCGGGCTGCTCGGAGGGCGTGTGGTGTGGCTGCGCGCCGGTGTGCACCTCCGCGCAACGCGGGGTGCGGCGCGCGCCGTTCGTGCGCGGCGCGTCAGGGGTGCGCCGCCGGGTAGGTCGCGGGCAGCAGATCGATCAAGGGGGCTCGTCATGACCGACCGCATCCCGGGGGCGCCCGGGCAGCCGACCGCATCGCCCTGGCCGGGTGGTGCCCAGCCGGTTGAACCGTCGTGGCCCGGAGGCGCCAAGCCGGCCGGATCGCCCTGGCCCGGCGGCACACCGTCGCCGCCCGTGCTCGCCCACGCGGCCCGCAGCATCGACAAGGCCACCCTCGTCCCGCTGAAGGTGGACGCGCCGCCGCACGGTCCGGGCCTGGTCGAGCACGCCTACCTGCGCCGGCTCGACCCCCGGCCGGACGAAGTGACCGCGCTGCGCGGGCGGTTGACGGCCGAGCTGCCCTGGGAGCTGCTCGCCGCCTCGGCGGCCGACCCCGGCGACCGGCGGGCGCGGGCCGTCGTGCTGGCCGCCCTGGACGGGCCCGCGCTGCGCGAACTCGGCGGCGAACTGGAGCGGTTGCGCCGGGCGGACGCCAGCGCCGAGGGCCGGGCCCGGGCCGGTCGGGCCGCCGCCGCGAACGCCGCCTACGACCACAACGCGGCCGTCGACCCGATCGGCCTGATGAACCTGGAACGGCTGGAGATGGCCCCGGCCGGGATCGAGCGGGGTGAACTCGTCGCGACCGTACCGCTCGCGCCGCTGGAGGAGACGGCCGTCACCCAGAAGGAGTGGTCCGTCACCTCCAAGGAGTTCAGCTCGATCGTCACCGACTCGCTGGAGAACGTCAGCGAGACCGGCGTCACCGACAACACCGAACTCGCCCAGTCCACCACCAGCCAGCTCCAGCACAGCAACCAGTTCAACGTCACCGGCACCGTCTCCGGCGGGATCCCGCTGATCTCCGGCTCCGCCACCTCCGGGATGACCAGCCAGAGCGCCGACTCGCAGTCCGCCACCGACAGCCGCAAGCACGCCACCACGATCACCCAGAAAGCCTCCGCGCGGACCAAGCAGGAGCACAAGACCACCATCACCACCACCACGGTGACCGGATCCTCGGAGACCACCACCCGCACCCTGAAGAACGCCAGTCCCACCGACCCGGTCCGGATCGACTACTTCAGCATGATGCGCAAGTGGCGGGTGCGGCTCTACCGCTCCGGGCTGCGGCTGACCTACGACCTGGCGATCCCCGAGCCGGCCGGCGCCCTGCGCCAGTCGTACGCCGAACTCGCGGCACTGGAATCGAAGTTGGGCCCGTTCCAGTTCGACGTGCCGCACTCCGACATCACCGAGGAGATCCGCGCCGGGGAGACCCAGGCGCACTACCTGGTGCTCGCCGAGAAGTACGGCGCCGCGGTGCCGCTCGCCCCCGGCACGCACCCGGACATCCACGTCAACGTCACCGCGCCGAACAACGACGGCGCCGGCATCTTCGACGCGCCGCCGCTCAACGTCCCGGACCGGTACTGGATCAAGAAGTTGATGTTCCAGTTCACCTCGGAGAGCCGCACCGGCGAGTACAACTACAACCTGAAGGTGCTCGGCAGCAGCATCCCCGAGTGGAACGAGCCGTTCGGCACCCACGGCCCGGTCGACCTCGCCGACCCGGCCAACGGCGGCCTGCTGGCGCACGCGAGCGGGCCGTGCGTGGTCAGCTTCCACCTGGTCAACAACCGGCAGACCTGGCTGAGCCTGACCGCCGTCGTCGAACCCACCGACGAGGCGCGCCGGCAGTGGCAGAACGACGTCTGGGCCGCCCTGTTCAACGCCGCCCAGACCAAGTACTACGCCGAACAGCAGGACCTCGCCGCCCGCGCCGCCGCGCTGCGCGACCGCCTCAACGGCGTGGACACCCTCACGCTGCGGCGCGAGGAGAGCGACGAGATCATGAAGGGCGTGCTGCGCTTCCTGCTCGGGGTGGACTACCACCTGATGCCGGCGGAGGTGGTGGACGCCGTGACGGCCTCGGTCGGCGGCGACCTCGACCTGCTGCGCCACGGCGCGGGCTTCCCCGGCGACGCCACCGGCGCGCTCGGGGTGAGCGCCGCGGCCTGGTCGGCGGTGCTCGGCCACGAGGCGGAGGTGGCCTTCGTCAACCAGGCCATCGAGTGGGAGAACGTGGTCACCTTCCTCTACTCCTACTTCTGGGACGCGCCCGCCGCCTGGCCCTTCGTCAGCCGGATCCAGCACCCGGACGCCAACCGGCAGGCCTTCCTGCGGGCGGGCAGCGCCCGGGTGGTGCTCACCGTGCGCAAGGGCTGGGAGGAGGCCTGGGTGCGGTTCGCCGAGGGTGGCTACCACGGCGCCCAACTGCCGCCCGACCACCCGTACCTGAGCATCGCCCGGGAGATTGCCGCCTACGACGACCGCAACTATCCGGGCATCCCGCCGGCCAACCCGGGCAGCAGTTCGCTGCTGCTGGAGGACGAGGTGGTGACCACCTGCGCGGCTGTGGTCGCGCCGGCCGCCGGGGGAGCGCCGGTGCTGGTGCCGGTCGCCTCCAGCGCGGGCTTCGACCCGGACACCGCGGTCGTGGTGGACGAGTACGACGACCGGCGGATCCAGGAGACCGCCCGGGTGGTCCGGGTGCCGGACGACGGTCATCTGCTGCTGAGCGGGCTGACCCACCGGCACGACGGCACCCTGACGCCGTTCCCGGTCCGCCGCCCCGGCCACCGGGGCACGCTGATCGCGGAGTGGAACGAGTACACGCCCACCTCGGGGACGGACATCGCGGTGAGCAGCCCGTTGAAGGACATCTCGTGAGTTTTCTCAGGGATTCCGACACCTGCCTGCTGCTGGGCAAGGCGCGTGCGGAGCCGCCGACGGTCTTCGAGTACCTGGCGGCCGAGCTGTGGGTGCGCCACCACTTCGGGGTGGACTTCGACGCCCGGCCCGGCGCGACCTGGGTGACCTTCCAGCTCGACCGGATCTCCGAGTGGTGGGGCACCCCGCGCCGGGACCGGCTCGGCCCGGAGGAGGCACTGCCGTACGGGCGGCTCACCGCCCAACCGCAGGACCCGGTGCTGCGGATGGTGCTCCAGGTGCTGTCCGAGGACCTGCACAACATCTACCCGACGGCCAAGGTCGACGCGATCAAGCGGATGTTGAAGGACAAGAGCACCCCGGCGGTGAAGCTGGTCAAGGCGATCCGCGAGCTCACCCCGGGCGGTGCCCTCAAGCCCGATCTGCTCGGCCTCCAGAACCACGTCCCCGAGCTGCGGATGGAGGCGTTGGAGGTCGGCACCGAGGACGGCGCCCTGGACACCTACCGCGAACTCCAGGGCAAGATCGCGGTGTTGCGGGACCCGTGTGCCCGGGTGATCGAGAACCGGTTGATCGCCCTGCAGCGCACCGCTGTCAAGCAACTGCCGTACACGGTGGTGGCGGCCGGTACCGACTGGCGGCTCGGGGCCGGGCTGAAGATCCTGCCGATGCCGGTCAACGTCACCGAGCAGAACGGGGAGACGTACGTCGACTGGATCTGCTACTGGCCCACCGACCGGGCCGACTTCCGCGACTACCCGAGGCCGGACCAGGGGCGGCCGGGCTACGACGGGTTGGTGCTGTACCACATCCACCGGGTCCCGCTGCGGGCCGTGCAGCTGCCCGACAAGATCCGGGAGGCGATGCTCAACCTGATCCGGGCCCGGCAGCGACCGGGGCCGCTCGGGCCCACGCTGGTACCCGAGTTGGCGGTGGCCGTCGAGCGCGACCGGCGGCTGTTCACCCCCGAGGGCGAACTGTTCCTGGTCGGGCTGGGCGCGGTCGGGCTGCTGGCCCTGGGGGTGTGGGCGGCGGTCGGCGCCGGGGTGGTGGCGGGGCTGGGGGCGGTGGCCAAGGGCGGGTTGGCCGCAGCCGCGGCCGCGCCCGAGGTGTTCGTCGGGGCGGTCGCGGCCACGGCCAAGCTGGCCGATCAACTGTGGTCGGTGATCTCCCAGTTGGGGTACGCGCTGCCCGCCCACGGGTAGCCGGTCCGGCTTCGGCGGGCGGGGCTGCGCGTCGGGGTCGGTGCGTCGGGGTCAGTGCTTCGCTGTCATTGCTTCGGCAGGCGGCGGAGGAACACGTCCGAGACCTTGTTGGTGTCGCCCGGGACGAGGGTGCCGTCCTCCGAGGTGAACACCACCGTGGTGCCTCGGGCGTCCACGTACGGGTCGTAGGCGGCGCCGGCGGACTCCGAGCCGTCCGGTGCCAGGCTGATCCGCTCGGTGCGGCCGGTCCACAGGTCGCGCCGGAAGACGTCGGAGACGGTCTTGGTGTCACCGGGCACCAGGTTGCCGGCCGAGGATTCGAAGTAGACCCAGCGGTCGTCGGCGGTCATCCGGCCGTTGAAGGAGTCACGGGTGGTCTTGGTGCCCGGCAGGCCGACACTGACCAGGGTCTCGGTGCCCGCCTCCAGGTCCCGGGCGTAGACCTCGAAGTGCCGGTCCGCCCAGCCGTCGCCGTGCTGCACCCAGGTGGAGAAGACCAGGTAGCGGCCGTCCGGGCTGAGCGAGGGGGAGTCCCCGCCGCGCCAGCCGCCCTGGCCGTCCGGGGTGCCCAGGACGGTTTCCTCGGAGCGCAGGTCGCGTACGTAGATCGGGTAGAGGTGCGGCTTGAGCAACTGGGGGTGGTCGGCGCCGGCCGGGGACCCGGCGGGGGTGCCGAGGCCGAACCGCTCGTCGGAGTCCTGGCCGGATTCGGCGGTCAGCCGCCGGGCCGCCTCGGGGGCGAGCGCGCCCGGCCGGTCGGCGCCGATGATGTTGCTCGCCTTGGAGACGAAGGCGACCGAGCCGCCGTCGGCGCTGATCACCGGGGAGGCGGAGGAGCCGTTCGCCTCCTTGCCGTCCGCGCCGATGCTGACCAGGCGGTTCTCGCCGGTCCGCAGGTCGTGGACGTAGATGTTGGCGCCCTGCCAGGTGACCGTGCCGGGGGCGAGGTCGGAGCGGTTGGACTGGAAGGCGATGTAGCGGCCGTCCCGGCTGATCGTCGGGTGGTCGGAGAACTTGCCCTGCTGGGACTGCCCCGGCTCCTCGCCGACGGAGACCAGGGTGGTCTCGCCGGTCCAGCGGTCGTGCACGTAGACGTCCTCGAAGCCCAGGGCGGCGCCCGGTACGAGGTTGGTGGCGTAGGAGCTGAAGGTGACGTAGCGGCCGTTGCCGCTGATGGCGGCGCTGAGGGCGTCGCCGTCGGCCTGCGCGCCGTCCGGGCCGGTGTCGACCCGTTCGATGCCGCCGGTGCGCAGGTCGCGGACGAAGACGTCGCTCTTGCCGTTGGTGTCGCCGGGCACCAGGTTGGTGGCCTGCGAGGTGAACACGGCGTAGCGGCCGTCGGCACTCACGCCTCCGGCCTGCGAGGCGCCGTCGGGCTGGGCGCCACCGAGCCCGACGGAGACGCGTTCGGTGCCCGGCTTGTGGTGGGTGTCGTCGGCGTGGGCCGCCTGGGTGGTGGTGAGCGCCAGGGCGGCGGCCGCGCCGACGGCGCAGGCGGCGCGCAGCAGGCGCGTGGTGGTGTGCGGGCTGGTCATCTGGTCCCTCCCCTGGGAACGGCCGGGCCGCGTCGACGGTGGCGTCCGGTGCTGCTGTGGTGTCGGAATCCCCGGCGGCCGGCTCCGGGTGAGCCAATCGTCGGGCGGGGTGGATGGTCAATGGCGGTGGTTGCGGAGCGACGGATTCACGTCAGGAGGGGGTCGGTGCTCAGGTCCGGTTCGGGGTGGGGTGCGGGTGCGGGGCGCCCTGCGGTTCGAGGGCGCGCTGGTCGTAGCGCCAGAGCGCGGGGAGGGCGGCGGTCAGGACGGCGCTGCCGCCCAGGCAGAGCAGGCCGCCGGTGCCCAGTGCGGCCCGGATGCCCCGGCCGGCGGCGAGTCCGCCGGCCCGCAGGTCGCCGAGGGCCGGTCCGGCGGAGCCGATCATCAGCTCCAGTCCGGCGGTGCGGCCACGGAGTTCGTCCGGAACGGACCGGTTCCAGATGGCGCTGCGGAAGGTGTCGCCGATCCAGTGGCCGCCGCCCGCGACGGCCAGGCAGAGCAGCACCGTCCACAGCCCGGGGGCGACCGCGGCCGCGGCGGTGGCCGCGCCGACCAGGGCGGCGGAGAGCAGCACCAGCCGCCCGTGCCGGTGCACCCGTCCGGTCCAGCCGCCGGTGGCGGCCGCGGCCAGGCTGCCCGCGGCGGACGCCGAGTAGAGCAGGCCGAGGGCCCACTCCGCGTCCAACTCCTGGGCCAGGAAGGGGAACAGCGCGGTGGGCAGGGCGAAGACGGTGGCGCCGAGGTCGGCCAGGTAGGTGCCCAGCAGGTCGGGCCGCCGCGCCGCGTAGCGGACGCCCTCGGTGAACTCGTGCCACGCCGGCGCCTCGGCGTCCCGGGACGAGGGGACCGGCCGTACCCGGGCGAGCAGGGCGATCGACAGCAGGAAGGTGGCGAGGTCCACCAGGTACGCCGCCGGGACACCGGCCGTGGCGATCAGCAGCCCGGCGGCGGCCGGGCCGACCACGCCGCCGATGCTCCAGCGCAGCGAGAGCAGCGCTCCGGCCGCCACCAACTGCTCCGGCGGCACCAGCCGAGGGATCATCGCCTCCACCGAGGGCTGCTGGAGGCCCTGGATCGCCGCCGCCAGGCCGGCGGCGAGGTAGAGCGGCCAGAGGGCCGGTGTGCCGAGCAGGGCGTTGGCCAGCAGCAGGGCGCTGAGCAGGGCGAGCGCGACCTCGGTGGCCAGGGCGACGGTGCGGCGGTCGGCGCGGTCGGCGAGGACTCCGCCGTACAGGCCGAACAGGACGGTGGGCACCAGCTCGACCGCGCCGACGGCTCCGACGGCGAGCGGCGAGCCGGTGAGATGGGCGATCTGCAGCGGGACCGCCGTCATGGTGAAGACCGAGCCGAGCAGGGTGATCGTGCCGGAGGTCCAGGTGAGCCGGAAGTCGCGTGAGGAGCGCCAGGGCGTGGTGTCGGGCAGCAGACGGCGGAGCTTGGGCAGGGGGTTGCGGGGCCGGGGGAGTGGGTTGCGGGGCCCGGACTGTGGGCCGTGGGGCCCGGGTCCGGCTGGATCTGGGGTCAATGCGGGGTCCTCGGTGTTCTCGGTGTTCTCGGGGTCCTCGGCCGCTCTTGGGGTGCGGGCCACGGCCACGGAGTCCTTATCGGTGATAAGGACGGGATCGGAACTTATCGGCGATAAGGTGGGTCCGCAAGTGGATTACCGGGAGGCCGATCCGATGGCGTTGCAACGTGACGAGGTGGTGCGCACCGCGCTGCGCGTGCTCAACGAGGAGGGCATCGACGGGCTCAGCACCCGGCGGCTCGCCCGCGAGCTCGGCGTGCAGTCGCCGGCGCTCTACTGGCACTTCAAGAACAAGCGCGAACTGCTCGACCTGATGGCCGAGGCGATGCTCGCCGAAGCCCTCCCGCCCGACCGCGAACCGGACCCGGAGCACTGGCCGGACTGGATCGCCGCCGACGCCCGGGCCAAGCGGAGCGCCCTGCTCGCCTACCGCGACGGCGCCCGGGTGCACGCCGGAACCCTGCCCACCGAGGACGAACTCCCGGCCGTCGAAGCGCAGTTGAGCGCACTGTGCCGGTCCGGGCTGAGCCCGCGCACCGCGCTGCGGCTGCTGCTGACCGTCGACCGGTACATCATGGGCTGGGTCACCGAGGAGCAGGCCTGGCAGCAGGACGCCGCGGAACGGGCCCGGCCACCCTTCCCGGACGAGGCGCTGCGCGGGCTGCCGCTGCTGAGCGAGGCGGTCGACGTGCTGCGGATGACCGACCACGACGCCGACTTCGAGTACGGGCTGCGGGTGCTGATCGAGGGGTTCCGGGTGGAGATCGCGCGGGAGGCGGCGGACGGGGCCGGCAGTGCTGACGGTGCAGACGGTGCTCAGGGTTCGGGTGTGACGGGGGATGGGCTAGCGTGAGCGCCATGACCACCCTTGAACCCGGCAGTACCGCGCTGGTCCTGATCGACCTGATGGACCGGATCGTCGCCAACCAGCTCGCGCCGCACACCGGCCCGGAGGTGGTCGCGGCCTCGCTGCGCCTGGCCGAGGAGTTCCGCGCGGCCGGCGCCCCCGTGGTGGCGGTGCGGGTCGAGCGGCCGGGCGTCGCCGAACAGCCGCCCGGCAGCGAACTGTCGGCCGAGGTCGAGGCGGTGGCCGACGAGGTCGTGGTGAAGCGCACCATCGGCGCCTTCCAGGGCACCGGACTGCACGAACTGCTCCAGGCCCGGGGCGTGCGCACGCTGGTGTTCACCGGGATCGCCACCAACCTCGGCGTCGAGTCCAGCGCCCGCGCGGCCGCCGACCACGGCTACCGACTGGTGTTCGTCGAGGACGCGATGACCGGGCTGACGGAGGCGGAGCACCGGGCCTCGGTGGAACTGAACTTCCCGCGGCTGGGCGAGGTCGTGACGGCGGCGGACCTGCAGCTCGGGTAACCGCTGGTGGCGCGCGGGCGGTCGCGGGGCTAGGCGGGCGGCGGGCCCTGGTGGCGGGTGCGGTCCAGGGCGTCGCGCAGGCGTCCGTGCGAAGCCTGGAGGAGGTGGGCGGCGGTGGGTGCGTCCACGTCGGCGAGCAGCAGCAGGATCGCGTCCTTGGTGCGGCCGTCGGTGGCGCCGAGGGCGCGGCCGACGGCGTCCCGGTCGGCGCCGGTGGCCTCGGCGACGATCCGGCGGGCACGCTCGCGGAGCTTGGTGTTGGTGGCCCGCAGATCGACCATCAGGTTTCCGTACGTCCGTCCGAGGCGGACCATCACGGCCGTGGACAGCAGGTTGAGCACCAGCTTCTGCGCGGTGCCCGCCTTGAGCCGGGTGGACCCGGCCAACACCTCCGGGCCGACCTCCACCTCGATGCCCAGCTCCGCTGCCGCGACCAGCGCCGAGCCCCGGTTGCACGCCAGTCCGACGGTCAGTGCCCCGGCCGTCCGGGCGGCGCGGATCGCGGCCAGCGGATACGGGGTGCGGCCGGACGCGGACACGCCCACCAGGGTGTCGGCCGGGGTCAGCCCGAGCGCCGCGACATCGGACTCGGCCAGGTCGGTGCGGTCCTCAGCGCCCTCGACGGCCGCCGTCACGGCCGTCCGGCCGCCCGCGATCAGGCCCACGACCAGCGCCGGATCGGTGCCGAAGGTCGGCGGGCACTCGGCGGCGTCCAGCACCCCGAGCCGTCCGGCGGTGCCCGCCCCGGCGTAGACCAGCCGACCGCCGCGGGCCATCCGGGCGGCCACGGCGTCGACCACGGCGGCGATCCGCGGCAACTCCCCGGCGACGGCGGCGGGGACGGTGCGGTCCTCGGCGTTCATCAGGCGGAGCAGGTCGAGGGTGGGCAGCCGGTCGATCCCGGCCCAGTCGGGGCGGACCGTCTCGGTGGGGGGTACGGCGTCGGGGGTCGGGCCGGGGGCTGGGTCGGAGGTCATGCGGCGAGCGTCCCCGGGCGGGGGCGGTTCGAACCCCCCCGGTCGTGCCGTCCGGGCGTCCGGGTGTTCAGCTGGTCGGGCCGTCCCGTTCGTCAGGCCATCCAGAAGAACACGGCCGTCATCCGGCGGTCCGCCAGTTCGGCGCCGTAGTAGTCGGTCGCGCTGTGGATGAGGTTGGCGTGGTAGAGGAGCAGTTGGTTGTAGCGGTTGGGGACGCGGACGTCCTCGGTGAAGTGGTCGGCGGGGACGTGGCGGGTGCCGAGTGCCTCGACCAGGTTGTTGTGCGGGGCGTTGACCAGGTTGCCGCCGAGCCGCCCGCCGGGGAACTGCTGGCGGTAGAAGCTGGTGCCGGCGTCCTTGGGGGCGCCCGGGCTGAGGTAGAGCACGGCGGCGTAGCGGCAGAGCGCGCGGGAGTCGGTGTGCGGACGGGACTCCGACTCCCCGGCGCCGACGACCTGGACGCAGTTGTGGTTGAGCGTGCCTCCGCCCGGGGTGCTCTGCACCCAGAGCCGGGAGGCGCCGGTGGCCTTGCGGACCTGGGCCTCGACCCGCGCCAGCTCGTCCGGTTCCAGGCCCGGCATGGTCCGAAGGCCGGGCCAGGTCTCGGGTCGGTGCGGGTAGCCCTCGGTCCAGTCGCCGCGGGTCAGGACGCGTTCGCGGACGGCGTCCGGGTCGGGTAGGACGTTGTCCAGGACCCAGTAGTCCCGGCCGCGGGTGGGCTTGCGGTAGGGCAGGACCGGCAGTGCGGTGGGCCTGATGGGCTGTGAGGGCATGGGCCGACCATAGGTGTGCCGGGAGTCAACTATCTGCCGTGAACAGGTCAACCTTTCGCCAAGTGCCGCGCGGCCGAGGGAGGTCCGTCGCCCTGCCCTCGCCCGGCCGTCGCCCCGCCCTGGCGACGGCCGATCTCGCTGCCGGCGGGGCGGGGGTTCAGCGGCGGATGAGGCGGAAGACCGCGAGGAGGGCGGCGGCGGTGAGCGCCAACAGGATCCCGGACTCGACGAGTTGGATCGGGACGAGATGGCCGGCGGGGTGGTAGCTCAGCCAGGTGTTGACGGCCCCGTCGCAGGAGTGCGGGTCGAAGCACGACTCGGTGCTGATGCGCCTGCCGTCGGGGAACACCGTCTTGACGTCGACCAGCCACGCGTTGTTGGGCTGCAGGGCCCCCAGTGGAACCACCGCGTCGACGGTGGAGTGGAAGGACGGACGGGCCCAGCGCATCAGGCCGTGGGTGATCGCGACCAGTGCGGCGGTGAGGAACATCGCGGGCAGGGTGCGGCGCACCACCTGGCCGACCAGGACGCCCAGGGCCAGGGCGAACAGGGACCAGACGATCGGGGCCAGTCCGAGCGCCGGGTAGGTGAAGAACTGGAACGGCGGGTCGAACGAGGCCGGGCCCTTGATGAGGTCGTTCCACCACACCCAGGTCATCAGCGAGGCGAGCACCCCGGTCAGGGCCAGTACGGCGAGACCCGGCACCGCGAGGCGGGCGGCCAGCCAGCGCACGGGGCTGACGGACTGGGCGCGGATCAGTCGGATCGTGCCGCGCTCGTGCTCCTGGGCCAGCAGTGGCGCGCCGATGAACACGCCGATGAGCAACGGGACGGCGGTGACGGCGGGTTGGAGCACCGAGCCGAACCAGAAGTACGGTTCGTTGATCGGCGCGAGGACCGTCCAGCACGCGTCGCTGTTCGAGGTGTAGCAGCCCGTTCGCCGCAGCACGCCCACGATGTGCTGGCTGGCGACGTGGATCCAGAGGAGATTGGCCGCGGTCAGGACCGTAAGAGCCACCAACAGCCAGAGCAGCAGGCAATTCTGACGGAGCGACAGCCAGAGCAGGCCGCGGAGCCGGGGGGTCGCGGAGCGCTCCCGGGCGGCCGGGGCGGCCGGGGCGGCGGTGGCGGGAGCCTGCCTCGCGGGGTCGGTCAGGGCGTCGGTGCTCATGCTGCCTTCTCGTCGTTCGCCGGGGTGCCGGCTTCCGGGCGGGAGTCGGTTCCGCGGGAGGCGGTCGGGTGAGGGCCGGTCCCGTGGGAGGCGACCGCGGGGGAGGCGGCCGGTGAGCGGAGGTAGCCGAGCAACAGCTCGTCCAGGCTGGGCCGTTCGCTCTCCCAGGGCCCGTCCAGCGGCTCCGCGGTGCGCACCAGGGCGCTCGCCCGGCGCCCGCCGATCCGCTGCTCGATCACCACCTCGGGCGGGAGCTCGGCACTCCCGGCGGGCCCGGAGAGCAGCTGGTGTCCGTCCAGGATCTCGTCCAGGTCGCCGGACAGCCGGATCCGTCCGCCCTGGACGAGTAGCAGGTGGTCGATGACGCCGTCCAGCTCGGGGAGGATGTGCGAGGACACCACGATGGTCGTGCCGCGTTCGGCGACGGTCGACATCAGGGTGCCCATCAGCTGGTGCCGGGCGAGCGGGTCGAGGTCGGCCATCGGCTCGTCGAGCAGTAGCAGTTCGGGGAGCTTGCCGACGGCCAGCGCCAGCGACACCCGGGTCCGCTGGCCCCCGGAGAGCGAGCCGATCCGTGCCCGGGGCCGCAACTCGCCCTGGTCGACGACCTGCTGGGCCGCCTCCTGGTCCCAGACCGGATTGAGCTCGCGGCCCAGCCGCAGGGTCTCGGCGACGGTGAGGCCCGGGTAGAGCGGCTTGTCCTGGGCCACGTGGGCGACCCGGGCGCGCTGGTCCGGGGTGCCGGCCGGTTCGCCGAAAACCCGCAACTCGCCCTCGGAGGCTTCGAGTTGGCGGGTGGCGAGGGAGAGCAGGGTGCTCTTGCCGGCCCCGTTGGGGCCCACCACGCCGCAGATCCGCCCGGCCGGCACGGTGAAGTCGCAGTCCCGCAGGGCCCAGCCGCCCCGGTACTGCCTGCCGAGTCCGACGGCCTCCAGCGCCGGAGCCACGGTTGTCGGGTCGTTCACCCGGTCCCCCCACTGTTCTCGGTTCGGTGCTGCCGAGGTGGCCCCCGGCGGTGGTGCGTGGTTCGGTTGGATGTGCGGTGCCGTGCCGAGGTGCTCCTCGGCGGTGGTGCGTGGCCCGGTTGGACCTGCGGTGCCGTGCCGAGGTGGCCCCGGCACCGCTCAGTTCGGCGTGGCCGGGGAAACCCCGCTGTCGAAGCGCTGCTCCAGCACGGAGGTCATCAGCGCGGCGATGTCCTCGCGCTCCAACCCGGCTTCCCGGGCCCGGTCCACCCAGCCGACCAGGTCCGCCCGTAGGGGCCCGTCGGCGGCCGCCTCCGGTCGGGCGAGCGAGCGCCGGACGAAGGTGCCGAGCCCCGGGCGGGGCTCGACCAGTCCCTCGCGTTCGAGTTCGCGGTAGGCCTTCAGCACGGTGTTGGGGTTGATCGCGGTCAGTTCGACCACCTCGCGGGCGGTCGGCAGCTTGTCCCCCGGCTGCAGCATGCCGAGCCGCAGCGCCTGTTTGGTCTGCTGCACGATCTGCTGGTACGTGGAGACGCCGCTGCGCCGATCGATGCGGTACTCGATCACACCCGTTGCGGCCTTTCACTAGTTCAATAGTGGAATGGTGTCCCACTGCGACGCGTTGGTCAAGCGGGACCCGGGGGTGGGGGCGGTCGCGTTCGGTCAGGGCCGTTTGAGCAGGAGCAGGTCGTCCCGGTCGACCAGCAGGCGGTAGCCGTGGCTGCGGTAGGCCGTCACCATGCGGGTGGTGGCGGCGGTGGCGCACGGGGACTGCACGCTCGGATCGCGCAGGTCGACGGCCACCCACTCCGGTCCGGGGCCGACCGGGTCCTGGCACACCAGGGTGACCTCCGCCCGACCGGTGAGCTGGGCGGCCAGGTGGTTGGAGGCCGCCACGGTCGCGTCGTCCGGTATCAGGCGGAGCATCGCCCGGGTCTCGGTGAGCCGGGGCGAGGTGCTCCAGGCCTCGGGCATCACCACCTCGTGCAGCGGATAGAGCGGCAACGTCACGACCGTCACCAGGGCGGTCACGGCGAGTGCGCGCCGGACCGGGCGGGTGGTGGGGAGGTGCGAGGTGTCGGCGGCGTCGTGAGCGGTCGTCGGGAGTTGGACGTGGTGTGCGGTCGTGCGCTGGACGCGGCGGACGGCGTCGATCAGGGCGGCGAACACGATCGGCATCAGGACCGCGCTGTAGTGGTAACTGACGCCCCAGTAGTGCGGATTGGCCGAGATCAACCGCCAGGCCAGGGTGGGCGCGCAGAGCAGGACGAGCGGTGAGCGCAGGCCGAGGAAGCCGGTGGTGGCGGCGAGCAGGAACAGCAGCAGCCACTTGATCGGCGGCCATCCGAGCCGCAGGGGCGCGGTCCGGAGCGTGCTCCAGGACGTGGCGTGGCCGCCGCCGTCCAGCTGCTGCCAGTAGTCGAAGCCGCCGTGCGGGTTGAAGGCCGGCAGCGCGACGAGCACGGTGAGCGCGGTCGCGGCGAGGCCGAGGGCCGCGAGGGCGAGTCCGGGCAGCGGGGTGCGCCGGTCCTCGCGGGCTTGCCAGGCGATCAGCAGGCCGACGGCGGCCACCGTCAACCCCAGGTCCTCCTTGACCAGCAGCAGTGGCAGCGACCAGAGGGCGGCGGTCAGCGGTCGGCGCCGACCGAGCGCGGTGGCGGTGAAGGCGAGCAGCGGGACGGCGAACGCGATCTCGTGGAAGTCGTCGGCCGCGGCCCGGACGATTCCCCAGGATGCCCCGGTGGCGCAGCCGACGAGCAGCGCCACTCGCGGTCCGGCGACCTCGTGGGCCCAGCGGGTGAGCGGGACGACGGCCAGTGCCATCAGCAGGGCCTGCGCCACGATCAGGGTCAGCGGGCTGGGGAAGGCCCGGTAGACGGGGGCGAGGGTGGCGATCAGCGGGTGGAAGTGGTCGCCGAGCAGGTTGTAGCCGGGGCCCTTGAGCGGCACGATCGGCGCCCGGCCGTGGGCGTACGCCCGGATTGCCTGCTCGAAGATGCCCAGGTCGTAGGCCTTGGTGAGGCCGCGTCGGTGCCGGTTGACGGCGACACAGGTGTAGAGCGCGGCGAAGCCGGCCGCGAGGCCCCAGGCCAGGACGGCGGGGTGCCGGGGGAGCGGGACGGTGCGGGGGTGGCGGAGGGCGTGCAGGAGGCGGGTGGTGCGGGGGAAGCGGACGGCGCGGGGGAAACGGGCCGGTTGCAGTAGGCGGGGGGTCGGTTCCGGGAGGGGGTGGGCCGGGGTGAGCGGAGGGATGGGGGTGAGGGGCGCTGGCATGGGCAAAGTACCCTTTCACTATTCGAATAGTGGAAGGGTGGTGGAAGCGCGAGGGAGCGTCAAGCCCGGTCCGGCGGCGCCGTCCGGGCCTTTGACGTGCTCGTTTTCGGGTGCTGTGGAGGGGAGTCGGCGGGCTCGGGGAGGTCGGATGGGCGCTGACCGTGTGGGCGGGGGCGGGGGCGGGGTGGGTCCGGTTCGTCAGGCGGGTCGGCCGTCAGCCGGTGCGGCCGGTGCGGTCGGCCGGAAGGTGTACGCCCACAGGGCTGCCGCGGCGGCGGAGGCGACGGCGATCAGCCACAGCACGGCGTGCAGCCCCCGGGAGAAGGGCTGGACGGCGGTGACCAGCGTGCCGAAGGCGGCGACGCCGACCGCCGATCCGGACTGCCGGGCGGTGTTGAGCGCGGCCGCGGCGATGCCCGCGCGGGCTCTGGCGACGGTGCCTAGAGCCGGTGCGGTCGCCGCCGGGGAGATGAATCCGCCCGCCAGTCCGATCACCACCATGGGTGCGAGCACCGTCCAGTACGGGGAGGATCCGGAGGCGCCCAGCAGCCCCAACGCCCCTACCGCGTAAGCACCGAAGGCCACGCACATCGACCGGCGCGGACCGAGCAGCCGTGCCGTCCGGGCGGAGCCGAAACCGCCGACGGCGACGCTCGCGGTCAGCGGCAGCAGGGCCAGTCCGGCCCGGACCGGCGGATAGCCGCGCACCTGCTGGAAGTAGAGGCCGCAGACGAACAGCAGGCCGTAGAAGACCAGCGCCGAGGTCGCGGAGACCACGGTGGAGGCCGCGAAGACCCGGTCGCGGAACAGCGACAGTGGGAGCATCGGGTGCGGACTGCGCCGTTCGGCGAGGAGGAAGGCCGTCGCGGCCACGCCGGACAGCGCGAGGGCCGCCCACACCAGCGGTGCGTTCCAGCCGCGGCCCTGGATGAGCACCGTGATCGGTAGGCCGAGTGCGAGGATCGCGGTCAACTGGCCGGTCAGGTCGAGGCGTTGCGGTGCCGGGAGGGTGGGAGGGTGGGTGGCCCGTTCTCCTGTGGCCCGTTTTCCCGTGGCCCGTCTCCCTGCGATCGGCTTCCCTGTGGTCGGCTTTCCTGTGGCCCGCTGCTCGGTGACCCGCCGCGCCAGCCACACCCCGGCGAGTCCGACCGGCAGGTTGACGAAGAAGGCGGCGCGCCAGCCGAGCCAGGAGATCAGGCCGCCGCCGATCACCGGCCCCGCGGCCATCGCGACGCCGCCCAGCGACATCCAGATCCCGATCGCCCGGGCCCGCGACTCCGGCTCCGGGTGCGCCTGGTCGATCAGGGTGAGGGCGGCCGGGACAAGGAGGGCCGCACCGAGGCCCTGCACGGCACGCCCGGTGGTCAGCAGCGGGAGGCCGGTCGCCAGCCCGCAGCCGGCGGAGGCCGCGGTGAACAGCGACAGTCCCGCCAGGTAGGCCCGGCGGGCGCCCCAGCGGTCCGCGAGGGTGCCGCCGGTCAGCAGCAGCGCGGCGAACGCGAGCGTGTAGGCGTTCACCACCCACTGCAGCCCGTCGACACCGATGCCGAGGCTGCCGGAGATGCCGCGCAGGGCGACGTTCACGATCGAGGCGTCCAGCAGGACGATGACGTAACTGACCCCGGTCGCCGCCAGCACCCGTCGGTGCAGCCGGGGGCGGGGGGTCGGACGGGGCGTCGGGTCAGGTGTTGGGCCGGGTGTCGGGACGGTTGTTGGGTCGGGTGTAGGGACGGTTGTCGGGCCGGGGAACGGAGGTTGCGGTACGGCGAGGGCCTTCTCCTTCATGCCCCGAGGATGGTGGCGATCCGCTTCCACGCCGGTGGAAGCGTTCCCGGTCCACAATGGCCGGATGACCCCACCCGAGCGCACCGGCGAACCGGACATCGCCCGTGTGGCGGGCCTGTTCGCCAACGGCACCCGAGCCCGCATACTGATGGCGCTCGCCGGCGGCCGCAGCCTGCCCGCGGGTGAGCTGGCCGAGCACGCGGGCGTCACGCCCCAGGCCGCCAGCGCCCAGTTGAACCGGCTCGTCCGGGCCGGGCTGATCACCGTCCGGCCGTCGGGGCGCAACCGGTACTACGAGCTCACCGACCGCCGGATCGCCGAGCTGATGGAGGGTCTGGCCGCACTCGCCCCGCCCCAGGCGGCGCCGCGGACGCTGCGTGCCGGCAACCGCAACGAGGCGCTGCGCCGGGGGCGGGTCTGTTTCGACCACACCGCGGGGCGGCTCGGGGTGGCGCTCACGGAGGGCCTGTTGAGCAGGGGGGCGCTGGTTCCGGCGGATGGGGTGGGGCTCGGGGCCGGGGTCCGGCCGGTGGTCGGCGCCGATCCTGCTGCCGGTGGTGCTGCTGACGCCGAGCACCCGTATCGGCTCGGGCCGGCGGCGATACCGGTGCTGACCGGCCTGGGTGTGCCGGAGAGCCGCCTCGTGGACGACCAGCGGCGCCCGCTGCTGCGTTTCTGCCTGGACTGGACCGAGCAGCGGCACCACCTGGCCGGGCGACTCGGCGCGGAGTTGCTCGACGCCTTCACCACGGCCGGATGGATCGCCCGGGCGCCGCGCAGCCGCGCGCTGCGGCTGACGCCGGTGGGGGAGGAGGCGCTGGCCGGCCGACTGGGGATGGGCGCGGGCGGTGCCGGTGGTGCGGGCGGTGCGGGCACGGGTGGTGCGGGCGCGGGCGGTGCGGGGGTCGGCGCCGGGTGACGGGTGGCTTCTCGGCGCGGGCCGAGTGGGTTGTCGGGTGGGTGGCCGTGTGGGTGGCCGCGCGCGGTCGGGTCAGTCCGTAGGAGTGCTGCGCGACCAGCCGCTGTCGAGCAGGTCGAAGATCCGGGCGAGGGCGGCCTCGGGGTCCCGGTCCGCGCGGACGAGGGTGGTGGCTTCGAGGGCGAAGTGGGCCAGCGCCCGGCAGCCGGGGTCGTCGGACGGCAGCCCGGCGTCCTCCGCGATCGTCGTGGCCAGGGCGTTCTCGTGGCGCAGCCACATGCGGCGGGCGTATTCGCGCAGTGCCGGGGTGGTGTCGACCAGGCGGAGGAAGTCGGGGAACCGGGGGTCCGTGCGGACCCGGCGGGAGCGGTCGTCCAGCAGCAGCCGGTGCAGGGCCTGTGGGACCGACAGGTCGGTCGGGCGCTCGCGGACCGCCGCGACCAGGGCCGCTTCGCGGTCGAGGTCCTGGTCGAAGACCAGTGCCTCCTTGCCGTCGGGGAAGTGCTTGAACAGCGTCGTCACGGAGACGTCGGCCGCGTCGGCGATCTCGCGCACGCCGACGTCGTCGTAGCCGCGTTCCAGGAACAGGCGCAGTGCCGCGTCCGCCAGGGACTGGCGGGTGGCTGCCTTCTTGCGCTCGCGGCGCCCGGTTTCGGTCACCCGGTCACTCTACCCGCTTTCATGGAGCGGATTAGAAAGTTGAGCTGTTACGCTTTTTTAGCGATTGCACTTTGGTGGGCGTGCCTAGCTCTGCCCTGCCCTGCGCTTGAGCTTGCGCTGTCACGCCCTGTCCGCAATCACTACGGGTGCGAGTTGCCGCACCCGTCGTCCGAGCACCGGAGGAGACGGTCCCCATGACCACCAGCACGCCCCGGATCTGCATAGTCGGCGCCGGTCCGGCCGGCCTGACCTGCGCCCGCGTCCTGCAACTCCAAGGCATCGAGGTCGCCGTGTACGACGCCGACGCCGCCGTGGACTCCCGCGATCCCGGCGGGACGCTCGACCTGCACGCCGACTCGGGCCAGATCGCCCTGGCCGACGCCGAGTTGACGGACGCCTTCCTGGCGGAGGCCCGGCCGGAGGGGCAGGCCAAGACGCGCTGCGACCACCAGGGCACGGTCCTCGCCCGGTTCGTCCCGGCCCCCGGTGACACCGCCGCGCCCGAGATCGACCGCGGTCGGCTGCGCCGCATGCTCTACGACAGCCTGCGTCCCGGCACGGTCCGTTGGGGTCACGAACTCGTCCGGGCGACCCCGCTCGGCGGCGGCGCCCACCGGCTGGAGTTCGCGGACGGCAGCCGTGCGGAGCGCGGCAGTGGCGCGGAGTGCGGCAGCGACGTGCAGCACGGCAGCAGTGTGGAGGCGGACCTGGTCATCGGCGCCGACGGGGCGTGGTCGAAGGTCCGCCCCCTGATCACCGACGCGGCCCCGCGGTACCTCGGGGTCAGCTACCTGGACGCCCGGTTCGACGAGGTCGACACCCGCCACCCCGAGCTGGCCCGGATCGTCGGCGACGGCCACCTGTTCGCCAACGACAACGACGGCCGCGCGGTGATCCTCCAGCGCAACGCCGGTGGTGTGATCCGCGGCTACCTCTCCTTCCGCGCCCCGCGGAACTGGCACCTTGAAGCGGGCGTCGACCTCACCGACCGGGAGGGCGTCCGCTCCCACCTGGTCGAGGAGTTCGCCCACTGGTCCCCGCCGCTGCGTGGGCTGATCACCCGCAACGACGGCGACTACGTGCCGCGCTCCTTCTGGGCCCTGCCCGCCCCGCTCGACTGGGCGCACGTTCCCGGCATCACGTTGATCGGCGATGCGGCTCACTTGATGGCGCCCTTCGGCGGGCACGGTACCAACCTCGCGATGCTCGACGGGGCGGAACTCGCCCTGGCCGTGGCCGAGTCGGTGGCCGGGGGCGGAACGCCGGCCACGTCCGGTTGCGGCTCTTCTCCGAGTTCCGATTCCTCTCCCGGCCACGGCCACGGCCACGGCTTCGGCTCCGGCCACGGCTCCACGCTCGACGAGGCGGTCGCGCGCTACGAGTCGGAGATGTTCGCCCGCTCCGCGGGACTGGCGGTGAGTTCGAACGAGGCGCTCGTGCGCTTCTTCGCCACCACGTCCCCCGACGCGCCTCACCTGCCGCCGGACCACGCCCAGGAGCACCACGACTACCTCGCCAGGGCCGCCGCCCGCCGACGTGAGCGCTCCCTCCGGACGGGAGGGCGCACCGAGGCCTGACCTGCGGAGACGCAAAGACGCTGCGCTGCCGGGGCCTTGCCGTCACACTGGAGAACGTCCACTCGGAGTCGTCCACGTGAGGTCGTCGGCGGAGCGGGAACGACGCCGTCCCCGTTGTGTGACGCTTCGTGCTGGACCGTCCCGACCCGGTCCGTGCACGACGATGGGGTGATCGCGATGCCGCTTGAGGGTGAGTACGAGCCGAGCCCGGCACAGTGGGTGCGCGAACAGGTCGAGCTGTACGAGAGTTCTGGTGGCACGCAGGGCACAACGCTCTGGGACACGGGGCTGCCGGTCGTCATCGTCACGATGCGTGGTGCCAAGAGCGGTGGGGTTCGCAAGACTCCGCTGATGCGTGTGGAGCACGAGGGGCGGTACGCGGCTGTGGCATCGAAGGGTGGCTTCCCGCGCCACCCGGACTGGTACTTCAACCTCAAGGCCGATCCGCGGGTGGAACTCCAGGACGGCCCCGAGCGCCGCGGCATGATCGCCCGTGAACTCGCCGGGGACGAGCGGGCCCTGTGGTGGCAGCGCGCGGTCGCCGCGTACCCGCCGTACGCCGAGTACCAGGAGAAGGCCCACCGGGTGATCCCCGTCTTCGTCCTCGAACCCGGGCATCCGGCCGGGGCGGCGTAGGCCGGGGCGGGACCGGACCAAATCCCTTGAGGTGGAGGACTGTTACCTGATGGTGACGTTCTGTGCACAATCAATGGCGCGGAGTGGGGCATCCCGATAGGTGACAGTGCCCGTCCGGCACCGACCGTGTCCTCGGGCCGAACGACCGCCTCCCCTGAAAGGGGTGCACCCGTGATCGTCTCCAAGCGGAACTGCCTGCGCCTGGCCGCCGTCGCCACCCTCGGTGCGCTGCTCCTCGGAGCGGCCGGCCCCGCCCTGGCGGCCGCCGACACCGCCACCCCGGCGGCCCCGGTCGCCGTCACCGCGTCCGCCTCCGTCGCCGCCTCGATCACCGCCCGGCCGTCGGTCGGCTCCGTCCAGGCCTGGCAGTTGTTCCGCGTCACCGGTGCCACCACCGGCCTCAAGGCCGGGAGCACCGTGACCTTGGAGCAGAAGCAGCACGGCTCGTGGGTCGCCCTGCCGGCCGCCACGCAGACGACCCGCAACGGCTCCTACTCGCTGGGCGTGAAGCTCGGCATCAAGGGTGTGAACGAACTCCGCATCGTCAGTGGTGCCACCGCCTCCCCGGTGTTCACCGTGACCGTGCGCTGACCCGCGCCCGGCCCTCGCCGTGGGCGGCTTCGCTGCCCGTGGCGAGGTTGTCCGGGGTGAGGGCGTCCGATGGCCCGTCGTGCGCAAGGAAGTTGCGCGTGGCGGGCCGTCGTCGTCCGTAGGTGCGTCGTACGTCGTCCGGCGGGGCGTGGATCCACGGGTCTGGTTGGTCCTCTCCCTTCTCGTGGTTCGGCGGCGTCGCGGTCGATGCCTGGGTGGGTCCGGGAGGGGCCTATTCCTCGCGGACGGCGTAGGAGCCCAGGGCACCCTCCAATCGGTCGAAGGCCCGGAGGGCGGAGGGGCGCACCGCGGCGGCGATGGCGCCGTGCTCCTCCCCGGCCAGGACGCGGCGGAAGACCTCGGCGGCCACGGCCCGGTCGACGGCGGCGAGCAGGGCGGCGGCGACCCTGCTCTCGAAGTCGACGCCCTCGCCGGCATCGGCGGGCGGCGTGTGCACGGACTCGGCCAGGGCCTCGGCCAGTGCGGCCTCGCTCTGCTCGTGCAGTTCGCGGAACCGGGCGCCGAGGGCGGGGCTCTCGGCGATGGTGCCGGCGAAGTCCGGGCCGGAGAAGCCCAGTCGGGGATCGTGGCGGTCCAGCCCGGCCAGGCAGTCGCGGCGCAGGGCGGCGAGGGCGGACTCGCCGGGGGTGCGCTCGGCGACGGTGCGGGCGAGCCGGACGACGAGTTCCTCGTGCAGGTCGAAGAAGAGGTCCTCCTTGCGCGGGAAGTGGTTGGTGACGGTCATCTTGGAGACCCCGGCGGCGGCCGCGACCTCGGCGATGGTCGTGCGGTCGAAGCCGCGCTCGATGAAGAGCCTGGTCGCGGCGTGCGAGATCGCCTCGCGGGTGCGGCGCTTGTTGAGCTCGCGGAGGTTCGGAGTGGCCCCGGTGTCGGTCATGGGGCGAGCCTAGCGCAGTTCGCTGGGTCGGGTACAGAAATTATGCTTGACCAAATCAGTGGGTCCGTCATAAGTTCCTGCCGAGCGGTCGGAGCGGCCGTCGGAGGACCGAGCCGGGGAGGGCACATGACCATGTCGGTCACCACGAAGGGCAGGGCGGGGAGCGGTCCGGGGAGGGTCCGGCCCGCGGGGCCGGAGCCGTTGCCGCCGGGCCTGTTGAAGATGGGCGCGGTGCTCGCGCTGGGCCCGATCCTGGCCCTGCTGGACACCACGATCGTCAACGTCGGCATCGACTCCGTCGCCCGCGATCTGCACAGCTCGATGGCGGCGGTGCAGTGGGTTGCCACGGGGTACCTGCTGGCGATATCGCTGACCATGCCGCTCTCGGGCTGGGCCGCCGGCCGGTTCGGGGCCCGGCGGGCCTGGCTCGCGTCCGTGGTCCTGTTCGTGCTCGGATCCGCGCTGTGCGGGCTGGCCTGGTCGACGGGCAGCCTGATCGTCTTCCGGGTGCTGCAGGGCCTCGGCGGCGGCATGATCCAGCCGCTCGGGCAGACGATCATGGTGCGGGCGGCCGGGCCGTCCCGGGTCGGCCGGGTGATGGGAGCCCTGCTGCTCCCGATCAGCCTGGCCCCGGTGCTGGGTCCGATCCTCGGCGGACTGGTGCTGGAGCAGCTGGACTGGCGCTGGATGTTCCTGCTGAACGTGCCGGTCGGGCTGCTGACGCTCCTGCTGGCGGCCCGGTGGCTCCCCGCCGAGGGCCGTTCCGAACTCCCGCGGCCCGGACTGGACGTGACGGGCCTGGCACTGCTGTCACCCGGATTGACCGCGCTGGTCTACGGGTTGTCCGTGATCGGCGAGGGCGGTCCGGCGGGCCCGCCGGCCGCCACGGCGGGGGCGGTGCTGCTGGCGGCCTACGGATGGCACGCACTCCGGGTGGGGCGCGGCGGGGTCCGGGCGCCGCTGATCGACCTGCGGCTGTTCGCCCGGCGGGGCTTCGCGGTGGCGACGGCGAACAGCTTCCTCCAGGGGGCCGTGCTGTACAGCTCGATGTTCCTGGTGCCGCTCTACTACCAGCAGGTGGAGCACACCGGAGCGGTGGCGGCCGGGCTGCTGCTGGCGCCCCAGGCGCTCGGTACGGCGGTCACCTCGTTGCTGTCCGGCCGAATAGCCGACCGCTTCGCGCCGCGACCGCTGATCCTGCTCGGCATCGGGTGCTCGCTGCTCGGCACCCTCGCCTTCACCCGGCTGGGCCACGGCTCAGGTCCGGCGGACTGGCTGGTCGTCGGCTCGCTGGCGCTGCGCGGGGTGGGCATGGGGATCATCGTGATCCCCGGCATGGCGGCGGTGTACGGGAGTGTCGAGAAGGCTCAGGTGCCGGCGGCCGCGAGTGCGGTCAACGTGCTCAACCGGCTCGGCGGGGCGCTCGGTACGGCGGTACTGACCCTGGTGCTCCAACAGGCGCAGGCGGGGCACCCGGGCCGTCCCGCCGCGGCCTTCGCCACCACCTTCTGGTGGGTGCTGGCCCTGTCGGCACTCTCGATCGCACCGGCCCTGCTCTACCCGGGCAAGGCCGGCAGGGCCCGCTGACCGGCGCCCGGCCGCCCATCAGTTCCCTTTCCACAATCCAGACCTTGGAGGTCCTCATGTTCACCAAGCACCCCGGCGGCCTGCGTCTGCTGACCGTGCACGCCCACCCCGACGACGAATCCAGCAAGGGGGCGGCCACCCTCGCCCGGTACGCGGCGGAGGGCGTGGACGTCCTGGTCGTGACCTGTACCGGCGGCGAGCGCGGGTCGGTGCTCAACCCGGAGCTGGACCGGCCCGAGATCCGCGCGGACCTCGCCCGGGTCCGGAGCGCGGAGATGGCGGCCGCGCGGGAGATCCTCGGCGTACGGCAGGAGTTCCTCGGCTTCGTCGACTCCGGGATGCCGGGCCCGGACGAACCGCTGCCGGAGGGCTGCTTCGCCGTCCAGCCGGTGGAGGTCGCGGCGGCGCCGCTGGTCGCGCTGATCCGGGAGTTCCGCCCACACGTCGTGATCACCTACGACGAGACCGGCGGGTACCCGCACCCGGACCACGTGATGACCCACAGAGTCACCGTCGAGGCCTTCGAGGCCGCGGCCGACCCCGGGCGCCACCCGGAGAGCGGCGAGCCCTGGCAGGCGGCGAAGCTCTACTACCACCTGGCGCTCTCCCGCGCCTGGTTCCAGACGCTGCACGACGCTATGACGGAACGAGGGATCCCCTCGGAGATGGGCGGACTGCTCGCCGAGTGGCCCGACACCCCGCCGGCCCTCGCGACCACCACCCGGATCGAGTGCGCCGAGCAGTTCGCCGTACGGGACGCCGCGATGCTGGCACACGCCACCCAGGTCCAGCCCGGCGTCGCGTTCATGGCCCACCCGCGGTCCGTCGAGCGGGAGGTCTGGCCGACGGAGGAGTACCACTTGGCGCGCACCTTCGTGCCGAGCCCGGGCGGTGCGGCCGGGGTCGACGCGGCCGGAATCGATGCAGCCGGTGGCGCGGGTGCGGTCGAGACCGACCTGTTCGCAGGGCTGCGGACCGGTGGCGGCCTGAGCCAGTCGTCGTTCGATCAGGGCAGGTTGATCTCATGACGAATCATCGGCTCGCTCCGGCCGCCCGGTTGCCCGAGGGGCCGCCCCACCGCTGCTACGGCGAGCGGTGTTCGGGGGTGCTCTCAGAGCGCTGCGAGCACCCCGCAGAGCGCAAGAAGGCCGCAGATCCCGAAGTTGATCAGCTTGTGCGAGAGGAAGACCGCCGCGAACTCGCGGATGGTCGCGCTCGGCCAGTAGTAGCGGGCGGTGGGCGAGCCGAAGACGTGCCCGTTGACGCCGGTCTTGCGGGCGGTCAGTGCCGCCCGGAAGGCGTGGAAGTTGTTGGTCACCACGACGCAGCGGTAGTCCGGCTTGGCCTGCTCCATGATGGCCCGGCTGAACAGAAGGTTCTCCTCGGTGGTGCGCGAGCGGTCCTCGCGTACGAGGTGCTCGTCCGGGAAGCCGCGTTCGACCAGGTAGTCGGCCATGGCGTGGGACTCCGGCAGCTTCTCGTCCGGCCCCTGGCCGCCCGAGGTGATCAGTACCGGCGGGTTGCCGCGCGCGGCCTGCGCCTCGTACACCTCGCGGCCCCGGTTGAGTCGGCTGGCCAGCAGGGGCGGGACGCGCTCGCCGTCGATCAGCCCGGATCCGAGGACGACCACGAAGTCCACGTCCCGGCGCGGCCGGTGGCGGCCGTACAGGAAGGCGTAGCCGACGAAGCAGACGAACAGGAAGGAGATGTAGCCGACCACCAGGACGGCGGTGCCCGCGAGGATGCCGAGCTTCGGTGAGCGGGTGACGATGGCGGCGAAGAGCAGCGCGATGACGGCGATGATGCCCAGTCCGGCGAGCAGGGACAGCAGGTTGGCCGGTCGCCGGCCCTCCTTGCGGATCATGGTCACGCCGTTGGAGAGCAGGAACCAGACCAGGGCCACCGTGCCGACGGTCGGCAGCAGGATGATCGCCGCCGCCGCGAGTTCCACCACCAGGGTGGGCGCCTTGCGGAGTTCGGCGAGCAGGGCGAGTGAGAGGAGGGAGACGGCGATGCCGAGCAGGACGGCATTGCTGAACTGGCGGCGGTCGCGTAGTACCCCGATTCCGAACAGGAGGAAGAACAGGGCTGCTGGGGCATAGGCGAGCATGGTTCGTATCGTAGGGGGAGCAGATGGGTGGATCATCCGTGCGAACGGTCGCGGCGCCCCGGGGCCGTACGGTCGCGTACGGTTCCTCAGGCGAAGCGTTCGACGGCGGCGCGCACGGCCTCGGCCATCTTCGGGCTGCCGGTGTGGCCGGCCTCGTCGATGACCGTCAGCCGTGCGTCCGGCCAGGCCTTGGCCAGCTGCCAGGCGGTGTCCAGCGGGCTGCCGAGGTCGAGTCGTCCGTGGATCAGCTCACCCGGGATCCCGGCCAGTCGTCCGGCGTCGCGCAGCAGTTGGTCGTCCGCCAGGAACGCCCGGTGCGAGAAGTAGTGCGCGGTGATCCGGGTGAAGGCCATCAGGGCTTCGGAGGGGCGGTCGGAGTAGGCGTTCGGCTTGCCGAGCACCTCGTGCGAGATGACCGCGTCCTCCCACGCGGACCAGGCCTGGGCGGCGGCCCGACGGACGTCCTCCTCGGGGCTGTTGAGCTGTCGGCTGTAGGCGGCGAGCAGCGCGGAGACGTCACCGTCCCGGTCGGCGACGGGCAGGAAGTCGCGGAACTCCTCCCAGGGGCCGGGAAGGAAGCGTCCGACGCCCTGGTAGAGCCACTCGGTCTCCTCCGGGCGGGTCATCGTCACCCCGCAGATCACGATCCCGGAGACCCGCTCCGGGTGGGCCTGGGCGTAGGCCAGGATCAGCGTGGATCCCCAGGAGCCGCCGTACATGAGCCACTTGTCGATGCCCAGGTGCTCGCGCAGCCGCTCCAGGTCGGCGACCAGGTGCGCGGTGGTGTTGTGCTCCAGCCTGGTCGCCGGGTCGGCGGCGTGCGGCAGGCTGCGCCCGCAGCCGCGCTGGTCGTACTGGACGACGCGGAACCGCTGCGGGTCGAAGTGCTGTCGGCTGCCCGGGCCGTGGCCCGAACCGGGCCCGCCGTGCACCGTCACGGTGGGCTTGCCCGTCGGACTGCCGGAGCAGTTCCAGTACATCCGCTGTCCGTCGCCGACGTCCAACAGGCCCTGCGCGTAGGGCTCGTCGTGGCGGTACGGCTCGGGCATGGTGAACTCCTCCGTGGGCGTGCGGCCGGGGCGCCGGGCGAGCCTACCGGTCGCGGAGCCCGTCGGCCGCCCGATTGCGGGCGGCCTCCGGTGCCACGGGACGTCAGTGATCGGCCGGTGCTCAGCCGAGGGCGACGTCGATGGAGGCGTATCCGACGCAGAGGATCAGCCAGAAGCCGAGCAGGCCCGTGATGCCGGCCGTGATCCGCCCGAAGCGGCTGCGCTCCTCCTTCGGCCGACGCCGGTGGCGGATGCCGTGGAGGAGTCCGAGCAGGCCCACCGCGGCCAGCGCGTAGGCGGCCGCCGGACTGGCCGCGTACAGCGCCTGGGCGAGGACGAAGCTCACCACCAGCGACCCGGTGGTGAGGACCACGAGGACGGCACCGCCGACGAGTTCGAGGAGCAGCTCGCCGACACAGCCCAGCGTTCGTCGGGTGAGGCCGACCAGCAGTCCGGTCTGACCGCCGGGCACGGGTGTCGGGTCCCCGGGCTGGTGTCCGACCGGCTCCTGTTCCGGGCCCGGTGCGGTTTCCCGCACCGTCTCCGGCCCCGTCCGGTCCTCGGCCATGCCCCACCACCCCTTTGCCTGCTCTTTGCCTTGCCGGTGGGTATCGTAGCCGACCGCCGCGGGGCTTCCGCAGGTCAGCGCCGGTCCGGCGACAGCAGGGTGGCGAGTCCGTCGAGGACGCGTTGGACGCAGAACTCGAAGCGGGCGTCCATGTCCGGCCCGGTGAGGTGGTCGGCCAGGTCCGCGAGGTTGGGGTACTGCGCCGTGGGCAGGTTGCGGAAGAGGTCACCGGCGGCGTCGGCGATGTCCCGGCGGCTGGTGCCGAGCACCTCGGCGGCCGAGATCGGGGACTGCTCCTGGAGTACGAAGCCCTGGACGAAGGCGCCCAGCAGGTAGCTGGCCATCGCCGTGTCGGCGTCCGAGAACCCGGCCGAGCGGAGCCGGTCGAGCTGGGTCTCCATCAGGTTGAGCAGGCAGGGGCCGGGTGCGAGCCGGCCGGCCACGACCTTGGCGGCGTCGCGGTTGTCGAGCAGCAGTCGGCGGTAGCGGGCGCAGTACTCGTACAGCTCGGCCCGCCAGTCCTCCTGGCGCGGCGGGGGTTCGACCGTGCCGAGGATCGCGTCGCTGAGCAGATCGAGCAGTTCCTGCTTGTTGCGGACGTGCCAGTACAGCGAGGCGGCCTTGACGCCGACCTCGGCGGCGACCTTGCGCATCGACAGTCCGTCCAGGCCCTCCCGCTCCAGCACCCGCAGCGCGGCCCGGGTGAGGGCTTCGCGGGTGAGTGCGGGGGTCGCGTCGTCGTTCTCCGGCATGGCTGTGCGGACGCCTCCAGTGGTCGGGCGGGTGGTGGACCGGGTGTGGGCGGTGGATCGGGTGGTGGGCAACGGTGCGGCGGTCAACGGTGTGGCGGTCAAGGGTACGGCGGGTCAACAGTGCCACGACCGCCCGGCCGGTGGTCCCGCAGGTCGGGGATAACGAGTTGCGCTCTAACGGTGTTAGGGGCAGTCTGTGCGTGTCACATCGAGCCCTAACGCTGTTAGGGAGAGGATCGGGAGGGGTCTCATGGGGGAGCCGGGCACGCGCCGCAGAAAGCAACTGGCGCTGCTGACGCTCTGCGTGGCGATGTTCATGGCCATGCTGGACAACGTCGTCGTCAACGTCGCCCTGCCCCGGATCGGGCAGGACCTGGACGCCGGGGTCAGCGGCCTCCAGTGGGTGGCCGAGGGCTACAGCCTGGTGTACGCCGCACTCGTGCTCACCGGCGGCGCCCTCGGCGACCGCCACGGCCGCACCCGGATGTTCGTCCTGGGTCTGGGCCTGTTCACGGTCGGCTCCGCGGTCGCCGCGCTCGCCGGGACGATCGAGGTGCTGGTCGGCGGCCGGACGGTGCAGGGGGTGGGGGCCGCGCTGCTCACCCCGGGCAGCCTGACCCTGCTGAGCCACGTCTTCACCGAGGAGCGCGAGCGCGCCAGGGCCATCGGCCTGTGGTCCGGGGTGTCCGCGCTCGGCCTGTCGATCGGCCCGGTGATCGGCGGTCCGATGGTCGAACACCTCGGTTGGTCCAGCGTGTTCTGGATCAATGTGCCGATCGGTGTGGCCGGAGTGGTGCTCGCGGCCAAGGTCCTCCCCGGGATCCCGCCGCGCGCCCGACGGATCGACGTCGGGGGATTCGTCCTTTCCGCGGCCGGCCTCGGTCTGCTGGTCTACGCCCTGATCGAGGGCCCGACGCGCGGTTGGAGCGACCCCGTGGTGGTCGGCTGCGGCGCCGCGGCCCTGGTCCTGCTGGTCGTCTTCCTGGTGCTCGAACTGCGGCTGGCCGAGCCGATGCTGGAGCTGCGGCTGTTCCGGGACGGCGCGCTGAGCGCCGGGCTGCTGAGCGGGTTCATGGTCAGCTTCGGGATGTTCGGGGCGATGTTCTTCCTGCCCCTGCTGATGCAGGGCGTGCTCGGCTGGTCCCCGTCCGGTGCGGCCTACGCCGGGCTGCCGATGACCGCGATGCTGGTGGTCGCGGGGCCTCTGTCCGGCCGCCTCGCCGCCCGGTACGGCCCCCGGCTGCCGATGGTGACCGGACTCGTGCTCTGCGCGGTCGGTCTCGGCGGGCTGTCGCTGTACGGCGACCACGCCCACTACCCCGAGTACCTCTGGACGCTGTTCACGCTGGGATTCGGAATGGGGCTGACCTTCACCCCGGTCTCGATCGCGGTGCTGCAGCGGGTCGCCCCGGCACAGACCGGGATGGCCTCGGCGACCATCAACACCCTGCGCGAACTCGGCGGGGTGCTCGGGATCGCCGTGCTCGGCGCCCTCCTGACCAACCGGATGACGGACCGGCTGACCGCCGCCCTGCACGGGCTCGGCGTCCCGGCGGAGGCGGTCGGCTCGATCGGGGGCGCGCCCACCGGTGCGGCGCACGGCGGCGGCGGTGCGACCGGAACGCTGCCCGCACCGGTCCAGCACGCGGTGGACGGCGCCTTCGTCGACGGCATCCACCTCGCGCTGCGCTGCGGCTCGGCCGTGCTCGCCGTGACCGCCGTCCTGGTCGCCGTGCTGCTCGGCCGAGCCCGCCCGCTCACCCCGGCCGCCCCGGGCGAACCGCGGCCGGCGGACCTGGCCGAGGCCCGTTCCGCCTGAGGCACGTCGGGCCGGCGCCGGGCCGGGCGCACGAGGACGAGTGGACGAGAACGGCTGGACGAGGACGGCTGGACGAGGACGGGCGGCGCCCGGTGGACCCGCGCCCCAGCGGGTCCCGCCCGGCTCAGCGGATCCCCTCCACCGCCGTCTGCGCCGCCCGGGCCAGCTCCCGCCGGGCCCCCGCCCGGGTGGGCTGCGGTCCGGGCGGCGGGATCGGCGGCAGGAAGGTGACGTCGGCGACCAGCCCGCGCACCGCGACCACCCGGGCGAGCGAGGTGAGCAGGCCCTCGTCGCCGATGAAGGCCGGGGCGCTGGTCGGCCGTCCGTCCGCCAGCCGGTAGCGGATGGTCACCGGCTGGACGAAGGCGCCCGCCTCGACCGCGGCCTGGAACAGCGCGGGCCGGAACCGTCCGCTCTCCCGTCCGCACCAGGTCGACCCCTCCGGGAAGACGATCACCGGGTACCCGGACCGCAGCATCTCGGCCACCGCCGCCACGGTGTCCGGGAGGGTGCGCAGCCGGTCGCGGTCCAGGAACACCGTGCCGCCCCAGGCGACCAGGTGCCCGAGCACCGGCCACTTCCGGACCTCGGTCTTGGCCAGCGACCGGCCCGGCCGGCCGGCCGCCAGCAGCGGGATGTCCAGCCAGGACACGTGGTTGGCCACCACCAGGGCCCCGTCGGCGCCGACCGCGTGGCTGCCGCGTACGCCGGCAGGCCCGGCCGAACCGGCCGCCCCGGGCCGCCAGGGGACTCCCGGCGTGCCGAGGTGGACGGTCACCCCCAGGGTGCGCAGCAGGACCCGCGCCCAGAGCCGGATCAGCCGGTCCCGGGCGCCGTACGGCAGCAGCCGCACCGGCAGGATGAGCAGCACCCCGGTGAGCACCGCCACCAGGCAGGCGATCAGCCGCAGTGCGCGCCGGGGGTGCGAGACCTCCGGTGCGCGCTCGCCCAGGCAGGTCTCCGGCCGGCAGGGTGCGGTCGGCAGCCAGACGCTCATGACGAGGCGCCCGGGGTGGCCGCTCCGGACAGGAAGTGCCGCAGGTAGCGCGGGTCGGTGCGCTCCAGCGACAGCAGGACGTACAGGTCGGCGCAGTTGAAGTCGGGGTCGTAGGCGGGCTCGCCGCAGACCCAGGCGCCGAGCCGCAGGTAGCCGCGGAGCAGGGCGGGCAGGGCGCCGCGGTCGGCCCGGGGCACGCCGGTGGAGTCCCAGCGGCGGTGCGGGGTGACCCGGTACTCCGCGGGGGCCAGGTACTTGGCGCTGACGGTGTCCCAGACCCGGGCCGCGGTGGCGCCGCCGTCCTCCAGGTCGATCGAGCAGCAGCCGCCGACCCAGGTGTTGCCGGTGTCGGCGAGGTAGCGGGCGATGCCGCCCCACATCAGGTTGATGACCGCGCCGTTGCCCCGGTGGTCGGGGTCGATGCAGGAGCGGCCGAGCTCCACCAGCCCGGGGCGGACCGGCGCGAGCGCGGAGAGGTCGAACTCGCCGTCGGAGTAGAGCCGTCCGGCCCGGCGGGCGGCCTCGGGGCGGAGCAGCCGGTAGGTGCCGACGACGGCGCCGTCCTGGCCCTCGCGGACCAGCAGGTGGTCGCAGAACTCGTCGAAGGGGTCGACGTCGAGCCCGGCGACCGGGCTGTGCAGGACGGCGCCGAGTTCGGCGCCGAAGACCTGGTGGCGCAGCCGCTGGGCGGCGCGCACGTCGTCCTCGTCGCGGGCGAGGGAGACGGTGTAGCCGACGGGTGCGGGTGCGGGTGCGGGCCGGGTGCGGGGCGCGGGGACCGCCGGGGTGTCGTGGGTGGGGGCGACTGCGGACGGAGCGTACGTGGGGACGGTGGTCATGGCGGACCCTCCAGGGCAGCACGATCGGCGGTGCCGTGGGTCACCAGGGCACCGTCCCGGCCCGCTGGCTTTGGACATCGGGCGCGAACCGGTCCCCGTATGTCTCTCCAAGTCGGTTGGAATTCACGTTGCGGCCCGGCGGATCGCAGATGTGCACCTGTTGAATGGGACCACCCGTGACGGCCCGTGGCCAGCCGGTCATCTCCCCGGCACCGGGCAGTCGTTCGAGCGGGGTGGACAATGGGGGCGCGCACCTGCATCGTGCACGCCCCCGCTCCTACCCGTCCGCTCTATCCCGTTCGCTCAGCCCGTCGGGCTGCTACCCCGCCGAGCCGGACCGTCGGCGGCTCAGTACGCCCGCCACCCCTCCGGGTCGACGCCCCCGGGGACCGCGCCGGGGACGGTGCCGGCCGACCCGTACGGCTCGCGGGTGTAGACGAAGGAGCCGACGTCCAGGTGGCTGACGGCGCCGTCGGGGTGCCGGACCACCCGCAGGGTCTCGCCCGCGTGGTAGTTGTCCAGGCCGAGCCAGGTGCCGTCCGGCTCGGGACGGAAGCGGGAGCCCCGGTGGCCGCCGGCCTGCGGGGCCAACTCCAGGACGCCGTCGGCGCGCAGCCGCAGGACGTTGGGCGCGGCGCCCCAGTACCAGGGGCCGGTGAGCGCCAGCAGCTCCTGGTCGACCGCGGCCAGCGGGCGCCAGGGGGCGGGCAGCCGCGGCTCGTGGGCGGCCGTGATGCCGATCAACTGGGCGGCCAGCGTGGCGGTGCTGGGGCCGTTGGTGGCGTTGGAGAGGGCGAACGCGGCCAGGCCGTCCTCGGCGCTGACCCACAGTCCGGCCGTGAAGCCGGGCATCGATCCGGAGTGGCCGTAGAGCAACCGGCCCTCGTGGCGCCGCAGTTGGAGGCCGAGGCCGTAGCCGGAGGTCCAGTCGTCGTTGTCCGGGCCGACGGCCGGGCGGGACATCTCGGCGATGGTGCCGGCGCTGAGCACCTGGTCGTCGCCGGCCGCGAGGAAGGCCGCCCAGCGGGCCAGGTCGGCTCCGGTGGACCAGAGTTGGCCGGCCGGGCCCATCCGGCCGGTGTCGGTGAGGGGCTCGGGCAGCATGACGTCGGCCCACGGGTGCACGGCGAAGCCCCCGGCGTGCGGGTGCTCGGGCAGCAGGGTGGTGCGGTCCATGCCGAGCGGGGCCAGCACCTCGCGGCGCAGCACCTCGCCCCAGGGCTCGCCGCGCAGCTGCTCGACCAGCGCGCCGAGCAGTGCGTAGCCGGGGTTGGAGTAGTGGTGGCGCCGCCCGGCCGGGTGCTTGAGCGGGTGCTCCGCGTCCAGCAGGTCGCCGAGGTCGGGCCGCAGCGCGCCGTCGGTCCGCTCCCACCAGGGACCGGGCGTCTCGGCGGCCAGCCCGCCGGAGTGGGCGAGCAGTTGGGCGACGGTGACGTCGTCGGCGGGGGTGCCGGGCAGGTGGCGGCCGAGCGGGTCGGCCAGGTCGAGCAGCCCCTCGTCGCGCAGCCGCAGCACCAGCACCGCGACGAAGGTCTTGGTGAGCGAGCCGATCCGGTACTGGACGTTCAGGTCCGGCGCGTGCCCGTCGACCATGCTGCGGGCGCCGCTCCACACCGGCCGGCCGTCCCGCACCACCCCGGCGACCAACGAGGGGGTGCGGCCCTCGGACTGGGCGACGGCGATGTGGTGCAGCAGGGCGCGGCGGGTGGTCGGCAGCAACTGGTCGGACTGGTCGGTCATCTGATCGTCTGAGCTCTTCGACATGCTCGGACAGTAGCCCAGCCGGGCGCGGGACCAGCAGGAATAACCCGGGTCAGTGCGCCGCCGGCGGCAGTTCCGGCTGCTCCAGCCAGGCCTCGAACAGCGGGCCGAGCGGGGCGGTGGTGTACCGGGACGCGTGCGCCAGCAGGTCGCCGGTGGCGACCACGCCGTGCCGGTTGGAGCCGGCCCAGTCCCGCAGCATCGCGAAGAAGGCGTCCTCGCCGAGCGCCCGGCGCAGCGCGTGCACCACCAGGCCGCCGCGCTGGTACAGCCGGTCGTCGAACATCAGCCGCCGCCCCGGATCGCCGAGCCGGAGGTCCTGCGGCAGCCCGGCCAGCAGCCGGTGCGCGGCGGCCGCGTGCACCGCCGCCGCCGGGCCGCCGGTGTGCTCGGACCAGAGCCACTCCGCGTACTTGGCGAAGCCCTCGTTGAGCCAGATGTGCCGCCAGTCGGCGATCGAGACGCTGTTGCCGAACCACTGGTGGGCCAGCTCGTGCGCGATCAGCCGCTCGCGCTCCCAGCCGCCGCCGAGGTGGTTGGTGCCGAAGGTGGCCACGCCCTGGGCCTCGACCGGGACGTCCAGCTCCTCGTCCGCGACCACCACCGCGTACTCGCCGAACGGGTACGGCCCGAACACCTCGGAGAAGTAGGACATCATCGCGGGCTGCCGGGCGAAGTCCCGGGCGAACTCCGCGGTCAGCCGCTCCGGCACGTACCCGGTCTGCGGCACCGACGGGCGGTCGGCCAGCGGCACCGCCAGGTAGTGCCCGATCGAGACCGTCACCAGGTACGGCGAGGTCGGCGCGCTCTGCTCGTACACCCAGGTGGTGCTGGACGCCCGGGTGGTCCGGGTGAGCAGCCGACCGCCGGACAGCACCGTGAACGGGGACGGCGTGGTGACCGCCACCTGGTACGTCGCCTTGTCCGCGGGCCGGTCGTTGCACGGGAACCAGGACGGCGCGCCGACCGGCTGGCTGGCCACCAGCGCGCCCTCGGTGAGCTCCTCCCAGCCCAGGCCGCCCCACGGGCTGCGCACCGGCCGGGGGTTGCCGGTGTAGTGCACCTCGACGGTGAAGGCCGCACCGGCGGCGAGCGCCTTCGCCGGACGGATCCGCAGCTTGCCGCCGCGGTGGGTGTAGCGGGCGGCCCTGCCGTCGACCAGCACCCGCCCGATCCGGAACTCGGCCAGGTCGAGCGCGAACTCGGTCAGCGCCGCGTCCGCGACCGCGCTCAGCCGGGCCGAGGCGGCCAGCCGGTTGGGCCCGGGCCGGTAGTCCAGCGCGAGTTCGTAGCGGTGCACCCGGTAGCGGTGGTCGCCGCTGTTCGGGAAGTACGGGTCCGGGCCGGGGGCCGCGGTCGGGGCGTGCTTGGGCTTCACGGGGGCGGACGCTTCCTGCGGGCCGGGACGGGTGGTGGTCATGCCAGATGGCGGGGAGGTCGTACCGGACGGGGGGCCGTACCGGGGGGAGGGGTGGTCACGACGTGGTCTGCCACGCCTCGATGGGGTTGCCCAGCCACCGCGTGTCGGCGGGGACGGACTCGGCGCGCATCACCAGCGAGGCCGGGCCCAGCGTGCTGCGCGCGCCCACCGTGCTGCCGGGCAGCACGATCCCGCCCGGGCCCAGCGTGGCGCCCTCGCGGAGGACCACAGTATCCATCCGCATGATCCGGTCGTGGAAGAGGTGGGTCTGCACCACGCTGCCCCGGTTCACGCTGACCCCGTCACCCAGGGTGACCAGGTCGGCCTCCGGCAGCCAGTAGCTCTCGCACCACACGCCGTGCCCGACCTTGGCGCCGAGCGCCCGCAGCCACAGGTTGAGCACCGGGGTGCCCGGCACCGAGCCGACCAGCCAGGGCACCGCCAGCACCTCGACGAAGGTGTCGGCGAGCTCGTTGCGCCACACGAAACCGCTCCACAGCGGGTGCTCCACCGCCCGGAACCGCCCGACCAGCAGCCACTTCGCGGCCACCGCGACCAGGCAGGCCACCCCGCCCGCCGCCAGCAGCACCAGGCCGGAGAGCAGCGCCGCCAGCAGCACCGAGTCGGCCGCCAGCAGGCTCAGCGCCGCCGCCGTCAGCAGGCCCAGCGCCGCCGAGGCCAGCACCGGCACCAGCCGGGCCACCTCGACCAGCCCGCGCGCCCACAGCAGCCGCACCGGCGGCTCGTAGGTCAGGCTCTGGTCCGCCCGGTCCGCCGCGCGCGGCAGCCGCACCGGCGGCATGCCCAGGTAGGAACTGCCCTTCTTCGCCTTCTCCGGCGTCGCCGACAGCACGCCCACCAGACCCCGCTTGGGCACCGAGCGGCCCGGCGCGGTCATCCCGGAGTTGCCCAGGAAGGCCTTCTCGCCGACCTTCGCCTCGCCGAGCCGCACCCAGCCGCCGCCCAGCTCGTACGGCGCCATCAGGGTGTCGTCGGCCAGGAACGCGCCGTCCCCGACCGTGGTCAGGCTGGGCAGCGCCAGCACCGTGGACACCTCGGCGTGCCGGCCGACCCGCATCCCCAGCGCCCGCAGCCACAGCGGGGTGACCAGCCCGGCGTACAGCGGGAACAGCACCTCCCGGGCCCGGTCCATCAGCTGGGTGACCAGCCACGCCTGCCAGCCGACCCGGCCGTGCAGCGGGTGCACCCCGGGCTCCAGGCCGCGGCTCAGCAGCCGCACCAGCACCACCAGCTGCGCCGCGTACACCGCGCCGAAGGCCAGCGTGGCGGGCAGCAGGCCGAGCAGCGCCCCGCCGAGCGCCGGGCCGAGGGCCGCGCCCTGGTCGACGCAGCGGGAGAGCACGGCCAGCGCGGCCACCGAGGGCAGCACCGGGAGCAGGCTGAGCACACCGCCGCCGGCGCCGTACAGGGCGGCCCAGCGGGCCCGGCGCGCCGGGCGCTCCTTGGGCCAGGCCCGCTCGGCCCGGCCCAGCTTGACGGCGGGCGCGCCGCCCCAGCGCTGGCCGGTCGGCACCTGGCCGGTGACGCCGGAGCCGGGCAGCACCTGGGCACGCTTGCCGACCCGGGCACCGGGCAGCAGCGTCGACCGGGTGCCGACCACCGCGTCGGAACCGACCTTGATCTGGCCGACCTCCAGCCGGTCGCCGTCCAGCCAGTAGCCGGACAGGTCGACCTCGGCCTCGACGGCGCAGCCCCGGCCCAGCTTGAGCATCCCGGTGACCGGCGGCAGCGAGTGGAGGTCGACGTCGGACATCACCTTGGCGCCCAGCGCCCGGGCGTAGCGGACCAGCCAGGAGCCGGACAGCGAGGTCGCCCCGCTCAGCTCGGCGAGCCGCTCGGCGGTCCACAGCCGCAGGTGCACGGAGCCGCCGCGCGGGTAGCTGCCCGGGCGCAGCCCGCGCAGCAGCAGCCGGGCGCCGCCGGCCGCGATCGCCAGCCGCCCCGCGGGGGTGTACAGCGCGAGCGCGCCCGCGCCGACCGCCCACCAGGAGGCGGTGGGCGCCCACGGGTAGGCGCCGAGGTGGGAGAGCAGGTTCCCGGCCGCCAGCAGGGCGACCGTCCAGCGCAGGCCGACCACGGTGAACAGCGGGATCAGCAGCAGCAGCTGGAGCAGCTTGGCCCGGGTCGGCACCAGGGCGATCGTGCGGGCCTCGCCGCCCTCGCCCGCGGTGCGCTCCAGGTGGCGGGCGAGCTTGCGCAGAGTCGGGTTCTGGTAGATGTCCAGCACGGCGGCGCTCGGGTAGCGGGTGCGCAGCAGGGTGGTCAGCCGGGCGGCGGCCAGGCTGCCGCCGCCGATCGCGAAGAAGTCGTCGCGGGCGCCGCTCACCTGCACGCCGAGGATCTCGGCCCACTGCTCGGCGAGCCAGGCCTCGGTGCCGTACAGCTGCTCGCTCGGCCCGGCGGCCTCCAGCTCGGGCAGCGGCCAGGGCAGGGCGTTGCGGTCGACCTTGCCCGAGGTGCGGGTGGGCAGGGTGTCGACCGGGGCGAGCAGCGGCACCAGGGCGGCGGGCAGCTCGGCCCGCAGCCGTTCCACGGCCTGCTCGCGGTCGAAGCCGTCCTGCACCACCAGGTAGCCGACCAGCAGCTGGTTGCCGCCGCGCGCGGTCCGGACGGCCGCGGCCGCGCCCGCCACGCCGGGCAGCGCCTGGAGGGCGGCGTCCACCTCGCCGAGCTCGATCCGGCGCCCGCCGAGCTTGATCTGCTCGTCGGTGCGGCCGAGGAACAGCAGGCCGGCCGGGTCGGCCTGGACCAGGTCGCCGCTGCGGTAGGCGCGCTCCCAGCCCATCGAGGGCAGCGGGGCGTACTTCTCGGCGTCCTTCTCCGGGTCGAGGTAGCGGGCCAGGCCGACGCCGCCGATCACCAGCTGGCCGGTGCCGCCGGGGGCGACCGGCTGCCCGGCCTCGTCCACCACGACGAGGTCCCAGCCGTCCAGCGGCAGGCCGATCCGGACCGGGCCGTCGCCGGTGAGCAGCGCGGCGCAGGCGACCACGGTGGCCTCGGTCGGGCCGTAGGTGTTCCACACCTCGCGGCCCTCGGTGACCAGGCGCTGCACCAGCTCGGGCGGGCAGGCCTCGCCGCCGAAGATCAGCAGCCGGACCTCGTTGAGCGCCTCGGCCGGCCACAGCGCGGCCAGGGTCGGCACGGTGGAGACCACGGTGATCTCCTGCTCGGCCAGCCAGGGGCCGAGGTCGGCGCCGCTGCGCACCTGGGAGCGGGGGACCGGCACCAGGCAGGCGCCGTGCCGCCAGGCCAGCCACATCTCCTCGCAGGAGGCGTCGAAGGCGACCGACAGGCCGGCCATCACCCGGTCGCCGGGGCCGATCGGCTCCTCCTGGAGGAAGAGCGCGGCCTCGGCGTCGACGAAGGCGGCGGCGTTGCGGTGGCTGACGGCGACGCCCTTGGGCTTGCCGGTCGAGCCGGAGGTGAAGATGATCCAGGCGTCGTCGGCGGGGGTGGGGCGGCGCTCCGGGGCGGTGGCGCCCAGGGCGGGCTCGGCGGTGCGTTCGGGGGTGGCGCTCAGGATGCGCTCGGCGCCGAGCACGGCGGCCACGGCGGCTTCGCTGAAGACCAGCTGGGCGCGCTCGTCCGGATCCTCGGCGTCCACCGGGACGTAGGCGGCGCCGGCGGCGAGCACGGCCAGGATCGAGACGTAGAGGTCGTTGGTGCCGGAGGGGACCCGGACGCCGACCCGGTCGCCCGGGCCGATCCCGGCGGCGGCCAGCCGGCGGCGCAGCTGCTCGACCTCGGCGGCCAGGGCGCGGTAGCTGAGCACGGTGGTGCCGTCGTCCAGGGCCGGCTCGTCGGGGTGGGTGCGCACGGTGGCGTCCAGCACGTCGACCAGGGTGCGCGGGGCGGCGGCCGGGCGGCCCGGGAACAGGGCGCGCGGTTCCGTGCGCGGTGCGGTGTGGGGCGGCTCGGTGTCCTGCTCCGAGTGGATCGGTTCAGTGGTCATGACGGCCGTGCGCTCCTCGTCCTCGCCCCGTTCCTCCTGATGCCCGGCCCCCAGGGGCGGTGGGGGCACCGCCGGACCGGGCGCCCCCACTCCGGGGCCGGAGCGGACAACCCGACCGATGGTAGACCCGGGGCCGGAGTCCGGCAGGAGCCGGAACTCGGCCCAACTGGGCCGGAACTGGCCGAATCTGACGATGTGTCAGGCAATAACTGAGGCACTGTGGCCTCGATGTGACGCATCGTCAGTCGAATTGACGGATCGTCAGGTCGATTTTCCGATAGTGATCCATGCCACAGCGAATGCTGCTCCCTTCGGGTGGCGGGCCCGGCGTTTCGGCCATCCGTCGGCCCGCCACGCCGACGGAGTCCTCAGCGGAAGTGGTGCAGGTGTTCGCCGAGGAAGTCTTCCAGCGTACGGGGGGAGCGTCCGATCAGGCGAACGAAGGAGTCGTCCGGCGCCTCCTTGCGGACCACCGCGAGCTGCTGGATCTCCACCACGTGGGTGGCCAGCCAGTCCGGCATCCCGGCCCGGGTGACCAGGTGGGAGTGCAGCTCGGACGGGGTCAGGTCGAGGTAGCGGACCGGCCGGCCGAGCAGCTCGCCCAGCAGTGCGGTGAGCTCGGAGTAGCTGTACGCCCGCCCGCCGGTCAGTGGGTGGTCGCCGCCGGCCAGCTCCGGGCGGGTGAGGACCTCCGCCGCGGCCTCGCCGATGTCCCGGACGTCCACGTAGTTGCACCGGGCCTGCCCCATCGCGCCCTGCACCACGCCGGCGGCGGCGATGCCGGGGGCCAGGAGCAGCAGCTTCTGCATGAAGGCGTACGGGCGCAGCACCGTGGTGGTGATCCGCAGCGAGCGCAGGCGCTCCTCGATCAGGTGGTGGCCGCGCGAGACGGCGACGGGGGAGTCCGGCTCGGCGGCGGGCGCGGACACCTTGACGATGTGCTCCACCCCGCAGGCGACGGCCGCCTCGATCGCGTTCAGCTCGTGCTGCACCTGGCGCGGGCCGTTGGCCATGGTGAGGAACAGCTGGTGGGCGCCCCGGAAGGCCCGGTGCAGGGACTCCGGGTCGGCGGCGTCGGCGGCGACGGTGGTGGTCCGGGCGCGGGTGCGGTCGTCGAGCGCGGCGGCCAGCCGGTCGGGGTCGCGGCTGAGGGCGCGGGTCGGCGCGCCGAGGGCGGCGAGGCTGCGCAGGGTGGCGCCGCCGGTGGCGCCACCGGCGCCCATGATGACGATCATGAGGTCTGCCTTTTGGGGTGGGGTGTGCGGACGCTTTCGGGGTGGGGTGTGGCGGGGTGAGGTGCGGGAGCGGCGGGGAGTCGGTGGTGCGGTGTGTGAGCGGAGCGGGTGGGGCGGGTGGAGCGCCAGCGCCAGGTGGTGATGGTGGCGGCGATCGCCGAGGAGACCGGCAGGTCGACCGGCAGTCGGTGCGGCCAGGGGCTGTCGGCGAGTGGCGGCAGGTGCGGGAGCCAGCGCGCGGCGGCCAGGCCGACGGCGAGGCCGAGTGCCGCGGCGAGCAGGCCGCAGGCGGCGGCTGCGAGGGGTTTCGGCGTGCGGGGCGTGCGGGGCTCGCGGGACCTGCGGGGTGACCTGGCGCGGGCGGCCCGGCGGCGGAGCGTGGCGCCGAGCGCGGCGGCCACGAGGGCGGAGGTGCCGCCGATGGTGGTGAAGGCGGCGGCGACCAGCTGCGGCTGCCGGGTGATCGCGCCGCCGAGGCCGGCGCTGACGGCGGGCATCGCGTACGAGGTCAGGACCTCCCGCCAGAGGACGAAGGGAGGGGGTGCGCCGGGGGCCTTCTTGCTCATGGGTGCTCCTCGATGGAGTGTGCTTAGCTGGCTAAGCATTTGTGCTTAGGTGGCTAACTATTGGGCCGTGAAGGGGGCGGGCCGCTGCTCGGCGGCCCGCCGTCGGAGTGGGGATCAGTCTGCGGTGAGGGCGTCGATGCCCGCGACGACCCGGGCCAGCAGGTCCAGGAAGGTGCTGCGCTCCTCGACGGTGAGGCCGCCGACCAGCGACTGCATCCGGGCGAAGTGCTCGGGGGCGAGCTCGCGCAACCTGTCGGCGCCGCGTGCGGTGAGGACCACCACGTTGCCCCGGCCGTCCTCGGTGGACGGCCGCCGGGCCACCAGGCCCTCCCGCTCCAGCCCGTCCACCAGGCCGGTCACCGTCGCCCGGGAGACCCCGAGGGTGGCCGCGAGCTGGGAGGGCGACTTCTCGCCGCCGTGGTCCTCCAGGTCGGCCAGCAGGCGGTAGCGGCCGGTGGAGAGGCCGAAGCGGCCGAAGTGCACCTCCCCGGCCTGGCCGAGTCGGGCGCCCGCCGTCATCAGTCGGGCCGCGACCAGGATCGCCTGCGGATCGGCCGTGAGGCCGTAGCGGGCGATCTGGCGGCGGGCCTGATCGAGGGTGGGGGCGGCCGGATCGACCTCGGGGCGCTGCGTCATGGAAGTAATATGGCGCCTAATCAGATGGGTCGTCAAGTCGAAGCGGAGGAACGTGCCGCAGGGGCAGGAGAGCGGGGTGGGGGCGAGAGGCAGGGGTCCTAGGCGGCGCGCGGGGCGATCCGGGGTGGCGTCCAGTCGGCGTGCTTCAGGACGGTCCGGACCATCGCGCCCGGCGGGGTGAGCCGGATCGCGGCGTTGCGCAGACCGACCGCCAGCGGGTTGGCGAGCTGCTGACCCATCCGGCCGGCCCGGCGGGCGTCGCGGGCCACGGTCTGGCTGCGCGGGCGGCGGGCCGCGTCGTAGCGGGCGAGCGCGCCCTCGACCGTCCCGCTGCCGGCGACCGCCGCCGCCAGGGTCACCGCGTCCTCCAGGGCCTGGCAGGCGCCCTGGCCGAGGTGGGGCGTCATGGCGTGCGCCGCGTCGCCGAGCAGGGCGACCCGACACGAGACGTACGAGGGCAGCGGGGTGACCAGCTCGTTGACGTCGTGGTGCAGCACCGCCTCCGGGCTGGTCGCCGCCAGGAGCGCGGGGATCGGGTCGTGCCAGCGCGCGAAGCGGCGGCGGACCTCGGTCAACGCGTCCCGGTAACGCACCCCGGCGGGGGCGTTCAGTACGGCGTGCCACTCGGCCCGGCCGTCCGGGAAGGCGATGTGGCCGAACTCGGCGCCGTGGCCCCAGGTCAGCTCGAAGTCGGCGGCCAGTCCGTCGACCGGGCGCTCGGTGATCGCCCGCAGCACCGTCGACCCGCTGTACACCGGCCCGGGGTGGGCGGGGAAGAGCTGGCGACGGATCCGGCTGTTGATGCCGTCGGCCGCCACCAGCAACTCGGCCTCGACGGTGGTGTCGCCGTGGCGCACCCGGACCCGGGTCGGGTCGGAGGTGTCGACCCCGGTCGCCTCGGCGCCGATCACCAGGCACTCGGCGGGCAGCGCCTCGCGCAGGATGCGGTGCAGGTCAGCCCGGGGGATGCCGACGATCGGGGCGCCCAGCTCCCGCTCCAACGCCCTGCCGTCCATCACGGCGAGCCGGCGGCCGTCCGGGGTGGAGGTCCCGCCGGTGTACTGCCGCCGGGAGGCCGCCTCGACGGCCTCGCCCACCCCCAGGATCCCGAGCGAGCGCATCCCGTTGGCGTGCAGCGAGATCCCGGCCCCGGCGTCGTCCAGGACGGCCGCCCGCTCGATCACGGTCACGTCCCACCCCGCCAGCCGGAGCCCGATCGCGGTCGCCAACCCGCCGATGCCGCCCCCGACCACCACCGCGCTGTTGCTGCCCATGCCCGGTCCTTTCCGTGTTGCCGCGCTGTTTTCTACAGATGTAGAAGGAATGTACTACGGGCTCGCCGGAGGGGGTGGGGTGGGGGCTCGGCCCCGTTGTGGCCCCGCTGCGGCCCTGGGCGGCTTCGGGTGGTCGGGTGCGCGGGGCGGGGCCGTGGCCCGGTAGAAAGGGGGGATGCGGCGAGATCAGGAGCAGAGCGGCACGGGTGGCACGGGCGGTGCGGGGAGGTCGGAGCGGCGGACCGTGCTGGCGGACGCGGCGATCGGCGTGCTGGCGGACGCGGGGGTGCGAGGGCTGACCCACCGGGCGGTGGACGCGGCGGCCGGGCTGTCCGTCGGCACCACCTCGGCCTATCTGCGGACCCGGCAGGCGCTGCTGACCGCGCTGGTGCGGCGCCTGGTCGAGCTGGACCAGGCCGAGCTGCAGGGCATGGGGGAGCGGGTGGCGATCGGTTCGGCGGAGGAACTGGTCGAGGGCATCAGGGAGTTGATGGAGCAGCGGCTGACCGGTGAGGGGCGGCGGCGCTCGCTCGCGCGGTACGCCTGCGCGGTGGAGAGCGTGCGTGACCCCGAGCTGCGGGAGATCCTGGTGCCGCGCGAGAACGCGGCCCGCGCCGTGGTGCGGGCCTTCCTCGCCGATCGGGGTGTCGCCGACCCGGACGGGCGGACCACCACCTTGCTGGCCTGCATCGACGGACTGGTCTTCGACCGTCTGGTGGGCGGGGGCGCGACCGGGACCGATGAGCTCCAGGGGCTGGTGGCGGCAGCCCTGCGCGGTGCGACCGGCGCCCGGTAGCGACGGGGCTGTCGGGCACTACTCGCCGATCATGACCAGACCGGCGATGCCGAAGGCGGCCCACAGCAACCCGAGGAGGGTCCACCAGGATGTGCCGTTCATGAAGAGCATGCCCGGTCCGACCTCCCACACCGAGAACCACACGACCACGAACGCCGTTTCCCCGAACTCTGCGCGCTTCAGGACCGCGACCGTGAGCACGATTCCCGTCGCGACCAGCAGGAACGCCAGGAACTGGCGCCAGTTGATGCTTTCCCTGACCCGGTCGGAGTGACCGGCGTGCTCGACCCGGATCACCTCCCCCTTCCAGACCTTGAGGTCCACGGTGCTGCCGGTCTCGACCGAGTCGTAGAGCGCGTGGCCGACGTCGTAGTCGCCGTTGCCCGCCGTCTCGCGGGCGACCGTCAGCGTCCAGGTGTCGCTGTCGTTGGACGTGGTGTGCTCCTTGTGCGTGACCCGGCCGGTCTCCGGCGCGATGCAGTCGCCGGTGCCGGTGCCGGTGGCTGCGGAGGCGCACGGTTTGGCGCTCAGGTCGCCGACGGCCTCGGCCCGCAGGAGGTAGCCCCAGAAGACCCCGCTCCCCACGACGACCAGGCCGATGAGGACGATCACGACCTGGGCGGGTCTGCTCCACTCCGAGGATCTGCCCGACCGGCGGCCGGGGGCGCACGTCGTGCGGGACCGCCGGGACCGGGAACGCGCCAAGCGGTGGCGCCAGGACCGGCGCGCGGTGGTGGTGGCGTGCGGGGGAGGCGGTCCGGCCGACCGGGGCCGACTCGGTGGAGTCGGCCCCGGGGCAGCCTCCTCCTCGGTGGCCGCCCCGGCCCCGACGGGCACCGGTTCCGGCACGGGCGCCGGTACGCGCCCGGTGGTCGCGGAATCCGTGGTGTCTGCGGTATCCGCGGAGACGCTCTGCGGCGGCACCCCGGGATCGTTCATCATCGCGGCCACCTGTCGGCGCAGCACCCGGAGTTCGCGTTCGACCCGCTCGGCTTCGCGCCGGAGCGCGGTCAGTTCGGTTTCCGCGTCCCGCGTGTACCGGGAGGCGTGGACGAGCTGTCGGCGCTGGGCGTCGACCTTTTTGCGCAGCCGTTTCAGTTCCTCGGCGGCGAGCCGCGACCGCTGTTCCGCCTCCTCGTCGGCCGCGGCCCTGGCGAGGGCCGCGGCCTCCTGAGCCCGGTCCGCCTCCTCTCGCGCGGTCACCACTTCGGCGGTGTGGGAGCGTTCACGGGCCAGGGCACCGCGCAGTTGCCTGATCTCGCGGGCCTGGGCGCGGTTGCGCTCCAGCAGCGCGGGCACCTCGCGGGGGTCGTTCGCGGTCGAGTCCTCGGCGATGGCGCGGAGTTCGGCGAGTCGGTCCTTGGTCTGCTGGTGCGGGGCGCAGTCGTGGGCGTCGAGGACGGCGAAGTAGTCCCGCAGGATCTCCTCCGAGGCGACCCAGTGGCCGCTGAGGTAGGCGTGGGCCGCGTCGGAGGAGAGGGAGAGGGCGTCGGCGAGCAGGTCCAGGTCGAGTTGCCGGCGTTCGTTGCGGGCGAGGATCTCCGCCATGGTCGAGCGGTACTCGTCGAGGGCCCGGGCGGCGGCCTCCCAGGCGGCGTTCCTGGTGAAGGGGAGCAGGTAGGAGGACTTGGTGTTGCCCTGGGTGGGCAGCGGCAGGTTGTGCCGGGCCAGCCGGGACTTCAGGTGGGGGAACAGGAAGCCGAGACTGAGCAGTTCGGGGCCGCCGAGGACGCCCTCCTCGACGAGTTCGGCGAGGTGCCGGGTGAAGGAGGTCGGGGTGGTGTTCTGTTCGGGCAGTGGTACGACGTCGGCCGTGCCTTCGGCGGCGGCCAGGGTGTAGGTGCCCTCGATGTCGAGGTGGGTGTCACCGAGGGCGCCGATGCCCGCGCTGCCGGGACCGGAGAGCGAACGGGTGGCGCGGCCGGCGTGGCAGCAGTCCAGGATGAGGATCCGGACGCGGGCGGGGCAACCGAGCAGGTTGTCACGGACCTTCTCGAACGTCAGGCTGCTGACGTCGGGTTCGGCCGGGTTGGTGTCGGTGAGCGTCAGGCACAGCTGGGCGTTCGGCCGGACCAGACCGTGTCCCGCGTAGTACAGCAGCAGGGCGCCGTCGGTGTTCTCGATCAGCCGGCGGAGGCGCGGGGCGAGTTCCTGGATGTTCTCCGGGTCCTGGATCACCGTCACTTCGTCGTCGGACCAGCCGCACAGCCTCTCGTCGGTGAGGATGGCCCTCATCCGGTCGAGGCTCCTGGCCACGGCGGGCAGCTCGGTGAATTCGGGGTCGCGGTAGGTGGTGGTGCCGATCAGGATGGCCCTGGAGGTCAGACCGGCTGGTAGGCCTGGCAGGTCAGGCATCGTCGTCGCTTCTGTCCCCGTCGGAGCCCGCCGCGTCGGTTCCGCCTGCGTCGGTTCGGCCTGTGTCGGTTCGGCCTGTGTCGGTTCCGTCCGCGTCGGCGTCGGCTGCTTCGGTCGTGTCCAGGTCCGTCCCGTGGTCGGGTGTCCCGTCGAGTGCCGCGCGGAGGACCTCCTCCACCTTCCCCGGGTCGAGGTGGGTCACTTCGACCGTGGTCGTGTCGCCCCCGGGTGATCGGCTCACGGTGATCTTCACGTCCGAGCGACGGGTCCTCAGCCACACCGTGAGCGACCGGGCCAGCACCCCCGCGGCGCCGGTCGTCCCCAGCGCCACTTGCAGGACTTCCACGGCGCCGCCGAGTTCGCCCGCTCCGGGTGGCCGAGTCACCGCCCTGACCCGCCCCCGGAACTCGTCCTCCTCGCGTAGCCACTCCCACAGGGCGGCGGTCTCGCCGATCGCGTCGCGACCGGCGAGCCGTATCTGAATCTCAGTCAACTTGCCCCGCTTCCAGATTCGTTGTGGTGCCATCGCGCATCATGGCAGGAACCGGGACGGTCCGCAGCCGCGAGGGGTGGGCCTGATGGCGCTGCGGCTCGGCGAGGTGCTCCGCCGGGCGTGGCCGAGGACGGCCTGTCGCAGTCGGCCGCCGATTAGCGGTCGACCCCGGGGTGTGGGTGGCGCCGGAAGCCGACGGCCCGGCCGGGTGTCGCCGGCCGTCGGTCTCCGGCCTCGGTTCGAAGTGGTTGAACCAGCATCAGGTCAATCAACCGTCAAGTCTGTTCATTCACAGAATGTTTCGACCATACGCGACATGACGATCGAATAATTTACGCCGCCACAAGGTCTTCACACGGAGATCTCCGGCTGACAGGCTGGGGCCGCCCTTTCAAATACGGAGGAGGTTCCTTGTCCCGCATATCCACGTTGGCCGGAGCGGTCACCTGCGCGCTCGCCCTTGTCACCGGAACCGCTGTGGCCGCGTCGGCCGCGCCGTTCGACCAGGCCCCGGGTGCGGCGGCCGCCGAGGCGAAGGTCGACCCCGTCGACTGGAAGCCCTGCAACCCCGACCCGACCAAGCCGAACCCCGGTGGCTACGACTGTGCCGTCTACCCCGTTCCGCTGGACTACGACAACCCGTCCGGTGAGAAGGTCGGCATCGCCATGATGCGGCGGCGGGCGAGCGACCCGTCGAAGCGGATCGGTTCGCTGTTCCTCAACCCCGGCGGCCCCGGCGGCAGCGGCTACCTGTGGGCGACCACCACCCGCTTCGGCGCCGAGGTGCAGTCCAAGTTCGACCTGGTCGGCTTCGACCCGCGGGGCGTGGCCCGGAGCAACCCGCTCAAGTGCTTCAAGACCCAGGAAGAGGCCGACGCGGTCAACAACCGCATGGTGGGCGTGCCCGTCACCAGGGCCGAGGTCAACGAGACCCTGGACGCCGACCAGGACTACACCGACGCCTGCAGCAAGAACGCCGGCCCGCTGATCGAGCACATGTCGACCATCAACGTGGTGCGGGACCTGGACCGGATGCGCCGCGCCGTCGGTGACTCCCAGCTGAGCTTCGCCGGGTTCTCCTACGGCACCCTGATCGGCTCGACGTACGCCGCGATGTACCCGAACAAGGTGCGCGCGATCATCGTCGACGGCAACGTCGACCCCAACCTGCGCCTGCACAACGGCCTGGAGTACGACCGCCAGCGGGCGGGCGGCTTCGAGCTGGCCCTGGACGAGTTCCTGAAGCGCTGCCAGACCGCCGGTGCCCCGCGCTGCGCCTTCGGCGAGGGCGACACCCGCGCCAAGTTCGACGAGCTCCGCGACCACCTGCGGACCAGCCCGATCACGCTGGCGAACGGCTCCAAGGTGACGCTGAGCAGCTTCACCAGCGAGGTGGCCGGCGCCCTGTACTCGCAGGCCAAGCTGGCTCCGCTGGCGAAGTCGCTGCAGGCCACCTACCAGGTGCTGCACAAGCCGGCCGCGGCCGCGCTGATGGCCCCGGCGGCCACCGTCCCGGAGGACGAGGCCAACCAGCTCACGGTGAACCTCCCGCGGGCGCTGCGTGAGGCCCCGGTCGACTCCGAGTACACCGCCGACGACTCCTACATGGGCGTCAACTGCCAGGACAAGCCGTACCCGTCGAACGACCGGGTCTTCGCCAACGTCGCCAAGGCGTGGGAGAAGGAGGCGCCGACCTTCGGCCGCTACCAGGCCTTCGACGCCCCGGCGTGCGCCAGCTGGCCGGCCCCGGCCCGGGACGCCGAGCGCTTCAGCGGCCCCTGGAACAAGAAGACCTCCAACACCGTGATGGTCATCGGCAACCTCTACGACCCGGCCACCCAGTACAAGTTCGCCCAGCGGATGCAGCAGGAGCTGGGCAACGCGGTGCTGGTCAGCGTCGACTCGATCGAGCACTGCGCCGTCGGTCGCAGCAAGGCGCTGAACACACTGGTCACCCGCTACCTGGTGGACGGCACCGCGCCGCAGCCGGGCCAGCTGCTCAAGCCCGACGCCGAGATCTTCCCGGCGGTCTGAGGGGTCTCCCCTCGAACCCGGGGGGCGCTCCCCGGAGGCTGAGGGGCCTCCCTCCGGACGCCCGGCCGTCGAGGCCGGGACCGTGGTGGGGGGGGGGGCCCGCCCGCCCCCCCCCCCCCGCGCCCCGCGGGGGGGGGGGGGGCCCCCCCCGGGGAGGGAGGGGCCCCCCCAAAAAAAAAAACAAAGAATTACAAAAAGGGGGGGAGGGG